>NZ_JBALFV010000043.1:0-10451 GCF_036916735.1 Nostoc sp.
AGCTGTCACCAGCGCCAGTTTTAGCCCGGATGGCAAACGCATTCTCACCGCCAGTTTAGACAACACCGCGCGGGTGTGGGACATTTCAGGTAAGCTAATCGCAGAACTCAAAGGGCATACCCAAGCTGTCACCAGCGCCAGTTTTAGCCCGGATGGCAAACGCATTCTCACCGCCAGTTTAGACAACACCGCGCGGGTGTGGGACATTTCAGGTAAGCAAATCGCCGAACTCAAAGGGCATACCGGCCCAGTCTACAGCGCCAGTTTTAGCCCGGATGGCAAACGCATTCTCACCGCCTCTTGGGACAACACCGCGCAGGTGTGGCGGGCTGACAATCTTGATGAACTGTTGTCTCGCGGTTGTCAATGGCTGAATGATTATCTTGTCACCAATCCTAAAGACTTAGAAACATTACAGGTCTGCCAAAATAAATCGAACTTAATAGCAGCAGCACCGTTTTTAGTTCAAGAAGGTGAAAAGGAAGCTAGAGAGGGCAATATTGATAATGCAGTTGCGATCTTTGACACAGCCTTCAAATGGAATCCCAGTTTAAAATTTAACCCCAAGGTAAAAGCACAAGAGTTTGCTAACAAAGGAAACGCGGAACGTTTGATTGCAGAAGCAGAGAGAATTACGAAAGGGGGTAATGTCAAGGAAGCGCTAGCAGATTACGCAGATGCCCAAAAGTTAGATCCTAACGTGGAAATTTCTGCCGATTCTTGGAATGCACTATGCTGGGACGGGAGTCTGCGAGGATATGCCAAGGATGTGTTATTTGCCTGTGACAAAGCCGTTGCCCTTGCACCTGACGATCGCAATAATCGTGATAGACGGGGGCTGGCGAGGGCGCTGACTGGCAATACCCAAGGCGCGATTACTGACTTTGAGGCATACATCGCCCAGACTGAAGATAAAGATAGTAAATCACAACGGCAGCGCTGGGTGAAAGATTTACGCGCGGGGAAGAATCCGTTTACAGATGCAGAGATTAAAAAGCTACAGAATTAGGGAATTGGGCACTTGTACTGAACGTCTTGCCCTGAGCGAAGCCGAAGGGAGCCGAAGTATGAGGTATTGATTATTTCTTCACTATCTTCCTCATCTTCCTTATTGCATAGAATAATTGTATTGAGTCATCAATTCGCTATGACTGTAACCACCAAAAAACTGACTTTTGCAGAGTATCTTAAATATAGCGATCGCACGGATACCCAATATGAATTGGTAGATGGAGAATTAATCCCCATGAGTGTTGGCACTGGCAAGCACGGCGGTATCTCCAAGTTTTTAGAACGAAGCAATGATTACGAAAGTGCCAAAATGAATAAGAACTGGACAGCACAAAAGTTTTCTGTAGGAGTGCGATCGCCACGCTCTGGACGTTGGGACACTTCACGAATTCCAGATGTGATAGTATTACCAACACAGCAATGGGAAGCACTTTCCAATCGAGAAGCTGTGATTGAACTCAACGAAACTCCTCCCATACTAGTAGTAGAAGTGGTCAGCGAATATACACAAACCACAGACTACCGCAGTAAACGTTCTGAGTATGCTGTTCTCGGAATTCCTGAATACTGGATTGTTGACCCGATTCAAGAGGTGGTAACAATATGCACCTTAGTAGAAGGGTTCTATGATGCTGTTGCATTCCGAGGACAAGAACACATCATCTCTTCGACTTTTCCACACTTGGATTTGAGTGCTGAACAAATCTTGGCAGGACACAAGTAAATGGCATACAGCGATTTTAGTCTCGCTAAAGTGAAAAAGAGTTTTGACTTAACCCTTGATGAAACTCGTAATTTATTTGCTCATACAAAACCTGTTACACCATCAGAAACCCTGAGAACGATTTTAATAGATTACATTCCTTTAGCAACTGCAATTTCAACCGAAAAAGCTAGGTCAGAGTTTTTAATTGCACCAATTCTGGCAGAGGTCAGACGATTATTAAATAATCAAATATCACTGTTCTCTGGAAATGAATTTAATGTTGATGTGACTCAAGGCTTGCAAGGTTTTTGCGATTACATTATCAGCAATTCTCAAGAACAGTTATTTATTTCTGCTCCAGTAATGTTTATTTTTGAAGCAAAAAAAGAAGATATTATTGGCGGTCTTGGTCAATGTGTAGCGGCAATGATTGCGGCGCAACTGTTCAATCAAAATCAAGGTAATGAAGTTGGGCGGATTTACGGCTCAGTTACTAGTGGAACTAACTGGAAGTTTTTATTTTTGGAAGGGACAACTGTTTATATAGATTCGACTGAGTACTATATTAAAGAAGTTAATAAAATTTTGGGTATTTTATTGCAACCTTTTGGGCCTGTTTTAACTGTTGTTCAATTAATATGAGTCTTTTTTGTCTAGTTCACGGTGCTTTCCAAGCCACTTGGTGTTGGGATTTGCTAATTCCCTACTTAGAAACACAGGGACACAAAACCGTAGCAATGGATTTGCCAATTGAAAATGCATCTGCTACTTTATCCCAACTTGCAGATGTTGTAATTCAAGCGCTGCCAAAAACTGATGATGATATTGTCCTAGTCGGTCACTCAATGGCTGGTACTATAATTCCCCTGGTTGCAGAAGCGGTAAAAGTGCGTCAACTTGTGTTTGTGGCTGCGCTACTTCCCTATCCCGGAATTAGTACACTCGATCAATTTTCTCATCGTCTTGATTCTGATACACTCAAATCATTCAATTACCAGCCAAAAGACCCAAGTAAACTCGAACAGTTCTACGATGAGCCTGATATGTATGAACCAGCTTCCGTAGGCAAAGATTATTCCGACGAAGCAGTATTAAAAGAGTTTTTCTTTCATGATTGTCAACCGGATGTAGCAGAGTGGGCAATCTCGAAAAGTCGTTCGCAACAATCTATGGCATATATATTTGAAACGAATCCTCTAAAAGCTTTGCCAAATGTTGAACATAAATATATTGTTTGTAGCAATGACCGAATAATATCTCCTACATGGTCACGCTACGCTGCACACAAGCGCTTAGGAGTCGATGCCATTGAGCTACCTGCTGGACATTGCCCACATCTGTCTTGTCCTGAGCTTCTTGCCTCAGTATTAACTAGTGATTAATTGCTTGAGCAGTTTTACTTTGGGTCGATGTCTCAAAGATGATGTATTTTCCACACCGTATATAAGAGAAATTAAAGATGCTAAGAGCAGTTTAATTTCAAGCAAAGATTCAAAATGATTTAATTCAGATTCCCGATGAGTACAAATAAGAACTCAGTGAAGGAGATGATATTAAAGTAATCATTTTGGTGACGAAAAAATCATCTAAACCAGCAGACATGATTGATGAATTAACAGAGAATCCTGTTCAAGTAGATGGTGTACTCAGCCGTGAGGAAATTTATAACCGATAATTATGAGTGTTGGTGCATCTTTTATTGATACAAATGTTTGGCTTTATCGTTTATTTGATGATAAAAAGATGGAGGTTGCAGAAAGAACGAGAAAGCGTGATATTGCAATAGCAATTACGCAAGCTGAAGGAATTATCATTAGTATGCAGGTTGTGAATCAGGTTGCTGCTAATTTGCTGAAGTAAGCAGCCTTTAACGAAAAGCAAATTAAAGCTGTGATTTAATCGCTTTATTGTCGCTGCACTGTGGTAGAATTCAATCTGACTATTTTTGAATCTGCATCAGACATCCGCAATCGATATAATGTTTCTTTTTGGGATAGTTTAATTATTTCTTGCGCCCTATTTGCAAGAGCAAGTATTCTCTATTCTGAAGATATGCAATATGGGTTAGTAGTAACTGGTCAAATAGAGATTGTAAATCCATTTAAAAAAGCTAGAAACTGCATTTAAGCTGTCTCTAGCCTTAATTTACTTAATGGGCAGTACCAGACTCGAACTGATGACATCCTGCTTGTAAGGCAGGCGCTCTACCAACTGAGCTAACCGCCCTTTTATTCAATCCTTTACTAAGATAGCAAAACATTTCGCATTGCGCTAGTAGTTTTAAGAAAATCTTTTTTTCTCTTATACTGACTCAGTGAGAACTCTATGCGGCGGTTTTTGCCGCTCAAAAGTTCGGTGATTTAGTTAACTCAGCACTGGCTCAACGCCCTGCTATCGCTAACAGGATTTAGGATGCCCTCTGGTAGGACACACGATCGCATTACTATGTATGCTCTGCCGTTTGTGGCGGGCGTTACTTTCTGGCAAACTCGCAGTAGCAATGCGACTTTGTTAGTTGCAGGTGGGTTTCTC
This sequence comes from Nostoc sp., assembly GCF_036916735.1. Classification (GTDB taxonomy): domain Bacteria; phylum Cyanobacteriota; class Cyanobacteriia; order Cyanobacteriales; family Nostocaceae; genus Nostoc. The sequence goes on from NZ_JBALFV010000043.1 coordinate 4,250, forward strand.
TTTGGCGGGCTGATGTTTGGCCCCGATTTGGATATTTACTCTGTACAATTTCAACGTTGGGGTTTGTTGCGCTGGATTTGGCTACCTTATCAAAAAAGTCTCCGGCATCGTTCTTTTTTATCCCACGGGCCGATTATTGGCACGATTTTGCGGATACTTTATCTGGGATGTTTGCTAGCTATTTTGGCAATTTTCGTTTTGGCAGTTGCCCAAAGGTTATGGAATCTGAGTTTTAATTGGCAGGATTTAAGTGAAACTGTGGGGCGATCGCTCGTGCAATACGATACTGAATATATCGCCTTGTTTTTGGGGTTAGAACTCGGTGCGATGAGTCATTCTCTGTCCGATTGGGGCGGTTCGGCATACAAGCGCTTTCAAAAACAAGGCGTTCGTGGGTTGCTTCCTAATGGCAAAATTAAAAAGCGGAAAGTTGCAAGTCGCGGTAATCGTCGAGCTACAGTTAGCAGAAAGAGCAACGGAAAAACGACAAAGGACAAATAACAAATGACAAGTGACAAAGTTGATACTTTGGCGGCGTTGCAGGAATTGATTGAGGTGGTGGCGAAGTTGCGATCGCCTGATGGTGGTTGTCCTTGGGATTTAGCTCAAACTCCTGAAACCCTCACACCCTATGTGATTGAAGAAGCTTATGAGGTGGTGGATGCAATTAAGAGTGGGGATAAAGGTGCGATCGCAGAGGAGTTAGGCGATTTATTATTACAGGTGGTATTGCAAGCCCAAATCGCTAGCGAATCTGGGCAATTTTCTTTGAAAGAAATAACTCAGGGAATTTCCCAAAAGTTGATTCGCCGTCATCCCCATGTGTTTGGTGATGTGTCGGTGACAAGTGTGGATGAGGTGCGGCAAAATTGGGAACAAATCAAAGCTGCGGAAAAAGGCGAAGCATCTCCAGAGGCGCAAAAACTTAGTGCTAAACTTGCTCGTTATGGGCGCACCCTTCCCCCACTGACGGCGGCGATGAAGATTTCCCAAAAGGCTGCGGCAATCGGGTTTGAATGGGAAAATATTCAAGGCGTTTGGGATAAGTTTCATGAAGAATTAGGAGAGTTTCAACAGGCTTTAGCTGAAGAAACACCAGAACGGCAACAAGCAGAATTAGGCGATTTACTATTTGCAGTGATTCAGCTAGCCCGTTGGCATAATCTTGACCCCAGCGCGGCTTTGCAAGGCACAAATCAACGATTTGTCCAGCGATTAGAAAAAATGGAGGGGGTTGTTGATCGCCCCCTTTCTGATTACAGTTTGGATGAGTTAGAAACTCTTTGGCAACAGGCAAAAGCTCAACTTGCTCAAGAAGAGTATTAGTCATTGGTCGTTGGTCATTGGTCATTGGTCGTTGGTCATTGGTCATTGGTCATTTGTTATTCTCCGTTATTCCCCAGTCCCCATTGCCCCTAATTTCTAGAGGGGGCCTTGAGTTCCCTATTTCCTAGCGATGCACTCTCGCTTGTCCTCTTGGTAGCCGTAAAGCCTGCGGCATAGCTACGCTTAGGGCGCAGCCTCTGGTAGAGTTGGGCGCAGTTGAAGTGTCCCTCTCCCTTCTTCAAGATTTTTCAGCATTGAACCACTTATCATATAGCGATTGATAAGTACCATTTTCTTTGAGACTCAGCAAAGCCTGGTTAATTGGTTTGCGGTAGGGACTGTTGTTAGGCAGAATGATGCCGTAGCTTTCTTCACGCAATATACTGCCAACAATCTCTACCTTCCCTTTGCCTTCGTTGGCAGCATAGAACAAAAGTACAGGCGCATCAAACACCACAGCATCAGCTTTTTTTGTTTGCAGAGCATTGTAAGCTTGCTCAATTTTGGTAACTTCTAAAACTGAAATCTTATGTTCTCGCAGATATGCGGCGGCTGTGCTACCGGCAGTTGTGGCCACTACTTTGCCGGGTAAATCGTCTATAGTCTTGATATCGCCTTGAAGCTGTTGTACTGTCAATGAGGTAGTAGCGCTGGCTGTAAAGTAGGCAACGAAAAGTACTCCGATGAACATCCAGACAATACCTACTAGCCGTCCTAGTACTCCTTTGGGCATTTCATCCGCTTGGGTTGCTAATGTGGCAGCTGCCCACCAACAAGCTTTGAAAATGCCAGGAAAGTATGATTTAGAAACCATCCCATTTTGATGATGGCGCTCAAATAACCAAATAATGTGGGCTGCTACGACAATTAACACTAGGGCAATGCCTATTACCTGCAAGAGGCTAGTAGAGAAAAATAATTGCAAAATATTTAGGAAGGCACTGTTGTTGGTTTCTGAGTTTCGTACCATAATTTGCAGTCCCCCAGCCAAAATGGGTAATGAGAAATCAAAATCCTGCTGGCGTTCGGCTGTAATGGAGATAGCTGCAATCCCTAAATTAGCTTTTTTGTCTTTAATAGCAGAAAGCAGTTCCGGCACAGAGGAATATTCTATAAATTTATACTCTATACCTATTTGGTTGGCGATGCTGCGCCAGAGGTCGATACTGAATCCCGATAATTCACCTTTGTCTGTGATCACAAAAGGCGGTATAACTCGTGTAGCTACTAATAACGGTTGTTGGAGTTGTGGTTTTTGGGTCAGTCCTGGCGATGTCATTAACAATAATGCCAGAATTCCACCTACTAATCCTATGCAGGTATACAGTGCTAAGGAATGCCTGGTTTTGTTTTTACGGTCATATCTGCCAATCGGGCTTTTTCTCCTGGCCATAATTTGGCGAAATTTAGTCACGATCGCATTTATCATCAGAATTTTTTAGGAGTTATATGCAAGTCTATTTATCATGCCCACCCCAGATCAAATATCACATTTATCGTCCCCCTAAAACCGAATTTTTCAGATTTCGGGATTGAAGAAACAGACAAGGGGACAAAAAGTTAAAGCGAGAAAACCCTCCCCATTTCCCCTTGTCCTCTTCTGGTCGAACTACAATATGATGGTATTGCCCTGGTATCTGCTTCTGAGACTTTACAGATTACCTCGCCTGTAGTTAGGTTGATTATTTCAAATCGGCGTAGGCGTAGGTGTAGCCCGCACTTCGACTGCGCTCAGTCACCACTTCGACTGCGCTCAGTCACCACTTCGACTGCGCTCAGTGACTGTTGTAGACATCGCTGATGCTATCTACCCACTCATTGTTGATCAGCAATTGGGTTGGGCCGATTTTGACCTGTTGTCCTGGTACTGTTGCTATAACCATTAGATTTTCCTTAAGCTATAAAAATTTTCTTAAATCTTTTCTTAAATCTATTTATTATGTTTGTTGCTGTACAACCCTCTAGGTGGATTTCTTTATGAATTATTTATTTTAAGGTAGGAGTTAGAGGTTGAGATAATTACACTATTGTGTCTAATCCACTTTGTCTAACTCACCTTGTCAAGACAAACTCTATCTTTTGAGCAATATTTTTAAGATCAACTTTTAGCGTACAGTTAGGCTTATACTTGCTTGATATTTCTTCTGCCGTACGCTTCTTAGTTTTAGCAAAGTGAGCAACATGAGTGTAGATGATTTTAGTCAACAATTAGAAACATTTAACTTACGGGTGACGGGATTCTTGCAAAGTACTATCAATGAGCCGCACTTGCAACAAGAGCTAGCAACTGAAGCTTTTGAAGAACTTAAAATCACTTTGGAAGAACTGAAAATCGCCTCAGAGGAACTACAAGCAACACGAATATTAGTCGAGAAGGAGCGTCAGCGCTATCAAGAATTATTTGATTTTGCGCCTGATGGTTACATAGTAACTGATACGAATGGCATCATCTTGGAAGCTAACCGTGCCGCTAGTGTACAGTTCAATCTTTTACAGCGATTTTTGATTGGCAAACCGCTACTTACTTTTATCGCCAGGTCAGATCATCAACATTTTTTTAACTACCTAACTCAGTTACAGCATCTCGACCAGGGCGGGGAATGGGAAGCGTGTTTACAACCAAGGGAAAAAATTTGTTTTGATGTTGCTTTGACAGTAGTTACCGTCCGTAATGAGGAAGGTAAGCCAGTTGCTCTGCGCTGGTTAATGCGCGACATTACCAAGCGTAAGCGTTTAGAGTCCGAGCGCGAACAGTTATTTGCTAGTGAACAAGCCGCCCGGATTGCAGCCCAAGAAGCACAGAAGCGTTCTGATTTTTTGGCTGAAGCAAGTCGTGTACTGGCATCTTCTTTAGACTATCGCACTACCCTAACTAGCGTCGTACAATTGGCAGTGCCTACCCTAGCCGATTGGTGTATTGTAGATGTCGTTGAAAATAATTTGGCGGTTTTCAATAACCCAGTGATAGCTGCATCTGAACCGCAAAAGGAAGCAATAGTTAGAGAATTGCGACAACGCTATCCAATTTCTGTTGATGCTGATTATGGGCCGGCGAAGGTTTTGCGAAGTGGTAAGTCGGAACTGGCTACAACCATTCTTGAGTCTTCATTAGAGAGAATTGCGTCAAACCAGGAACACCTCTTTCTGCTGCACCAACTCGAACTTAAGTCTCAGATGACTGTGCCATTGATGGTGCGTGAAAGCAAGTTGGGGACAATTATATTTGCGTCTGCACAACCAGGACGGCATTACACTATTGGAGACCTGGCAATGGCTGAAGAACTTGCCCAAAGAGCAGCGTTTGCCATTGAAAATGCACAGCTTTATCGGCAAGCCCAGGAAGCTAACCGAATTAAAGATGAATTTTTAGCGATCGTTTCTCACGAACTTCGCACACCTCTCAACTCGATGCTGGGTTGGGTTCAAATTATCCGTAATCGAAAATTAGACGAGGCAATGACCTCTAAGGCACTGGCGACAATCGAGCGGAATGCTCAACTTCAGAGGAAACTAATTGAAGATATCCTGGATGTTTCCCGCATTGTCCAAGGTAAAATTAGCCTAAATCTCCGTAAAGTTGACCTGGTACGTGTAATTAACGCAGCCATTGAAGCTATACATCCCACATCTGAAATTAAGGATATTCAAGTTAAGTCTAACCTTGATTCCTCAGCTGGTGAGGTTATGGGTGATGCAGAACGTTTGCAACAAGTAATCTGGAATTTGCTCTCTAACGCTGTCAAATTTACACCGAGTGGAGGACGAATTGAAGTACATCTAAAGCAAGTAAACTCAAATGCCCAGATAACTGTGTCAGACACAGGTAAGGGAATTAGTGCTGACTTTCTACCCTTTATATTTGAGCGCTTTCGTCAAGCTGATAGCACAACTACTAGAGCAGAGAGTGGTTTGGGGCTGGGACTGTCAATTGTGCGCTACATAGTAGAAATGCACTCAGGCACTGTCTACGCAGCTAGCGAAGGGGAAGAACGGGGAGCAACATTTACAGTGCAGTTGCCGACCATAGAATTGCAACAAGAGCAGCAAATTCAAGAGAGTGAAGTAAAAGCCGATAACCTCTCAGCGTTGAAAGGTTTGCAAATACTCGTTGTAGATGACAGTCCCGATACTCGTGAGTTAATTTCCTTTATTCTGCAACAGTCTGGAGCAGAGGTGATATCGGTTAGCTTAGTAGCTGAAGCTTTAGAAGCGCTGGTAGACTTCAAGCCAGATGTTTTAGTCAGTGATATCGGAATGCCAGATGAAGATGGTTATTCGCTGATTCGCAAAATGCGAATCAGCGAAGCAGCTCGAGGAAAAAAAATTCCAGCTATAGCACTGACGGCCTTTGCAAGAGATGAAGAGTCCAATCTGGCTCTGCAAGCTGGATTCCAGGTTCATCTATCCAAGCCAATCGAGCCAGATAAGTTGGTGAGAGTGGTGGCAAACTTGGTTAAAGGTAGCAATTAAAAAGGCGTTGCTGATTCCACGTATGAAAATGATTTTGCATAATACCAAAATCCTTGTAGGACGGCGATTTATCGCGTCTCTCTAATCGTCAAAATGAATTTGACAGACCACTATATTCGGATCATATTTTTTATGAAATGGTATTAAACCATTGAATTTACGATAACTTTAACGCACAATTAAGTTCTCGATAAAATCTGCGTAGGCGTAGCCAGCCGTAGGCATGGCTGATCGAGCAAATGCGTAGGCGTAGCCCCAATACGGTTCGGTTAACGTGTTTATTCCTCGAAGATCCCCCCAACCCCCCTTAAAAAGCAGGGCTAATTTATTGTGATGAGAGAAAAATTAGGGTAGCCAGAAATTAGATACACTAAATCTTTATAGCGGCTGATTTGATTTTTCTACT
>NZ_JBALFV010000044.1:0-3506 GCF_036916735.1 Nostoc sp.
AGAAGCTTTTATTTATCTAACGATGATTCGTTTGATGTTGAAGCAACTTGCGTAATTAAAATCACCTATCTAAAACTTTTCAGACATCCTCTAAGAACTAAACCCCGATCTCACTTTTCCAAAAGCGCTTTATATTCGTCATAAGTGCCATCATTAGTAATAGAAATTTCCGAGTTATTTATTTTACTTTGCTCATCAACAACATAAATTGTGAACAACTTTAGCTCAACCCATCTACCGATAAACCCGTGTTGCTTAGTTTGGGATTTTTTTCTCTCCTTTTTATTAATTCGGATTCTACTTCTCCCACCATCAACAGCTTTTGACTTCTCGCTGGTCTTTAAGAACATTACCTTCAACTAAATTCCCTAATTTTCGATTTAAGATTTTAGATTGACGCAAGTTGATACCAATCTTACCAAAATTATACGTTAAGCGTTCAATTCTTTTAAAACTAAGATTAATTTCCCAACCTGTTAAAATTGTGCAGGCAGCTTCAAATGAACTAGCGATCGCTCCGTATTGAGCAACAGTTGACCATACCAAAGGGGTTAATCCTTCTGACATTTCTATTTTGGACACTATTCATAAATCTCCGGCATTTTTAAGTATTAATGCTATGTAATATGTATTTAATGCATTTACGTACTGAGAAATTAGATTAGCGATCGCTCGTTTTTTCTCCCGACTTCACAAAATCGCATTGCTCCCAATCTTATTGCCAATTGTCCTTGAGAGCCTTCTTGATTGTTATATACATTGATCACTTTTTGGCGCAGATCACAGGAGTAAGGTTTCATTCCATAGGTACTTAGGCGTTAATATACTCTATTATCCCATACTGTATTTCACTCAAGCAGGAACCGCTATATCGTTAATAATAAATCTTGGTTGGCGTAAATCTTACGCGAACCACCCCTCATTTTCCACATCCCGTGAAAAGTCAGTGCCCGAAGGGCTTATCACAAGTGTCTTTGCTACTTTCCCCCCATTTGTTTCAAATACTCCTCTTGTTTAATAAAGGCAACCTTGAGAGCCAGTCGAGATTGGGTAGCTTCTGGCAATACAGGGGTGACAGTGTGCCAGGAGTGGTCTGAATTCACGAAAATGATTGAGGTATTGAGTCGTGGTGAAATTTGCTGATATACGTCCTTGGCTTGGTCAGATTTCAATATGCGTAAACAACCGCCCCAACTTGGGTTCCATTGTTGATTGAAATAGAACATTTGCACCATGCAGCAAATGGTGGTATCGGTATGGGGAGGGAAGGTATTTTCTTTTTCATAACGGAACAAGTAGATGAACATTAAATCGTCCATCAGGTTCAAGCCTGTTAGTTCCCCAAGAGCGGCTCGATAAGCAGTTGAGCGTAGGTCTTCTACTAGCTCCTGCCAAAGGTCGTTTAGTTTCGGTGGCGAAGTTATCAGTGGTTTATTCCACTCCTGAATCTCATCGTAGACCATTCGGACTGGAAACAAAGAGCCTCTTTCTTGATAAAATCCGGATTTAGGATAGCTGTTGGCTAACTCCAAACTCTCGCTCTCAGGCAAAAAGTTTTCTAAATATGCCCAGGGATAAGGTACAGATTGCATTGTCGCTTTCGCGATGGTATCTAAATCAAGCATGGCACTAACTTTATATATATGTAGATGAAACTAACTTTAGTTAACTTAATATTTTGCATCTAGGTCAAAAACTGGGTTTCTTGAGAAAGATGGCGCAAGAAGACCTTAATTTTTCCTATTCGATACCCGGTTTTTTAGGTCTTGTTGAGAATGGTGCACTCCGGTCAGTTAAGCAAGTATTTAAAAAGGTCATCTAAAGCCAAATTGGCGGTTATTGGACCACTGCCTATCCAGTAAATTCCTACTGGATAAACTTGACCGTGCTGTACTGCCTTCAACTTTGACCATAGGGAAGTCCCTGGCATCTGCTTTACGGTTTTTTGATTGCGCTCAAAAACAGAATGTGAAATCCGCTTGTCGAACGTGAAGTCAAAAATGACATCTTCATCAACTGACAACAATTCTTCCTCTGAAATTAGATACCAAGCGCCAGCTATTTTTAAATGATCATCGGTTGCTCCACTTGCAGGTAATCTCTGATCAACCAGACCAGCCTCTTCAAAAATGCCCCTTGAGAAACTATCCGGATCTCTGAGAAATAGCCGCACAATTCCGTAATTGATTGAGGAATCTCAAGTAGGTCTGTTGGTGTCTTTGTTGCTGTAGTTGTATTATTGACTTTATAGCCTGTTTCAGGCGGTGCTGTCACCTCTAATTCAATTGGTGCTTGGTTTTCACTAGTTGGCGGTTTTTGCTGTGGCGGGGGTGGTTGCTGTGTTGTGGATGTGGTATTTGTTACCCCAATCACTAATCCTTCAGGACTGTCAAACAACTCTACTGCTGGTACACCCACTTCACCTGTAACTGTCACCCGTATGGTATTAACATTAATATTAGTAACAGTTACTTCATTAATTCCCGCTACTGGCTTTTGTTGACGAAATGTATTGCCATTAGTTAAGCGCAACTGAGCATTAGATATGTCTGCAATGTATGAGTTCCCCTGAGTTTTCGAAGTTAGCTGTAAGCGTTGGCTGTTGACACCCGTCTCTAAAATCACCTCCAAACCCTTACTTGTACTATTGAGCTTCACTGCCGTTACTGATATAACTTGTGCTTGTTGGGAGGGTATAGGTGATGACTGTACTAACTTTTGGATATAAGTAAGTGAATGCTCTATTTGTTTGAAACTGCGAATTTTTCTAATAGGTACAACTGAATTTGTAATTGTTTCTTGAGGTAATAGTTGCTGTTGATAATCTGGTATTTCTGCTGTTCTAATCGAGCGAGCGTTCGCAGGTAGAAGTTTCCCGATCAACATTGCCATTACCGAAGTAGTTAATAATACGCTCTGCCAGAAAAAATAGTTTAATCTCTGCGGCTTCATTGAAACTTCCTCACACACATTTGCTCATCTATTGCTGACCACCTGCCTGAATTAAAGTATAAAGGGTAAGTAGAAAACCTATTACCCTTTATCCAACACCTTATGACAATCTCACCCCAAAATTCTGCTCCTGAAATTGGGGTTGCTGCATCAGGCACGTTACTTAATGTAGTCTGAATATTACCAATTTAATTAGTAAATTTCTAAAGAAATTTCTGAGATAAATCTTAAAATAGCATTCTTTGAGTTGTTGCTCTAACGCGATTAACTCATTATTGGGTTACTCAAATTGAGTACTGAAGCTGTTTTTAATGAAGATGGTCTGGGAAAGTGCTGGTTTTTTGACCCAAGTCTTATACTCAGAGTATCTTTACCAAGTGCAGGACTAATTAGCCAGTATTGTTGGTAATATCATCACAATACAATTTATCGGCGTTGCATAATTGAAGTATGAATTTGAGCGTAGGCGTAGCCCGCACTTCGACAAGCTCAGTGACCATCGTAGACATCGCTATGGAATGTCCAAGGTGTGTATCAACTCATATCCGCAAGAA
>NZ_JBALFV010000045.1:0-1505 GCF_036916735.1 Nostoc sp.
ACTGCTTCTCTGCGTGGCGTAACCATCCCTACTAATTACTATTTCCGGTTTCCTTCCTGATTATACTCTCCCCAAAGTAACAAAAGAGGGATTAGACTACTAAACTTCAAGATAGAGCCTGATTAATTTTAGATTAGAAGGGTTCAATCTAAAATCTAAAATCCAAAATTTAAACGCCTACTTTAGTTAACTCTATTTCCCGGCGCCTGGGGACTTCGTGAATCATGAAATCATAAGCCATGTCAGTACGGGGAAAAATAGCACGGGCTTCCTGAAGAAGATCCTTCAATTCCAAGAGATTGCCAGGGGCATAGCGGGGACTGAAATGACTCATGATCAGTCGATGTGCCCCAGCGGCCAAAGCTGTTTGTGCTGCCATTGTAGTTGTGGAATGCAACCGCTGAAAAGCCATGTTTGCATCTTGATGAGCAAAGGTTGCTTCGTGAATTAATACATCTGCATCTTTTGCCAATTCCACTGCCCCATTACAATAAATTGTGTCTGTACAATAGGCAATTTTTCGACCAATTTCTGTAGGCCCACATAATTGAGTGCCATCAATCACCCGTCCATCCGCAAGTATCACTGTTTCACCACGCTTAAGTTGACCATAAACCCGACCAGGAGGAATTTGCAACGCCTTTGCTTTTTCCACATCAAAGCGTCCTGATCGGTCTTTTTCGGCTACGCGGTAGCCGAAAGCTGTAATACGATGATGCAAATTACCGCAGCTAACGGTGAAGTCATCGTCTTCATAAATTACTCCTGGACGGATGGCATGGACTTTAATAGGATAGGAAAAGTGTGTATAGGAGTAACGGGAGGCGGCTTGAATGTAATCATTTAATCCAGGTGGCCCATATATATCAATTCGTTCCACATTGCCAGCCAAGCCGCAAGTAGCAAGAAGTCCCATCAAGCCAAAGATGTGGTCACCATGCATGTGAGTGATAAAAATTCGCGAGAGTTGGCTAATTTTCAGTTCACTCCGAATAATTTGATGCTGGGTGCCTTCGCCACAGTCGAATAACCACAGTTCTGCTTTTTGTGGTAATCTCAAGGCGACACTTGAAACATTGCGCGAGCGCGTGGGTACACCGGAACTCGTGCCTAAGAATGTTATCTGCACAGCCTTCTTTAATCTTCCTATTGCTCAATTTGCTGCTCTATAGTCTATACTGACACGCTTAATAAGCAAAATACTTTTGAGAGGAAGTGGCTTTTTTAAAGCTAACGTCCATTAAAGATTATAGGGCTTAGGCAAAAATCTTTAAGAAGCTTAATTTATCGGACTGCGAAGGCGTTGTTGCTAAATAATCATCCAGACAAGTAATCCCATTAACATGAGTAACTCGCGTTTAATTAATTGTTCAATTCCTTTACAGATAGTATTTCTATCCCAATGATTTTCAGCAAAAACAAAAGCTTTCTCAAAGTCATTTGAGAAAGCTTTAGTTAGAAAAATAAACCTGGCATCGAGCTATTTTTGCGTAGGGCAACCCCTA
>NZ_JBALFV010000046.1:0-40723 GCF_036916735.1 Nostoc sp.
ACCTATTTGCCTAAAAAACCATCTATTGACATCTACCCAAAAGATTTACCTGCACTGCCTCCTGCTATTTTTTAGTTCTGTCGAACTCACGTTAATGTAAATCATGGTAGGCTCCTGCTCCAATTGTTTAAACTTCTACCAAAATTCTGCTTTTAATCCTTTTAGCATTACTTTTAGCATTACTTAATGTGGCGAATTACCTCGGCAACTGACCAAGCTTGAGCGATCGCTCCTCTGGGCTTGTGAGGTGGATCGCCATCAAAAATCTCAGAAATAGAACCAAGACCAGCGTCAAATAGGAAGTGATCTAGCAAAGGTTGCCAATCAAAAGGCAGCGATTTTTGTGGATAAAAACGTTGCCAAGCCCGAATATATGGCCCAATTAGCCAAGCCCAAACAGTGCCTTGGTGATAAGCGCGATCGCGTTGCTCTTGGTTACCCTCATATCTGCCTTTGTATTCGGGATCTCCAGGATCGAGACTGCGAAGACCATAAGGGGTGAGTAAGCTGACAGTTGCCAAATCTAATATTTGACACCCTTGCTGTTCAGAAAAGGCGCAATGGTGCAACGACAGCGCCAAAACCGCATTGGGACGAATTTGAAAATTCCGGCGATCATCCGGCTCAATAGTATCGTATAGATACCCCAGATGAGGATTCCAAAACTTTTGCAGCGAGGTTTTCACGCGTTGTGCTTGTTGAGCATAACGGTGTGCTTGCTTAGTGAGACGTACTGGTTCACCATACTCAAGCTGGCTCAATCGTTCTGCCCACTGACTCAGCCAACATAAAGCAGAATACCAGAGTGCATTGATTTCCACTGGTTTACCATAACGAGGAGTCACGGGGTGTGCCCCAATTACCACATCCATCCAGGTAAGGGCTACACCAGGAGCATCCCAACTAAGTAGCCCATCGGTGGCATCGATTTGGATATTGAAATGTGTACCACCAACAAATGCTTTGTAGATTTGCTGTACTAAGGGGAATTGCTCTGCCAAAAATTCCCAGTCTTGGGTAGCTTCTAAATAAAGTCCTAAAGTTTCAATCCACCACAACGCCGCATCAATACTGTTATAAATTGGTTCTCCATTGACATCAGGAAATACATTAGGAATCAAACCGTGGCGGCAATAATATCCAAAAGTCCGCAATACTCCTTTTGCTAAGTCAAAGCGCTGTGGAATTAGTGCCAAACCTGGCAAGGCAATTAATGTGTTGCGTCCCCAATCATTGAACCACTGATAACCAGCAATTACCGTAGGGCCTGGAATTGAGGCTCGATAGGCAATAAACTGATCGCTTGCCTTAAGTAGTTGTTGCCAAATTGTAGATTGGGCATTGGGGATTGGGCATTGGGCATGGGGAAGAGGCACAGAGGCAGGGGGAAGAGTGCACAGGAGAGGAATTTCCCCCTGCTCCCTGCTCCCTGCTCCTCTGCCTCCCCCTCTCCATCCAAAAATCTGGGAGAGCCGTTTTTGCTCTGCCTCTACTGCCTCTGCAAAGGTTTCGGAGGTAAGAACACCTGCCATCGAGTCGGGAAAACCTACTCGTGCTTCTAGAGTCACCGTATCTCCTGGTTGCAGTGTGACTATCAAGTAACCAGGACTGTAGAGGTCTTCCTTGTCGCCTAATCCCCGTTTTGTTTCCTCAGGCAATCTATAATTCCAATACCAAACTGCATCTGTTTGATATTTTCCTTGTGTCCAGCGCAAGTGCCAAGGTATACCGAAATTCCCAGAATTTTTTGCTTGCATACAGACTTGCTGCTGCCCAAGCAATTGTGAGAACTGTAATTCTGGATTAGCAGTTTGCTGGTAGTGAAAGTTACGTTCTGCTATCAGCAATCGCAACCGTAAAATCGCTGTGTCACTTCCCTCGTAACGATATTGGATCAAAATGCGATGGCAAAATTGCACAGGGGCATTGGGCATCCCTTCGGCTTCGCTCAGGGCAAGTAGGCAGGGGGCATTGCTTATTTCCTTTTGTGTCCTTTGTTTCCAATCCCCAGCCCTCACCAAACCATAAGGCATCACCAATTGTCTGGTTAACTGCCAGTTATCTTGACCCCAAATCCATTTTGGAACTGGGTTAATATCAAAACAGCGCAGCAATTCGTAGCTTGTCGGCTCAATCTGACCGTTACCCCAAAAATTTGTCCCTAGTGCCACAACACTCCCTAATACTTCTAAGCTAGCTTCTAGGTGCGAAAACAGCAGAGTACGATCACAAGGAGGGTTTGTAGCGGCAAACAGCCAACCGTGATAAGTGCGCGTGCGGACATCCGAAACTGTACCACTGGCAAAACTTCCTAAGCCATTGGTAAGCAACCATTCTCTTGTATCTAAATCAAGCATTTGCTACTCAAAATCGTTATGAGTATGATATAGTTGTAACAGATCGTAATTAAACTATGAGAGCGTGGATGGGTCAGTTTTACTTGACCCAAATTCCAATGCTACTAAACCGATAAAGGAGAATTAGGTTAATGTCCCTTACTTACGCAACCGAAGGAAGCCTCCGCGTTGGTCAACAAGCTCCCGATTTCACAGCAACAGCTGTAGTAGACCAGGAATTTAAGACAATCAAACTTTCCGATTATCGCGGTAAGTATGTCGTCCTGTTTTTCTATCCACTAGACTTTACCTTTGTTTGTCCCACTGAAATCACAGCATTTAGCGATCGCTACGAAGAATTCAAGAAAATCAATACTGAAGTCCTTGGGGCTTCTGTTGATAGTGAATTCTCCCACCTCGCTTGGATTCAAACAGATCGTAAGTCTGGTGGCGTCGGCGACCTGAATTATCCTCTAGTCTCCGACATCAAAAAAGAAATTAGTGCCGCTTACAACGTTCTTGATCCAGCAGCAGGCATTGCTTTACGTGGTCTATTTATCATAGATAAAGATGGTATCATACAGCACGCCACCATTAACAATCTCGCTTTTGGTCGCAGCGTTGATGAAACCTTGCGGACACTGCAAGCAATTCAGTATGTTCAGTCTCACCCCGACGAAGTTTGCCCAGCTGGTTGGCAACCTGGTGACAAGACAATGAATCCTGATCCAGTGAAGTCTAAAGTTTACTTCTCTGCTGTCTAAATTTCGCTGGCTAGGATTTAATCCATCCTATTGGAGTTGAAATCAATGAAAACTACAGATAAACAGAGATACACATTAAACAGTGTCAACCTCGGTATCTATCTGTGGTTTTTTCATAAAGGATTTTAATCTTTTAAATAGTATTTAAACCAATTCGTAATTACGCTTGTTCGCGCAGCGTGCCCTCTTGCTACGCCCCGCTACGTTCGCTTTTAGCGTCTCGTAGAGAAGGAGCAATTAAGTTTTTTGACGGGGATTTAGATTTAGGCTTCCATTTGCGCTGCTTGATAGAAGCTATGTAACTTCAACCCCCAAGCTAGGTTAAACTAATCAGGGATAAAAATATGCTGACTTCAACTGATTTTAGTGGCTTATTAAATGAGCGATTCTTCCGTAATTTATTACCAGTTCCAGCGACAAATAAACTCAGGTTGGGAGTAGGAACGCCAGATTTTCAACTGCCTGATATTACCAACGGAACTTTAGTAAAATTGTCTGATTATAAAGACAAACAACCAGTGTTACTTGCCTTTACTCGCATCTTTACTGAAAAACAATATTGCCCCTTTTGTTTTCCTCATATTAAAGCTTTAAATGAAAACTACGAACAGTTTAAAAATCGCGGTATAGAAGTTTTAATGATTACTAGTACCGATGAACGGCAGAGTCAAATTGTTGTGAGGGATTTAAACTTACAAATGCCGTTATTGAGCGATCCTAGTTGTCGGATTTTTCTTACCTATCAAGTAGGACAAGCGCTAGGAGCGCCTTTGCCAGCACAATTCGTATTAGATAAAGAAGGAAAACTCCAATACTGGCATTTATTTTCTTTTTTGGATCACAATGCTAGTGTTAAGACTTTGTTAAAACAATTCAATTAACTTTAATGTGTAAATGGCAATGCCCACTCTACTCATAAAATTGTGAGGTTTTATGGTGCTGACCCTTTATCATTCATCGATTTCTCCTAACTCCCGCCGCGTCTGGATTACTCTACTGGAAAAAGAACTTGAGTTTGAATTAGTAGAGATAAAAATGGATGGGGAGCAGTTTAAACCAGAGTTTTTGGCAATTAGCCCCTTCCATCACATTCCGGCTTTGGTGGATGATGGCTTTAAGGTAGTGGAATCTTTGGCAATTTTGGACTATTTAGAGACAAAATATCCCACACCTGCGATGTTGCCTAAAGATGCCAAAGATTTAGCGATCGCACGTATGGTACAACTGGTCACTGTGAATGAGCTTTTGCCAGCAACTACTACCTTTTTACCTCAGTATCTCGGCTTGCCTGGAGGAGATCCAGAAAAAATCGAGCAGGCAAAGCAGAAAATTTCAACGGCGCTGAAGTTTTTGGAAAATTTACTTGACGATCGCCCTTACTTTGGTAGTGAAAACCTCACTCTTGCTGAGGTTGTGGCTGGGACTGTAGTACCTTTGATCCCCATTGTAGGCATATCTCTGAGTCAATATCCAAAATTAAATGCTTGGCGCGATCGCTTAGTAACACGGACAACGTGGCAAGCTACTGAGGCTACACCATAAACAATGGAAGCGTTTAAGTCCATCCTGCTGAGGAGAATGGCGCAGTAAATTCATCACCTGATTAATTTAGAGACGCGAAGTTTCGCGTCTTTACAATCCGAAATTTCACAGCTTGACTTGCTGTAAATGACTGCGGGGATTATAAGTACGTATAGCCCGGATTTTTTCATAATATTCCCGCTCTTGCTGGCTGAGGTCTTTTGGTGGTGCGATCGCCACCTTCACCAGCTGATCGCCACGTCCACCTTTGGCCAATGGCCAACCTTTGCCACGTAAACGCAGTGACTGACCAGAACGCACTCCTGCTGGTAACTTGACATTAACTAAACCGTCAGGAGTAGGTACATCAATAGACGCTCCCAAGGTAGCTTCATCTGGTGTGATTGGCACTTCGCACACCAAGTTATCGCCTTCCATTTGGAAGAAAGAGTGCGGCTGAAATTCGACTTTTAAGTATAAATCCCCTCGTTGTTGAGTCATCGGGTTGATTTGACCTTTGCCCCGCACGCGCAGACGAGTACCAGGTTTAGCGCCAGATGGGATACGAACATCAATTGTTTCGTTACCTAAACTAAAGCGCTTTTGCACACCATTAAATGCTTCAGCAAAAGTCAAAGTGATTGCAGCTTCACTATCTTGGGAACTACCCGCACCGACATCACCAAACCCATAATCGTTAAAGCTGCTGCTAAAACCACTCGTCCCACCTGTAGGACTGCGGTAAGAGTAATTTTGGGAGTAATTTGAGTAATTAGTTTGTTGTGAGTAACTTTGTCGCCCACCACGAGGAGTAGCACCACCAAAGCGTCCTAGCAACTCATTAATGAACTCATCAAAATTTCCGTATTGACTGAAGTCAAAACCACCCATATCAACACCAGCGCCGCCAGATGAGAAACCTTCACCAGCCTGTTTCCAATATTGACCGAATTGGTCGTATTTTTTGCGTTTATCTGGGTCTGACACAACTTCGTAGGCTTCGCTAACTTCTTTAAAGCGTGCTTCCGCCTGTTTGTTATTTGGGTTGACATCAGGGTGATATTTGCGGGCTAGTTTACGAAAGGCTTGCTTAATCTCGTCTTGAGTGGCATTCTTACTAACTCCCAAAATTGCGTAATAGTCTTTGAAGTCGGTTGCAGCCATCTATCTACCAGCCTCCTATAGAAATTCCTGTTATGTTTTTTTAAGATAAAAGATGTTAGTTTGCCTGGTATAGTTGCCAAGCAAGAGAATCTGACTTTAAATTAACAAAGAATATACAAATTCAAGTGTGGTTCTCGCTCAACAAGCGATCGCAATTTCCGTACTCCGATTTTTCTGATAAGCGGATCAGCCTGTCTAGTCCCTCTTCCAGGCTTGGGGGAGCATCTCGGAGTTGACGGTGCATCCGCAAGATGATTTCTTCAGGAACCTGGCGCGATCGCCTTCTATTCCGTGCTAAACATAACCAAACAGGCGTATCCACCCAAATGCCCGTAATGTGGGTAAAGCCCAAGTTACGGCCTAAAGCAATGACTTCACGACGATGGCGGCGCTGGGCATTGGTGGCATCGAAAATAGCTGTATTCTTTGTAGAAATAGCTTGCTGAAATTGCCGTTCTACTTCTTGCCAAATCAGCAGCCACGGCCCCTGAATAGCTTGGGAACCAAACAGTTGCCCCCGGATGCCATCTGTAGAAATCAGTAGCATCTGGGGGCATTCTGTCAGTAATTGTTCAGCTAAAGTTGACTTACCGCTACCTGGAAGACCAATTAACAAAAAAAGTGAGGAATGAGAAGTTAGGAGTGAAGAATTAAAAGTGAGAAGTGAGGTGTAATCATAGTTTTTATTCATTAACTCCTAACTCCTGTACAGACGCGATTAATCGCGTCTCTAGTCCTAACTATTAAATGATAGTTCCATCAGGAATTACAGCATTTTTCAGCACAACGACAATGCCACTGCGGATGTAGAAACCTTGACTTTCACGGTCAGCTTCTTGCACATTATCTTTATTGATAATTTTGACATCATGACCGATACTGGCGTTTTTATCGATGATGGCACCGCGAATAATCGAGTCAGCACCAATACCTACAGGAATGTCACCTTGTTCTACATTGGATTGGCGTTCTACAGAAGCTTGGTAAAAATCTGCACCCATAAGCAAAGATTCTTCGATAAGGCAGCCAGATTCAATCCGCGATCGCACTCCCAAAACTGAATGTTGAATGCGGCAATTCTTTAAAATGCAACCTTCGCCGATAATTGATTCTGTAATCTGGCAATCTAAAAGTTTACTTGGAGGCAAGTAACGAGCGCGGGTATAAATTGGTGCCTTTTCATCGTAGAAACTAAAAGGTGGCTGGGGTTGTTGAGTTAAGGCTAAATTGGCATGATAAAATGCTTCGATTGTTCCAATATCTTCCCAGTAATCATCAAAAAGGTAAGCTTGAACATTGTAATCTTTAGAAGCATCAGGAATAATTTCTTTACCAAAATCAGTCCTTTCTGTACCTTCTCTCAACAACTTGAACAAAACCTCTTTTTTAAAGACATAAATCCCCATTGAGGCGATGTAAGGCTGTTGCTGGGCAAGTTCATTTGATAATCCCAGTACGCTTGTATCAACGCGCATTTTGGTTAAAGCTTCACCTTTCGGTTTTTCGCTAAAATCGATTACCCTACCAGAACCGTCAATTTTCATCAAGCCAAAATCTGAGGCGCGGCGTTCATCGATGGGGATGACTGAGAGAGTAATATCAGCCCCCGTTTCCCTATGGCGGTGGATAAACTGGCGATAATCCATGCGATAGAGGTGATCGCCTGAGAGAATTAGATATTCTTCTACATCCCATTCTTCCATTAACCACAGGTACTGACGTACAGCGTCTGCTGTACCTTGGAACCAGTTGGGGTTTTCTGGTGTTTGTTGTGCCGCTAGCACTTCTACAAACCCTTCATTGAAGCCAGTAAAGTTATAGGTACGAGCGATGTGACGATTTAGGGAAGCTGAGTTGAATTGTGTCAGGACATAGATTTTGAATATTTCGGAGTTTATGCAGTTACTAACAGGGATATCGATTAAGCGGTACTTACCCGCTACTGGTACTGCTGGTTTAGCGCGTAGTTTGGTTAGCGGGTAAAGCCGAGTACCCGCGCCACCACCAAGAATGATTGATAATACTTTCTTCACAAAATTTCTCCCGACTGCCTTTCAACTCTCAACTCTCAGTTTAGGACTGTCTGCCACCACAGGTAAGGGGGATCATCTGATTCTTTAGGATGAATTTTACAGAATCGTGTGGTGATGGATAGTTAGGCTGATAGGGAGAAAAACTAGAACAATTGTATTAATTTGTCTGAATAATGGGGCGCGATCCCTGCGCCAACTTCTTTGGCGATCGCTATACCCAGCAAATAAACAAAGAATTATTTTTGAAGAACCATATCAAACACTGAAGCTACCTAAACTTTTACTCTGATTTATCAAACTCAATTGCTGCGATCGCTTCAAATACTTTACCCAAGGTTGCTCTGACAACTGAAAAATGGCATTTGGTGACAGTGTTGCCGTGAAAATATCTTTGCCACTGGTAACATCACTGACACCCAAATTTTCTAAAATAGCAGTTGCAGCAGGGCTTAAAATTGGTTCAGTATAGATAAAAACCGCAAAGCTGGTTTATTCTAAGTTTTCAATATCATTTAGTGCTGTAGCAAGGCTAGCATCTAGCTTTTGATAATTCATCAGTAATTCCTTAGTAAAAAGTATGGGCAATTTTTAGTTGATACTACAACCAATTTATCAAATTCATGATTTTTCATTGCCTATCTTTGGTACAGATTTAATGCGCTAATTTCTACATCTAATTAGAGATTAACTGCTGTTGTCTTTGGTTTTTGGTGTTTATTGCCTAAATGCCCAGTATACTTGTAAGAGTCGGCAGATAAGTTTTAAAAACTTCAGCCAGTTTACTAGCATCCGTAACAGCAGATGCTATACCTTTAAGGGCATTGAGAGCCATTGAGCAAAGTTTATTTACTCGTTCTCCTGATGGTTTTTTTCCTTCTTCTGCTATAGTTTCTACAGCTTCTAGCGCCTCTTTCTTTTGATTTTCAGAAAGGGCTGGCTCATCATTGATGGATTTTTGCAAAGTCGTTAAAATCTTTGCTAGCTCGTCACTAGTATCAGTACTAATATCTCTAAGTTGCTGAATCGAATTACTAACTTGACTGTTTGCATCTGCCAGTGTCAAGTTAGAGTTTGTCACATCGCCGCCTACGGTAATCTTATTACCGCTAGACATGTCAACATTTCCACCTGCGCGGATGTTTTGATTATTGCTTTCCATAATGTCACCTGCTTGATTCATCATATATACGCGATTTCCTTCGCCCTTGATAGTAACTTCTCGTTTTGTCTCAGCAATTCCAGTAATTAATCCTTGGATAAATTTTTGCTGCGAATCATAGAAATTTTGTAATCTTTGTATTTCCCCTTCTTTAGCTTGAAGCACAAGTTCATACTTAGCCTCAATTGAGTCAACTGCTTGATTATAATGATTGGTCATTTCTCCATGAATTGCAGTTTTGTTTGTTTCTAAAGAAACACCTACTTTAGCAACAACTACGCCATCACCTTTATTTTCTATGCTGCGAACAGATAAGCCCAATCCTTCATTATTAATAGCAGTTTGAGTCAAAGAAAATGCAAAAGCCCTCCAGTTCAGTCCATTTTGAAAAATTAAGTCAATGGTATCCCTGACATCGGTAATCCATTTTTCAAATTCGCCTGGTTGAAATTCTCCACTATCTGGTTTTGGTTCTAAAAAGTTTCCATGCAAGCTACACTTTAAATAAACACGTTTACAATCAACGTCTTGAAAACGAGTGTTTTTATTGATATTCCAGTCTTGGATACAGGCATCTGTAAGTAATGCACCAGAAAAATCTGTATCTAATACTTGAGCTTTAATTAGAATCGCTTCTCTTAAGTCTGCACCTTGTAAATTTGCACCTTGTAAATTTGCTTCAGTAAAATCTTCACCACGACCATTATTAGTAGTTAACAGTTTTCTAACTTTAGGCTTTTCCAATATAGTTCCTTGAAGTCGAGCTAATTCTAAACCAGTAACACCTTTAAAGCTAGTGCGTGTGAGATTTGCTTTCCTAAAATCTGTATGTCTTAAATCTGCGCCATCAAAGCTAGCATCGGTTAAATCTGCTCCATAAAAAGATGTTCCACCTATTGATGTCCAGAATACAGCTACTTCCCTAATCCATCTAAATTTAGGTGAGCCTCTGATTGCTTTTTTTGCAATAAATGCGGACGAGATTATAACCGGAATTGCTGCAATTATAGTTATAAAACCATCACCATCTTTTTCGTGTTGTATCTTTGATACGCCTATTATTAGAACTTCAGCAATCAGCCCATATCCCATAACAGCTAAAAATTCACCTATAACTCCACAGTATATAGAGCTAATAGCTATAAATAATGCTGTAATAGTTGTACTAACCCACGCGAAAGCTATGCTTAAACCTAAACATGATAGCCAAAATCCTATTCCAGGAATCTTGTTATTTACCTCGAAACAAACATAAATGACAATTCCGAGAACTATCAACGCAACAACACAAGTAGTTGATACTATTTCAAAACCCCAAACTACAAATATTACTAATGCTGTGGTATATAAAGCAATCGCAGTAATTTCTAGAAAATCAAAATAATTAACTTTCAAAACATTGGTTATAGTCTCTAATACTCCACCTGCGAGAAGAGTTATTATACTAAGGAAAGCTGCTACGACAATACTAAAAATACCTATTAGTATTTTTTGAATAATATTTTGCCCAGCAAGTGCATTTTGGAAATTGCTATTGGTTAAAATATTCTCTCTATATTCATTATTGCAAATGTTTTTTTGATAATATTTCACGTCATAAATAGCTGTAAATTACTCACAATTACAACCGAAAAAATAACAAACTAATTTACATATGATTTTGTCTTTTTTAAAAATTTGTATATTTTTTAAATCTATAGGATTCGTGGCAATTAAATCTATAAACTCCCTATTTACTCCAGTTAGCAAGCTTAAATCATTTATATTTAAGTCTGCCGCATCCAAAAATTCTTTAACTTGCAGCGTATTTAGAGGTAATTCTACTTTATCTGTGCTTTGCAAATCTTTAAAGCTACAATTTAAAGCTCTACTAATTTTGTTAAGATTAGTCTGAAATGGCTCTTGTGTTAATTTTTTATTTTCAATAGGCTGTAAACTATAAAACAAAATAATAGGAAAGTCAATTTTTGACTGATTTGCCAACTCCTGAAGGGATAGATTTTTATTTTGAGCTAGTTCAGCGATCTTGAGTTTTACAGCTTCCCTTGTTTCTTTAGGCTTTACTAGCTCTACCATCTCTACATCTAACGCTTTGGCAATTTTTCTCAAATCCTCTATTTTTTCTGTGACATTAAAATCTTCATTTTCATTAGCATATTTCTGAATATCATCTGGAGAAATACCAGAAGCTTTACTCAGTAAATCAATACCCATCTCTTTGGCTTTGACAGGATCTAACATTTGAAATACTTGAGCAACACCAGCCTCTGTGACAGACCAATTTAGGGCGATCGCAATTTTTTTAAAATCATCAGTAGTCTGTGTTGCATAAGTCCGAATCGCTTCTTCAGGAACTTCCGAAGTCAGACTAAGTAGATGGTAAACCTTTTCTTCTGCTATTTCTCGAATGCGAAGTTTAACCATTGATATTAATAAAATTATGAAAATTTTAGATAAAATTTACTATTCAAGTAAAAAATATACAAACAAAATTAAAATGTATCTTAATAGTTAAGAATAATTTTATTATTTTGTTACGTATATTAACTTACAGGGTATATCAAGCGATCGCTCACCAGAACCCTATAGAAACGCGATATGTTTATCGTATTTAATATATCGCGTCTCTTGTTCTAATTACAGATTAGCTGCGTTAATCACTCCATAACCCCATTTTTCATCAAATGTGCCTGGGGGTTTTCCAGGAATTGTACTATTTTTACGTAGCAAGTCTTTCACCGCAGCCGGATCAAGGTTAGGATCGCGCTGCAACAGCAGTGCCACTAACCCACTAACAAACGGTGTCGCCATACTCGTACCAGCCCGTACCACAAACTTGGAATTAATCATCGACGAGCGGTCAAAACTTGCATCGGCGGAAAGGGTGGAAATAATCATCGCTCCTGGTGCTGCTACATCCGGCTTGTGTCCATTATTCCGTAGTGGCCCTTCACTACTGAATTCCGAAATAGTATGCAATTCTAACCCCATTTCTTGCTCTTTATTATCAATATCTGTGTACTTGGTTCTAGTAGTATAGGCAGCAACTGTAATTGCACTACTAGCGGCTCCTGGCGAACCAATTTTTACCGCATCCTTGACACTTTTACCTGTAAAAAATACTGATGAAGTGTCATCTAGTGTCCACACATTTAAACATGTGTCAGCCGAAGAACTGTTGCGGACTCGCAGCTGCCAGATACCTCCCATGACTGGTGAGGGGTCAATACCGCGTATTTGCACAAAGAAATTATGGTCGCCGTTGGCTTGGTCTGGTGCTGGTGTCGCTAATTGCACCCGTGCATCTGGTAATTGATAATCTTGTGCGGCATTACCCTGAGTAATTATTTTTTGGAAAGGCGTGACAAAACCGTTAGGACTTCGTAGCGACACTTCCAATTCGCTGTCTTTGGAATACCAACCGTTTAACCAAACTATGCTTATTTGATTCAAAGGAACATTAAAGCGCATACCGCAAGTACGTCCACTGGGTATCGTCGCTTGACCATGAATGTTATCATTCCCTTCGTTACCCGCAGCACAGCAAACAATTCTTCCAGGGCCAGTTTCGGCATCAATAACTTTAGATAAGGAATCACTACCATCATGGGCATCAGCGTGTCCACCTAAGCTGAGATTCAGCACTACTGGGCGTCCCAACTCTTTAGCAACTCGGAAAATGTAACGTACAGCATCAGCAATGTGAGCATCCTGTAAATCTGACCTGACGACAACTAATTCCGCTTCTGTTGCTATACCGCCATAGCTAGCATCAGCACCAGCCGCAATTCCCGCAACGTGAGTACCATGACCACCAGTATCCTGAGAAATTGTCAGTTGCGCTCCCGTCAATTCAGCCCCATAGCCGCCTTCTGTAACTCCTGGGCCTGGCAGTGTTTGATCCCAAATGTGTAAAATTCGTCCGGCAAAGGCGGGGTGTTTCGGATCAATGCCACTGTCTATAATGCCGATAATTACTCCTTTACCAGTCAATCCCGTTTTGTTTTGGAACTCAGGTAATTTGATTGTTGCCATTGCAGTGTCCATCCTCAAATGAAGTTTGCGTGATGGCTTAATGCGCTGGATAATATCTTCTTCGGATAAAACTTTTAAACTCTCTATTGGTAAAAAAGCCGTCCGCACACTTCCAGAGTTTTGATTGACTTCAATATTATATTGTGATAGATAACTTAAGTCTGCATCATGGTCGCAGTAGATAAAAACGACGCTCTTAGTGGGCTTGACTGGGCTTTTGTGGGCAATGATGCCAAGCGATCGCTTGTGTGTAACTAAAGCTTGCTCTCCTTCTTTTTGATAGTCTTGATATGCCAAAAGTAGTCCAGGAGAAAGTTTTTCGTGCCTCATTTTTACCTCAAATTGAATTTATTTGCTGAAAGCAAAACAGTGATTTTAACACTCAACAAACTGAGGTGTATAGATTTTTCATACATACTTGAGGGGGGAGAAGGCAGTTGGCGTCAGCAACCAACTTGTCATGTATTCATCATCCGGAGATGTTAGCCCTTAGTTGATTTCGCTCAGAGGGGGTATTGGAACTAGTTCGTTGTAATTGACAGTAGCTTGAGGAAATGCTTGGTCAATTAGTGTCCCGGATATCAGCAACACGACAATAAACGTAGCGGTAAACAGAGTAGTAAAAACCTTCTAACTTGTTGTTTTCATTAGACCTGTCTTTAATGCAAACATGACGGGAGAATAAAAATCCTGAATTATAATTTGTATTTACTATTACAAATCCTTTAGTAAGAGTAGTGTCACAATTTCACAAGGCAAAACGACCAATAGGAATAAATTCAGTCAGGTTATTATAATTGCCTACCTAAAATATTGAGGGGATACGAAATTTGCCCGTACTATTCAAGACATGGGCATAGGAAGACGCAAGGATACAGTATTGAATGGCACTAAGAAAAGCTCTAAGCTATACGGAATAAGGGCTACAGCTTTGAAAGTTATTGCGTTTGTCAATACATCGGTACTCGCCATCATTTAAATAACTTTATTCCTGAATTGTTAGCCGCAACTTCAAAGCAACGTCTTCAAATTTATTCTACTTTACTTAAAGTTATTGCTCACAAGGCTGTTCCTCAACGCCCAGGTCGCAGCGAACCACGAGTCCGTAAACGGCGTCCCAAAATTTACCCTTTGATGACCAAACCCCGGCATGAATTACGAAATATGAGAGCAAGCTGCTTAAACTACAAGGGTTTCGGCTTTTCTTAGTTCCATTCGCTCATAGACGATAAAGTGACTACTTACTCAGAGCTTGAGTGTTTCGTCTAACCAATCGAATACAACCTGGTCTTTGTAAGCCAGAGCGCCAGATTGGCAGTGATTCTCTGCTCCATCTTCGCTTGTAAAACGTGCAAGTTGCTTCGGAACCTGCAAGGCATCGTAGATTCGCTGTGGTTGACCACGGAAGAACATGTCTGCCTCCGCCTCCATAACGAGGCAAGGACACTGGATTTGATCGGCGAGGCCGTTCATCGTGTATTTCGCCGTCGACGCCACGAAGTCAGCAAAGCTCGAAACGCCGAAAGACCAATTACCCTGCGTTACACTCCAGCGTAGGGCGGTATTGTTCTTCATCGCTTCGTTGATGATTTTTTCGAACCGATTTTTGTCGCCCGCGTCGAGAGCACTGATGGCGTCCTTTGGCAGTGAGGCGCGCGTACTTTCGCCAAAATCGTAGACACCATCGTAAAAGATCGCTGCTTTGAACCTGTGCTCAAAGGCGGCGGCGCGAGCAGCCAAGTAGCCGCCGAGGCTCATGCCCAAAAGGACGAGCTTGTCTTTGTCCACCTCCGGCCGAGTCAAGGCGTAGTCAACCGCGGGGGTCACTACCTTCTCCCAGTCGTAACGGAACGGGAGCTTTCCCTCTCGGATCGGCATACCCTGCCCTGGTCCATCAAAGGTCAGGCAATTGTAGCCACGCCGCGTGGCGGGAGCGCCTCCGAAGTAGAACAGCTCCTCGCGGCTCGAGTCGAACCCACCATGGAAGACGATTGTGGGACGGGGCTTGCCTGAGTCGTCTACCTTGTAGAAGTATCCCGGCAGTGTGGTCCCTTCATAGGGGATCTGCACGGGTTCCCATGTGGAACCAGTAAGCTTTGCGGCTTTGGCATACGCCTCCTCCGAGGCCTTCGACGCCGATAGGATGCGCGGGTCTTCCGGGTTTCCGTGAAGGTAGAAGTCGGCCATCCGGAAGTAGGTGGACGCTCTCAAGTATGCCTCTCGCGCACTCACCAGATGCCTTGCGCCGAGGGCGGCGTCCGCACGCGACAAAACCCGACGAGCGCGCTTATCCCACTCCGTGTACCAGCTCTCGAAGTCACCTTCCGCGATCTGGCCGGCCGTGGCGACCATCTCGCCGAGATCAGCGCCACCATAGTACATGAAGCCAAGATTGCGAACGAACTCGAAGGCGAACGACTCATCTTTGAAGCCGACTTTCATAAGTCCTCCATTATGAACAACACTACATGGCATGACGGTTCAGACATTTCGGTATCGGCACCCGCGCCCTCCAGCGTCACCATACACGTCCACGGTGTGGCACTGAACTATGCAGAGCCATCATAAGTTATAAATGTGTTTGTGTGCAAGGGTTGCGTCGCTCAGATCACGTCTTGCACCTGGAAAGAGCGAATGTTAATTCCATGACTAAGTGCAATTGGACGCATTCGTTCAATGTTGAGTAAAAAAAGAACACAATGCTCACTGTCACGTGAGGACGAAAGGGGAGCAACGCGATTTGGTGAGATCGGACAAAAAAGGTGCGATCCCAAACTACAGTGGAAGTGATCGCTTCCATGACAGTGTATCAAGGACGACCGCCTGACTCCTCCTTCACTGTTCAATAACTTTCAAAGCTGTAGCCCTTATTCCGTATAAACTAGAGCTTTTTAGTGCTATTTGATACAGTATAATAATTTTGGCCAAAGTGCGATCGCCTGTTAAGTTTTGCCTACGCAGCAATATCTACCAACAAATTGCTTTACGTCTACGCACTCTCCAAAAAGCAGGAACGGTCTACCTTCAAGCAGGAGCGGTCTACTTTTAAGCAGGAACAGTCTACCTTCAAGCGGGAGCGGTCTACTTTTAAGCGGGAGCAGTCTACCTTCAAGTGGGAGCAGTCTACCTTCAAGCGGGAGCAGTTTACCTTCAAACGGGAGCGGTCTACGTTCAAGCCGAAGTGGTCTAAGTTCAAGTGGGAGTGGTCTACGTTCAAGTGGGAGCGGTCTACGTTCAGGCGGGAGCAGTCTACCTTCAAGCTTTTATCAAGATTAAACATATTATTTCTATAAATACCAAATATCTAGTAATTAAATTCCGAAAAATTACTGCTATAGCTTGAAAATTTTATTAAAAAAATTGCGAGTTTTGCTGAACCAGAATGCAGTTTAATTGAGGCAAGCTAGCTCTAGAACCATCTTAAAGGAGTAAATCTATGTCTCGGAGAAAACGTACCTCCCGCATTCTAGAAAAAGCCGAGTTAAGATCCTCTGGACTGAAATCGATTGTTCCAAGCATCAAATTTGATGATGATAATAATATAGAAAAACTCATTGCATCAATTGAGCAGTTACGTACAAAAATTGATGCTTATAATACTGCTCTATCTGTGATTGACTCTTCTCAAAGTGAGATTGAAGAAATGGAAAAAAACTTAAGCAGTCTTTCAGAGAAGATGCTAATGGCGGTTGCAATCAAATACGGCAAAGACAGCCGCGAATATGAGATGGGGGGTGGTGTTCGCAATAGCGAACGTATTCGCAAAATCAGGTCGAGCCGCTTGAAAGCGAGTGCAGCGCAAATATCAGATGAAAATGCTAAAACCGCCTAGATTCTACCCCACCCCCAACCCCTTCCCTTGGTACTACGGTGTACACACATCTTGGTAATGAAGCCCAAACCCCAATACGGTTGGGTTAAGGATAATCGTAGATAATCCTAAGTTGGGTTGAACTTTAGTGTTACCCAACAAACCACCGAAAATGTTGGGTTTCGTTCCTCAACCCAACCTACGCAGTTTAAGGTTTTTGACTAAAGCACTTGGTATATATCCCGGTTTGAAAGTGGGCGGTCTTTTAACTGGCACTCTTAAGAGTAACCGCGCTCGTAGTGACTTTTCCAAGGGTATCTAAAAGCGCTCTCTTGACGATAAATTCACAGGTGATTAAGATTTGTAAAAAATACTTAACATCAGTTAAATAACAGTATATTAAATACCTAGTTAGAGGTTTAAAAGCTATACATATTGGACTCCATTTGATTTTTGAGTAAGTAAGCTGCCTATAAGCTTGACATACAAAGCTTTCCTTCTCAGTATACTGGGCAAGATTCAAGTAGGATTCCTATAGCTTTCCTCACTGTCAAGAATTACAAAACAGAAAATTGGATAACTATGAGTATAAAAATTCCTCGTAGAGATTTTTTTGTAAAAGGTGGTTTAGCCCTTACTGCGTTAGCATTACCTAATGTTGTTCAGAAAGCTTACGCTCAAACAACAGGGAACTATCCTGTAGCTGGGCCTAGTCAAAAAGCTGTTATTCAGTATCAGGCTCATCTACAGGATTTGGGCGACACCAGCTTTGTCAAGCAACCTCTTTTATGTGGAACAAGTGGGCAAAGTAGAAGGTTGGAAGGATTCTTAATTAGCCTTGCATCTGGTTCTGAGCAAGTGAGTTTGCAATACTTCGCGCACATACAAAACATTGGAGACACAAGCTGGGTATCTTTGGGTCAGTATTGTGGTACTAAAGGTCAGGGCCTTCGATTAGAGGGATTTGCAATAGCACTTACGGGATCCTCCATATTCAATTATGATGTTTACTATTCTGCACTTCTTCAGGATACAGGACAGACACCTTGGTACAAAAACGGCGAGTTTTGTGGTACGAGGGGACAAAGTAAAAGGGTAGAAGCAATTTCTATCTTAATTGCAGACAAAAGTTGATGTTCTGTTATTAACCCAAGTTGCTAAGAAGCATCCCAATTTGACAAAAAGAGCGGGAATAATCCCACATAATTCGCCAACAAAGTCATATTTATCGCGAATTATGTGGGATTGTAGTTTGGGATACTCCGTATTCATCTGCTGTGGGTAGGAGAAATTAGCTTAATCAGGAAGAATTCCCACATTTGACCTGAAGGGCAGTGTGGGATGAATACCCGGATAATTAAAGTGTGTCCCCCGATTAATAAACTTATCCGCAAATGTGAAATGCTTACTATACAATGTTTTAAGCGATTATAACAAAAGTGCGTTCGTAAACACATAATTGACGTAACAATAAAGCTTTGAGAGAATAAGTCGAGCTAAATTATCAGTTAGCAAAGGAAAATAGCAATAATAAGATTTTTTTCCCAGACAAACTCAAGTGTTAACAGATAAAAATATGAGCAATTAAGTCACAAACTTACAAGTCCACAGGTAGAGTGTGCGTAAGTTATATTACGTATAAAGTAGCAGGATACAGACTAAATCGCTGATGACTGCTGGCAAATGACAGATTTTCTATCATAAGTAAGAGCCATAAAGAAGCTAATATTTGCAACGATCGCTTCTGAAGGTACAAAAAGTTATTCATGCAAATTCAAACACCAGACTGGGTAAAACATGCAGTTTTCTACCAAATCTTCCCAGATCGCTTTGCCAGAAGCAAACAGCCGCGCAAACGACTATTGCAGGAAGCCCGTTGGGAAGATTGGGACTCTATGCCAACACTCCAGGGTTATAAAGGCGGCGACTTATGGGGCATCATGGAGGGTTTAGACTACATCCAGGATTTGGGGATTAACGCTATTTATTTTACACCCATTTTTCAATCCGCTAGCAATCATCGTTATCATACCCACGATTATTATGAAGTTGACCCGATGTTAGGGGGCAACGAGGCTTTTAAAGAATTGCTAGATGCAGCCCATCAACGGAATATAAAAGTTGTTTTGGATGGCGTGTTTAACCATTCCAGCCGTGGTTTTTTCTTCTTCCATGACGTTTTAGAGAATGGCCCTCATTCACCTTGGGTAAATTGGTTCAAAATTGAAGGTTGGCCCCTTTCACCTTATAATGGGGAATTTCCTGCAAACTACGTAGGTTGGGCAGGAAATCGTGCCTTACCAGAATTTAACCACGATAATCCAGAAGTACGCGAATATATTATGGAAATTGCCGAATATTGGATTAAATTCGGTATCGATGGTTGGCGATTAGACGTACCATTTGAAATAAAAACTCCTGGATTTTGGCAGGAATTCCGCGATCGCGTCAAGGCAGTCAATCCCGAAGCTTACATTGTTGGGGAAGTCTGGGGAGATTCCCGCGAGTGGTTGGATGGAACACAATTTGACGGCGTGATGAATTATTTATTTGCTGGGCCGACAATTGCCTTTGCGGCAGGCGATCGCGTAGTCTTAGAACAAGTCCAAAGCCGCGACTATCAACCCTATCCACCCTTATTTGCCGCCGAGTACGCTACCAAAATCCAAGAAGTACTGCAACTTTACCCTTGGGAAATTCAGTTAACTCAACTCAATTTGTTAGCAAGTCACGATACAGCCCGATTGATGACCATTGCAGGCGGTGATATAGGTAGTATCGAATTGTCAACTCTACTGCTCCTCACCTTTCCCGGTGCGCCCAGCATCTACTATGGTGATGAAGTTGGTTTACCTGGTGCAATAGATCCAGACTCACGTCGTGGCTTTCCTTTAGAGAGTAACTGGAATCGAGAAATTTTCAATACTCATCGTCAATTAATTGCCCTGCGGCACACATACCCAGCCTTGCGTACAGGTGATTACCAAGTCCTCCATGCTCAAGGACAAATTTATATCTTTGCGCGAACTTTAGGAACAGAGGAATTGATAATTGCCATCAACGCTGGCACCAGTTCGGCAACAACCAATGCAGATATCGTCAGTTTGCATACTCAACCCAACAAGCTGTTATATGGTACTGCTGAATTTGAGTGGAATAGTGAAGGAGAGACTCAGCATTTATCATTGACTGTTCCCGCACGTAGTGGATGCATTTTGGGGACTGGGGATTAGGGATTGGGGACTGGGGAAACAACGACTGCGCTCATTGTATCACCGGGGACTAGGGGAGAAGGAGAATAACCAATGCCCCATGCCCAATACTTCGGCAACTCTTGGAAACGCTACACGTTAGCGGAGCTTTCACTTTAGCGATACGCTCAGTACAAGTGCCCAATGCCCAATGCCCTTATCTCCCTGCCACCATTGCAGGCATCAATACCGCATCAATAATATGGATCACGCCATTGTCTGTCAAAATGTCTGTTTTGATGACATTGGCGTTATTTACCTTAAATTTGCCGTCGGTAGATTCAATAGCGACAATTGATCCTTCAAGCGTCTGTGCCTCATTAATTTGTATCAAATCATCAGATCGAACATCCCCACTAGCGACATGATATGCGACAATTTTCTGGAGCTTAGGGATATCTTCTAATAGCGATTCTAAAGTTCCCTCTGGCAGATTGGCAAAGGCTTCGTCAGTTGGTGCAAATAGGGTAAAAGAACCAGGACTTTTCAGAGTTTCTATAAGATTTGCAGCTTCAGCAGCCTTCACCAGGGTATTGAAGTTTCCCGCGTTGATAGCAGTTTCCACAAGATCAGCCATAAGGGTGTGTGATTTTAGTTAGGTAATATTATAAGTAACTTATATTGACTGAAACACTCTCAACCTCTATCAAGAGAGAGGTTGCTAGCGATTAAATACACAGCAGCAGATTTATTGAAAGCGACAGGAAACTCCATCCCCGGACTTCGTCTTGCTACGCACTCCGTGGGTGAACAAGGTTGTTCCCCCGTCGCTTGGGCCAAGCAGGGCATTAGGCAAACAGGTAGTTTCTTCCCCATGCCCCATGCCCTATCCCCTATGCCCAAAAACTCCACAAAGCAAGTGGCGTGGAGTTTTTTATCAGTACTGCTACACTGGGGAATGACCCCAAGTACCACTAATTATGCTAAGGCGTTCTAAGTTCGAGACAACTCAATCTCAGATTATGCACCGTTCTGAGGAGCTGATTAGTGCAGCCTCAAATCGTTACCGCATTACAGTTCAGGTGGCAAATCGTGCTAAACGTCGGCGTTATGAAGACTTTGAAAATAACGAAGATGCGATGATGAAGCCAGTACTAAGGGCAATTATCGAAATGTCCGATGAATTGACTCAGCCAGAAATTATTGGCGAACTATAAAAAAGGCTTTAGAGAAGGTAGGATGAGCAAAAATCTATCGTTCATTCAACCCCGACTCAAACCTTGGCAGACACTCACTGCTTTAATGCTAGTGGGTGTAATTGCTTTGGGTTCAGGGGCAAACAAATCAATACATAGAAATTTATTTAGTATCCAACCTGCTGATGCTCAGAGAATCACACCTAGCGATGTTTGGCAGTCAGTATATCAGCAATTGCCAGATTTACCACGAGAAAATAACTATATCAGCAAAGAAAATGGGAAAGTTGCCGAAAACAACACTTTAGTAAGTCGCCTGATTAAATATCACATTTATACTAAAGAGCGGTCCCCAAATTATCGCTTGGATTGGAAGCTGACTTTAGCTGATTACCTGGGTGCAAACGAAATTATGTATGATACTACCTATCCAGGCAATGAAACACTACGGCAAAATCCGATGGAAGGCGATCGCAAAGCCATCACTCGTCTCACCCGCAACCAACGAAATGCTTTAGTGCAAGTCTTAGTCAATATATTTAACCCGAGTTCCCAAAATACCCAATCTCCCACCCCCAACACCACACCCAGTCCTAATACATCAACTACCCCACAGCCACCCCAGCGAGGAGGGGCTGAACTACTGAGGTAACGAGAGAGTTATGAGTTGTAAATCAATAATTCCTGTATAGACGCGATTAATCGCCTCTCTACTCCTAACTTTTGTATAGACGCGATTAATCGCGTCCTACTCCTAACTAATTATGGAACGCCTTGTAAAAACCGGATTTGGCTGGCGTATTGGCTGGAACCCTGATGCACATGAATTTAAAGGTTTAGTCGGTACAAATGATTGGGCAATTGAGTTAACTGAAGCCGAGTTGAATGATTTTTGTCGTCTACTAGCACAGCTAACAGACACTATGAAACAACTCGTAACAGAATTAATGGAAGAGGAAAAAATTGCTTGTGAAGCTGAAAGCGATTTATTATGGATGGAGGTAGAAGGCTATCCTCATACCTACAGTCTGCGCTTCATCTTGAATACAGGGCGATGTGTAGAAGGTAAATGGGATGCTCCTGCTGTTCCCGATTTGCTGCAAGCGATTGGGATGCTTAAGGTTTTTTAAATTAGCCTCTTGCTTATCCTATAGTTTTGCTATATGATGGTAATTCTGACCGGGGCGTAGCGCAGCTTGGTAGCGCGCCACTTTGGGGTAGTGGAGGTCGTGGGTTCGAATCCCGCCGCTCCGATTAATGATAAGCCATGCCTGCTAGTCTTTTCAAAAGATTGGCAGGTTTTTCAATAATGTCTATGAAACGATACCAAATTTTTAGCACAAAATCATTTCAAAACTTTACTACAAATAATAATTGGAATGTACCAAAAAGGAGTCCATTCGTATTCCAGTGAGATTGCTAACAATCTCCGAATGTCAAACCGGGTTGGATAGCTTGGTAGGCTGCGAGGTCGAACAGTTATCCAACTTATGCCATTTGTTATTATGATAGGTAAATAAGTTTGTAGTAAGGACTTTTGTCTTTGATTTGAGTGTTAAAGTGCTCACTATCAACTCAGCAAACTTGACAGACCACTAGGAAATTTTATAATTTCGTTGAAATTTTTGAAATCATAGTTAGGCAAGTTTACCTTGTGGAAAACTTGTGGAAAAACTCAGCTACTTTTCCACAAGGTAATTATACTTAATTAAGTTTTAATAGTGAAATCTCAAGTTTTCCACAGATTTATCCACAAAAAGTAAGATTTTTCCACAATTTAAGTTAAAGTTAATTAATTTTTATACATTACTTAATATTTCTAACTATTTATTCAGCCGTCAATGCTAATTATAAAAGTGGTGGTTGTGGAAAACTTCAAATACATCTTCAGGATACTTTTTGAGAACGGCTAGTACCGCAAGGTGCAAGTCAACTCCTTCCTTACAGGACGCACTCGCGTTCAGGGAAGTCACGCATTCACGCATAATTGTATTCCAAGCTCTTGTACCATGTTGAATAGTATGTTTATTTATGCTGTGATGTACTAGTCATATTGATGCGATCGCTAAGTAGGCGGATTGTTTGTGCTAAAGTGCGATCGCTCTGGTGGAGTTGGGTAATTTTATCGCAACTATAGATTACCGTTGTATGGTCTTTACCACCAAACTCCTCGCCAATTCTTGGCAAACTCAGAGATGTGTGTTGGCGCATGAGATACATTCCTATTTGACGCGCCCAGCTAATCTCTCTTCGTCGTGAGTTACTTTTGAGATCGTCTATTGAAACATCGAAATTATCCGCCACTACCTTTAAAATTGCTTCTGGGGTTGCTGCCATTTTTTCGTTAGGCGGTTCTAAGACTGGTGTGATATTTTCTACCGTCATCGGTAAGCCCCAAATAGAAATATAAGCCACCGCCCGAATTAAAGCTCCTTCTAATTCTCGAATATTAGAAGTATAGTTAGAAGCAATATACTCAATTACATCGCGGGGAAGGCGAATATTTTCATCCTCAGCTTTTTTCTGTAAAATTGCCATTCTAGTTTCTAAATCCGGCTTTTGGATATCTGCGATTAACCCCATAGAAAACCGAGAACAAAGCCGTTCTTGCAAACTAGGAATCTGATTAGGAGGACGGTCAGAAGCAATGACAACTTGTTTACCAGCTTCATGTAAAGTATTAAAAGTATAAAAGAATTCTTCTTGGGTGTATTCCTTTCCTTCAAGAAACTGAATATCATCAACTAATAAAACATCAGCCGCTCGATAATGCTCTCGAAAACTTTGCATACTATCTTTACGAATCGCTGTAATTAAATCATTAGTAAACTGCTCAGTCGAAACATAAAATATTTTGCAATTAGGTGAAATCTCCCAGCGATAATGACCAATCGCCTGCATAAGATGAGTTTTACCCAAACCTACGCCACCGCATAAAAATAAAGGATTAAACTCTTTACCTGGAGATTCCGCAACAGCTAAAGAAGCAGCGTGAGCCATCCGATTGTTAGCACCAACTACAAACCGTGAAAAGACATATTTAGAGTTTAATTCAGTAGTTTTATGATTGTGATTAGGAATAGCTTCGGGAATAGTGCTGGGATCTGGTGATTCCAAAGAAACTTCGCTCAAATGAGAAACTTCATCACCTTGAGCAACAGTAATGTAAATTCCTACAGGATAACCCAGAATATCTTGTACTACATGAGCAATGGTATTTATGTAATACTTCTGTAACCAATTACGAGCAAATGGGTTAGGAGTACGGATTACCAAGCAATTATTTTCTAATCGCTCCGCACTAGAAGTTTTAATCCAAGTTTCAAAGGTGGGCGGGGATAGTTCAAGCTGTAAGCGTTCTAGTACCTGACTCCACAGACTTTCTATGGGAATTTCCATCATCCACCACCTTTGCTGCTAACCGTCACAATAGAAGAGAAAGCACTAATTTAGCATCCAAACACGTTAGACCTAGAATAAGCTTTTAAGTTGTAATCATTTTGGGACATACCCGGTAGGCAAGATCCTAACACCAGCGATTGATATGGAGAAGCAATAACACATGAAGACAACAAACCATGATTTAGCGCCCAAAAAGGTTGATACCAGGGGTTTACCTCAGAGGTTATGGATGCTCTCGTATGGGGTAGCAGTAGTGTTCTTGGGGAGCTGCTCTGTTCTACCTGCTAAGACCTTTGAGACTCGACAAAGCGAGACTCAAGCCCAAAACACAATAGAACCCAATCCGGTAATTGTCCCCCCGCCACTGATCTCTTCGTCTGGAGATCCTAATTTTGTGGTAAAAGTAGTGCAACAGGTGGGACCTGCGGTAGTTCGGATCGATTCTTCCCGAACAATCACTTCTCGCGTACCAGACGAATTTAACGATCCATTTTTCCGACGATTTTTTGGAGATAGTGCGCCACAGCCTAGACAACAGATAGAGCGGGGTAGCGGCTCTGGATTTATCATTAACTCTTCAGGTCAAATTGTGACCAATTCTCATGTGGTAGATGGTGCTGATAGAGTAACTGTCACACTCAAAGATGGCCGGACTTTTAACGGGAAAGTGTTGGGTGAAGATCCGGTTACGGATGTGGCTATAATCAAAATTGATGCTAATAATCTGCCAACTCTATCTGTAGGTAACTCCGATGCCCTGCAACCAGGACAAGCAGTAATCGCCATTGGTAACCCTTTAGGCTTGAATAATACTGTTACTTCTGGGATTATTAGTGCTACAGGTCGTTCTAGTAGCGACATCGGTGCTAGTAGCGACAAGCGGGTTGATTACATCCAAACGGATGCTGCGATTAACCCTGGTAATTCTGGTGGGCCATTGCTAAATGCTCGTGGCCAGGTAATTGCAATGAACACAGCTATTATCCGAGGCGCTCAAGGTTTGGGATTTGCTATACCCATTAATACTGTGCAAAGAATTGCCCAGGAATTAATTGCTAATGGGAAAGTAGACCACCCTTATTTAGGTGTTCAGATGGTGACACTGACACCAGAAATTAAAGAAAGAATAAAAAATAAAGCAGGCGATCGCTTAAATCTGACAGCTGATGACGGCGTTTTGCTAGTTGATATTGTCCCGCGATCGCCTGCATCTACGGCTGGACTCCGAGTCGGTGATGTGATTAAAAGCATTAATAACCAGCCTGTTACTAAAATTGAAGAAGTACAAAAGCTAGTAGAAAATAGCAAAATTGGTACTAATTTACCAATAGAAGTAGAACGCAATGGGCAAATTATCCGAGTAGGAGTCCAACCTGCTCCTTTAGTTGTGACACGCGAAGGATAATTTGAGGAGTAGAGACGCGATTAATGGCGTCTGTACAGGAGTTAGGAGAGACGCGATTAATGGCGTCTGTACAGGAGTTATAAAAATTTCTCCAGTTCCAATACCCAATGCCCCATACTTCGACGCCGCCCCTCGGCTTTGCTCGGGCTGAACTCAGTACAAGTGCGCCATGCCCAATGCCCCATTACCAAAAGGAGTTTAATCATGAGTGAATTAGCCCCAATAATTCAATTAGGCAATCCAACATTGCGCCAAAAAGCTGCTTGGGTTAAAAATATTCAAGATGAGCATATCCAAAAGTTAATTAAAGACTTAATCGCCACTGTCGCCAAAGCTAACGGCGTGGGGATTGCTGCGCCTCAAGTAGCACAATCATATCGTTTATTTATTGTGGCTTCCCGGCCTAATGCCAGGTATCCCAACGCCCCAGAAATGGAACCTACTGCCATGATTAATCCCAAAATTATTTCTCATTCAACTGAAGTTGTCAAAGATTGGGAAGGCTGTTTAAGTGTTCCAGGAATTAGGGGGTTAGTTCCTCGGTATAAAGCTATTGAAGTGCAATACACTGACTCTCAAGGCAACTTACAAAAGCAAGAATTAACTGATTTTATCGCTCGGATTTTTCAACATGAGTACGATCATCTCGACGGTATCGTATTTGTAGATCGTTTAGAAAACACTCTCGATATGATTACTGAACAGGAATACCAAAAACGAGTAGTTAACAAATAAATGAGAGTGGGGAGTAGTGTATTAATTACAAATTACGAATTACAAATTACAAATTATTTAAACGTGTACTTCACAAACTTGCTCACCCCGCCACAGTTGATACAACCGCGTCGCTGGCATTGTCATATATAAAACATCACCAGCACTAAGGTTAGTTTCTAATAAATTCCAGCCGTGAAGGGTTTGGTGGTTTGTTTCTACGTACAAAGGTACACAGTCAGCAGACATGGCTACATCTTTCACCCACTGGCCACAAAAGACGTGTGATGGTGTAATCACAGTTGCAAAAGCTACCCAAAGACTATCGGCTGTAATGCCATTACCAAGGATGCGTCCCCCTAGTGCAGCAGCAGCAAAAGCTGGCGCTGCTAATTCAGCCGGACTTAGTACGGCCTCAAAGCCAAATAGCTGTTGTGCTATGCCAGCAAAATCGGGATCGGCATAATGAACAATCACCGGAATGCTGGGTGTGAGTCCCTTGGCTTTGAGGGCAATCTCCAGATTTGTAGCATCATTACTAGTAACAGCAAGCACTGCGGCGGCAGAATTTATATTACTGGCTTTGAGTATTGTACGGAAGCTGGCATCTCCTTGAATGACGGGAATACCTAGTTCGCGGGCGGTGTTAATATATTTGCTGTTGGAATCAGGTTCAACTACTACAACTTCATGTCCACTGGCGTGGAGTTGCTGGACAATTCTCACTCCAATACCACTCAAGCCACAGACAATGTAGTGAGATCGCTGGGGAATTCGGGCTGCATCCCAAAATTGCTTAAAGCGGCTTCCTAAGACAAAATCGGTGAGCATTGCGTACCAAATACCAATTACTACTGCTCCAATTAGCATCATCACAACAGTAAATAACTTAATACTGTTAGGAGCATTTTCTACTACTTTGTCATTACCACCGGCTCCGGTAACCATGCCGACAGAAAAATACAGAGCATCGACAGGAGACAAACTCAACTCAGCCGACATATAGGTGAATGTAGCGATCGCAATAACCGCCAATAGTACAACGCCACCCATTAATACCGATCGCCCGTGTTCCTGAAACTGCCTAAAATTGGTGAGAGCTTTCAGCAGTTTTGTAATTAATGATCTCCGAGGGGAACGGATGCGGGGTTGTGTACCAATAATTAAGCGATCGCCCACCTTGATCTCTTGTCCAGATATTACACCTGACACCAAATCCATCTCACCTTCTACTGGCAAGTAATAAATCAGCATCCGCGATCGGTCTTCCCATAATTCACTCAGCTTTAGACCTTTCCAGAAGTGGTTTTCATCAATATATTCTTCGTGAATTGGCCAAGTTTGCTGAAATAATTTGATTTGTCCGATCGCTCGGTTTCCCATTGCTGCAAAGGTAAATACGGGTGCTGCTAAACCCACAACACTCATACTCAAGTGGTCTGGCAAACTTTGATCTAGGCGTTCTGCCAAATTTGTATTATAAAAACGGTTGATAATCCGAATCTGGGGATTGAGCACCCGTGCTTGCATCATAATAGACAAATTCAAAGCATCTTTAGAAGTAGCAATTACTAAAGTGTGTGCCTGTTGAATTCCTGCTGCTGTTAGGGTAGAAGCTGCTTGTAAATCGCCAACAATCACATCTCCTGCTGTTTCGCCAGGGATAGATTGGTGATGAATGCCAACAACGAAGGCTCCCTGATGTCTCAGCAAACGAAAGATTTTATATCCGGTACGTCCTAAGCCACAAACAATAATTCGGGGTTTCATGAAAAGGCAGCATCTTTTACAGGTAGGGCTGCATTTCTAGTTATTTATCAATATTGTTGCCCGTTTTCCTGGAATATAACTGTAGCTGACAACACGATTATTTTAAATAAGATGGCACTTTTACAAATTTATGAAAGTCGATGTTGTTATAGCGACTTCTGAGTTGAGTGCAATACAGACCTAACCCCCAACCCTTGTAGCATTGGGGAGTAAGATTCCAAGCCTCTCTCCTTTTAGGATAGATGAATGGAAGTGAGGTCAAAGTGTATTGCTGCCATTTGAGAAGCGCTATATTTAGATACCTGAAATTTGAAAAAATTCAAATTATGAAAAATTTAGTACAATTAACAAGTTTTGGTACTATTTTATGCCCCTTAGTTGTAGCAGGAACCATAGCTGCTACAGCGCAAGCACAGTCACAGCCAAAGCCAGGGCCGATTTCTGCACCTAATGTAACACTGAATATACAAAGTAGCAGTGGTACATGCCCTCAAACAATTGGACTGTGGTGGTTTGTTCTACCTTATGAAGGCGGTGCTGAACATACGGTAGTGGTAGATACTAAAGAATTTGCAGATGAAACTAAGTTAGTTTCATCTAAAAATAAGCAATTTGTGGAATTTGTTTCACCTTTACGCAGTAATTATGCTTCTTGCGTAGGTCAAACTCGTGGGCAGGATGATACTTTCTACAATGTAGAATTTAAGAATAAAAAAGCTTATTTCCGTGTGGATTTACGGAAATCTAATCCACCTGGTCGTCTAATTACTTACAAAAGTGTAGTAACTTCTCGTCCTTATGTCAGATGGGCGATCGCTGACTAACTCCTTAACAATTATCAGTTATCAGTTAAAAAATGTAGGTCAATTAAGAGTCAGAGTCTCCCACTTTTAACCAGTTATCAGTTAAAAAATGCAACTCAACTGGGAGCGTGATAACTGTTCATTTTTTACTGATAACTGATTTAAATCCCCGAGAAAGTGAGCGTCTCTTTGAATGCCAACAACTTCATAGTTTTTTACAACTTCTAAGAATAAACTGTTGCGGCTGTGATCGCACTCATAGCATAACTGGGAATTTGCTCGAAATCTTACTCTGGTTCTCTGTGCCTTTGTGGTTAAATCAATTACTTTTAAACCGCAGAGGCATAGAGATATCAGAGAAAAAAAGATGTTTGATGAGTCACCTTGAAAGGACTAGTCTTAACGGTAAAAGAAATAAAAGAAAAAGATGGCAAGTTTTGTAGGTTATGATACGCTATCTGCTTGAGAAGTGTCGAGGAACCAAAAATGACTAAGCTGCGCGTGGGGTTATTGTTTGGCGGTCGTTCGGGAGAACATGAAGTTTCGATCAACTCAGCACGGGCGATCGCTAAAGCCCTAAGTGCAGAGCAAAATGCTAATAAGTACGAAATACTGCCTTTTTACATCCAAAAAGATGGACGCTGGCTTGCTGGAGAAGCACCTGAAAAGGTTTTAGCAACCGGCACTCCGCTTCTGGAATCTGAACAATCAACCTCTGAAGGAAATCTCACATCCAACCCTCAAGCCCAAACCCTCAGCAAATGGCAATCTCCCTCTCAAGTTGCTCAAGTGGATGTTTGGTTTCCCATTCTCCACGGTCCTAACGGTGAAGACGGAACAATTCAAGGGTTACTAACTTTGATGCAAGTCCCCTTTGTGGGTTCTGGGGTGTTAGGTTCGGCAATAGGGATGGATAAAATTGCCATGAAAATGGCCTTTGAACAAGCGGGACTACCACAGGTAAAATACAAAGCGATAACTAGAACGCAAGTTTGGTCTAATCCTTGTGTGTTTCCAAAATTGTGTGATGAGATTGAGGCAGCATTAGGTTATCCTGCTTTTGTCAAGCCTGCTAATTTGGGTTCATCGGTAGGTATTGCCAAAGTGCGATCGCGCCCAGAATTAGAAGCTGCCTTAGATAATGCTGCTAGTTATGACCGCCGATTAGTTGTAGAGGCTGGTGTCGTAGCGAGAGAAGTTGAGTGTGCCGTTTTAGGTAATGATCAACCCCAAGCCTCTGTCGTTGGAGAGATTACTTATGACAGCGATTTTTATGATTATGAAACTAAATATACAGAGGGGTTAGCAGATTTACTGATACCGACACAGCTTCCAGATGTGATCACTCGTCAAATTCAGGACATGGCTTTGCAAGCTTTTGCAGCTGTTGATGCTGCGGGGTTGGCAAGGGTAGATTTTTTCTATGTGGAAGCGACACAAGAAGTTTTGATTAACGAAATAAATACGTTGCCAGGCTTTACTGCGACTAGTATGTATCCCCGACTCTGGGACCATAGTGGAGTTTCCTTTCCAGAATTAGTTGATCGGTTAATTCAACTTGCTATTGAAAGGCATTCTCCTAGCTGACAGAGAAAATAACCGAACTGATTTCAGATTATTACGGCGAAAAGTCACAATAAATACAGAATTTTGACAAAAGTTAGCCAGATTTAGTAGTATCTATTTTACAAAAAAAGCTACTTGAATCTGAACTTTTGTTACGGATACCTGATGCTTAACTCCTCCAGTACAATTTATGGACTAGAGGGGTACAAATCTGAAAGTAATCATGGAAAAAAGTCAGAGTGTACAGCGCGAGCCAACCCAACTCAGAAGGGCTACTCCAGAGCTGACAAACAGGAAATCGAGATTAAAAAAAAGCTCGAATGTTCTGATATATCTGGTTGCACATCATCCTTGGCTATTATTAACTGGGTGTTTAGCCATGTTTTTAGGAGGAGGTGCCTTTGCCCTGTATAGCTTAGGTAATGCTGGACAGTTAATACAAGAAGAACCAGAAAAAATCCCGGTTATAATTGAAGAACCAATCAATGCGTCCTCTGAGAATAGTAATCCTACACCTTTATGGATGGTAGCTGCGATCGTCCTCAGTTGTGGTAGTGGTTGCTTGTTAATTTTCCGAATGCTCAACCGGACAAAGCAACCGCAAAAAGTCCAAAAGCAGACTAACCGTCATCAGGCACGTTTGGCACAGAGTAATTACCAAAGATTGGAACCACGCCTTCCCAAGAACCAACCAGTTTTTGTGCCACAGCAACAACTGATGCCAATTATGCAGATGCCACTTAAAACAAAACAACTGGTGACGGTTCTGCCAGCAGAACACAAGCACCACTTGGATACGCGCACAGAATCTTTAGCAGACTTGATGGATCTTCGTAAAGATAGTTCATTGTCTGCAATTTTACGCCAGTATTAAATTTACTGTAAAGCAAAAACCTGTCAAAATAATATTTTTTGCGTAATTAAGGTACGGTTCTACCGTGCCTTTACTAGTATCTATAAAAAATGATATTGGTGAAAAGCAAAGGAGTTACTCGACGCAGAAAAAGCAGTGGGCTGTCCGGTTAAACTGATAAGGATGAAAATAGCAGATCAAGCAGTGAATAACGTAATGCGGTTAGTTTTAACAGCAATATTGCTGGTGCTAGTGACAGCTTGTGGCAGTATTGGATTGCTACCGACTAGCGAGTTAGTACAAAAAGCGATCGCACTTGGGCTAGAGCAAACTCAACAAAAACTTAGCCAGCAGTTGGATCTAGATTTTCAAGGATTTGAAATCAAGCGGCTATCAATTACCCAAGAACAACCCCTAACGATTGAAAATTTACCAGCTTTTCGGGTTCGCGGAACCTACGATTTGATTGTTAAGTTACCAAAACGACGTTTGACGCAACCAAAAAAACCTTTTGATGTTTACCTGCAAATTCAGCAAGAAGGCAAAACCTGGCGATCGCTAATTCCAGAAAAGAGTAATAAAAATACTCAACCAATTTGGCGTAGTTATCTCATTCAATAGCGACGGGGAAAAGTTTTAACTACTTCACTCTTTTGCCAAACTACGGGTTAAATTTTGTGTATCCTGTACCGTCATCTTCTGCAATAATTACAAAATCGAAAGATTCAACTAACGCCTGTATTGCACCAGTTTTGCCATAGGGATAGCTAAAGGGTTCAAACTCAAGTCTAGCTCTGTCGGCAGAAACCATACTACAAGCAATTAATTGATATTCAGCATTTTGAAAAGCATCAAACATAG
This sequence comes from Nostoc sp., assembly GCF_036916735.1. Taxonomy (GTDB): domain Bacteria; phylum Cyanobacteriota; class Cyanobacteriia; order Cyanobacteriales; family Nostocaceae; genus Nostoc. The sequence continues at coordinate 32,585 of NZ_JBALFV010000046.1, forward strand.
ACTCAAAGTCCCAAGGAGTTTTGAGGCTAGGAGCTGTGCATCTCTCTTTTACAGGTGTTGCAAACCAGCGACAGAAATGTTCATACCGTTTCTTTGTGAAGCTGCGCTAAATCTCTTAATTTATTATTTATTGACGTACTTGGCGCTCTTGGCGGTTCATTTTTTATTTCTTGCCCCATAAGCGCATCTTCATACAGAATTGGTATCAGTCTTTTCCTCTTTAGTAAACCACCAAAAATGTGATAGTGCTTTGCAATCAAAAAAAGTTAGCCAATCTTCTTCATTACGCCAAGAATTTTTGTCTTTATCTTTTTTAATTTCTTTGAAAACTTTACAAAGGTTATTGAATCTTGTTGAATCATCTACTTTAAACTCTACAAAGCAGTATTTCATTATTTCTCCCTTCTTTGTTTCTAATACCAATTAAAATAATGTTTGCAACACATAAATTAATTATTCGTAAGGGCACAACATTGTTCTGCCCCTATCCATCTGTCGCATTTTTTCAACTTGGTATAAGTAGCGGTTCATTTTAATTATTATATATGTGCAACTAGAAAAACCATCACAATCATGTCTTTTGCTACTTTTCAGAAAACGGTAGCAAAGATACTCAACCACATATCATCGAAAAGCTGGTGTGTGCAACTAGAAAAACCATCACAATCATTTCCGTATAACTGCTGGGGAATAGTCATGATCGAAATGATAGTTTCACCGGAGACAGGGCAAAATGTATATTAACTTTTTTATCAGTTCCATTGCTGGAATTGTGATTGTGGTGCTAACAGCTTTTGGCTTACTGCAATGGTTACACATCCCTGCTGGTAACTTTCTTGATTGGGTGATTGGTGGTGCAAGTTTTTGGTGGCTATTGGTAATTGTTACTGTACCGTGGAATGTGCATTTCCAAGCCAAAGAAGTCTTAGCAGAAGCAGCACAATCCAAAGAGAAAGGAATTCCAGTTGATGAAAAACAAGTAAACTATGTCACAGTATTGGCAAAGCGATCGCTCTGGGTTGCCATTGCTTTACATTTATTCTCAGCCGTTGGTCTTTATACTCTTGCTGCCACTGGTATTAGTACAGTTGGATATATAAGTTCTGGTGCAGCTTTGTTATTAACAATTCTCCGTCCAGCGATTCGAGCTTATGAGTATTTATATGCGCGGTTAACGATGATTCGTCAAGAATGGAAGTATCCCCGCGAAGATATTGTTGAACTGCGCGATCGCTTCTCTATATTGGAACAAAAAATCCAGTCATTCGAGGAGCAACTTAACCCAGAACAACCCTATTCATTACCCGCAACTCAACAACGCTTTGCCGAAGAAACTCGCAGAGATTTAGCCCGAATTGCTGCTAATTTAGAAGAATTACGGGCGACAAATCAAGCTGAACATGAGCGTTTGGCAAGAGAAGCAAGAAATGCGATCGCACAACTTTCCACCGACGGGCAATTTCTCGATCATGTCCGCGAAATTATTCGATTTTTTAAGACCGCTTAATTATTTCTCATGTTCGCCGATTAACTAAGGTAGCGCTAGCTTGGTCAACAGGCATCAGCACAACTTCATTAATATTGACGTGGGGTGATCGCGTCACACAGAAAAATATTACATCAGCCACATCATCTGCTGTCAGGGGTGTAACTCCCTGGTAAACTTTGTTGGCACGTTCAGCATCTCCGTGAAAGCGCACATTGCTAAATTCGGTTTCTACCATACCAGGGTCAACAGAAGTTACACGTACCCGCGTTCCTAATAGGTCTTGTTTTAAACCTTCAGAAATCGCCGTCACAGCAGCTTTGGTAGCACAGTAGACATTACCACCAGGATAGGTCTGATGTCCAGCAATGGAACCTAAATTTACCACATGACCGCGATCGCGGCTCACCATTCCTGGAACGACATAGCGGGACACGTAAAGTAAACCCTTAACGTTAGTATCAATCATGTCTTCCCAATCTTGAAAGCTGCCTTCATGCAACTTGTCTAAACCACGACTTAGACCAGCATTGTTGATAAGAATGTCGATGTCAGACCAGGCAGAAGGTAGAGTAGAAATAGCTTCTTCTACAGCGCTGCGGTCGCGCACATCTAGCTGTAATAAATGAATTTCGATACCAAATTCTTTACTAAGAGTATCTGCTAGCTGCTGCAAACGTTCTAACCGTCGTGCTGCTAAGATCAGTTTTGCACCTGCACCAGCGAAGATTCTCGCACAAGCAGTACCAATACCACTACTTGCACCAGTTATTAAAATGATTTGATTTTCTAGAGAAGTCATTGTTAGTCAAAAGTCAAAGCGTCTACAGATTACACAAGTGTATTTCAGTTCGTTGGAAGAATCAGTGCAGAAGTTTTTGAAATCGTTGGGGAAGCTCTCTGGTTCTTGTTTAATTGGGCTAGAAGAGAAGCTGGTGAGTGTTTCTATTAGGAAAATGACAGTTTAACTCAGATAGACCGCGTTAAGAATATACTGTAAAGTTTAGCAAGATTTGGCTTAATTGGTTTGTGGAGCAAATAATTAATGACTTGGAGAACGACATTCATCTTTATCGTACTGGCAACTTTAGTAGTAGTACTGATAGGTTGGCTGACCTTAATCAGAATATTACCAATTAGTCAAGTAATTAACTATAGCGATGCTGGACTGAGATTTATTCGAGTCTGGATATTGTTAGCGATCGCAATTGGACTTATTATTCCTACGATTACATTTGTTATTTGGTTTAAATATCTTGAAGTTCGCAAAATCTTTGGCTTCTATTTGCTAGTTCTTGTTATCCAAATTGTCACTGAACACATAGTCAGTAGAGTTTTGTTTCCAAGTTTAGTGGTGCTTATTGGTACACTTTACACTGCATTTCGAGTTTGGCAACTTTGGCATGAACAGCAATTCATCAAAAGCATTGATTTCTCTCGAGCTAACTTTAGGATAATTAGTAGTGTCTTATGGCTGCTGCTTTTGTTTTGGTCAAGTAATTTAATCATGCTGCTGACTCTCTCGTGGCCAAGTATTCTGTAGTTTTGCAGCAATCTGGAGATTTTTGACCAGAAAGAAAAAGGTACAGAGCAAGTAAATTTATTTATGGAAAAATGAAAAATGTATTTCGAGTAGCACAGCGCAAGAAATACAGCGCAAAGCCGGAGCCGCACAATCTTGAAACGCTTGTTTTGTAGGCATCTTAAACACGCTCGGTGTGAGGCATACTAGACAAGTTACCTCTTAATCTTCTCGCCAAAAGTAGGTTTTTATTAAGAATTAATCACGAACTAATGAAGGTTATAAAGAACATAAGTGAATACTCTCGCAAATGTTGAGAAAGATCCGGGTAATAGATAGCCCAAAATTGGGAGAGGCGAGCAAATTTTTAGTTCTTCTTCTCCCAAGTTGGCAGAAGGGGTTAGGGGATAAGGGCAATACGTCCTCTCAAAGCAGATTTATTCTTAAGTTGACACCAATCAGCGATGCCAAACCCTTGTGATTGGATCATTGAATCGTTAAAGGTAACGCACCATCGAGCTTTTTAGTATGCTAGTGGTAGCAGAACGCACTAACTCCTAACTCTAGTGCTGTCAAAGTGAGTTTGGATGAGACTACAATTTCTATTCATTACTAGTAGGACTTACGCACGAGTTACAGAATAATAAACCGCAGAGGCGCAGAGAAGCCAGTGCGCCCTTGCGGTTAAAAGACTTGTTCGCTCTTAGCGTTCCCGTACCCCTACGGGGAAGCAAGCTACGCGCAGCGTCTTTGTCAGGAGAAGGCTAGCAACTGGCGCGACACGGAGAAATCAGAGTTTGAGAGATATTTTGCGTAAGTCCTAACTAGCTCAAAACTTGCTACTTCAGCTTCTAAACTCGGCACTTCAGCTTCTGAACTTGGAATTTTCAGAATTCTCAAAGAACAAATGAAGTTTAGAGTTGAACAAATATGAAACTAAAGCTACATCTCACCTTGACAGAATTACTTTTAACTCCTGTACAGACGCGATTAATCGCGTCTCTACTTCTTCACCACTTGCAGGCGCTGAGTTACCATCGTCATTCCATTGCCCCTCAGGATGACAGCAGAAACCCATTGGCTACCAGGGATAGATGGTGCTTGTGCGGTTTTAAACAGTCCGCCAGATGTCAGTAATTCCAAATCCACGGATGTGGGATTGAGAAACTTATCTGCTTGGATGGGTTCCTCTAGTGCCGTTCCTAGTAGAAAATCATCACCAAGTGGCTCTTGAACGATCGCATCAAAACTATACTTTTGACCAACCAGCACCTGCTCTGGTAATTTAATATCAAGTTGAGGTGGCTTGTTGCCAGAGGTAAGTTGGGTGCGTTCTGACAAAATGTCTTGACGGACTATTTTTCCGCCTACAATGCGCTGACGCGATTTGATTGTGGCATTGAGAGCCGAATTATTACTGCTAGCGGAGGGTAAGCTAGTTATCTTCGTTTCTGTTTCGGCAATAATCCCATTACCTTCAGGTTTTGAAGATAGCAGTTTTGTACTGTATTGCAATTTTGGATATCGTTGCCAAAGTGAAGTCAAAGACTTTTCTAGGGTTTGCAGGTTTAATCCATCGCCATGAGTAAAGTTGGGGCTGTAGAATTGCAAAACCCCTTTAACATCGCCCCGACTGGCCGCAGCATCAACTTGTGTCAACAGGTTTTTCACATTGGCTGGGACATTTTGGGCTGTACCAGCTTGGACTAATTGCTGTGGTGTCGCCGCTTGAGTGCGTTGCCAACCACTTGTTAAACCAAGGGTTAGCAGGAATGAAACCAGCCACAGACTAGTTGGAAATCTGAGTTGTCGTTTCACTAAAGTGGTAATAATGTTTGTCATTGGTAAGAGTTTACTGATTTGATCAGAGAAAGTAAGGAAATTGTTTTATCTTAGTTAAGCTAGATGCTAAACGGTAGAGGTTTGATGGCAAACGCACCGATACGATTATTAATAGCTGCCAGTGGCACTGGTGGACATTTGTTTCCAGCGATCGCACTGGCTCAAAAGCTGCCAGATTATCAAATCGAATGGTTGGGAGTAACCAATCGGCTAGAAACTCAACTTGTCCCTAAAGAGTATCCCTTGAATACTATTGCAGTTGAGGGGTTTCAGCAAGGGTTTGGACTCTCCTCGATTCGGATTTTAAGTAAACTTGCCCTTTCAATTATAGAAGTCAGGCAAATTTTGAAGCAGGGAAATTTTCAAGGAGTGTTTACCACAGGGGGTTACATTGCTGGACCAGCAGTCATTGCGGCGCGTTCCCTCGGTTTACCCGTGGTTTTTCACGAATCTAATGCAATACCTGGTAAAGTAACTCGCTTTTTTGGTCCTTGGTGTAGCGCGGTAGCCTTGGGATTTGAAGTAGCTGCTAAGTATTTGCCCCGTGCAAAAAATGTCTATGTTGGTACTCCTGTAAGGGCGCAATTCCTTGATGGCGCAATTTATCCACCCCTGGATTTAGCCATTCCTGATCGTGTTCCTTTAATTGTCGTATTTGGTGGTAGCCAAGGTGCAGTTGCGGTTAATAAGTTGGTGCGCGAATCTGCAAAAGCTTGGTTTGATGCTGGTGCTTATGTAGTGCATTTAACTGGCGATCGCGACGAGGAAGCAGATAGCCTCAAACATCCACAGTACATAGCCTTACCTTTTTACAACAATATGGCAGCGTTGTTGCAACGAGCTACTCTAGCTATTAGTCGTTCTGGTGCTGGTAGCTTGACAGAATTGGCAGTATGTGGAACACCAGCAGTTTTGATTCCTTACCCCTTTGCCGCAGAAGACCATCAATCTTACAATGCAGACGTATTTTCTTCATCTGGTGCGGCGTTAACACTAAAGCAGTCAGAGTTAACGGCACAAACATTGCAAAGTCATGTGTTGAATTTGTTGCAATCACCAGATGAGCTAGCAAAGATGGGGCAAAAAGCTCATGCGATCGCAGTTCCCGATAGTGCCGATAAGTTAGCGCAGTTAGTCCATGAAGTGATAGAAACTTAAAAAATTCAAAATTAAAAATGGAAGATACTAAAAGATAATAGGAATTTATTCTCTAAGTTATGAATATCTTATTTAACCAAAAATTCCGTATCACAGTAGGTTGTGCTGTCTTTTTGCTTGTCAGTTTAGCCAGTAGCCATTTATATACTCAGTTAAAAACTAAACAGCTAGCCAAACAGGATCAGTTTTTTACTCAGCAAGAAAATTTTACCCCACTTAAATCCCAGATTTCTCTCAGATCAAATCAAGTTGTTCATAAACTTGATTTTAAGCTTAAAAATCCTTTAATGAGTAAACAAATATCTGATGAAATTATAGACAAGCAAAATGCTTTTTCATCTCAACGTAATTTGTTAGCCGCATTTGCACCCTATCCAGTTGTCGATGAGTTCAAAAAATATAAATTTAGCATTAATGGCAGCCAAGTCGTTACTCCAGTCAAACTACCAAGTAGTAAGGTCAACTTCAATCAAGAAGATTTATTAACCGTTCTCGTTAATACTAGAAAATATTTTCAAAATTATAGTTTAGAAGATCCAGATATTTTGCGTACAGGAATGCTTGCTACTCAAGGCGTTACTGTTCCAGATGTTCTCAATACTTTGAATTTCATGATTGCTGTCTTAAAGGAGGATATTGCTAATAATCGAGCTACTCGTTTACAAGACTCCAAGTTTATCAATTCCAATTTCCGAGTTATCAAATGGGCTGCTTATAATCCAAATAATAAACAACAAAAGCAATTACGAATTACCAAATATGCTGTGTTTACTCACCCTGGTTCTCGCAAAAAAACTTCTACTTTTAACACACCCATTTATAGTTTAAAAGAAACCTATAATAAAGATAAATTTTACACTAAATATACAAAACAGGATGTTTTATCAGGTATTTATGAACCAGGTGGTAGAGAATTTGGAAAAGTTACAAGTCTCGCTTATCTAACCAGAAATGGCTTAGAAGAAGCAATTATGGAAGGAACGATACTAATTAATTTTACAGATGGTTATAAAGCATTTTTTAATGTAGATAGAAATAATGGAATGGCTTATATTCGAGGATTGAAAGCAACAGCACAAAAGCGTTATTGGTATTTTAGAGAAGTTGATGCTATTAAAGGCTATGGCTACAAGATAGATGCAAAAATTTCTATTAAACCCGGAGTTACTTTTGCTGGGGATGTTTTAAATATCGGTTTGGGTAAAGTGGTTGTGATTGAGCATACTAAAGGTGGTCGCAAACATCTGCAAATGGGAGTAATCGCCGATACAGGCGGAGCATTTTTACCCAATCTTTATCAACTCGATTTTTTGGCAGGTATATTTAAGAATAAAAAAGAATTTGGGCAGCATATCACGCAATTGCCGGAGTATGCCACAGCATATTTTTTAGTAAAGAAGTAATGCATTGACTTGATGTGAAAAAGTAAGAATTTAGCACTTAGGAGTCAGAAGTCAGAATTTAATAGGAATGCAGTACGATCGGTAAATCTATGTATAAAATATTCTTCTGATTCCTTAAATATTCTGACTCCTGAATTCTTACGTACAAAAATCTATCTACGGGTCAACAATTCTAAGTTGTGACCATTAGAGTCATAGAAATAGAACCCACGACCCTGGTTCCAGTGATTAATTTCTCCTTTATTTTTATGCATGGGGTCGCTACTGTACTCTATACCTGCCTCTTTCACACGGGCAAAAATTGCATCAAATTCTTTATCACTGACATGGAATGCATAATGATGTTGCTCGAACGCTTCAGCGTCGGCGAAGTCGAGTGTCAATGAATCATTTATATGAACAGCAGCGAAGTGACCAACAGGAACCTCAACTTCTAAACCAAAAATTTTTGCAAAAAACCTCGCCGATGCTTTCTTGTCGTATGCAGGCACTATGGTGTGATTTAGAGTAATTGTCATGTCACACCTCCCCTCCTAATTTTGGTAATAGTTGATATCAACTCTCTATTCAGAGTCGATAAAAACAATCTTCCTTTCTATTCTATCTTTTGGGCACTGACACCAGCATAAACTTATAAGAAAAACTAATAATGTATATCAGGTTTGCTGAAGTAATTAAACTTGATTAAAATTTGTAAATCATTGTAAAGTAGTTTTACAGGCAAAAAC
>NZ_JBALFV010000047.1:0-36433 GCF_036916735.1 Nostoc sp.
CTTACGTAGTCTGGCGCTTTACAACACAGGATGCGAGAGTCAAGTTGCGTTCTCTCTACCCTAACCCAGCAAATTAAGCTTGCCGCGCTACTACGTACCTGTTTAATTTTTTATTTAATTGGTATAATTTCCAGTCAGAATTCAATATGTATTCTATACGACTTATTAGTGCAGCCTCTTCTTTTCTTAGGCTACGCCAGCAGGGCGAACGCCTCCAAATATAGTACACATATACTAATAAGAGGTTCTGGCAGCAATGTAAGCATGACAAAGCTTACAGCAACGCGTGTGGGATGAAGGATAAGCGATTAGGGATTGGTGGTGATACCGAGTTGCGTTCAAAAATATTAGTTTTGCCAGGCAGGGGAAGCAGGGGAAGCAGGGGAGAAATACTACATATGATTGCAAATTGGTATGACGTTAACATAAAAACAGTGATTTTACCGTGTATTACATTGCTAGTACAAAAGTTAACCATCATGTCTTCTCGCAAATTCAAGATCATGACCCGCATCGCGATGAGCCTGACCGCCCTCATCGCCGCGATGCTGTGTGCCGTCGGGCCCTCTCCGCCTACCGAGGCAGTGATCGGTGGCTCCGAGGTCAGGGTCAACTCCAATGCTCAGGTCTATATCGACATTACTGGTGGCCTGAAGTGTACCGGATCGCTGATCAGCCGGAACTGGGTGCTGACGGCCAAACACTGCCTGAATGGCTCCCAGGGTGCTGCGGCTACAATCTCGAACACAACTCTCTACCTCGGCGAACGACAGCGGACTAGCGGGGACCTGCACATACCGTCGAGGATCATCCTCCATCCGGACAAGGATGTTGCGCTGATCGAGCTCTTGGTGGCGTCCATGAATCGCCCAACCGTTTCGTGGGGGATCGGCAACGCTTTCGTTGGATCGCACCTGTTTGCGGGTGGGTGGGGTGTCACTAGCCAGTTCAGCCAGGTGCCATCGGCGTTCTTGAAGATCGCTTATTACAGGGGGGGCACACGCCCGATCACTCAGACAACGCCGACGATCCCTAGCGGTGCTGATATCTTCATGTATCCTGTAAGCGGAGAGTTGGCTTTAGGTGACTCCGGCTCTGGAGTGTTCAGCATGGGCCTGCTATGCGGCGTGTTCACCACGACGACTACGCTCGGGCCGCACGTGGCGTTTGCGACGAGCACCAACTCGATTGCGGCATGGATTTTCTCGACGTCCGGTGTGCCTCCCGACCACAACCGATCGTGCAACCGGCCGAACGACAAACCGGAGACCGCGTTAGACTTGAAGCTGATGCCGCTTGGTGCCTCGATCACTGAGGGGATCGGGAGTTCCGACGGCAGTGGCTATCGGCTCGACCTCTTCAATGAGCTGGGCAGCGGGCACTTCATGGATCCACCGACAGCGAGGGCTGGCGTGGCGGCCACGAATTCGCGGCTAGGCTCGAGGGAGGCGACGTCCGCCACCGCCTCGTCGTCGATCGATCCGCTAACCGACTCCCTGGACGGCAATCTCACGAGCGGTAACGTCGACTTCGTCGGTCGAAAACACAACGGCTCGGGGGGTGATCCGGATGATGAGGGCTGGCCGGGGTTCCGGATCGATCAAGTCGCGCAGGTGGCGTCGTGTGCTGTGCCGTACTACCACCCCAATCTGGTGACCCTTCTTGTGGGTACCAATGACGTTCAGCAGAACCATGATCTGTCGACAGCGCCCCAGCGTCTGCGCAACCTGATCGATCAGATCCTGACCGACTCACCCAGGGCCACGGTGTTGGTCTCCGACATCCCGCCAAACACTGATGCCACCCACCCAGAACTCGACGCCAACACGGCTGCCTACAACGCAGCGATCCCTGGGGTCGTAGACAGCTTGGTCTCAGCCGGAAAGCATGTCATCTTCTCGCCTGCCGGACTCACTCGCGAACAGGTCGGACCCGACCACATCCACCCCACCGACGATGGATACGCCCAGATATCGGCAGCCTTCCTCGAGGGTGCACAGGAGGCGGTCGCGAGCGACTGGGTGCAGGAACCTCAGGCACCGGGAGCGCTACCTGCGGGTTGCCCGGCTGTATCCAGCAGCCCGACGGACCCGCGATGGGAGGACCACGGCGTGTCATTCAAGAACGGCTTCGGGCAAGGGAACTCGTATCGGTGGGGCGATGTTAATGGTGACCACTTGCCGGAGCTGTTCGTCGTCAAGCCTGATCAGAGCTGGACTTTTTACTGGAACAGTGGCCGCACAAGTACTGGCTGGACCGGCTGGGCGAAGGGCGTGACTCGCGCCGCGTCCAGACCCGGTCTTGTCGGCAATCAGCTGCGGTTCGCTGACATCGACCATGATGGTCACACTGACTGCGTCACGGTTGACCTCTTGGGTCACATGACGGTGAGCATCTGGGACGAGGCCAAACCCGTGGGGGAGAAGATCTGCAGGAAGAAGATCACGAACAAGGTCGATGTCGATGGTACGGGAATCATACCTGCCGACAGTCGCATCGACCTACAGGACATCGATGGCGACGGACTTCCGGACTACCTGATTACTGATCGCTACGGCGCGACGCGAGTGTGGATCCAGGTTACACGGCATGGTTCCAACGGGCGTTACTTCGCATGGAGCCCGTTCGGTCAGTTGGTCCCGCGGTCGGGAAGCGAGCCCCGCGAGCGACGGTGGGCTGACCTCAATGGTGACGGGCGGGCTGACCTGATTCTCATCACTGCGAAGGGAGGCGCGAACGCGTGGATCAACCAAGGATTCTCCTTCAACAACCGGCCGACCTACTTGAAGCTCCGTGACATCGGCAATATCGCCACCGACAAGAACGTGCCGCCTCATGACGTGCAGTTCGTCGATATCGGCGGCAACGGTAGGGCCGACTTCGTCCGAGTGGGCTGGACGGGAGTGATCCACATCTGGCTTAACCGTTTGAAATTTCTGTAATTATTTTGATGAAAAGCTTCGACAGCAACTGTTAGAATACCATGTTCTTTGACAGGCAGCCGTCGGCTGCCTCTAACTCAACCTCATGATGATTATCATTATTAAAAGTCATCTTTAATTTCCTAAAAGTCATGTCTGATTAAGGTTTCGCTGAATTACACTCAGATCCTGGCTCTTAATACTTAGATGCGTTTGCCCTGGCTACGCTAGCAAGTCCACGTCCCTTGCGCGTCTGATAGAGAACATCTGAATATCAATACAATTGAGTTAAGCATTTCTTCCTTGTCTCTATGTTACGCCAGTTGCTAAAGAGCAGGAACGCTAAAAGCGAACAAGTCGGGGGAACTGCAAGGGCGCACTCGCTTCTCTACGCCTCTGCGGTAGCCTGCGACAAGCCAATGCAACGTCTACGTTAAAAAAATTGACTTTCACAAAGAGTTTTAACTTTAACCTAAGCGTATTGGTCTGAATATTGATTTAAGTTAATTATTCTGTTCTTGAGGTTGTTTGCGTGCGCTTCCAAACCTTTTTCCTCTTTTTTTAAGTACCCGTCGTAACCGATCTGCGCTCAAGTTGACTTGACGCTCAGATGCCAGTTTATTTGCTAATTGTTTAGAGTTATAAGTTTGTGACTCTTGAGCTAAACAATTTTCTAGATAAGCCAAGTCTGATTCCGAATATCGGGGTTTTCCTCCTCGACCTGGAGCATCCCACAAACCTGCTAAACCCATCTTTTCCCAACGATGAAGGGTTTGACGCACTGTTGAAATCGCCCAGTTTAAGCCTTTAGCAATTTGCTCATTCTTTAAGCCGCGAGTATTTAGCAGTAAAACTTGAGCACGATCCTTAGTACGTTGAGGAACATCTTTGGCTTTTCTTAACTCTTCTAAAGTCAGCTTTTGTTCGTCAGTTAGAAAGACTTTTAATCGGCATCCCATAAACAATAACCTTTTACACAGTCAATTTTTGCCATTTTTTATGTCTACTTACGCCTATATACTTAATCACCTACGTATTTAATAGCACACTGTAAAAGCAGTTGAATTACAAGCATTAAGGATATCAGCGTTTAAAAGGCTGCTACGCGAGAAGTATTAGCTCGAGAACACTATTAAAGTTTGCAATTTATCATCGAGAATGAATTTTTATAAAAAGTTAAGTACATCATAAATGACATCATTAACTGCACAAGCAAATTTGTTAGATAGCTCGAAGCTAGAGATTTCAGCTATGACAATAATTGATTGATATTGTCCTGATTAATGTTTAAAGTCCATAATAAAGGACTGTATCATTAAATTTCTTAGATCACTCCTATGGTTAGGGAGATTTATCGAAACTTTAAAAATGATTTTTACGTTATTTTAAATTTGAATGCCCAGAAAAAGGTATACAAGCCTAGTTCCTTTTTCTACTACTCGGCTCTGGAAATTTGCCTTGGTTATCTCCATAAAAATATTTGTTTTCTCCACTTTACATAAAGTTTATATTTTCCATGAGTATATTTTGGTTGAGACAAAAATCTATTCTATATACATTAGAAAAAACAGTGCTAACAAATTACTTGATGCAGGCTGAAAGGTGAAGTTTATCTTACTTTTCCTACCTTTCCTACTTTTCCTACCTTTCCTACTTTTCCTACTTAATACATAATAGAGAGTCTTAAAAAAGTAACTTTTGATAATCGGCATTTAAAGCTATTGTCTTAATACCTCATTTTGCAACATATCAATATTTTATACCAAAATTAAAAAATATATTTGTGAACCCTGCGATTTACTTAGTATTCATACCTAATAAAAAAAGGTTATAATAAAAAATTTGGCTAGATTATAATTTTTAATATAATAAATACGAATATTTTTGAATTAGAATAAAATAAAATAAATAGCAAAATCAAATACTCAGTAAAATTTGAAGAATAAATTAATAATTATTAATTTATTTGATTTATAGTTTTTATGAAAAAAAAGCAATAATTGATACAACTTAAATTTTTCAAAAATTGATATTCATTACAACTTAAACAAAAAATAATAGGGACAATGGAGGCAGAAGAAAAACCTGTTAATTTGCGCTCGGAGACGAATAATGGTAGCGATGTCTACGACCGGCAAGGCCCACGCAGAGAACGTTCAACATCGGCTAACTATACAAACTGTAGAAATTGCCCCTAACACAACGGCGATTCGCTCTCTTGATTGGGACCGCGATCGCTTCGATATCGAATTCGGATTGCAAAACGGCACAACCTACAATTCATATCTAATTAGGGGTGAACAAACAGTTTTGATAGATACTTCTCACCAGAAGTTTCGCGATCTGTATTTAGAGACTCTAAAAGGTCTTGTCAACCCCAAAACAATTGATTACATAATTGTTAGTCATACAGAACCAGACCATAGCGGCTTAGTAGAAGATGTTCTTCAGTTAGCTCCTAGAGCTACTGTCTTAGCTTCAAAAGTTGCGCTTCAGTTTTTGGAAGGCTTAGTCCACGATCCTTTCTCGAAGAGGGTTGTAAAAACTGGCGATCGCATAAATATAGGTAAGGGACACGAAATGGAATTCGTGAGTGCGCCTAACCTGCACTGGCCAGATACAATCTTTAGCTTTGACCGCAAAACCCAAATTCTCTACACTTGTGATGCTTTTGGGATGCATTTTTGTGATGATCGCACCTTCGACGAAGATTTAGAAGCGATTGAAGCAGACTTTAGATTTTACTACGACTGCTTAATGGGCCCAAATGCTCGTTCGCTGCTGAATGCAATGAAGCGGATGGGTGAACTAGGGAAGATTAATATTATTGCCAACGGTCACGGGCCATTATTACACCACCATCTAGATGTTTTAACTGGGTGCTACGAAAATTGGAGCCAAAAACAAGCTACAGCAGAAACCACCGTCGGCTTGTTTTTTGTCTCAGAATATGGATATGGCGAACGTCTTGGTCACGCAATTGCTGAAGGTATACTGAAAACTGGCATTGGGGTAGAAGTACTGGATCTAAGTACTGCCCAGAGCCAAGAAATTCAAGAACTAGCCGGGAGAGCATCTGGCATCATTATTGGTATGCCCCCGACTACCTCCGCCGCCGCCCAAGCTGGTATCAGTTCGGTGCTAGCTGTCGCCAAGAACAAGCAATTGATTGGGCTGTTTGAATGTTACGGTGGGGATGATGAACCCATTGATACACTCCGCAGACAATTTCTTGACTCTGGCATCAAAGAAGCTTTCCCACCCATTAGGATTAAAGAGGCTCCCACCGCATCTACATTCCAGTTGTGTGAAGAAGCGGGTAAAGACATCGGACAATTGCTGGTGCGCGATCGCAACATCAAGCAAATCAAGTCTCTTGATGTCAACATGGAAAAGGCATTAGGTCGGATTAGTAGTGGACTGTATATAGTCACTACCAAAAAAGATAATGCCTCAAGCGCAATGTTGGCATCCTGGGTAACACAAGCGAGTTTGCAACCCTTAGGATTGACAATTGCTGTTGCTAAAGACCGCGCCATTGATTCCTTAATGCAAGTAGGCGATCGCTTCGTCCTCAACGTTTTGGAAGAAGGCAATTATCAAGAACTCAAGAAACACTTCCTCAAGCGCTTGCATCCCGGTGCTGACCGCTTTGCTGGGGTAAAAACTCAAACAGCGAAAAACGGTTCCCCAATTCTAACTGATGCTCTGGCATACATGGAATGTGAAATCCAGAGCAGCATGGAATGCAGCGACCACTGGATTTTATATTGCACTGTCCAAGAAGGTCGTGTCTCCAAAAATGATGGATTGACAGCCGTTCGCCATCGCAAAGTAGGTAATTACTACTAAGAAAGAAGGAAGAGGTGACAGGTGACAGGGGACAGAAAAGAAAACTATCCCCTGTTTCCTGTTCTCTATTCCCTATCCCCTGTTCCCTATTCCCTGTTCTCTGTAACCTATTTCCAACAGCTATGACCAATTCCAAGCCACGCGACGTACAAGTTTTACCAATTGCTACAAATACTAATGCGATTATAGCACGTAGTTGGTCACGTCTACGGTTTGAAATTGAATATGCACTTGAAAGAGGTACTACCTCCAATTGCTATTTAATTGAAGCTGATAAAATCGCACTTATCGATCCACCGCCAGAAAGCTTTACCGAAATTTATTTAGAGGCATTGCGCCAGACTTTAGATTTACAAAGTTTGGATTATATAATCCTGGGTCATTTTAGTCCCAATCGAGTTGCAACCCTCAAAGCAATTTTAGAATTGGCACCACAGGTAACTTTTGTCTGTTCTCTTCCCGGTGCGAACAACTTGCGTGCTGCTTTCTTAGAGCAAGATTTAAATGTCTTGGTGATGCGGGGGAAAGAAACTCTGGATTTAGGCAAGGGTCATGTTTTAAAATTCTTACCCACTCCCAGTCCACGTTGGCCGGAAGGACTTTGTACCTATGATCAGCAAACCCAAATTCTTTACACAGATAAGTTATTTGCAACTCATCTCTGTGGTGATGAAGTGTTTGATGATAACTGGGAAGCGCTTAAAGAAGATCAGCGTTACTATTTTAACTGCTTGATGGCTCCCCAAATTCCTCATGTGCAAGCAGCTTTAGAGAAAATATCAGATTTGCAGGTGAGAATGTATGCTGTGGGTCATGGGCCTTTAGTACGCACCAGCTTAATCGAACTCACTAAAGCTTATGCAGAGTGGAGTCGTTCTCACAACGATCGCGAGATTTCTGTTGCCTTACTTTATGCTTCAGCTTACGGCAATACGGCGACTTTAGCACAAGCGATTGCTCTGGGACTAACTAAAGGTGGAGTTGCAGTCAAATCGATTAACTGCGAATTTGCTACCCCTGATGAAATTCGTATCAACCTCGCACAGTCAGAAGGTTTTATCATTGGTTCTCCTACCATCGGTGGTCATGCGCCAACTCCCATTCATACTGCTTTAGGAATTGTGCTATCAAGCGGTGACAACAGCAAACTCGCTGGGGTTTTTGGTTCTTATGGCTGGAGTGGTGAAGCCTTTGACTTAATTGAAGGTAAACTTCGAGATGCTGGATATCGCTTTGGCTTTGACACCCTAAAGGTCAAATTTAAACCTGATGATGTCACTCTCAAGTTTTGTGAAGAACTTGGTACAGACTTTGCCCAAGCATTGAAAAAGGCTAAAAAGGTACGCGTACCCCAACAAGCCGCTACTCCAATGGAACAGGCTGTTGGTCGGATCGTTGGTTCCGTCTGCGTGGTGACAGCGAAACTTGGAGAAGTGTCTACCGCAATGTTAGGCGCTTGGGTTTCTCAAGCCACCTTCAACCCACCTGGACTAACTGTGGCGATCGCTAAAGACCGAGCGATCGAATCTTTGATGTATCCAGGCGGTAAGTTTGCCTTAAATATTTTACCTGAAGGCAATCATCAAGATTACATGAAGCATTTCCGTAAATCTTTCGCGCCTGGAGAAGACCGATTTGCCAACTTTAGTACAGCAGTTGCAGATAACGGCTGTACTGTTTTCACTGACGCCTTAGCATATTTAGAATGCTCAGTCAACCAACGTTTGGAATGTGGCGACCATTGGGTTGTGTATGCAACTGTGGATGAAGGTAAATTACTCAAGCCTGATGCTGTGACTGCCATTAACCATCGCAAAACCGGGACTCATTATTAAATAGTGAGACATTTAACTTAGGGTAAGCGCTTTAGCTTAAATATAAGCAAGGCAAAGCGTTTTATCACAAAAATTCTCTTTTTTATTGTGGGATGGACAAGATGTCCATCTCATTTTTTTGTCAAGATGCAGAGTCCGTCCAAGAGAATTTTAGTTATTGACTAAGTACAGCATTTCATTAATTTGTAGCGAATTAAATTTGGCAGTACCCTGCAATGCCAATGCATCAACTGACAATGCCAATACATCGGCTGACAATGCCAATGCATCAACTGACAATGCCAATGCATTGACTGACAATGCCAATGCATCGGCTGACAATGCCAATGCGTCCCCTTGCATTAAAAACGTTACGATTTTACGCAAAGTTGTACCAAGCTATCTATCTTTAGACAGATATTGGAAGTTTGAAGTTTGAGATTACACACGATATACTTTTATATTACAAAACCACTTATTGTTTTAAAAAGACTCCGATAATACTCTGGTAGATTTCTGAAATGAGCAACCACTAACTACGAAATGTGTTGAGTGCGATCGCTCAAAGCAGATGACGGAACTGCTGTTGCTGGTGTATTGCCTAGTTTACGTTTAAGAGTAAGAGCATCCTGCCCTGCGGCAATAATTATTACCAATCGAACACCAGAGTTATCAAGGAGTCAAAACTAAGTGAATCCCAATGACAGCAACATTAACAAACCATCTCTAGAAATCAACGCTTCTCGTCAGTTTACCCCTTGGTTGTATGAGCAAAACCTGAGTTTGTCCTTCACTACCTATCAAGCGGGGAAGTTATTCTTCATCGGCTTGCAACCAAACGGCAAATTATCTGTATTTGAACGTAGCTTTGAGCGGTGCATGGGTTTGTATGCCAATGGCAACAGCCTCTATATGAGTTCCCTGTATCAACTGTGGCGATTTGAAAATATCATCCAACCCGGACAAAACCACCAAGGCTACGATGCTCTTTATTTGCCCCAGATGAGTTATGTGACGGGAGATTTGGATATTCACGACATCGCTTTGAGTAGAGTAGAAGAAAAAGATTTAAATCCACAAAAATTAGTATTTGTCAATACCTTATTTAGCTGTTTGGGAACAGTCAGCGAAACCCACAGTTTCGTTCCCCTATGGCAGCCAACCTTTATCAGCAAGCTAGCGGCGGAAGATAGATGTCACTTGAATGGGTTGGCAATGCAGCAAGGAAAACCTAAATACGTCACCGCTGTCAGCCAGTCAGATGTAGCAGAAGGCTGGCGGGAGCATCGGGCAAATGGCGGCTGTGTCATTGACGTAGAAAGCAATGAAATTGTGTTGCAGGGGCTGTCTATGCCCCACTCCCCGCGATGGCATCAGGAAAAACTTTGGCTGCTCAACTCAGGCGCGGGAGAGTTTGGCTTTGCCGACTTAAAGCGGGGAGTATTTGAGTCAGTCGCCTTCTGTCCGGGATATCTTCGCGGTTGTACATTTTATGGCAACTTTGCAGTAGTGGGAATTTCCCAACCCAGGCATAACAAGACCTTTAGCGGTTTGCCCCTAGACGAGAAATTGCAACAGAAAAACGTCGAGCCTCGTTGTGGGTTACTAGTGATTGACCTGAGAAGCGGCGATATTGTCCATTCCTTGCGAATAGAAGGGGTGGTGCTGGAATTATATGACGTGGTAGCGCTTTTGGGGGTACGTCGTCCAATGGCGATCGGGTTTCGCAGCGACGAAATTCGGCGGGTAGTAACGGTGGGATGAGAAGTAATTCAAAATTCACAATTGTAAGAGGAATCAACAATAATGGCACCTAATTCAGCAGTTTTCAACCTTTCTAACCTTAATGGTAACAATGGTTTTGCGATCGTTGGGTCTTTCGTGGGCATCTCCGATAGCAGTGCTGGAGACTTCAACGGCGACGGCATGGAAGACCTAATTATCGGGGCAAGTAAAGACAACGGCAGTGCTGCCAAATACAACGTAGTGTTTGGTAGTAGCAGTGGCTTTGGAGCTAACTTCAACCTATCTGACATTAACGGTAACAACGGCTTTGTAATTAACGGCATTGATAAAATTGACTTCTCACGCTCCACCGTCAGCAGTGCCGGAGACATCAACGGTGACGGCATCGACGACTTAATTATCGGAGTACCACTTGCCAGCCCCAACAGCAAGTACTATGCTGGGGAGAGCTACGTGGTGTTTGGCAAGAGCAACGGCTTTGGAGCTAGCCTCAATCTCTCCGACCTCAACGGCAGCAACGGCTTTGTGATTAACGGCATTGATCCAGATGACCGATCAGGCTCCAGCGTCAGCAGTGCCGGAGACTTCAACGGCGACGGCATCGACGACTTAATTATCGGAGCACCACTTGCCACCCATAACAGCAAATACGGTGCTGGGGAGAGCTACGTGGTGTTTGGCAAGAGCAGCGGCTTTGGAGCTAGCCTCAATCTCTCCAACCTTAATGGCAGCAACGGCTTTGTGATTAACGGCATTGATACAGATGACTTCTCAGGCTCCAGCGTCAGCAGTGCCGGAGACTTCAACGGTGACGGCATCGACGACCTAATTATCGGAGCATCAGGTGCCGTGCCTGTTGGAAAGAGCTACGTAGTGTTTGGCAAGAGTAGCGCCTTTGGAGCTAGCCTCAATCTCTCCGACCTCAACGGCAGCAACGGCTTTGTGATTAACGGCATTGATAGAGGTGATACCAGCGTCAGCAGTGCCGGAGACTTCAACGGCGACGGCTTCGACGACCTAATTATCGGAGCACCAGATGCCGACCCCTACGGCAAACCCAACGCTGGAGAGAGCTACGTGGTGTTTGGCAGCAGCAATGGCTTTGGAGGTAGCCTCAACCTCTCCGACCTCAACGGCAGCAACGGCTTTGTGATTAACGGCATTTATGAGGATGACAACTCAGGCAGGTCTATCAGCAGTGCCGGAGACTTCAACGGCGACGGCTTCGACGACCTGATTATCGGGGCACCTTTTGCTGACACCAACAAATACAACGCTGGAAAGAGCTACGTGGTGTTTGGCAGCAGCAATGGCTTTGAAGGTAGGCTCAACCTCTCCGACCTCAACAGCAGCAACGGCTTGGTGCTTAACGGCATTGATCGGGATGACCGATCAGGCTACTCCGTCAGCAGTGCAGGAGACATCAACGACGATGGCTTTGACGACTTGAGTATCGGGGCAAGTTTTGACTCACGCGTGCAACCCTCTAGGGAGAGATACTTCATTTTTGGCTTTGCGACGACTACAGCTCCTAATCAATTTCCAGTAGCAGTTACCGACACGGCTACCACTAACGAAGCCACTGCCGTTAACATTTCGGTCTTAGCCAATGACACCGGCCCGGATAGCAGCCGCTTAAGGGTGACAAATGTCAATGGTAATAAGGTAAATGTTGGCACTTCTATTAGTTTTAATGAGGTGAATGTTGGCACTCCTATTACCTTGAGTTCCGGTGCTTTACTGACTCTCAATGCTGATGGCACTTTCACCTACGACCCCAACGCTAAATTTGAAACTTTGGGTGTGGGTGAAACAGGCAGCGACAGCTTTAACTATACAATCAGGGATGGCAGCTTCACCAGTACAGCTAGCGTTAACCTGACCATCAATGGAGTTAATGACGCACCCAAAATTGTTTCTAATTTCAACCTCTCTGACCTCAATGGCAGCAACGGCTTCGTGCTCAAATCTCCCATTCAATCTTATTATCCATATGACAGCTTAGGCGAGTCCGTTAGCAATGCCGGAGACATCAACGGTGACGGCTTTGACGACCTGATTATCGGAGCACCAGATGCCGACGCCAACGGCAAATTTAGTGCTGGGGTAAGCTACGTAGTGTTTGGCAGCAGCAGTGGCTTTGGCGCCAGCCTTGACCTCTCTTCCCTAGACGGCAGCAACGGCTTTGCGATCAATGGCATTGATAGAGATGAATTCTCAGGCTCCACCGTCAGCAGTGCCGGGGACATCAACGGTGACGGCATTGATGACCTGATTATCGGCGCATCAGGTGCCGACCCCAACGGTCAGCAATATGCTGGGGCAAGCTACGTAGTGTTTGGCAGGGGCAGTGGCTTTGGCGCCAGCTTTGACCTCTCATCCCTAGACGGCAGCAACGGCTTTGCGATCAACGGTATTGATACAGATGACTTCTTAGGAGCCTCTGTCAGCAGTGCCGGGGACATCAACGGTGACGGCATTGATGACCTGATTATCAGCGCATCAGGTGCCGACCCCAACGGCAAATCCCGTGCTGGGGAAAGCTACGTAGTGTTTGGCAGGGGCAGTGGCTTTGGCGCCAGCTTTGACCTCTCATCCCTAGACGCCAGCAACGGCTTTGCGATCAACGGCATTGATACAGATGACTTCTCAGGCACGTCTGTCAGCAGTGCCGGGGACATCAACGGTGACGGCATTGATGACCTGATTATCGGCGCATCAGGTGCCGACCCCAACGGCAAATCCCTTGCTGGGGAGAGTTACGTTGTGTTTGGCAAGAGCAGTGGCTTTGGAGCTAGCCTCAATCTCTCATCCCTCGACGGCAGCAATGGCTTCGCGATCAACGGCATTAATCCATATGACTCCTTAGGAGCCTCTGTCAGCAGTGCCGGAGACTTTAACGGTGATGGCATTGATGACTTGATTATCGGGGCAAACGGTTCCCGCTACGGTTTCGATTATAACGCTGGTCCTCCTGGGAATGCCTACGTAGTGTTTGGCAAGAGCAGTGGCTTTGGTTCGGTTCTTAACCTTTCGTCCTTAGACGGTAGCAACGGCTTCGCAATCAATGGGAATGAACTAGGCATCTCAGTTAGCAGTGCTGGAGATTTCAACGGTGACGGCATCGACGACGTGATTATTGGAGTACCATTAGCTGGCGTCGGGGTCGGCAGCAAGTTCTATGCTGGGGAAAGCTACGTAGTGTTTGGCAGCAGCAGTGGCTTTGGAGCTAGCTTTGACCTCTCGTCCCTGGATGGCAGCAACGGCTTTGCGATCAACGGCATTAATATAAATGACCTATCAGGGCGCTCCGTTAGCAATGCCGGAGACATCAACGGTGACGGCATCGACGACGTGATTATCGGGGCACCAAGTCAAAACAGCCGCAACGCAGATCAAAACGACGGAGAAGGCTACGTTATCTTCGGCTTTCCAACTATACTTAGCACCCAAGAAGATACTGCCGTTAACATCCTTGCCAGCACCATTCTTAGGAGATATTCAGACATTGATAGCGATACTCTAAATATCAGTGGCATCACCAACCCTGCCAACGGTACACTCACCTTCAACGACAATGGTACTGTTGGAAATGCTAGTGATGACTACTTCATCTACACCCCCAACGCCAACTACAACGGCGCTGACAGTTTCAACTACACTGTCACTGACGGTAATGGCGGCACTATTGATGGTACTTTTAAATTAAACGTCAAGCCAGTTAATGATGCACCAGTTGCCGTGAATGATACTGTTACGGCTGCCAAAAATACTGCTGTGAGCATTCAAGCAAATACCCTGTTGGCTAATGATACTGACATCGATAGCACCAACCTCAGCATCACTGGTGTCAGCGCTGCAACCAACGGTACTGCGGTGCTGAAAAATAACGGCACTCCCAATAACTCAGCAGATGACTTTATTGTATTTACCCCAACTTGTGGATTTAGTGGTGCGGCTAGCTTTAACTACACCATCAGCGATCGCCAACTCACCAGCACTGCAAAGGTTACTGTCCAAGTAGGCGATCGCCTTTATGGTGGCAACGGCAATGATGTCCTCCACGGCACTCCTGGTAATGACTACCTCAATGGCAGCAATGGTAAAGATCAACTTTACGGTGGTAGTGGCAAAGACACCCTTAATGGCGGCAATGGTAACGACCTCTTGTGTGGTGGTCTTGGTAGCGATATCCTCACGGGTGGTAATGGCAAGGATAAATTTGTCTTCGCTGCTGGAAAAGGTAGTGATATTATTACCGACTTCTGCAAGTGTAACGATTTGATTGGCTTGTCTGATGGTCTGACCTTCAATCAACTAAGTTTCACTGGTAACAACATCATAGTGACTGCTACTGATAAAATCTTGGCAACGCTAACCAACATTAGTACCACAACACTCACTGTCGCTAATTTCACAATTCTTTAATATTAAGGGAAGCAAGACTTTGCTCCCCTTTAAAATCAATAGTTATTATAAAACTAGCCTTTTGACCAAATTGACTATCAATTCACAGTTAGTAACAGAAATTACAAGTCTTTTATCAGCTATAATTCGACACCTCAACGCTACACTAACCGATTTTTTAACAAGCTACCGAGTTAAGATTCTGGATGGCAATGCGATCGCTTCTAAAAATCTTTGTAACAGATAAATCGAGTGTAGAGACGTAGATTTATACGCTTTTACCAACGCTGTACCAGGAATGTTGTGAAATGGTATGACTTGTCAAATAAGAGGAAAGGAGGCAGGAGGAAGAACCCCATAAATAAATTTATTTGCTCTGAAACCCTCTATTGCTGGGAAATTTTAAAATCCTGCCCTTTGCCTTCCGCTTCCTGCTCCCCTGCCTTTTTAGTCACAGGATGGGGAATCAGAAAAATGGTGTGTGCAATTTCAGTATTAAAGCGGAAACAACATAAATTGACTTACTGAAATTCCGCAATTGCCACCAGGACAACTGCAAAAACGCAGTGTAGCCTTTAACTAGAAAAACAGATCAGGCAATTGTTAAACAAAATCCCAACTCTCACCACTAAACTTTTATAATATTTGTTGTTCTTATGACTCCAAAACACACCAAAATTCAATTTCCCCTTTGGCACTATCTGAATCAGCCTTTATTTAGTCAGGATATTAAATTAGTATTGAATCCTCAACGCTTTGCATTGATCTGGCGTCTTCGACTTTTAGAACGCTGCTGGGCTAAAGAATGTGATGCCAAAGGGCCTCAACAGCATTAGATACCTCAAAAGCTGTAAAACTAAGCTTTGTCTAAAGAACGAGGCTTTTTGCCATCAAGTAAAGCACTGACAGTCATATCTCCCATAACATTAATCGCAGTGCGGCAGCGATCCAGAAACCAGTCGATAGTAACTAGCAAAGCAATGTATTGGGTAGGTAAGCCTACAGAAGTAAACACTAGTGTCATCGTTACCAGTCCAGCATTGGGAATATTCGCCGCACCAACGGATGCAAAAATCGAGGTAAGGATGACAATTAACTGCTGCCCCAGACTCAAATGTTGCCCAATTAGTTGGGAAATATACAACGCAGACATTGCTTCATAGAGGGCAGTACCATCATTATTGAAATTTGCCCCTACTAATGCCCCCAAGGCAGCAGAAGATTCTCTTAAACCAACTTTTGTTTGCAAAACTTCAAAGGTTACAGGCATTGCTGCCGCAGAGGAAGAAGTTGAGAAAGCTGTCAAAAAGGCATCAGAACCGCCAGCGAGGAATTTTAGCGGGTGTACCCAAGAACCAAATTTTACTCTGATCAGGTAGTAGCACGCCTGTAATAACAGTGCTAACAGCACCGATACGATAAATGCACCCAAAGATTTAAACGGTGCAAATCCTTGCATAGCAATGGTTTTAGCAACAATTCCAAAGACTGCGAACGGCACTAAGGCAATTACCCAGTTGAGGATGCGGACTACTGCTTCAAATAAAATTCCGATGACATCCTCTATCGGCTGATATCCATTCTTGCTTTGAGCAATTTGTTCAGATTTTAATGCCCGCAGAACGATGCCAAAACTTAGGGCAATCACAATTAGTTGAATGACATTATTATCAACTAATGGCTTCAGGACAGCTTCCGGTACAGCATCTTTGAGTATTCCCCAAGGATCAAGACTCTGAGTAGTTATTTCTGTAGTTGTTGAGGTGGCTACATTACCCCAAGTCCCCGGACGCAGCACATTTGCTACCAGAAGCCCGACTAAAATAGCTACAGTAGTATTAGTTAAAAGTAGCACTGCTAACTGCCGTCCGGCTGTACCGGGGATATTCGTAGTCATTAAGGTGTGCAGCACCGCTACCAAAATCAGGGGCGTAGCTAGGGCGCGGAGAGCCTTTAGCACCAACTGTGCCGGAATTGCTAAATTGTTGATTAAAGTGGCATTACTGGGATTGGGATTCCCCGCACCAAGGGCAATTCCAACGCTAACTGCTGCTACTAGGGCGATGAGAATTTGCAATGTGAGAGGGATACGCTGCCACCAAGGGCTAGCTTTGGTTTTAGGCGAAGTAGTACTCTCTGTTTGAATCATTAGTTGGATGCTGATTAATTGCTGTAACTATTAAAACAACACTGATGACAGTGATAATTTCGGAAAATAACAGCTTTAATTTTAGATAAAAACTGTTAATCTAAGATTCCGTTGCTTTGCAAAACCTAGCTCAAAAGGGTACACCACTAGGTAGGCCCCTAGAGATATCTTGGCTTGTGGTTGGAGATGCTTATGTCCTTTGTCCCTTTACATATTCACAGTGACTACAGTCTACTTGATGGAGCAAGTCAGCTCCCAGAGTTGGTGGATCAAGCGATCGCACTGGGGATGAAAGCGATCGCCCTTACCGATCATGGTGTTATGTATGGAGCTGTTGAACTGCTCAAAATCTGCCGTAGTCACAATATTAAGCCGATTATCGGCAATGAAATGTATGTAATTAACGGCGATATCGAGAAGCAAGAACGCCGTCCCAAATATCATCAAGTCGTTTTAGCTAAAAATACCAAAGGTTACAAAAATTTAGTCAAATTAACTACTATTTCTCATCTCAAAGGTGTTCAAGGTAAAGGAATTTTTTCTCGTCCTTGTATTAATAAAGATTTATTAAAAGAATATCATCAAGGCTTGATTGTCACCAGTGCTTGTTTAGGTGGAGAAATTCCCCAAGCGATTCTCAGTAATAGACCAGATGTAGCCCGGAAAATTGCTCAGTGGTATAAAGATGTATTCGGTGATGATTATTATCTAGAAATTCAAGACCACGGTTCTCAAGAAGACCGGATTGTGAATGTTGAAATTGTCAAAATTGCGCGGGAACTAGGGATTAAAATTGTTGCTACCAATGATTCGCATTTTATTTCTTGTTTTGACGTTGAAGCCCACGATGCTTTGCTATGTATTCAAACTGGTAAGCTAATTATTGAAGATAAGCGGATGCGTTATAGCGGTACAGAGTATCTTAAATCTAGTGAAGAGATGCAGCAGCTATTTCGTGACCATTTACCAGATGATGTGATTATCGAAGCTGTAGCTACTACTGAAGAAGTCGCTGATAAAGTTGAGCCTTACCATATTATGGGTGAGCCTCAGATTCCTACACCTCCCATTCCCTCCGGTCATACTGCTGACACTTACGCTGAAGATGTTGCATGGAGTGGACTTTTAGAACGGTTAAATCGCAAATCTCGTCATGAAGTTGATTCTGTCTATAAAGAAAGATTGGAATACGAACTAAAAATGATTCAGCAGATGGGTTTTTCCAAATACTTTTTAGTTGTATGGGACTACATCAAATTTGCTAGAGATAATAACATTCCTGTAGGCCCAGGTCGGGGTTCTGCGGCTGGTTCATTAGTTGCTTATGCAATGCGAATTACCAACATTGACCCTGTGCATCATGGGCTACTGTTTGAACGTTTCTTAAATCCAGAACGGAAATCCATGCCTGATATTGATACAGATTTCTGTATTGAGCAACGGGATAAAGTTATTGAATATGTAACTGAGAAATATGGTGCAGATAGAGTTGCCCAAATTATTACTTTTAACCGCTTAACTTCTAAAGCAGTTTTGAAAGATGTCGCCAGAGTATTAAATATTCCTTATGGAGAAGCTGACAAAATGGCGAAATTAATTCCTGTGGTGCGGGGGAAACCAACAAAACTTAAGGTGATGATTTCCGATCAAACTCCAGAACCAGAGTTTAAACAAAAATATGAGAAAGAACCCCATGTTCGCCATTGGCTTGATATGGCGATGCGAATTGAAGGAACTAACAAAACTTTTGGTGTTCATGCAGCAGGTGTGGTAATTTCTGCCGATCCACTTGATGAAATTGTCCCTCTACAGAAAAATAATGACGGTTCGGTGATTACCCAGTATTTCATGGAAGACCTAGAATCAATGGGTTTGTTAAAAATGGATTTTCTTGGTTTACGCAACCTGACGCTAATTCAAAAAACCCTTGATTTAATTCAAGAAACTAAAGGATATCGTGTTGATCCTGATGAAATAACTCACCAGGAAAGAAAAGCGCAGAAGATATTAGCTAAAGGTGAACATAGTAATTTACCAAAAGATGTTCAAAAAACCTATGAGCTATTAGAAGCAGGTGAATTAGAAGGAATATTTCAATTAGAATCTTCTGGAATGCGTCAGATAGTGCGAGATTTGAAGCCTTCAAATATAGAAGATATTTCTTCAATTTTGGCACTTTATCGACCGGGGCCATTAGATGCAGGACTGATTCCTAAATTTATTAACCGTAAACATGGTCGAGAAAATATTGATTATCAACACACCGTTCTGGAACCAATATTAGACGAAACCTATGGAATTATGGTTTATCAAGAGCAAATCATGAAAATTGCTCAAGATATGGCAGGATATTCTTTAGGACAAGCTGACTTGCTGCGTCGGGCAATGGGTAAAAAGAAAGTTTCTGAGATGCAAAAGCAGCGAGAAAAATTCGTGGATGGTGCAGCGAAAAACGGTGTTCAGAAAAAAGTTGCGGATGAATTATTTGAGCAAATGTTAAAGTTTGCTGAATATTGTTTAAGCTATGACACGGAAATATTAACAGTAGAATATGGATTGTTGCCGATTGGAGAGATTGTAGAAAAAGGCATTGAATGTACTATATACAGCGTTGATAATAATGGAAATATTTACACGCAACCTGTAGCACAGTGGCACGATCGCGGACAACAAGAGGTGTTTGAGTATTGTTTGGAAGATGGTTCATTGATTCGGGCAACAAAAGACCATAAATTTATGACTGTTGATGGTCAAATGTTGCCAATTGATGAAATATTTGAACGGGAATTGGATTTGATGCAGGTAGATGGTTTGCCGGACTAGGGAATCAAGGGATGAGAAGTAGAGGGAAAATAACTAATGACTAAGGACTAATTAAGCTGATTGATGACAAACGGCTTCTATGCGATACCCGTCAGGATCAATCACAAAAGCAGCATAATAATTGGGGTGGTAATTTGGACGTAATCCAGGTTCGCCATCGTCCTTAGCACCCAAGGCGATCGCTTGTTGATAAAAAGCATCTACCGCAGGGCGATTATCAGCCGCAAATGCCAGATGAAAGCCCTTGGATACCTCATGGGTAAACTCTCGGCGATTCCCAATCCAAAACATAGGGTAAATACCAGCACCATAAGCAGCAATGTCAGGCAAATTAAACAGGCGCTTGATACCTAATGGCGCAAGTACAGCATCATAGAATGCTAGACTGCGTTCTAAACTACTCACCCCAAAGGATAGATGGTCAAACATAAGCTCTAATTTTTGTAAAAACTACTCACACTTACAATATTTTTCAGCAAAAGCGCATCTAAAGTGCGATCGCTTTGAAAATAATTCAACAAAATTTTAGCGATGGAAGCGCACCTTTGCTGCATATTATGCCTATAGGCTAGAAGCATGAGGCTACACTTAGTGACATGATCAAAGGTGGTCATGTTTTTATGTTGTTATATGAAGATATTGGTGCTGAATGCCGGATCGAGCAGCCAAAAGAGTTGTCTGTATGATATTGCAGATGAGGCTTTCTCCACCCAAGCAGCCCAACCCATTTGGTTCGGGAAAATTAACTGGACTCAAGATCAGGGTGTGGCAGAAATTGAAGTAAAAACTAGTACGGGTGCAACACTGCAAGAATCCATCTCTGGTGATTCCCCACAGGCACACCTCACTTATATGCTTCATACACTTAGTGAAGGTGCTACCAAAGTAATTGATCAGTTGTCAGAAATTGATGTAGTGGGGCATCGGATAGTACATGGTGGAGAAGATTATCGAGATAGTGTGGTAATTACGGAGGATGTTAAAAAGGCGATCGCTCGTCTATCTAACCTAGCTCCAGCACATAATCCAGCTGCTTTGTCAGGTATAGAAGCAATTGAAAAAATCTTAAAAGATGTCACCCAAGTAGCAGTATTTGATACCGGATTTCATGCCACTCTACCCGATGCAGCAGCAATCTATCCCGGCCCTTATGAGTGGGTAGAGCAAGGAATCCGTCGCTATGGGTTTCATGGTATCAGTCACCAATACTGTTCTCAACGTGCTGCCCAAATTCTCAACCGAGATGTTCCCCCTGAGCGGTTAATTACCTGTCATCTGGGCAATGGCTGCTCTTTGGCAGCGATTAAAAACGGTCGCAGTATTGATACTACAATGGGATTCACCCCCCTAGAAGGATTAATGATGGGTAGTCGTTCTGGTTCAGTTGATCCAGGAATTCTGATTTATCTGTTGCGTTACTGCAATTACTCTGTCGAAAAGTTAGATCATATCTTAAATAAAGCTTCTGGGTTAAAGGGAATTTCGGGTGTATCTAGCGATATGCGTGAGGTAAGAGAAGCGATTGCTCAAGGTAATTCCCGCGCTCAATTGGCGTGGGATATCTACGTACATCGCCTATGTTCTGGTATCGGTGCAATGCTTGCCAGTTTGGGCGGATTAGATGCTTTAGTGTTTACAGCAGGGGTGGGTGAACATTCCCCGGATATTCGCCAAGCCGCCTGTGAAGCTTTTGGTTTTTTGGGATTAAAAATAGACCTTGAAAAAAATCAGCAGCAGGCTGTTGATGAGGATATTGCCACACCCGATTCAGCAGTACGGGTATTAGTTATTCATACTCAAGAAGATTGGGCGATCGCTGGGCAATGTTGGCAGTTATTAAATAAAGAGTTATGAATACTCATAACGAGAGGAACCTACGTATGATAAATTTCCAAACTCGTGGCCCGATCAAACTTAAAATGTACTCTGCAAGTTTTGGGGCGATAAGGGAAAGTGGTAATAATAAGACATTAACTTTAGTAGCACCAGCAACAACGCTAGGGATGAGACAAATCAGCGCCCATATCAACCTATTTATAAATTTAGAGTTGATAGAAGTACCCCTTTGAAGTTGATTAACAAGTACATAGCGGCTAGTAGCAAATAATATAGTTAATCCTAACCAAGCAAATATTAATAGCATCCAATTTGCTGGATAGAGATTGCAAACTGCAAAACCAGCAGGAAATAGCGAAGCTAGTTCCCAAGCTAATAGATTTAATTTAGTCCGAAGACAGCTTAGTATTTGTTCAATAAGCCAATAATGCACATAAACAATATTTAAGCACTCAGGAACTTGGATAAAATCACTCCTGATTTTGTGAATTATGTCGCCATAAAATAAAACATTGCTTTGTAAGACAATATCCTGTTCTTGCCAAAAATATAAAGCTGATGCATCTTTTTTATAATAAGAATTAAAAGTAAGTCCATACTGTAATCTCGATTTATTTTGTAATGCTTTACTCAATAATAATTTAATAAAATTAACTATAAAAGTATTATCAAAAATTTGAAACTTTTTTTTATTAATTACTAATTGATTATATTGCATATTATTACTAAAGCAAATCTTATCATTAAAGCAGTTGTAGTACCAAAGATAAGCTAGTAATTTTGGCGGAATGTACAAAGAGCAGCCTATTTCTCTTGCTTGCTCAATTTGTTTTAAAATTGCTTGATTTAAATAAAAAGTATACTGTCCAGAATCAACTTTAATTTCAAGTTCAATAGGAGTACCTTCAGGGATTTGCAGAAAGAAAGATAGTTGAACATCAGCTTGAAAATCTGTGTATGTTTTATACGCGTTCATTTCGGGATAATTTTGCAATATTTTGTATAATATTAATCAGAAAATCTAGTGTTCCACGCCACTGTTTTTCTCCAGCGACTATCCCTTCATTATGTATTTTTAGGATTAAATCTCTATCTCCTTCAGGTAATTCAAATACCTTTTTATGGTAACGGCTGATAATATCTCCATCTAACTGCATAACAGTTTGAGCATAAATAATATCAATATTTACACTGGTAATCTCACCACTATTAAGTGCAGCTTTAAGTTCAGACATTTTCCGCAGGGTACGAATAAATTTATCATTATTCAAAAGTTCTTCAATCTCTTGCCACCTTTGGCGCAAACTTTTTTGATTATTATCTTCTTGATCTCCAACAGGAGTTGGAGCAGGCAATATTGGTCGAGCTAATTTTATGTATTCCTCATCAGTTGGAACAATATTTGCTTTATGTTCCACCTGATATTTAAGACGTTGCTGATACTGTATTATCCTGGGGTCTGTCTCACTAGTATCATTACTTTGTTCAAGGAGAATGTAAAAATATTCTCTTTCAAGTTGCGAAAATAGACTTGTATAGCGTTCGCGTAGCTCTTGAGCTTGAGTTTTTTCTGGTTCTGGTAAATCGTCTGGATTTGGAATTCCTTTGACATCAAAGTAGTCTTTGTCATTTATGGAATAAATCTCTTCATACGCCTGCCAAGCATTAAACTTTGCGCCAGTAATTTGCTCCACAACCATCGTATTTACTTCTAAAGCTGTAATATCATCGACTAATCCATGTACAGATGATACTAGTTTCTCTAGCAAATCTTTAGCTTGTTCTTGAATTTTGTTAGGCATAGTAATAACTTCCTTAACTTCTCTAAAGCAAATTTACCTACAGGTTTTAACAAGTTTATATCCTGTAGGTATTTTAGTGTAACTATTAATAAATAAAAACTCTATGGACGGGATGGTGATTGTTGTGAAGTTTTACGAGATTTCATAATTTCTATAAAAAATCCATATAACTTCTGCAAACTTTCTATATTTTTTTGCATAATATCCCGACTTTCTTTGATTTGAATTAGATGAAATTCACGAAGTTCTGTATACGGTCCACTCCCAACAAATTGACTACCAACTTCATTAGTTATATCACCATCAATTAGATTAATTATGGTGTACATTCGATTACCTGCTTGAGCAATTTGTTTATCTTGCGGTGGTTCTAACTGAGTAGAGGAGTCTGGAACCCAAGTGGTAATTTCTAGCTCGACAACTTCAACTATTGCTGTTTTAATAGCATCAATAATATCATCAATATTGAATCCTTCTTTTTTAGTGTTCAGATTTTTAACTTTTATTTTAAATTCACTACTTGGTTTGCTAATTTTACTATTATCTTCTCCATCTTCGATAGCTTGACCATTACTTTCCGTGTTTTCGTTAATAATATTCACCATGGCATTTTAGAAGTTTCAAATTTAAATATAAACAGAATATAATTTTAGGTTATGTCAAAATTTTCAAGGCTTATACTAAAAAAAAGTAATTAAAGTCAAAACAACTTAATAATTTAACAAATTTTTACTAAAAAAAGTTATAATTTTCTAAAGACAAATTTGTTTTAAAAAAGAATAATGCCAGTTTAGATTTTGGAGCCACTGCGTTGCAGTGAGTCCATCACTGCGGTAGGGGTTTCTCCATTGCCCTAAGTGGCGTGATTCTGAAAATTAGCTTTTAGACGTTTCGTTTCAATCGGTATAAATTAGATATTATTTTTAGACAAAGAAACCTAAAATATATCTCTAGGCAAAACTATATTTTTGGTATATTTTTATACTATTATTAATTAATCTATTTTAGTCAACCTGTTTTTTATTTGACCTAGCAAAGTTTAGACACGCCAGTGCAGGCGTAATTTTTTATAATGATATGTAAAAAATAATACAATTATAATAAAAACAAGGAAAATATGTTGTTATATCGTGAAGCTTTTACTACACCTTTTGTAATTTGTATGTGTATTTTAGGAGTTGGCTTGATTCAATTCCCCCAATTGCAAAAACTAATAAATAGTAAGCAATCTGCCTCTTTAGAAACTTTAGAAAAAGAAATAAAATCTGAAAATATCCGTCTTAATTTTCTCAAAAAAACGCCTACTTTTGGTTATAATAATTTCATTGCAGATTTGGTATATCTCAATTTTCTTCAATATTTCGGAGATGATGAAGTTCGGGATAAAACAGGTTACAGTTTAAGTCCAGAATATTTTGAAATCATCTTAGAACGTGACCCGCGATTTTTAGCAGCGTATCGCAGTCTTTCTATCAGTACTTCATTGTATGCTGCTATGCCAGAACGTGCGATCGCACTAGCAGAGAAAGGCTTAAAATCACTATCTCCCTCAGTTCCCGAAAAGTCTTATTACATATGGCGTTATAAAGGAGTTGATGAGTTATTATTCTTAGGCAACGCTAAAGCTGCCGAACAGTCTTTTACAACGGCGGCAAACTGGGCTAGTAACTTTTCAGATCCAGAGAGTCAGATGATCGCTCATACTTCCCAAAAAACTGCTGAATTTCTGAGTCGAAACCCTAACAGCAAATATGCTCAAATTGCTACCTGGGTAATAGTTTTAAATAATCACGTTGATCAAAGGACTCAAAAACGCGCAATTAGGGAAATTGAAGCTTTAGGAGGAAAAGTAATTACAACTCCTGAAGGTACTCATAAAATTGTATTTCCCCCCAAAGATTAAATTATTAGTTATTACGGTTGGCTGCAAGTGTAGTAACGAATTATATTTGCCAGGTTTGTAAATTTTTTACGTATAATAAGTACAGCAATATTGATGTCAATACAATTGGCAGAATCTGACTTTAAAATATTAGGGTGTTTTCCTGTTATCTCCCAGTTGCGCCCTCACCTTGAGCAGGCTAAGTTTGTAGAACAAGTGCGAAATCAGATGAAAGAAGGGTATCAACTTGCATTCTTGGAAGTAGAAAAGTAAGCTGTAGCAGTGGCTGGATTTCGCATTTATACTTGTTTAACATCGGGAAAGTTTTTATACATTGATAATTTAGTTGTTAATGAGTTGCAGCGATGCCTAAGGCGGGCTACGCCTACGCATAGCTATGGCCAACAGCTATTTCAGTGGCTAATTGAATACGCCAGAAATCATGACTGTAAACACCTAAGTCTGGATTCTGGTGTTCAGCGATTTGCTGCTCACAGATTTTATCTTATGCAGCGTATGAGTATTACAAGTCATCATTTTTCAATGGAGTTGTAGCAACAAGCAATTTGGTTGTGATAAATAATATTTTTTGGTATGACGGCGAATTAATTCACTCTCAAACCCTAGAATTAAACATTAACGATCCAGGTTTACTTTATGGGGCAACTGTTTTTACAACATTGCGGGTTTATCAGAACTCGCTAAATAGTAATTTAACTAATTGGCAAGCACACTGCGATCGCTTACTCTTCTCAGTACAATCTTTTGGTTGGCAGCAACCAAATTGGAAGCATCTACGTCAAGGCGCTCAAATTCTCCTCCCCCACTTCCCCATTCTCAGAATTACCCTTTTTCCCGATGGACGGGAGTGGATAACTGGCAGATTATTACCACAATATTTGACAGAAAAACAAAAAAATGGTATTTTTTGCGCTACTGCAAGTTCAGAATTTTATCGTTCTCTCCCCTCTCATAAAACTGGAAACTATTTGAGTGCTTGGTTAGCAAAAACTAGTTTAAATGCTCAAGAAGCAATATTAGTTGATGCTCAAGGAAATTGGCTAGAAACCAGCACAGGCAACCTTTGGGGATGGTGCGATCGCACTTGGTACACGCCACCGTTGACAGCCGGAATTTTGCCGGGAATTGTGCGATCGCAACTTATAAACTGGTTGCAAAACCACCAGCAGCAAGTGCGAGAAGAAACTTGGAGCGTCGAGCTAATCCAGAGATTTGAAGCGATCGCCTACACTAATAGTGTGGTAGAAATTATTCCCATTCATACCGTTTATCAGCCTTCAGGGTCGCTACAATATAATCCCTACCATCAAAGTTTTCAGTTAATCAGGGAGCTTTTTTTAGCATGACAGCCACGCCAAATTTGTTATATCTTAAGATAAGTTAACATAATTCTTAATAATCACCTTTGCGATCAGAGACGCTAGGCGACCGCGCGAAAAATACCGGAGGATAGACCTTAGTGAATAAAAGATGGAGAAATGCAGGGCTGTACGCGCTGCTGTTTATTGTCGTAATTGCGCTGGGAACAGCATTTTTTGACAAACAACCCCAAAGCAGAGAGACATGGCGATATAGTCGCTTTATTCAAGAAGTTCAACAAGGCAGAGTCGAAAAAGTCAGTTTGAGTGCAGACCGCTCTACAGCACTAGTAACACCCAAATATGACCCGGCTAAACGGATTGTTACCTTAGTCAACGATCCAGATTTGATTAATACTCTGACTAATAAAGGCGTTGATATTTCTGTTTTGCCCCAAACCGACGAAGGATTTTGGTTTAAGGCACTGAGTAGCTTATTTTTCCCTGTATTGCTTTTGGTTGGCTTATTCTTCTTGCTACGTCGCGCTCAAAGTGGCCCAGGTAGCCAAGCAATGAACTTTGGCAAATCCAAAGCTAGAGTGCAAATGGAACCACAAACTCAGGTGACATTTGGTGATGTTGCTGGTATTGACCAAGCTAAGTTGGAATTAAATGAAGTCGTAGACTTTCTGAAAAATGCTGATCGCTTTACCGCCGTTGGTGCAAAAATTCCTAAAGGTGTACTGTTAGTTGGCCCTCCTGGTACAGGTAAAACCCTCCTAGCTCGTGCCGTAGCTGGTGAAGCAGGTGTACCCTTCTTCTCAATCTCCGGTTCAGAATTTGTGGAAATGTTCGTAGGTGTGGGTGCATCCCGCGTCCGCGATTTATTTGAACAAGCCAAGACCAATGCTCCTTGTATCGTCTTCATCGATGAAATTGACGCCGTAGGTCGTCAACGGGGTGCAGGTTTAGGTGGTGGTAACGATGAGCGGGAACAAACCCTCAACCAGTTGCTTACAGAAATGGACGGCTTTGAAGGTAATACTGGCATCATCATTATTGCTGCTACCAACCGTCCTGATGTCCTAGATGCAGCCCTGTTGCGTCCTGGTCGCTTTGACCGTCAAGTTGTGGTAGACCGTCCCGACTATGCCGGACGCAGCGAAATTCTCAAGGTTCACGCTCGTGGCAAAACCTTGGCGAAAGATGTGGACTTGGATAAAATCGCCCGTCGTACCCCTGGATTTACTGGCGCTGATTTATCCAACCTGTTGAATGAAGCCGCAATTCTGGCAGCCCGCCGGAATTTGACTGAAATTTCGATGGACGAAATCAACGACGCGATAGATCGCGTATTAGCTGGTCCAGAGAAGAAAGACCGGGTAATGAGCGAAAAGCGCAAAACCTTGGTAGCATATCACGAAGCTGGTCACGCCTTAGTTGGTGCTTTAATGCCAGACTACGATCCTGTGCAGAAGATTAGCATCATCCCTCGCGGTCGCGCAGGTGGTTTAACTTGGTTTACCCCCAGCGAAGACCGGATGGACACAGGTTTATACAGCCGCGCTTATCTGGAAAATCAGATGGCAGTGGCTTTGGGTGGTCGAATTGCTGAAGAATTAATCTTTGGTGAAGAAGAAGTTACCACTGGTGCTTCTAATGACTTACAACAAGTAGCACGGGTTGCGCGTCAGATGATCACTAGATTTGGGATGAGCGATCGCTTAGGTCCAGTCGCTCTTGGTCGTCAACAAGGTAACATGTTCCTGGGACGAGATATTATGTCAGAGCGTGATTTCTCTGAAGAAACCGCCGCCGCTATTGATGAAGAAGTGCGTAAACTTGTGGATGTAGCCTATACACGCGCTAAAGAAGTGTTAGTGGGCAACCGTCACATTCTAGATCAGCTAGCGCAAATGCTAGTTGATAAAGAAACGGTAGATGCTGAAGAGTTGCAAGAAATTCTGTCAAATAACGATGTGACAACTGCTGCCTTTGCCTAGTTTAATCAGTAGTTAGGAGTTAGGAGTTAAGAGTTAGAAGTTAAGAACAATTCTTAACTTGTAATTGTTAAAAAGCCCGGTCATAAAGACCGGGCTTTTTATATGGGGTTATATACCCCGAAGGTTTCGTTATAGAGTTTCAGTATAAATCGCTAGTCTGATAGAGACTACCACCTGAGCATAATCAATTCCGGAAAATTAGAAAAATTTTTTTAGATACACCAAAATAAAAAAGCTAGAACTCTGACTTCAAAAGGTAAAACATACAATATTAACCTTTCCCTCCCAACCTCCGTCTCATACAAGGCGAAAGAGGAGTAAGGAAAAATTAGGCTTTTTGCTCCCCTCTCCAATTATCCTGATTGCGATCAATGCAAAAGAATCTATACATTCTGTGTAACACCCCCTATGGCCATCAATCAATATAAATAACTTTCCAAAATCTTTATAAGACTAGCGTCAAGAGTGACTCAATACTCAACCAGTCGCTGCTCTTAAACTCTGGATGTCGGTTTTAAAAATAGCCACGCCACAAAGAAGGTAGCGGCTGTGAATATTTGTGTTAAATCCAAAGCAGATAGATAGCCGTCCGCAAATGAAGCAATACTGCGATCAGTAATGCCGAATACCCAGGATGATAATCCAAACAGCCAGATTCCATTCTTGAGATTTCCGACGAATTCCTTAGAGTCTCTTGATTCTTTGTCTTTCATGATCTTCTGTTCTATTGGTGAAAAATTTGAAGATTGATGCTAAATACCTGCATGAAGAATTTTTTCTGACTCCTGATGCAATACAGTTCAGTTAAGGAAATCTATCTATCTGTTAAGGCAGGCAGGGGGCTGGCGTTGCAGGGGAAGCAGGGGGAGAGAAAAGCTTAACTGAACTGTATTGACTCCTGACGCTAAATTTACACTTCCTATTTATAATATTAATAAATATT
The DNA here is from genome assembly GCF_036916735.1 of Nostoc sp. Classification (GTDB taxonomy): domain Bacteria; phylum Cyanobacteriota; class Cyanobacteriia; order Cyanobacteriales; family Nostocaceae; genus Nostoc. The sequence continues at coordinate 29,498 of NZ_JBALFV010000047.1, forward strand.
TCACCTACTTGACTTTACTGTCCAAAGGTACATCTCCTAATGATGACATTCCTCCTTTGGTTGTGTCACCCTCGATAGAGGGCAATGTCTTGAGTTCTAAGCTTTACAACGTCAGGTTTGAATACTAAAATTACATAATCTTTAAATAACTATATGAATTTTTATTGATATTTTATTTAAAATCTTCCATAGGATAGATGCCTTACAGGAAAATACTCAAATTTAAATTACGTGGATATATAGTAGTAGCACATACCCGTATGCTACTACTACGCTATGAGCTAGATTTCTAGGTCAACCAAGGGGGTAGTGGGACGACTGTGATATAAATCTTGAACAACTTGCATAGCAGAAACTACAGCTACAAGGCCAATGACTGCAACAGGTAACAAACCTTTGCCAAAGATAGCGATCGCTATCAGCACAACTGCACCTCCAAGTCGAAACTGGAAGCGGATTTTGCAATAACAGATCACCCCAAATCTATGGAGAAGACTGACAGCTAGAGAGCATAATGCAACTGAAACACAGATGAGCCATCGCTGGAAATCGGGTAGTGCTAAAGTTGGTTTACTCAACAAAATTTGTTCTACGCCGACTCCAGCAGCAGCAATCCCAATCACTAGCGGTAAATGGGTATAGAGCCAGAGATAGACAAGACCAACTTTTCCATGAGTCCGCGCCATCTCAATAGGTTTACCACCCAAGTTATCAAAATAGACCCACCACCAACTAAAGGCGATAATTAGACCAAACACGCCAGAAATTCCAGTTAAAGTATTCCATTTGTGTTCAGAAACACCATTGACCACTGCAATGATTGCTTCACCCAAGACAATAATGGTAAACAGCCCAAAACGTTCTGGTAAATGGGAAGCGTGGGGAAGTAACCCGACCTGAAACTTACGTACTGTTAAAGGTGTAGCAAAATCAATAATGATTCCCAATGTCCAAAATCCGAACCGCCAAGGAATGGGTACAAATGCTGATATTAACCAAAGCAACGCTGCGATCGCAAAACCTATAGCGTGGCGAGTAGTCAAAGGACGCGCTATGGGGATATGTCTTCCAGCACGCATGTACTCTATTACCAGCACACTCCGACCCAGAGCATAGGAAATTGCAAAACCAGGGGAACTCTCACCCAAACCGTGGTGGATGTTAATAGCCATCGCTGTTGCTGCCAGCATTTGTATAGCAATCAGTAGTCTATGTCCCACATCATCGCTGTCAAAGCGGTTGGCATAGAATGTAGTACCAATCCACGACCACCAAATCGGTATAAATAGAACTACAAACCCAAATAATCCTGATAGAGAGATATCCTCGTTGAGATTGTGGGCGAGTTGAGAAACTGCAACTACAAAAACCAAATCATAAAACAGTTCCAGCCAAGTGGCGCGTCGTTCTTCTTCACTGTCTTCACCAATGCGTAACCTTGGTGGTTGGAGAAAATTTGCCATAGTGCTAATTGCAAATCGCTAATTGTTTTTACCATTAACTGTCATCTATTAGCGAATGGGTAGACGTTTCTGCGTAAATTCTTAAAAACCTGTTGAAAAATGTATTTTTAAAACTATTAATACTCAAGTTCTCAAAGATTTACTTGGTTATACAGGGGCAAATGTTCAGGAACGCCCCAAAAATGCAGAGAAAGAAGCGTGTTTGACAATACAAGATATAGACAAGCTCCTAGCTAGTTTCTTTTGTGATATTTATAACTACGAACCATATCCTAAAGATCCCCGCGATACAAGATTTGAACGCTGGTTCAAGGGAATGGGAGGAAAACTACCTGAGCCTTTGGATGAGCGAGAATTAGATATCTGTTTAATGAAAGAAGCGCTATTGAAAAAACTCCAAATAAGAAAAAGACGTGAACTTAATCACGTTTCCAGGTAATAGAAAATTAATGAATGAAAGTTAATAGGCTACATCCGCTTATAGCAAACCGTTGACAGCGACGATGAAAATCTGTGCTAACTCAAGAGTGTTACAACAAGGTCTTTCATCTCTATTACAGGGTTGTGCTATCCATTTGCCCTCAAAATTTTGATAAAAAGTTCCCAGAAGATGAGAACTATACTAAACTCGGTACATTTCTCCAAAATCATCTGGTACTGAGTTGATTTCAATTTCTGGTGCTACTGCATCAGCTAACTCCTCAACGTATTCCTCGAACTCTGATTGTGCCAAAGTTTGGTTGTCAAATACTTCTTATATAATCATGTGAATTACCTGATCAATGGGGTTTTACAAAAGGCGATGTCTACGACGGGCTACACCTAGGCAGTCACTTCCCAAAGGGCGATCGCTTTTCAATAACAGTGTGGATTACCACAGTGGTGGCTACTGAATCACCCCCTTCGTCGGGGGAACCCTCCCAAAAATTTTTTTGGCGTGTCAAAGCGGGGGTAAAATCCTTGGGGTCTTGCCAAAACTTTAAAACCCTTATCCAGTCTTGACTGAAAAATAAATAACTGCAACAATCAAAACCGCAGATCCAAGTTTCAACAACCATCCCGGCTATACATTCGCATATTACATGTCCCAATTTTAAAGCGGGCGATGGGACTCGAACCCACGACGTTCACCATGGGAAGATGACATTCTACCACTGAATTACACCCGCGAATTGCTGCCATAAACTTAGGGCTAAAATCAATAATACCACTATTTACAGCTGTTTGAAATTGACTAAAACATGCACTGTTTTGGCGATTGCTGATGCATAAGTCCTATGGCTGTTCAGATTGGGAAATTTTATAGCTAGCTGATAACGGCACTGACTACCATATTATATTTCACTAAAGAACAATGTCTTTACCTCGCTCGGTGAAGCGAACCTCTTTAATATTCCATTGGGCATTACTTGTTAGGGTTTTGCGGAGACTGCCAAACAGAGCAAACTGTTCACAACTAGAAAGAGAAGCTATTTGTCGCTTTGAATCAGCAGATATTCGCAAATCAACTGTAGCAATGCCATTTTTAATGTTGACACGATACCCAGACAAGCTAAAGTCGCTTGTATCTCGTTTTTCTAAAATTTTACTTACTACATTTGTCACTGGTTCCTCAGCTGGTACTGAAACCTTTTCTGGAATGAGTTCTTGACATTGGGTATCACTTGTATACATCGTGACATTGGTAGTTTTGCTATTAGCAGTTTTAGGAGTTAATGAAGAAGACGTATTTTCTTTAGAAAATTCTTGATTAGGAGATTTTTCTCTTAATTGAGCTACGCTAGGAATTTGGCTGGGAGTCTGAGACGATGCCTTATTCGTCCGTATTGTGCTAATGGATGGCGTTCCACTGTTAATATTACGAGCAGTGGGGTTATAACTACAACTGCTGAGGCTGACAACAATTGTCACAAAAATAAAGGGTAAAAAATATCTCTTGGTTGTGATCATAATTTTGCTCATAAGTGATATTGCTGCTATCAACTTCAATGTAGCTGGTATCAATTCCACATTAATTTGTGAATGTTGAGCCAGTTTATAAAGTGTCAACCCTACGAAATCTGTTGTCGAGGGCTAACTATATACCGAAATTACAATATCTGCTCTAATACTGTTCGGTTAAGCTAAAAAATAACTTTAATGTAGGTTGGGTTGAGGAACGTAGCAAGATCCCGCAGGGTAACCCAACATTTTCACAGGTTTATTGGGTAACACTAAGGTTCAACCCAACGTACAAATTTACAAAACCTACGCAGTATTAACATCTATTCTTCAAGGAGCGATTTATGACAACAAGCCACTTTACGTCTACGCCAATTCCAAAAAGCTTAACCAGAAGAAGCAGAGGTCAAGAAACAAAAATATACTAAACCTTGATTAAAAGCAAATTACTAGTTTTCACTACTCTTGTGCTTGCTCAACTCCTGCACTAATAATTGCGCTCCCAAAGCCAACAAACCAATTGCTACTATACCGAATATCCCGCTTCCTAAAGCAACTACACCAACAACCAGAGTCCTCACAGCAGAAGAAATCTTAATTACTAATGGATTAATTGAATAGAGAGGTTTAGTAGCAAAATTTGTAGCGATCGCAATCATCAGCGAATACATTGCATATCCCATTCCTCCAGAAATAACCGCCCCAGTTAAACAGCGTAAAGGACTTGCTGTTGCCTGTATTTTAGTATCCGTTTGTGGCGTTAAGTTTTGGTCACTCATACGATTTTGGATTTTATATTTTGGATTGGGCTATTAAGAATAATTCTTGTCTATCCCCTATGCTTTATTAATGAAAAAAATTATTTAAACAGACGATGCCACTTTAATACCATGTGTAATTGTCCGAGTTACAAACAATTCTAAATCCTCATCAAGAATTGCTTCTCTCACTTGCAGCAAAACTAGTTCTGCCTGCTGTTGAGACTCAAAAAGAGCAAATACTGTTGGCCCAGAGCCAGACATCATTGTTCCTAAAACGCCTTCTTGATTTGCAAACACTTCTCGCAGTTGCAAGACTTGGGAATAGGCTGGCAATACCACGCGCTCTAAATCATTGTGCAGTTTTTGGGCAATTTCGCCCGCATTTTTATTTACAACAGCTTTTACTATTGCTCCTGAATGAACTGCATTACCACGCACTCCCAAGTTGTCACTATCTCTAATATAAGAATGACCAAACTGCTCTCGATAGGTTTTGTATGCCCAAGCGGTAGAAACTTCCAAGCTGCGATATTTTGCCAACACTATATAAATATTATCCAAACTTGGCAGAGGAGAAAGTTGCTCACCTCTACCTGTTGCGATCGCAGTTCCACCCGCTACACAAAACGGTACATCTGAACCAAGTGTACCTCCCAGCTCCTCCAATTCTGACTGAGTTAGCCCCAACTTCCACATTAAATCTATCCCTACCAACACAGCTGCTGCATTTGTTGAACCTCCAGCCAACCCAGCAGCGACAGGAATTTGCTTATTAACGGTAATCTCCACGCCCCCATATTTAGCAAAGGCTTCAGGAAATTGTCTTACCATTAATTCTGCTGCGCGGTATGCAAGATTACTATTATCTGTCGGTACTTCTGGGTGGTTGCAGTGAACACGGATACTGTCAGTGCTTATGGAACGGACATCAACTCGATCTGTAAGATCAATACTTTGAAGTATCATGGCTAACTCGTGATAACCATCGGGGCGATCACCAATGATTTCCAGATACAAGTTGATTTTAGCAGGCGCAATTAGACTGTAGGAACGCATTTTTTGGGAGTGGTGAGTAAGTATAAAAAGGATGGGGAGTAGGGAATAGGGAATGGGGAGTGGGAAAAAATCTGCCTTATTCCCCTTGTCTTCTTCCCCTACTTTCTACTCCCCACTCCCAGCTCATTTGCTAGGATTACCCATTGATTAACGCTGAGGTCTTCAGCACGGGACTGAGGATTTATTTTTAATTGTTCCAGTAAGTGAGTCAGGCGATCGCGTTCCATAACAGATTGCAAATTATTTCGTAACATTTTGCGCTTGGCATTAAACCCCAACTTTAAGAAATTCTCTAACTGTCGGGGATTAAGTGCTGGTATTTCTATTTTTTGGGGACGCAATCGCACCACTGCTGAATCAACTTTTGGCGGTGGATGGAATGCGGCTGCTGGGACTGTGCAGATTAACTCACACTCAGCCAAATATTGTACCCGCACACTCAACGCCCCAAAAGCTTTTGATCCTGGTTTAGCATATAACCTTTCTGCTACTTCTTTTTGTACCAGCAACACTATTGAGTCAAATGGTTCGGGGTTAGGGTTAGCGATCGTACCCAGTAGTTTCTCAATGATTGGACCTGTAATGTTGTAAGGAATATTGGCTACTACCTTATTTGGCTTTTGGAAATTGGGAAAGGCTGCCAGATAAGATGGTAAATCTAGAGTTAGAAAATCGCCTTGCAGCAGTAAAAAATTTTCAGTTTTACCAAGCTGTTTTGATAACTGTTCGCATAAGTTGCGGTCTATTTCAACTGCAACCAAAGATTGTACTAAGGGTAATAAACGACGAGTCAGAATGCCAGTTCCAGGCCCAATTTCCAGAACGCGATCACCTGTAGGACAGCTATCGCTTTGTGTACACTCTGCTGCTTTAATAATTGCGTTGAGTGCCTTCTCACTTTTGAGCCAATGTTGAGCAAAGACCTTACGCGGTCGGATCATCTGTATTTCTTGCCTAGTCTAGTTTTTAGCTTTTTCTCAAAAACACATTATAAATTTTGAAGTTCCTCTCCAGCGCTAGACTCACTGTAACGCGTATCTTGCTTCCAAACTCTCCACAATCGTAGTGATGGCGATCGCGTAAATGCCGATACCAGCGTCACCTCTAGGATTGAAGTCTTAAACCGCAAGCTCCACAACAATTATGCTGTTATATATAGTAGTTCGAGCATTTTGATTCAAGATAAATGCTTTCAGCAAGACTACCTCCTGCCTTGTTCGATAATCATTGAATATAATTTACTTTACTTGTATCAAATCCCATGTAGAGACAAGCAACGTGCATTCTTCACACACTCAGGTTTAGCCACTTTGTTCTCGCCTCCCTCTTATTACTTAACCCATTAACCTGAAAGCAAGTCCAGTCAAGTGATTTGCCATTTTCGAGAAAAATAAATTTACCCCTTGACAAACTAGGTATGACTAGTTACTCTAGTTAATTGGAAAGGCAACAGACGCCAACCACCGCTGAACCAAAAAAACATAATACATTGAAAGCTTAAAAAAACCAATCCTCGTCAAAAGATTGTCTTTTTGGGATTTACCAAAAATACAATCAGAATTTAATTTATAGTTAGGATTACGGGAAATATTTTTTTGGAGACACAAACTCGAAACACAACAAAACGGAGAGTTTGATCCTGGCTCAGGATGAACGCTGGCGGTATGCTTAACACATGCAAGTCGAACGGTGTCTTCGGACACAGTGGCGGACGG
>NZ_JBALFV010000048.1:0-34253 GCF_036916735.1 Nostoc sp.
TGAGATGTTTAATTTTCTCAAAGCCTTATATAGTTGCGCTCTTGGCGTATTCCACTCTTATTCAAGCTCGTCAATATTTAGATGCGTTTGCCCTGCACCTTTGACAGCTTCGCTCAACGCAGTGGCTTTTCTTAAAAGTCCTTCTTGATATTATACCTGCATCAGGGTTTGTAAATCTAAGCGATCGCCTTCACTAAGAGTACCTGATTGTTGGCGATCGAGCAGTTCTCTTAACTGAGCATCCTGTTCCGATTCCATTTGCAGTTCGGTCAGCACCAGTACTTGTTCATCAGAAAGGGCAAATATCATTTTTATTCCTCTTTGGTTTTACTAGCCCTTTGTCTGTAGCTTGGTATAAGGCATAGATATAGTGTCAACCACCAAAGGTATAATACTTCAGGTGCGAAAAATCGATGGTAATCAAATAAACCGTGGCAAATCTCATTCCTAAGATTAGAACCTAAAGATTCAATTAACAAACATCTCAAATTAAAAATAGCGTCTTTTGTTAAAAGCTGCTTTAAGTCAGGTAATTCCAGAACTTTACCAAGAGTGTAATCATGTTGAATTTGGAGGTGAGAAGTGATAGCTCCATTGAGCTTCAAAATATGGCGTAATGAGTTCTCTAGTTGTGGAATTAGGAGGTGTGCTGCAACAACAAAATCTCCTTGTAATCCAGCTATCAAGCCTCTTGCATAAAGAGGCTCACGTCCTTTTGGGATAAATGGATTTTCATTGACAATAAAAGATAGATCATCCAAGCTTACATTATGTTCAGAGCAAATTTGATTACAAGCAGGGGCAATAAAGTTTAGTCCATAGGAACATTGATAGAAGTTAGCAGTTCTAAACATAGATTCCACTAAAGCATCTTCACTCCCACTAACAGCTTTTGTTTTTCCTTCTTCATCTACTAGAACTCTTGGAATTAAATAAGATATTTTGTGTGACTCTATATCCTGCTTTGCTTCTGATTCAATATCCTCAAATCTCAGAATCAGATTAGAACCGAATGCTAAAGAATATAAAGCATCATATAGTGACTTCTCTTTTACCAATTCTATCGCTATTTGCTGTATTTGAGGGTTTATAAAATCGTTGTTTTCACCTTCAGCAAGAGGAATACTAAACATATTAGACATTGATTTTTTTTGATAATCGAGCATCTGCTTATGTAATTCCTCTATACGTGCGGAAGTCCCTTGTCTTTTTCCAAAAGTATCCTCAATCTTCTTAAAAACTCTGAGAGCATTTTCAAGTCGTCCAGCCGCAACACTATAAACATTATGTTCATTTTCAACAAGAGCTTGCTCGGCATACCAAACCTCAACTTCTGCAAGATACAACTTTGCAATACGTTCAGATTCTTTGTCACCAGCAATTTTGTACCATTCGCTCTCTATATCACGATAGGCTTTTTTATGACAAAAAGCTTGGTGATAATTTGGAAATTTCTCCATACAAACTGCCTTTTGTGAAGCAATGGTTGCATATTTAGTTGCATAGATTAAAAAGTTACTGTGGATAATATTGAGGCTCTTTCTGAACTCTTCTTGGAGTACTTTCATAGCACTACCTGTCAAGAATTCATTATCTATACCTATATAGCGATCTATAAGTTTGTCAATATGATTAAAAACTTGGCATCGTATTACAGTATTCTTTTTGCCATCAATGAGAGGTGCTAACTGTGCTGCTCGTTGTAATCTTTCATAACAACTCATCCAGTTTTCTGTATCTTCTAGATTCCTTGCTGATTTAAGATATGACTCTACAGCTACCTTAGCCATTTGTATTGGTCTAGCCTTTTCTGGATCTCGTTTACAAATCCAGAGTATGTCAGCTAACCTTGCCAGCATTTCAGGATCAGTTATCTTTATAGCTAACCCTCTTAATATAGCCAAATGATGATCAGACAAAGCTGAGGTTATCATCTCTTCTACAGCAGGGAGGATCTGCGGCTCCATTAGAAGAGAAGTAATCTCACTCAAAAACTTGAAAATCTCCTGAGCTATCCTGTCACCAGATAATTTATATGCTTCGGATAAAATCCGAAATTCCTCGCTGTAATTTTGGCATTCTTTCGGGATTTTTTTATCTAATATCTCTGTCCATTGATACTTATCAAAGTCTGATAACTCAAACTGTGGTACAGATTCAAATTGTGACATATTTAGAGTTTATGAGGCATCATTTGGGATTTCAAGTAAAAAACTATCCAAACTGTAGGGTTTGTTTGGTGGAAGCTATAACGAGCTATAACGCACCATTGCTACAACAAGAAGTAATAAAAGACTCATTTGGTAGCAAATCACTGAAGAAAGCGAGTAGTTCCAAATTGAATTCTATAAAAATTAATTAATATAATAAATAGGGACTGAGAAATACATCTCAGTCCCGATAAAAAAGCGGGCTAACCGCTATTTATATGGTTAACCCGTGCAGCTTTGGGAACGCGCAGAGAAATTGTTATTGCAATACCAACTTCACATTGGCGTTTTGCAGACCGCGCTGTTTTACTTCAGCCAAAGTTTTGTTAACGGCATACTTTTGGTTGATTGAGTTGATCAACTCGGTTTGGTTGTGCTTCTTAGCAACGCCCCACAGGTCAGCGATTAGGTCAAAAGAACCATCGCCATTACGAGACCAACCGAGGTCATATTCGCCTTCCAACACGGCAACGATGTCAGAACGGACACGCTGACCGTTATAACCACGGACATCAGCTTCAGTCTTTACGCTGATACCGAGGTCGCGCAAGGAAGCCTTGAGGATTTCGGCATCGGTGATTTTGGTACGCAGGGTGCTAAAGTGAGACATTTGGGTTTCCTCCAATGAGAAGATTGAGAAAAACGACAACGGTTTGTTTTGGGCGAAGCCGCGCTTAACAGGATGCGGCTTTTGTTATAACTGCTAGCATTTTCTGCTAGCCTTTCCCCCTGGGATGGCAGAGGAAAGCTTTTAAAACTCCATTCGCTGATATTCAGCTACGGAGGATGCTGCGGGGCGTGCGCGCTGTCTGGCCCAATCTCTCAGAGCCGTTACTTGTTCTTGCATCGTTCGAGACAGCGGCAAAGTTGCCTTCAGTGCAGCAATAATATCTAGTTGGGTGAACTCCCGATCTTGGGCAAAAGCTTCATACATTGCCGCAACGATCGCTTGCTCTATTTCTGCCCCAGAAAAGCCATCAGACATCTTGGCTAATTGCTCAAGATCAAATCGAGAGATGTCTTCACGGCGCTTGGTCAGATGAATATTAAAAATTTGCTGCCGTTCTTCCGGTGTTGGCAGGTCGACAAAGAAAATTTCATCAAAGCGTCCTTTCCTCAGAAACTCGCCAGGTAAGCGTTCTACTCTGTTGGCGGTTGCCATTACAAACACTGGTGATTTCTTATCTTGCATCCAGGTGAGGAAAGAGCCGAAGATTCTACTTGAAGTCCCCCCATCAGAATCAGAGGAACCTCCACTACCAGCGAAGGATTTATCTAATTCATCAATAAACAAAATCGCTGGGGAAATAGATTCTGCTGTTTTGAGGGCGTTTCGCAAGTTTGCTTCACTTCGTCCCACCATTGAGCCGTCGTAAACTCGCCCCATATCCAACCTTAATAAGGGCAAACCCCACAGTCGGGAAGTAGTTTTGGCAATTAATGACTTACCACAACCAGGAACTCCGAGAATTAACATCCCCTTTGGTTGAGGCAAACCATATTCTCTTGCTCTTTCTGTAAAAGCGTTAGAACGTTGCTTGAGCCATCTTTTTAACTCTTCTAAGCCACCTACAGCATCAATGGTTTCATCTTCTTCAATGTATTCTAATATGCCATTGCGCCGAATTAGTTGCTTTTTCTCAGATAAAACGATATCTACTTCATCTTCCGTCAAACGCCCTGTAGTTACCTGTGCCTTTCGGTAGACTTTCTCAGCTTCATCTTTAGTTAGACCTAAAGCTGCTCTAAGAAGCTTTTCTCTGGCTTCTGTAGTCAAGCGCCGACCACGATTTTGGTCTACGTGCTGAGTTAGTACTTTATTCAACTCTGCCATATCTGGCAGTGTAAAATCGATAACAACAACTTCTTTTTCTAACTCTATAGGCACTTGTTGCATCGGCGACATCAAAATGATGTTTTTATGCGTACCTTTAAAGCTAGCGATCGCATCACGTAACGATCTATTTGTTGCAGGCGCATCAATAAAAGGATGTAAATCTTTAAGAATAAATATACTAGGTTCTTTCTGCCGGATTATCCACTCAATTGCCGCCTCTGGAGACACGGTATTATGTTGCGTGACATTCCGAGGTTGACCATATTCCACAATGCCGTGTGTTACTGTCCAGACAAATACTCGACGTTGGGGCTTTAACGACTGGGCGATTGTGGAAACTGCTTGCTCAGCCCGCTCTTCCTCGGAGGTCACAAGGTAGATTAAAGGGTATTGAGCTTGAATTAGGATATTGAGCTCTTCTTTCATACATCGACCTACTTGAGACCTTATAGAGACAGTAGAGACATTGCTTCTGGTAAAGACAACCGAATTATGAATTATTTATTCATGATTCCTATTTTTTATTTAGCAAGGAACTAACTCTTCCTCACCCTTGGGATTGGTTTCATCCTCATCCATTTCATCAATGGAAAGATGTGGTTGACCAACTACTCCTGGTTGATTGCCTAAAGCAATCAGTTCCCCATCACGTAATACTAGTGAGCTATCACAAGTTGGGCATGAATAAACTTTATGAGTCCGCCCATAAGAATCTTCTATCTCGTCAACCAATTCTGAATTAGATAGGTAAAAAACGAGGGCACGTTCCGCAAGTTCTGACATTGGTTCGGAATCTACTGCTGAACGAATCTTCAATTTTTTGTGCAACTCTGGCGATAAATACAAAGTGACCTTTTGCTTAGTTTGCGTTTGCATATAACTCTTTAACGGTCTTACCCGGGTATGTATATCAAGTTATCGGTTCCTTTCTTGGTTGTCAAGACAGTAAAACGTTTTGACGCTAAGATCGTTACATTTATTTACATCTAAGGTTGAAATGCTGTTTATTGAGTGATAAATAGCTGACTACAAACCTCTGAGAATTAATCAGGACTTAGACATTCAAAACCTGAAACCTTAATGGAAATTAGCGATCGCTAATTTAATGATTGCCTGAGTTGGCTGATTTTTTAACTATTTGGAGCGTAGGCGGATTAAAGTTGAACACTTTTCCGGTTGTAAATAACTGATATCCACAAGAGATGCCAGCGAATGACACTAGCATAGAAAAAAGGGACATAGAGCCGATTACAACACCACTGGCGATGAATAGAGCAATTCCTATACCAATCAACACCCATCCTAGCTTCCGATTATCGCGTCCACTCCAATTCAGAGCTACTATACCTGCGATATACAGCAAAATTCCAGGTGTGCTGCGTAAGTAGACGCTTACATAAACACTTGTACTTAAAAATGTAACGCCTGCTAGGATTAGTCCTAAGCCAATAAGCTTGCTGGCAAGGATTACTTGTTCCTCTTCTTTACCAATGGTAGGCGCTGTAATTTTTGTCGGTGCAGAGTTTGGCGTAGGATTTGTTGTGGCAGATGCAGAGTACTGCTGCAGCCTAAATATAAAAGTTATTTTGTCTCCCTGCCCAAGAGAAATTCTATCTCCTAAATGCAGTGGAAAAAAAACTTGAGGTTGAAGTCTCGCACCGTTAATGTATGTGCCATTAGAACTGCCCAAATCGGTGATATGGTATTCATCCCCATTTATCCAAATTTGGGCGTGGATACGAGATGCCACATCCGAATCTGGTAAGCCAGAAATATCAATATCTGGTGATTTTTGGTCGTTTGGCTTACCGATGCAAATTACAGAAAGATTTGCTGGAAATTGCAAAGATGTGTTGGTTTGGAAGTGAAAAAGCTCCAAAGTTACCTCGGCTGTCTGAGATGCACTATGCATAAATTGTGTGATAAAGCACTTTTTATAAGTTTCTCTACTGAGAACTCAAAAGAGAATGGTAAATATCCTGAATATTATTGAATTTTTAATGAATCCTTTTTTGGTGCAGTTTATTCAGCAGTTTACGGATTCGGGAATAGCTAGTAAATTGGCGAAGGTATTGATCTGAGTTTCTGGTACTTCTATAAAATTAGTGACTTTGGCAAAATGTGTAATGTAAATGGCTACTGCTAATAAAATTTGTAGTTTGGGGCGAAGAATTTATAGATTTGCCGCCAGCGTTAGCGGAGTTATTGCCCTGTTAATAATCTTGTGGGGTTGTACTGCAAATAATTTTAACGCCGGAGCGAGCGCCTGGAAAACTTATAGCAACTCCCGTTATGGCTTTGAATTTCCATATCCGAGTAACTGGACTTCTTTAGCAGCGCCAGAAAATGATGATGGAATTGCCTTTACTTCACCCCAGGACAAAACAGTGGAAATTCGAGGGTGGGCAAGTCAGCAGCTACTGAATTCGATTACTACAAACAAAGAGCTAGTAAAAAAAATCAAACCCAACTTTCAAACCGCCCAAGGAGTATCTGGGGTGCTAGTTGTAGAAGTTGATCGACTAGTAAGTTCAATGACACTGACACTAACTCAGAGTCAAGTTAAATACTACTGGGAAGGACGAAGCAAGAGCCAAGATTTTCAAGATTACTATCGTTTGTTTCATTACATTGCCCAGCAGTATCGGATTTCCAAGTCCTGAGTTAGAAGTTAAGAGTGAGGAGTTAGGAGTTAGGAGAATTCCCTTCATCTGCGCCCATTTCCCCTTGCTTCCTGCTCCCAAAATCCACATTTCTCTCAGAATGATGATTAAGAGGGGACATAAACCTGATAGATTTAGCTATCAGCGAGTAAAAACTGGTGAAGATGAAAGTCCTGGTTATTGGTGGTGATGGATATTGCGGTTGGGCAACTGCTCTTTACCTTTCCAATCGAGGTTATGAAGTTGGAATTTTAGATAGTTTGGTGCGGCGGCATTGGGATAATGAACTTGGTGTCGAAACTCTCACTCCGATCGCACTAATTCAACAACGTCTCCAGCGCTGGCAAGATTTGACAGGTAAATCTATCGATTTGTTCATCGGCGATATTACTAATTACGAATTTCTCCATAAAACATTACAGCAATTTCAGCCAAATGCTCTGGTGCATTTTGGTGAACAGCGTTCGGCCCCATTTTCCATGATTGACCGCGAACATGCAGTTGTTACCCAGGTCAATAATGTAGTTGGTACGTTGAACTTGCTGTACGCCATGCGGGAAGATTTCCCCGACTGTCATTTGGTAAAGCTGGGAACGATGGGTGAATACGGTACACCCAACATTGACATCGAAGAAGGGTATATCACCATTGAACACAATGGACGCAAGGATACCCTACCTTATCCCAAGCAACCCGGTTCAATGTACCACTTGAGCAAAGTCCATGATAGTCATAACATCCACTTTGCTTGCCGGATTTGGGGATTGCGGGCAACTGATTTAAATCAGGGTGTAGTTTATGGCGTCTTAACCGAAGAAACGGGGATGGACGAACTATTGATTAATCGGCTGGATTACGATGGTGTCTTTGGTACTGCACTAAACCGCTTTTGTATTCAAGCAGCGATTGGACACCCTTTAACTGTCTACGGTAAAGGTGGGCAAACTCGCGGATTTTTGGATATTCGGGATACAGTACGATGTGTGGAATTAGCGATCGCTAACCCTGCCGAAGCTGGTGAATTCCGCGTATTTAACCAATTTACCGAACAATTCAGCGTCGGCGACTTGGCATTGATGGTGAAAAAAGCTGGTAACGCTATGGGATTGAATGTAGAAATCAATCACCTAGATAATCCCAGAGTCGAGAAAGAAGAACATTACTTCAACGCTAAAAACACTAAATTGCTCGATTTAGGTTTAGAGCCTCACTTGCTTTCTGATTCTTTACTCGATTCTCTGTTAAACTTTGCCATCAAGTATCAGAAACGAGTTGATCACAAACAAATTCTGCCCAAAGTCTCTTGGCACAGAAATTAGGATAAACCTCAGTAAATGGTGGGTTTAACATTGGTCGTCATGTCTTAGCACAATATGACGACCAATCAGTTATTATTTCTCAAGCGTATCGTCCAGCTATTACTAAATTTGCGTTTACCACAGTTATTTTGACTGTGCAGAATTGATTACAGCACGCGAGACAGTTTACTCTGGTTTAATAGCAAAATGCACTCTAAGCTGAGATTATCTGCCTGGACTGAATAGTTTTATATGAGAATTGCCCTATTCACCGAAACCTTTTTACCCAAGGTTGACGGCATTGTAACGCGCCTGCGCCATACTGTTGACCATTTACAGCGTAATGGTAATCAAGTGCTGGTAATTGCTCCTGATGGAGGTATTACAGAACACAAAGGTGCTAAAGTTTACGGCGTTACTGGCTTTCCTCTGCCATTGTATCCAGAATTGAAAATGGCACTTCCCCGCCCAGCTATTGGGTACGCCTTAGAAGAGTTTAAGCCAGATATTATTCATGTTGTGAATCCAGCAGTTTTAGGTTTGTCTGGGATATTTTATAGCAAAATCCTCAAAATACCCTTAGTAGCGTCTTATCACACGCATTTACCCCAATATCTCCAGCATTACGGTTTAGGGATGCTGGAAGGTTTTCTTTGGGAACTGCTCAAAGGCGCTCATAATCAAGCTGCTTTAAATCTGTGTACCTCCACAGCAATGATGGAGGAACTGACAGCACACGGTATTGAACGTGTAGATTTATGGCAGCGCGGGGTGGATACGGAATTATTTCACCCCCATTTAGCTAGTGTAGAGATGCGATCGCGCCTATCAAAAAATCATCCAGAAAGTCCATTGCTACTTTACGTGGGGCGGCTTTCTGCTGAAAAAGAAATTGAGCGCATCAAACCAATTTTAGAAGCAATTCCCGAAGCGCGGTTAGCATTGGTTGGAGATGGTCCCCATCGTGAAGCATTGCAAAAACACTTTGCTGGCACAAACACCTATTTTGTTGGCTATCTCATGGGGCAAGAATTAGGTTCTGCCTTTGCCAGTGCTGATGCCTTTATCTTTCCTTCCCGCACAGAAACACTCGGTTTAGTACTATTAGAAGCAATGGCAGCTGGCTGTCCGGTAGTAGCAGCCCGTTCTGGGGGGATTCCTGATATTGTCACAGATGGAGTAAATGGATATCTTTTTGAGCCAACAACAGATGTTCAAGGAGCGTTCGCCCCTGGCGTTGGCGGAGCCATCGCTGCTACTGTTCGCCTCTTAGAACAAAAACAACAACGAGACATCATCCGTCAAAATGCTCGCCAGGAAGCTGAAAGTTGGGGTTGGCCATCTGCCACCAGACAGCTACAAGATTATTATCAAAAGGTAATATTTTCTGAAAAGTTGGCAAAATCAGGGAGTAGGGAGTAAGGAGTGGGAAGATGAAGAAGCAGGGGGAGCATACTTCGACACTTCGGCAAGCTCAGTGCATCGCTGCGCTCAGTAACCGGGGGAGGCAGGGAAAGCAGGGGGAGAAGAATTAATAATCAATGCTCAATACTTCAACTACGCCTTCGGCTCCCTTCGGCTACTTCGACTTACCTCGACTTCGCCCTTCGACTACCAAGAGGACAAGCTTGGCACAAGTCGCTCAGTGCAAGTCCGCTCAGGGCAAGACGCTCAGGACAAGCTCAGTACAAGTGCCCAGTGCCCCGTGCCCAAAATCTAAAATTTAAAATTTCGGTTACTGAAACAGACTTATAGTACAAAGCATATAAATTTATTTATGGAGAAAAAAATGTATATAGTGTCGCCAAAAGCAAATGCAGGAGAGAAATACGGTGTCCGTTGACTTGCCCCTAAATTTATTTATGGTTACTGAGCGTAGCCGAAGTATAGGGATTAAAAATTATTGAATTTTGAATTTTGAATTTTGAATTCGGAGCAAAGCGACGTGACACTCCCAAATCCTGGTAGCGTCTTGGCTACATTAACTGAACTTACTCAAGTTAATCGTACTCACGCCCTACTGCGTCGTGTTAAAGACTTATCTGTTAATGAATTTGTTTGCTTACTCGACTTTATAACTGCTGAGTTCCAGCAATTTCTTAGAGCTATTGAACTGATCAATAATGAAGCTCTAGAAACTATGTTGGAGAAGGTGCTAGAAGCTATTACACTCAAAATTGGTCAAATTCTGCAAGCAGAACACACTGCTATTTTTTTAGTTGATTATGACAAAGGTCAACTCTGGTCAAAAGTTCCTCAAGATAATACCCAAAAATTCTTAGAAATTCGGACTCCTATCACAGTGGGTATCCCCGGTCATGTTGCCAGTACAGGTCAGTATTTAAATATATCTGAAACTTATACTCATCCCTTATTTAGCCCAGAACTTGAAAAACAAATGGGCTACAAAATCCATAATATTTTATGTATGCCTGTTATCAGTAGCAAAAACCAGACTGTAGCAGTAGTGCAACTGGCTAATAAAACCGGGAATATTCCGTTTAATTCTGATGATGAAGAACGGTTTCGAGACTTCGCCGCTTCTATTGGTATTATTCTGGAAAGCTGCCAATCTTTTTATGTAGCCGCTCGGAATCAAAGAGGCGCAACGGCTTTATTGCGGGCAACTCAGACACTGGGGCAAAGTTTGGATTTAGAAGCAACTTTGCAAATAGTCATGGAGCAAGCTCGAATTTTAATGCAAGCAGACCGCAGCACACTATTTTTATATCGTAAAGAGATGAGCGAACTCTGGACGAAAGTTGCTGCGGCGGCAGATGACACAGACTTGATAGAAATCCGCATTCCTGCTAACCGTGGCATTGCTGGCTATGTGGCCTCCACTGGTGAAGCCTTAAATATTTCTGATGCTTATAAAGATCCTCGTTTTGACCCGAGTACAGATAGAAAAACTGGCTATGTAACTCGCAATATACTGTGTTTGCCAGTATTTAATTCTGCAAATGAATTAATTGGCGTTACACAATTAATTAATAAACAACAAAGCAGTTTTACTGCTTCTGATGAAGAGTTTATGCGGGCTTTTAATATTCAGGCAGGAGTTGCTTTAGAAAATGCTCGTCTGTTTGAAAATGTGCTGTTAGAAAAACAGTATCAAAAAGATATTTTACAAAGTCTATCAGATGCTGTAATTTCTACAGATATGGCAGGACGTATTGTTACAATTAATGATGCGGCGCTAGAGTTGCTGGGTTGTCCTATAAAAGATGCTAGTAGCAAGAACAACAAACTTTTATGGGAACAAAATTTGATTGGTCGTCTAGTTTGGGAAGTTGTACCAATTGAAAATCTCCAAATGCGGCTAGAAGATAGTTTAAAAACTGGAGCTAAACATTATGTGCCTGAGCAAAGTTTGATAGTGGGAATTTTTAAAGTTAATAGTGAGGAGCGATGCCCTGAGCAGGCCGTTGGGTTAGGAGTTAAAAGTGAGACTCAAGAATTAAAATTTCGGACCCAGCACTCAATTTTAGCAGTGCGCGATCGCACTAACCCCGATGTGTTTATTCCCTGGAATCTACCCGTCACTTCCCAATCTGAGTTTCTCACTGCTAATGAAGTGCAAAAATTAGAACGCAGCACAAATCTAACTGTTAATCCTCTAACTAACCCTGAAGGCAGTGTCCGGGGTGGTTTGGTGGTGTTAGAAGATATCAGCCAGGAAAAACGGATGAAAACTACCATGTCCCGTTACCTAACGCCCCATGTAGCCGAGCAAATTATGGCTTTGGGGGAAGATACTTTAATGGTGGGTGAGCGCAAGGAAGTAACTATCTTGTTTTCTGATATCCGGGGCTACACCACACTTACAGAAAATCTTGGTGCAGCTGAAGTGGTATTACTGCTCAATGAGTATTTTGAAACGATGGTGGAGGCGGTTTTTAACTACGAAGGCACTCTTGATAAATTTATTGGTGATGCCTTAATGGCGGTATTTGGTGCGCCGCTACCACTTACAGAAAATCATGCTTGGAGGGCTGTACAGTCAGCATTAGATATGCGACAACGGTTAGAGGAATTTAACCGACGGCGAATTATCCAGGCGCAGCCACAAATCCATGTTGGTATTGGGATTAGTTCTGGAGAAGTGGTTTCGGGTAATATTGGTTCCCGCAAACGGATGGATTACACCGTAATTGGAGATGGCGTAAATTTGAGTTCACGTTTGGAAGCGGTAACTAAGGATTACGGTTGTGATATAATTTTGAGCGAATTTACTTATCAGCTTTGCAGCGATCGCATTTGGGTGCGCCAGTTAGATAAAATCCGAGTCAAAGGGAAACACCAGGCAGTTAATATCTACGAGTTAATTGGCGATCGTACTACTCCTCTAGATGCCAACGCTCAAGAGTTTTTGTTTCACTATCATACTGGACGCTCGGCTTATTTATCGCGTAACTTCTCCCAAGCGATCGCCTGTTTTGAAGCCGCCAAATGCATCCAACCCCAAGACCAAGTTGTTGATATCCACCTAGAACGTGCGCGTAGTTACCAACAAGCGCCGCCCCCAGAATCCTGGGATGGTGTTTGGACAATGCTTACTAAATAGTAATGGGGCATTGGGCATTGGGCATGGGTTATTAATTCTTCTTCCCCTGCTTCCCTTGCCCCCTCATCCCCCCATGCCATATTCAACCTTCAACCTCCCCCTGGTCATCTTGAAATGGGTCTTCACCAATTCTTAGCTCTTTTTTTGAGCGTTTCAACTGTTTCCATAAATCCTTGATTTGTTCGTAAGCTTGACCTGGAGGCAGTTTTCCACCTGTTTCTAAGTTGCAAATGTAGCTTACTCGTTGGGCAAATTCTTGTAGATTTGCATTAAAAACCAAATTTTCTGGCTTTACCTGACCGTAGTAGCGGCCGCGAGGGTAAAGAAAGTCATCCTTGTTCACTATTTTATTCTCCAATTTATTCAACTCCTCTTGTATTTGAATCTCTAAAGCTGAATCATTAGCTACCGCGATCTTTACTATCGTCAGACTACGGTAACTCGAACCATAAAACTCCTTTTCCAATTATTGATGCGGGAATTGGTTGATTTAGATTTTGAGACTAGAAAATAAAGCTTGAAATACTTTTACTGTAAAACTTACAAAAAAAGTTTCTCCTAAAGTGACTAAAGAGAATATTTGATTTACCTCCCAGTTCTCAATTTATCTCATCTTAATTTATGAATTTCTGACTGTAATTAACTTCAGTTTAAACTCTGACTTACGAATTGCTAAAATATACCCGTAGTCGCTAGCAATTATCATTTTGCAAAAATATAGTTACAGATTTTTGCGGGTAAAAGTACTTAGGTAAATTTACTACTATTAAAGCAAATTGTCGTCTGTTAAAAGTTAGAGATTCAGTTGTGAATCTTTAGCAACTTTCTGCTAGGTCGTGACTAAAAAGAGGCAGAGCAAGAAGATTTTCTTCTGTGTTCGTCTGCCCTCTTCCCGCACTGCGGGTTTGTCATAGACTTGTGCCCGATTAACCGTGTCCTTGCAGCCTCCTAAATAATTATCAATGGCTAATAGTTAATAACTAAAGATAAAATGGTGAAGCCTCAAAGGACAACTTTTGTCCATCGCCTAGAACTCTACCTGCCACCATGTCTGTTTATTCCAAGTTATACGAAGGCAAAGCCAAAATTCTCTACACAACAGACGATCCAGAAGTCTTGTTGGCCGATTTTAAAGACGACGCCACGGCGTATAACGCCCAAAAGCGTGGCAGTATCCAAGAGAAGGGAAAAATTAATTGTAGCATTTCTAGCCAGCTTTTTAAACAGTTGGAGTCAAAAGGTATAAAAACTCACTTTATCGACAGCCCTACCCCGAATCAGATGCGGGTGAAGGCAGTAAAAATTTTACCCTTAGAAGTAGTTATCAGAAATATTGCTGCTGGCAGTTTGTCTCAGCAAACAGGCTTACCAGTGGGTACAATTCTAAAACAGCCTTTGGTTGAGTTTTATTACAAAAACGATCAGTTAGGAGATCCCTTGCTGACACGCGATCGCCTGTACCTGCTAGAACTAGCTACTGCGGAACAAGTAGATGCAATTACACATCTTGCATTGCAAATCAATGAATTCCTCAAAAACTTTTGGCAGCGATGCGGCATTACCCTAGTAGACTTCAAACTAGAGTTTGGTTTGGACTCACAGCAGCAGTTGCTCTTAGCAGACGAAATTAGCCCCGATACCTGCCGTTTATGGAATACTGCAGAACAGGACTCAAACCGTCGGGTAATGGACAAAGACCGCTTTCGCCAGGATTTAGGAAATGTAGAGGATGCTTACCAGGAGGTTTTACAAAGAGTGCTAAAAGCAGTAGAGAGTAATAATTAAGTGGGTAAAATCAATTAAACTCGTGTGGATTGTCCGTTGTCAGTTGTCCTTTGTTATTCACCAACGGCTAATGACCAATGACCAATGACCAATGACCAATGACTATTTGTGTGTGTGGTAGTGAAGAGGAATTATAAGTAAAATGCGTTTATCTCCCATGTTGCTGGCAGCAGTAGCAATTGCAGCCCCTTTGGGCGGTTCATTGAGTGCAAATGCAGAAACCGCCAAAAGTTCAAAACAGACAACAGAAGTTTTGACACTAGAAACAAATCAGCAGCCAGAAAAGGATACTAGTCGGGTTGATAGTAAAAGTTTAGAATCTCGACCTAATCCCACAGGAGTTATGGAGGCGGATAAATTCCGCATTGTTGCACTTTATCCTGCCAATCCAGAAGCGATACCTGCGGTGGTCACTGAGCGCAGCCGAAGTGCGGGCTACGCCTACGCAACCCCAAAGGTAATCGTGCCAACCTCCACAACGCCAAAAACTGCACAAACCCCTCAAATAGATCCTAACTCTACTCAACAGCCGTCTCCCACTCCAGACATTCCACCGCCAGAAATTCAACAACCAACGCCTTCTCCAACTCCTGAGACTACTCCAGTCCCAGAAAATGTCAACCCACCGACAACGGAACCTTTATCACCCACAATTCCAGAACCATCTATCGCTCCCGATGTTCCATTCCCAAATGGGCAACAACCAACGCCTTCTCCAACTCCTGAGACTACTCCAGTCCCAGAAAATGTCAACCCACCGAGAACGGAACCTTTATCACCCACAACTCCAGAACCATCTACCGCTCCCAATGTTCCATTCCCAAATGGGCAACAAAGAACACCTGCCTCAAGCCCAGGTGTGACTCCCAGTCCGCAGAATGTTAACCCGCCGACAACTCCGGGAAATACTGAACCCAACACGGCCCCAGAAGCCAATGACCCCCGCGTACTGGTGTCGGAAGTAATAGTTAGAGCACAGACAGGTCAACTACCACCAGGGCTGGAAGACCAAGTTTACAGAGTAATTCGTACCCAACCAGGACGAACGACAACCCGCAGCCAACTGCAAGAAGACATTAACGCCATCTTTGGTACTGGCTTCTTCTCCAACGTGCAAGCAGCGCCAGAAGATACCCCTTTGGGAGTGCGGGTGAGCTTTGTTGTACAGCCTAACCCCGTCCTAACCAAAGTAGAAGTGCAAGCCAATCCTGGCACTGGTGTTGCTTCTGTACTGCCAGCGAATACTGTGGATGAAGTATTTCGGGATCAGTATGGCAAAATCCTTAACTTGCGTGACTTGCAGGAAGGCATCAAGCAGTTAAACAAGCGGTACCAAGACCAAGGTTACGTACTAGCTAATGTGATTGGAGCGCCACAAGTCTCTGAAAATGGAATTGTTACCTTGCAAATAGCAGAAGGTGTAGTAGAGAATATTAGAGTCCGGTTCCGCAATAAAGAAGGTCAGGAGACAAACGAGAAAGGACAACCAATTCGGGGACGGACACAGGATTACATCATTACACGAGAATTGGAGTTGAAGCCGGGACAAGTATTCAATCGCAATACAGTACAAAAAGACCTACAGCGCGTGTATGGGCTAGGACTGTTTGAAGATGTGAATGTTTCCCTTGACCCTGGTACTGACCCCAGCAAGGTGGATGTAGTAGTGAATGTAGCGGAACGCAGCAGTGGTTCTATTGCAGCTGGTGCAGGGATTAGTTCTGCTAGCGGACTTTTTGGAACAGTTAGCTATCAACAGCAAAACCTGAACGGTAGGAACCAAAAACTGGGAGCAGAAGTACAGGTGGGAGAACGGGAACTGCTGTTTGACCTGCGGTTTACAGACCCTTGGATTGCCGGAGATCCTTACCGAACTTCCTACACAACCAATATTTTTCGCCGTAGTTCCATTTCGCTGATCTTTGATGGTCAAGATCAAGATATAAGGACGTTTGACCCAAGTAATCCTACTAATACAGATGCTCAGGATCGCCCCCGGATTCTCCGTCTAGGTGGTGGTGTTACTTTTACCCGTCCCCTCTCTGCCAATCCTTACAAAACTTCTGTATGGACTGCCTCAGCAGGTTTACAGTATCAACGAGTTTCTGCGCGTGATGCTGATGGCAATCTCAGAAAAACAGGAGCCGTATTTGATGATGATAACGGTAACCGCATCAGCGAGGAAATTCCATTAACCTTGTCTAGCGGCGGTCAAGACGATTTACTACTGTTGCAACTGGGAGCACAGCGCGATCTCCGTAATAACCCATTGCAACCCACTAAGGGTTCTTATCTCCGCTTCGGAGTTGATCAGTCGGTTCCCATCGGGCTAGGCAACGTTTTACTTACCAGATTTCGGGGAAGCTACAGCCAATATCTACCCATCAAGCTGATTAACCTCTCTAAAGGCGCACAAACCTTAGCATTTAACCTGCAAGCAGGAACCATCCTTGGTGACTTGCCTCCCTACGAAGCTTTTACCCTTGGGGGTAGCAATTCTGTTCGAGGTTATGAAGAAGGAGCATTAGGTAGTGGACGCTCTTATGTGCAAGCATCAGTTGAGTATCGGTTTCCAGTTTTTTCAGTAGTCAGTGGCGCACTATTTTTTGATCTTGGCAGCGATTTAGGAACTAGTACTAGGGCGGCTGAAGTTTTAAACAAAAATGGTAGTGGCTACGGCTATGGTCTTGGCGTTCGCGTCCAGTCTCCACTGGGACCAATTCGGATTGACTACGGTATTAACGATGATGGTGATAGCCGAATTAATTTCGGTATTGGCGAAAGGTTTTAACCAGTTAAGAGTTAGAAGTAGAGACGCGATTAATCGCGTCTGTACAGAAGTTAGGAGTTATGAGTTTTAATTCCTCACTCCTCACTCTTGAGTCATAACTTTTTTGGATTAGCTTGCTAAATTTGACATTTACCTCAATACTGTTCCGATAAAGGAATTAATCACATTTTCAGGGCAATATCAGGGATTTTACCAAAACAGACGATGAACAATACTAAAGGAAATATACTGTCTTTTAGGCTATGCAACAGCACACTCTAACTGGGGAAATCACCCAAATAGGGGTGGGATTGCATAGCGGTGTTAAGACCCAAGTGCGGATACTACCTGCTGAGGCGGGAAGTGGACGCTATTTTGTACGGGTAGATTTACCAGATTTGCCGATTATTCCAGCCCAAGTTGCGGCAGTTAGTCACACTGTTCTCTCAACTCAGTTGGGTAAGAGTGAGGTATCCGTCCGCACGGTAGAACATTTGTTAGCTGCGCTTTCCGGTATGGGTGTGAATAATGCCCGGATTGAAATTGATGGTCCAGAAGTTCCACTTTTAGACGGTTCAGCAAGTGTATGGACAGCCAACATTGCCCAAGTTGGCTTAGTATCACAACCTGTTAACAATCAAGTTCCCAACGCTATTACAGAACCAATATGGATCTATCAAGGCGATGCCTTTGTATGTGCCCTTCCAGCACCAGAAACCCGCTTTAGTTACGGTATTGATTTTGACCTGCCCGCCATTGGTAATCAATGGTACAGTTGGTCACTAACCACAGAACTAGAAAAAGCTTCTGCTAGCTTTGCTGCAGAAATTGCTCCCGCCCGGACTTTTGGGTTACTACATCAAATTGAACACTTACAAAAAACAGGGTTAATTAAAGGTGGCAGTTTGGATAATGCACTTGTTTGTGGGCCAGAAGGGTGGCTAAATCCACCATTAAGATTTGCAAATGAGCCAGTCCGTCATAAAATCTTGGATTTAGTAGGAGATTTAAGTTTACTAGGAACTTTTCCTATTGCTCATTTCTTAGCGTATAAAGCCAGCCACAATTTACACATTCAACTGGCTCAGAAAATTTTAGATTTTGGATTTTAGATTTTATCTAAAGTTTATTTTATCTAAAGTTTAAAACTCAGGATTATTAAAGCTTTAGACATGCGCTTGCTTACTCAACTTTCAGATGAAAAATCAACTATACGGTCAATGTCAATCCTCACTAAAGTGAATACAATCGATACGACTACATCTACATCTACCGAATCACAGGCTATAAATGAGACTACAATCATATCTGAAATTAAAACAAGCTTTACATCTGAAGAAATTCAGGAACTGCTACCCCACCGCTACCCATTTTTACTTGTAGACAAAATAATTGACTACGTTCCAGGTAAAAAAGCTGTTGGCATTAAAAATGTTACTATCAACGAACCTCATTTTCCAGGACATTTCCCCGGACGTCCACTGATGCCAGGGGTGCTAATTGTCGAAGCAATGGCACAAGTTGGGGGCATTGTTCTTACTCAAATGTCTTCGGTAGAAGGCGGGCTATTCGTCTTTGCTGGTATCGATAAAGTCCGATTTCGTCGCCAGGTTATACCGGGGGATCAACTAGTAATGACGGTGGAACTGTTATGGGTAAAACAACGTCGTTTTGGCAAGATGCAAGGTCGTGCCGAAGTTGCCGGTCAACTTGCTTGTGAAGGCGAATTAATGTTTTCTCTAGTTAACTAAAAGTTTGCTTACGTGGTATTGGCATAGCCGTGAAATGCTTTTACTGAATCCTGAAAAAGGATCGCAGTTAACAAAAATCCACAACAGCATCTGAATAATTTTTTGATTTTTGACGCCCTCTTTACGAGACGCACTCACGAACACACTTAACTTGCTTTGCCCGACACTTTCGTTCACTGAAATACTTCCCGCTCAACAATGCCAGTCGCCTCAATGGGACGGCAGTCAGTATAACTCTCTTAACCAGGGTAACGCACTGCTTTAAAAACCCCACCCGGCGCTGGCTTATCAAGACAGTTCTGGAGATTCACCCTTGAAAACGCTAATTCATCCAACTGCTGTAATTCATCCGAAATCGGAACTCCACCATACAGTGCAAGTCGGTGCCTATGCTGTGATTGGAGCGCATGTCAAAGTGGGCCCTGAAACAATAATCGGCGCTCACGCCGTGCTAGAGGGGCCTTGTGAAATTGGAGCGCAAAATCAGATTTTTACAGGTGCAGCCATCGGCATGGAACCCCAGGATCTCAAGTTTGTGGGGGAACCAACCTGGGTCAAAATTGGTGATAACAATTTGATTCGTGAGTACGTTACCATTAACCGCGCTACTGGTGCTGGTGAAGCAACGGTAATTGGCGATGGAAACCTACTGATGGCTTATGTCCATGTGGCTCATAACTGCGTGATTGAAGACCAGGTAGTGATTGCTAACTCTGTGGCGTTGGCAGGCCATGTCCATATAGAGTCACGCGCTAGGCTAAGTGGGGTTTTAGGTGTCCATCAATTTGTGCATATTGGTAGACAGGCAATGGTGGGAGGCATGGCACGGATTGACCGGGATGTGGCCCCATATGTGCTAGTGGAGGGAAATCCGGCACGGGTACGAACTCTCAATCTTGTCGGACTTAAACGCTCTGGTATGGACTCTACAGATTTGCAAATGCTAAAAAAAGCCTTTCGCATTCTCTACCGTTCTAATTTGCCCTTTAAGGATGCTTTAGAACAGTTGGAATTGTTAGGGGATAACGAACAATTGCAGCATTTGCGTCGCTTTCTGCTACTTTCTCAAATGCCAGGAAGGCGTGGCTTGATTCCCGGTAGGGGAAAAAAAGGCGTGAGTGATGAGTCGTGAATTATAAGTTAGGAGTTAGGAGTTATGAGTTGATAACTCAAATTTTTAATTCCTGACTCCTAACTCCTCACTTCTAACTATTTATTTCCTAACTCCTAACTTTAATTATCAAATGCGGATATTTATCAGCACTGGCGAAGTATCTGGCGATTTACAAGGGTCGCTGCTAATTACAGCGCTGAAGCGTCAAGCTGTAGCGATTGGGTTGGAATTAGAGATTGTGGCGTTGGGTGGCAAAAAAATGGTGGAGGCTGGGGCAATTCTGTTGGGAAATACCAGTAGTATTGGCTCAATGGGTATTCTAGAAGGACTGCCTTATATTTTACCGACTCTCCAGGTGCAACGTCAGGCGATCGCTTCCCTAAAACAAAATCCACCTGACTTAGTGGTGCTAATCGATTATATGACTCCCAATCTGGAAATTGGGACTTATATGAAACAGCAATTACCAGATGTGCCTGTGGTGTATTACATTGCTCCCCAAGAGTGGGCTTGGTCAATAAGCTTGCGTAGAACTAACCGAATTGTTGGTTTTACAGATAAGCTGTTGGCAATTTTCCCACAAGAAGCCCGTTACTTTCGCGATAAAGGGGCAAAAGTTAGTTGGGTAGGGCATCCTTTGGTTGACCGAATGCAAGACGCTCCCAGTCGTCAAGCAGCTCGTGCAACACTGGGGATTGCACCAGAACAAATTGCGATCGCACTTCTCCCCGCCTCTCGCCGCCAAGAACTAAAATATCTTTTACCAGTAATTTTTCAAGCCGCCCAAACTATTCAAGCGAAATTACCTGAAGTTCATTTCTGGATTCCCCTATCTCTGGAAGTCTATAGACAGCCAATTGAGCAGGCTATTGAGCGTTATGGTTTACGGGCTACAATTATATCAGGTCAACAAATGGAAGTTTTTGCTGCTGCTGATTTAGCCATTAGTAAATCTGGTACTGTCAATTTAGAACTTGCTCTGTTAAATGTGCCGCAAGTCGTAGTTTACCGCTTAAGTTCCCTGACTGCTTGGATCGCTCGTAATATCCTCAAAGGTTCTATAACCTTTGCATCACCACCTAATTTAGTAGTGATGAAGCCGATTGTGCCAGAATTTTTACAAGAGCAAGCCACACCAGAGAATATTATCCAAGCAGCGATGGAACTGCTACTCAATCCCAGTCGCAGAGAGCAAACTTTAGCAGATTATAAAGAAATGCGGCAAAGTTTAGGAGAAGTTGGGGTGTGCGATCGGGTTGCTCAAGAAATTTTGCAAATGGTGCTGGGGAGTAGGGACTAGGGACTGGGGAACTCAAGACCCCCACGGAGTGGGGATTAGGGGCATGGGGACTGGGGGCTAGGGAAATTTTGTATATTTATTTAATACTCAATACTCGATACCCATTCCCTAATTCCCAATACCTAATCCCTTTAGAGGTGTCATGGCTTATGAGATGAAAAAACAAAGAGCGATCGCAGTTGACTTATTCGCCGGTGCGGGGGGTATGACTCTTGGCTTTGAACAAGCTGGCTTTGATGTACTAGCCTCTGTGGAGATTGACCCGATTCACTGTGCAACACATCATTTTAACTTCCCTTTTTGCTCAGTGTTATGTAAAAGTGTTGTGGATACAACCGGGGAAGAAATTAGGAATCGGTCTGAGATTGGCGATCGCGAAATTGATGTGGTAATTTGTGGCTCACCATGTCAAGGATTTTCTCTAATTGGTAAACGGGCTGTTAACGATCCTCGAAACTCTTTGGTGTTTCACTTTCATCGGCTGGTTTTTGAGCTAAAACCAAAGTTTTTTGTAATGGAAAATGTCCGGGGGATCACAGTTGGCGAACATAAACAAATCCTCCAATCCTTAATTAACGAGTTTAGAATTCACGGCTATAAAGTAGAAGATAATTACCAAGTTATTAACGCTGCACATTACGGAGTACCACAGTCCCGTGAGAGATTATTTCTCATAGGCGCAAGGGAGGATGTAGAGTTACCGAAATATCCTCAGCCGATTACTAAACAAGCATTACCAAATAATTTAAATTATCAAAAAATATCTGATATCCCATTAAGTCCTACAGTATTGGATGCAATTGGAGATTTACCTGAAATAGAAAAATATCCAGAGTTACTAACAAGAGATTGGGTTTTAGCAGAATACGAAAAGCCTAGTAAATATGCTCTTTTACTTCGCGGTATCAAATGCCTAGATGATGATTATTCTTACAAACGTGAATATGATTTACGAATACTTTCTTCAAGTTTAAGAACAAAACATTCTGCAGAAACTATTCAACGTTTTCAGGATACTCAACAAGGCGAGAGAGAAAAAATTAGTCGTTTTTATAAGCTGCATCCTGCTGGTGTCTGTAATACGTTAAGAGCGGGAACAGACAAGTATAGGGGTTCTTTCACATCTCCTAGACCGATTCATCCAATTACGCCGCGTTGTATTACAGTTAGAGAAGCGGCGAGATTGCATTCTTACCCAGATTGGTTTAGATTTCATGTAACCAAATGGCACGGATTTCGACAAGTTGGTAACTCTGTACCACCGTTACTAGCAAAGGCTGTGGCGGCGGAAATTATTCGCAATTTAAATATTTCGCCTTTTAAGCCGAGTTTCGGATATAAGTTGACAGAGGAGAAACTATTACAATTTAATATGTCGCAAGCAGCAAAATATTATCACTGTGACTGGCAAATGTAACATCTGCAAGATTTTACTATTTCAACCCATCGTTAAACCTTTCAAATAGTTAGACAGCCTCTCCACTACTACCCAGCTTTTTCTTGAGTATCTTTTCCATTTCCCTCAAATCCTCGTTAGTCTGAGGAAATGGATATGTCGGACTATTAGGATTTCCCCCTTTGATTAATGCCTCAATCGCTTCATCATCTTCACGATGAGCTAAAATATATTCTTTAAGTTCTTAACGGGACATTTTGCTAAAGTCGGGCTTTGTCATCGTCAAACCCCCATTGACCATCGGAAAAAATTTGATTTTGGCATTTTTTATGGCGGGCTATACTAAGTCCAAGCACGGAAGAATGTACTATCTTCCCAGATATTAGCAGTCCGTTGTACGATCGCTGTTAATTCTTCCTTTTTAAGAGGCACAAAAGCCTGCGCTATCTTGACATTATTCTCTAATTGTGCAACTGTCTCTGCCGCAATCACGCAACAATGAACCCCAGGCTGAGACATTGTGTAACCTAAAGCTTGTTCCATACCTTTCAACCCGCCTGGTTTAAAGAGCCGACCATAAGCCGGGACTTTCATCGCAATCACACCGACATTTTTTTCTTGAGCAACTGGTAGAACCACAGGAATAAATGGACGTGGGTGATGTTTGTCGGCAGCATTCACAGGAATTAGTGTAGTGTGAAAAGGATAGCGACGTAAGCCTTCGGCAATAACTTGAGGGTCATGATGTCCGGTAATACCTGCGAAGCGCACTAATTTTTGTTCTATGGCTTCTTCTAAAGCTTTAATTGCGCCTGATGGACTAAAGATGGTGTCGAGTTCTTCAGAAAAAGAAACGTGATGCAACTGCCACAAATCGAGATAATCTGTATTGAGACGTTTAAGCGATCGCTCCAATTCTTGCCATGCACCATCCCGATCTCTTTGATCGGTCTTGCTTGCTAGAAAAACCTTTGAGCGATGGGGTGGTAGCACCTTACCTAAATAATCTTCACTCGGCCCATAACTAGCTGCTGTATCAAAGTAACGAATGCCAAGTTCCAGCGCTCTTTGAATAATTGCTATAGCATCACCCTCTTTTCCTTGCCAGGATAGTGGCGTTATTCCTGCTCCTCCTAACCCGAAGATAGGGAGTTTTACTTCCGTGCGTCCCAGTAACCGTTCTGGCATGGTTGCTGGCGGTGTAGCGATGTTAGTAGTATTTCGCTGTAAAGCATTAGTTGCCACAATACCTCCTGTCACAGCAATGCTGGTAATTAGGAAATTACGCCGCGTCTTTCCTTCTGTCATGATTGGCTTAGGGGGCGATATTACTTTTATTCTAATATCTTAGCTAGGGAGATTTAATCTAAGAAAGCAAAATTACTGATAGATTAGGAACACTCCGAAACCTATGATTATTGGTTAGAAAAGTACCTATTTAACGTTAAGGTAAAGTCGGTATAATACATGATTGAATTAATTGCTTACCTGTTGTTAGTCACGTCCCCCGATTAATTTAACTGCACATAGACATTGATATCAAATGTAAATTGAATATGCATCTGGTTACTGGTATATCCAGTGGGCAAAGGTGCAAAGGGTGCAGCTCGCTGTATAGCGTTGAGCGCTGCTTGATCAGTGACGCTGAATCCAGAGGTTTGTGAGAGATGGAGATTGCTTAGATGCCCGGAACGGTTAATAGTGAAGTTAAGCACTGTTCGCCGAGAAGACTGGCTCACTCCTGGTAGCCACTGCTGCTTAACTTGTTGCTGTAATTGGTTTAAGTAAGAGGTGATATCTATATCTTGACTGCTGGCATCAATACCAGAAGGAGCTTGGTTATCTCGGTTGGAATTAGGCAAGGCTGCCAGATAATCACCGCTAAAATTCCGACTAGATACACTCACAGTACCGCCCAGCAAGCTTGCTGCACCTGTTTTCAGAGATGACGGTGTTCGTTTACTTAAAAGTGTTCTCGACTGTCCTAAGTTCTTAGGATTGGGTACTGGTGATTTAACAGCAGGTGCAAGCGCTGTTTTTCGGGGTAGTACTGGTGGTGTGGTATTAGGTGCTACTGCTATCTTTTTAGGTTTGGGTGTTGGTGATACAGTTGCTCTGGCGATGGGTTTTGGCTCAAGTTTGGGTGCTGGTGGTATAGTTGCTCTGGCGATGGGTCTTAGCTCAAGTTTGGGTGCTGGTGGTATAGTTGCTCTGGCGATGGGTCTTAGCTCAAGTTTGGGTGCTGGTGGTATAGTTGCTCTGGCGATGGGCCTTGGCTCAACTTTGGGTGTTGGTGGTATAGTTGCTCTGGCGATGGGTCTTGGCTCAACTTTGGGTGCTGGTGGTATAGTTGCTCTGGCGATGGGTCTTGGCTCAACTTTGGGTGCTGGTGGTATAGTTGCTCTGGCGATGGGTCTTGGCTGTGGTTTAGCTGCTAATGGTATTGTTGGTCTTGCGATCGCAGTTGGCTCAACTTTGGGTGCTGGTGGTATAGTTGCTCTGGCGATCGCTGTTGGCTGTGGTTTAGCTGCTAATGGTATTGTTGGTCTTACGATCACTGTTGGCTGTGGTTTAGCTGCTAATGGTATTGTTGGTCTTGTGATCGCTGTTGGCTCAACTTTGGGTGCTGGTGGTATAGTTGCTCTGGCAATGGATCTTGGCTCAACTTTGGGTGTTGGTGGTATAGTTGCTCTGGCGATGGGTCTTGGCTGTGGTTTAGCTGCTAATGGTATTGTTGGTCTTGCGATCGCTGTTGGCTCAACTTTGGGTTGTTGAAGAGATAGATTTGGTGATTCCGCTTTCTGGTGCTTTAGTTCTGGCCGGAATACCTCTGCTGAAGATAAGGTTGTTGAGTCAAAAGAACTTTTACTAGAGGCTTTATGTGCATCTGAATTAGCTGACTTCACAGTAGAAACAGGTTTTTTCGGTAAAGCTTTACCACCTGCAATTGAATTTTTAGTAGCACGGAATGAGGTTTTTTGGGGTATCTGTGTTTCATTAGGATAAACATCAACTACCTCAATTGGAATCTCTTGCTTAGGCTCAGGCATAAAAGCTGTGAACCAATATTTGCTCCCTATCAGTAAAATAGAGTGTAGAAGGATGGAACTAACTAGACCTGGGAAGATATCGAGGGGGCCCATGCTCCGATAGCGCTGAAATTCATGAGAAAAAGCCATGTGATTGTGCTTTTGCGTGATAGATAACAGCCTCAACAGTCTATTTACTGTCTTCTAATTTAGAGGATATCGCATCTGATTCAAGCAAAACAAACGAGATATTGGATAATACACTAGATTGCAAGTTAATGAAGTACAAAAATACCCCTCCCTAACTCTCCCCTTGGAAAGCTATCCATTACCCGGATCTTTCTCAACATTTGCCAGAGTATTCACGAACGTTCTTTATAACTTTGATTCCTTCGTGATTAATTCTCAAGAAAAATCTACTTTTAGCGGTAAGATTAAGAGGTAACTTGTCAAGTATGCCTTACACCGAGCGTGTTTAAGATGCCTACAAAACAAGCGTTTCAAGATTGTAAAGAAAGATGTGACTAATGGATAGCCTTAGAGAGGCAGGGCTGTTTCATTTGATCTCAAGCAGGATTTTGTCAAGAGTCTGAGTCGGAAATTTGCTTGAGTGGGAAAAACAAAAACTACCACATCAATCGGGAAATTTAAGTGCGTTGGCAAAGCCTTACCGTACTCCTACGGAGAAGCAAGCTACGCGTAGCGTCTCGTAGAGAAGACATCGCCATTTTCTTGCACAATCAGATTTTTTAGTCACCTGATTTTTTTACTTAAAACGCTTGTAAATCAGCATCAGCAGCGTTAAACAGCGCCTTAGCAGTTTCAGTATTTATACTAAAGTTATATATACAGCGATCGCTTGTGCATCTCCCTGTTTAGCAAGTTCTAAAAAATTTGGCTGTGTCATAACGAATAAATCCGAAAGCTGAGATAATATCTTCTATCTCAGGGTTCTCCATTCATAGGCAAAAGCAACATTTTTAGAAATTTGACAGCCCGATATTTCAAATTTAGTTGTATTTATTATAGTTTTTGCAAAAATTACGATTTTAGCTTCTTTTTTTGCACCTATGCGTAAATCAAATTAAATCCTAACGTTCCTTTGTAATCACCGAGCTACCATTACTAATACTTACTTTTTGAATAAAAACCTCAGAACAAGATGATAAAATATCCGTGCTGATTTGATTAGCAATAAATTCAAAATCTTGGTTTGTTAATCCCTGTGCAGTATCGCCACTTAAGTTAATACAAATAGTTAAAGTTTGAGAATTAGTCAAAGAGTGTTCATCATCTACTGTTTCTAGTTCAGCTTCTGCTATGCCTAAATTAAACTCTTTACTCCAAGCTGGAAACTCTTGACCAGTTTGTTGCCCGTAAACTTTCACTATTTCAATAGATGCAGCCCCTAAAGCGGTTAAACCTTTACGGATAAATGCAACTAAAATATGCTGATTTAGGACTTGGGCAGATTCTAGTATTACCTCCAAGCAAGTATCTTGGAAGGCAACTTGTGCATTGATCCCTTTAGGGTGTAGGTGGCGGTTCATCAGAGATGCGATCGCCTGCGTGTCTCCCTGTTTTGCAAGTTCCAGAATATTTGGCTGTGTCATAACCAGTAAAAGAGAAAATCTAGGAAAATCAATTTATATTCTCAGAGTTCCCTCTTGACAGCCTTAAGTAACATTATGATGTAAGATATCAGCAAACCTGGGCTAAAATGTCTAGGATAAAGATAGTTATTCACAGACTTTTACAAAAAATATATTTTTCCTGTATCAACATCCAAAACTCTTGTTGTGCTAGCAAATTAACAGGATTAATATTAATCAGTTTAATTCCAATTTTAAATATGAAGTTTTATCGAGATCATGCTTGGCCCTCGACGCTGGAAGAAGCCATAGTTATCCAAGAAAAGCTGCGCGATCAAGTAATTACTGAGGATCAACTGCAAGAACCTATCCAGTACGTTGCTGGAGTGGATATGGGTTTTGAAGCTGATGGAACCATTAGCCGTGCAGCTGTCGCAGTACTGAGTTTTCCTGATTTGCAACTAATCGAGACAAGCCTAGCACACCGTCCTACAACCTTTCCTTATGTTCCTGGGTTCCTCTCATTTCGGGAAATTCCAGCTGTTCTCGATGCCCTGGAGAAGATTAAAACAACACCAGATATCATCCTGTGTGATGGTCAAGGAATTGCCCACCCCCGCAGATTAGGTATAGCTAGCCACTTAGGGTTACTTATAGATATGCCGACAATTGGTGTAGCCAAGTCTAGGTTAGTAGGTAAGTATGAGGAATTACCAGAAACCAAAGGCAGCAGCCAACCACTTATATATAACGGTGAAACGGTTGGGGCAGTTTTGCGATCGCGCACAGGAGTAAAACCTCTCTACATCTCCAGTGGTCATCGAATTAGTTTATCAACAGCGATTGACTATGTATTACGCTGCACGCCCAAATATCGACTGCCAGAAACTACACGCATCGCTGATAAATTAGCATCGGCTAAATAAATCTTGTTGAAGTTTTTTCTAAATACTTGCTTGCACCGACTCAATCGTGTTAGGAATCGCACAGAAAGAAGTTGAAGTAGCTAAATACGATTTACAAAGTTAGAACAATGAACGCACTAACTTTACAGTGGCATGATGCAGGCCAAGATAAAACTCAGAACATTTACGAACAACAGCCAAGTATAAATCTTGGCACTGTCCGCATTGGTCGCGATCCACTCCGCTGCGATATTGTTTTGAGTCACCCCACTGTCTCTGGTTTACACGTTGAAATATTTTTTCATCACCAGCAACAGCGCTTTTATATTAGGAATTTGCGCTCGCAAAATCCCCCCCTTGTCGATGGGCGGCAATTAATCCAAGGTGAAATGCCTTTAACTCAGGGCACTAGTTTCACTTTGGGACAAATAAAACTCAAAGTTACTAGCATTTCCACGGGTAGCATTCCAGCAACAATTTTGCTACCACCCAATCCAGCAATAAATCTCGAACATCACCACCATCCACCAACACCCCCCGCACCACCGCTAGGAGTTTATGGCTTAGAATGCCCCAAATGTCATAAAGTTTCCCCAGGAGAAAATCTACAAATTGGCTGTCATTGGTGTGGGACATCTTTGGCTGCGGCGGTGAGTGTGTTGGTAGGAGGAAATTAGCAGACGCGATTAACCCTTGTCTGTACAAGAGTTAGAGTAGAGACGCGATTTATCGGTCTGTAGAAAAAAATTGTTTCCATGCCCAATCACAAATGACTAATGAACAAATCCAATTAAGTTGGGACGATCCAGCGACGGGTGAACGGCGAGAACCAAGGTTGAGTATGCCGATCGCTTTTGGTCGAGAATTTGCTCGCTTACCTGCTGAACTCAGGGGAGTACGGGTTTCTCGGATGCTGCTTAACAGTAATGAAGTTTCTCGCTACCATGCCCTAATTGACTGGGTACAAGACCATTTAGTAGTGATTGACCAAGGTAGCGTTAACGGTGTCTATGTCAATGGTCAACCACAAACACGCAGTGTTTTGGTTAATGGTGATACGTTGCAAATTGGGCCCTATGTGATAACAGTGACATTTGCTGCTAACGTACCTGCACCAGATACCACACCTCCTTCAACGATTCACTTCAACGCAAAGACCAATCTCCTAGACCCCAGGTTGCCTGTAGTCCAGCCGCTAACGCCCTTGGCAAGTAATTTCCCACCATTAGCGTTTCAGGCACAAAAGGTCGCTGTGCAAGCACTTCATGCTACAAGACTGCCAGTAGATGAATCTGATTATCTAGCGATCGGGGCGGGACTGGGTAGCTTTGTTTGGGCTGATTTGCTGCGAATTAGTGGTGTACGTGCTGACAAAATTGTGGCTTTGGGATTAGAGGCGGAACCTTATGCTCGTTACAAGCGCCTTTGTTTGAATTCGCAAATTCCTTTATATGAAAGACTGCGTTCTAATTCTGACTCTTGTCCCGATAATATTTGGGGCTGGCCTAGTTATGCCTTGCGAGAAGCTTGGCACGATTTCACCAAGGCAGAGATAAACTCAGCATTCAAGTATTTATGGCAAGTGTTCGCTGAACCTACATTTGCAGAAACTTATACTCCTCGTGCGGGTAATGTCTTTGATTCCATAGATAGGGAGGCGAAGCGCATTGGTTGGAATCAAATTTACCGCTATGGGCGAGTTAGGGGAATTCGCAAAACTGATGATGGCAGGTATTGCATAGCCTACTCTCGCGCCCCAGGAAATTATGCTTTTTTAGTTAGTCGTTATTTACATTTAGCTACTGGGTATCCAGCAATTCAGTTTCTCCCAGATTTGCAAGCTTATAGAGAAAAATATCAAGATTTTAAATCTGTAGTCAATGCTTACGAAGCTCACGATCATGTTTATGAGCAACTAGAGCGACAGGGTGGTACGGTATTGATTCGGGGGCGGGGAATTGTGGCTTCGCGGATTGTACAGCGCATTTATGAAGCTAGAAAAAGAAATCGAAATATTGCAGTTTTGCATTTAATGCGATCGCCTAAACCTCAAGGCAACAAATTTCAAAATACCCAGCGCCTAGTCAAAAATCATTACGAATTTCAACCCTTTAACTGGCCAAAAGCCTGTTGGGGCGGTGAACTCCGGGCAATGTTAGAAAAATCCACTGCCGATGAACGCAAACGTTTACTAGCAGACTGGGGTGGAACTACCACCGCCGACCGCCAAGACTGGCAGCAAATTACTGCCCAAGGGTTAAGCGAAGGCTGGTATCAAATTACCTTCGGAGAGGTTCTGGATGTAGAACGAGATGCCCAAAACCGGATTATTACCCGTATCCGAGAAAAAAGCTTTGGGGAAACGAAATTGCTAGCTGACTTTATTGTTGATGCTACTGGACTGGACGCCAAGATAGATGCCAATCCCCTAATAGCAGATTTGGTGAAACATTACAACCTCCCAGTGAATCATTTGGGGCGATTGACTGTAGCAAACAATTTTGAATTAGTAGAAATGCGTGGTGATAGAGGTCAAATGTATGCTGCTGGGGCTATTACTTTAGGTGGGCCTTATGCAGCAGTTGATAGTTTTTTGGGCTTGCAATACGCCGCATTAGTCGCTGTTGATGGACTCGCCGCCGCCCGTGCGCCTGGAGTTCAAAGGTTAAATGTTGTAAGTTCCTTTGGGCAGTGGTTGAAATGGGTGTTAAATCAGTCGCCTTAGTATAAGGAGGCAGGGGGCAGGAGGAATAAAGTATTTATCTAGCTGTTTTGAGTAACAAATCCCAACGTCGAGGATAAAAGGTGCAACTTCGAGGATAAAAGGTGCAACTTCGAGGATAAAAGGTGCAACTTCGAGGATAAAAGGCTCAACGTTGGAGTTCAGAGGCTCAATGTTGGAGTTCAGAGGCTCAATGTTGGAGTTCAGAGGTTCAACATTCAGCCTCAAAGGTTCAACGTTGGAGTTCAGAGGCTCAACGTTGAGGTTCAAAGGCTCAACGTTGAAGTTCAGAGGTTCAACATTCAGCCTCAAAGGTTCAACGTTGGAGTTCAGAGGCTCAACATTGAGGTTCAAAGGCTCAAAAGCTCAAGTGACGGGCGATACCATCACTAAGCTTTCCTGCGGAACGCTGCGCGAACGCTAACACAGAATTCTTGCTCTCTGATATGGTGAGTAGTTAGCCAAGATTTTAGTGAAATCAATAGCCCGCCTGCGATTCAAATTGCAGGCTAACAGCAGAAGTCAGTTAAAACTGACTCAAATTACTAAATTTAGTTTGTTTGAACGGACTTAGGCTATTAGCCTCGGAATTGATTCCGAGGCGGGATAGCAACGAAGCAAAGAATTTGGCTTTGCCAGTGTCCCTACTTAGTTTTTTCCCTTGTTGGGCGCACCATCACAGGCACTAAACTTTTAACTAAACCCGTAATCGCCACAATCACAGAAGCAATTCCCCCAATCGACAATGAAGTTAAAATTGCCGCCGCAAGAATAATTTCAGTAGGGCTGTATCCGTCTCGCATCCAGGTAGATGGATTCTCTACCGATGTTGGTGAGGCGGGGATTAATTGCGAAGTTTGGGTGATTTGATTGGAGTTGACTGGAGTTGTTAAAGCAGTTTTCATGGCTGAATCTCTTCTAAATGTTTCTATGCAAATCGTATTTCTGCCAGAAGAAGAGGAGATTCCCTAGAAATGGAGACAAAGTAGAAAGAAAGTAGAAATTAAGTAGAATCAAGAAGAAATCTCACAAGCTGTCTATGCAATGGGCTGATTTTTTAGCCAATGAAGCTGCTACTCATGGCTTATCCCCAGAGCAAACGGCAGCTTTTGTAAAGCGGTTGAAGACTGAAAACTCAGGGAAGAGTGAGGTAAAACTTGCCAGCGAATTAAACATTGGTGCGGCTGCTTTCAAAAAGCGGATGGCTGAGGTGTATGACAAGTTTGCCAAGAGTTATCCTGAATTAGCGACTTCTAACAGTCGCGGTAAGCTGGAAAAATTACGGGCTTGCCTCACAGGCAAATATAATGGCGGGCAAGATGCCCAACCAACAATTAAAGAAATTTATCAAAATATTCCCCCTGCTGTCCCATTTGAAAAATTTGTGGGACGCGAGGCAGAACTACAAAAACTGCACTCCTCATTACAAATATCTCGGCAAGTTGCCATTGTAGCTGTGGCGGGTATGGGTGGAGTAGGCAAAACTGAACTCGCTATCCAATACGCGAAACAGGACTTGCAGAATTATCAAGGTGGGGTTTGCTGGTTATCAGCACAGGGTATTGATGTCGGAATTCAGATTCTCAGATTTTTTGAATTAAAATTTGACAGAATTGCACCGGACGATTGGGAATTAGCAGATAGGCTGAGATACTGCTGGCAGAATTGGCAACAAGGTGAAGTGCTGCTAGTGTTTGATGATGTCACCGACTACAAAAAACAGGTTCAGCCTTATTTACCCCCGGAATCACCCCGGTTTAAAGTATTGCTGACAACGCGCCAAGAATTTGATAGAACTTTGCCGCAATTACCTTTGGGTGTTCTCAAACCATTAGCGGCAATGAAATTATTAAAATCGCTGGTTGATAGAGAACGACTGAAAAGCGAACCTTGGGTTGTGAGAGAAATTTGTAAATTCTTGGGATATTTACCTTTGGCGTTAGAGTTAGTGGGGCGATATCTGGATACAATGCCAGATTTGTTTTTGGAAAAACTGCGGAAGCGGTTAGAGAAAAAGCGACTGGAACACGAAGCAATCGCCAAGGCTAATTCATTGATGCAGTATGAATATGGTGTTGCTGAAGCTTTTGCATTAAGTTGGGAACAGTTGGATGAGAATGCACAACGCTTAAGCTGTTGGCTGAGTTTGTTTGCTTTGGCTGACATTCCCTTATTTGTTGAAGCGATAGAA
Organism: Nostoc sp.; assembly: GCF_036916735.1. GTDB lineage: Bacteria > Cyanobacteriota > Cyanobacteriia > Cyanobacteriales > Nostocaceae > Nostoc. The sequence goes on from NZ_JBALFV010000048.1 coordinate 33,131, forward strand.
GATGACGATAAACAAGAACTCTGCGAGAAAGCTATAGCCCAGTTGTGGAAACTGCATTTAATACAATGGCAAAGTAAAGGAATTTATCGTCTACATCCACTGATTCGGCAATTTTTCCAAATGAAGTTGGATGAGTCAAGTGAGGCGGATAAGGTGAAAACAAACTTTGTAGCGCAGATGGTAGAGGTAGCAAAGCAAATTCCTCAACAGCCTAACCGTAAACATATTCTCAATTTCACTTCACATATCCCGCACATTGCAGAAGTTGCAACCTGCTTATCCCAATATCTCAGCAATGAGGATTTAATTCAGCCTTTTACTAGATTAGGCTGGTTCTACCAAGGTCAAGGGCTTTATCAGCAAGCAGAACCTTGGTTGCAGCAGTGTGAAAAAGTCACTAAAAATCGTCTTGGTTTAGAACATCTCGATGTCACGGCTAGCCTGAACAATCTGGCAACACTCTACCGTTCTACAGGACGCTACAACGAAGCTGAACCTCTGATGCAGCAAGTTTTGGAACTGAGAAAACGCCTGCTGGGAGAAAACCATCCCCGTGTCGCCACTAGCCTGAACAATCTGGCAGAACTCTACTGTTCTACAGGACGCTATAGAAAAGCTGAACCCCTAATGCAGCAAGCTTTGGAACTGAGAAAACGCCTACTGGGAGAAAACCATCCCCGTGTCGCCACTAGCCTGAATAATCTGGCAGAACTTTACCGTTCTACAGGACGCTACAACGAAGCTGAACCACTGTTTCAGCAAGCTTTAGAATTGACAAAACGCTTACAAGGAGACAACCATCCTGATGTTGCCACTAGCCTAAACAATCTGGCAGCACTGTACCGTTCTACAGAACGCTACAGTGAAGCCGAACCCTTATATCAGGAAGCTTTAGAACTGACAAAACACCTACTGGGGGACAATCATCCTGATATCGCCATTAGCCTGAACAATTTGGCAGAACTCTACTGTTCTATAGGACGCTACAACGAAGCTGAACCTTTGTTTCAACAAGCTTTGGAACTGAGAAAACACCTACTGGGGGACAATCATCCTGATATCGCCATTAGCCTGAACAATTTGGCAGAACTCTACTGTTCTATAGGACGCTACAACGAAGCTG
>NZ_JBALFV010000049.1:0-73242 GCF_036916735.1 Nostoc sp.
ACAGATGTAATTCTGTTTACCACGACGATGCCCGTTCTTACGGACATGATTAGATGCACAATTAGGACAGTTCATCCCTTAATTATGCAACGCCAGAATTGGTATTACCCACCTTAAATAATATCCAGTGAAAAACTTATCATTAAGACCGCAGGGGAACAAGAGCTTAAAAGTATTATCGTAGAACTGAACTATTTAGTTTTGTTGCCAACCACCTATTCTTAAGAGATTGTTTGCTCCATTTAGAAACATTCTTGAATATAAGGGAATTTTCAGATTGATTAAAAGGGCACAACAGCTCGAAACTTAGTTAGAGAAAGACATATATAGAGTTAACGAGAAAATAGCCATTCCTAAGTTTTGCTGACTGCGCCATCCGTTCGGGCTATATAGGACTCATATTTGATTGCGTGAAAAAAACTCAGTACACTTTTATTCTTCTTTCCAATCCCCAGTCTCTATAAGTAATTCAGTAATCAAATCGGATTGCTATATGACTGAAAATAATTGCTGTGGAACAAAAGCATCCCAAAACCTGCAATTATTTTTGTCTTAACCTCTTGATAGCTGTTCCTTAATTTAAGTGGAATAGTTTAATCTAGGAGGTTTGAAAACTTATTAGTCTCCAATAATTATAAAATGTGACATTGGCATCTAAGCTTCTGCCTTGGGAAACGAAACTACTGACCTCAACTGCTTTGGTTTTAAAGACTTGCATCAAGCTTTAAATGCGATATTTATTAACCTGCGATTCCTCTGTGGGCATAGCGATCGCTTTTGAGCTGTTACGAAGTACGGACGACTTTGGATAATTACCAAAGGCGATGTCTTTGACGAACTTAGCGGGTCAAACCGCAATACCAGTTAGGCAATAGATATTTGTTTCGTCTTTGTTTAACGCAGATTTAAGCGATGTTTAACGATAAGCCACTGCGTGTCTACGCCTTTAGGGAAACTTGAGGGCGATGGCATCAAGTGGAATTTACCTCAGAACTAATTTATGCTAACTACAAGCACAGTTCGCTTTTCTCAGTTCAATGCTTCTTTGAATCGCAACGCAACAGGTCAGTTAGTAACCGACCTGTCTACCCCTGACAATGCTCAAGCAAAAGCTGTTGCGGAAATTATTCAGCGTAACAACCCAGATGTGTTGCTGCTTAATGAGTTTGACTACTCCCAGCAAGCAGTTCAGTTATTTAAGCAAAATTACCTTGCAGTCAGCCAAAATGGTGCAACTCCTGTTGATTACCCTTACTTTTACATTGCTCCTTCCAATACGGGTATTGCCTCTGGTTTTGACTTAAACAACAACGGTGCAGTAGTTACAACCCCAGGCGAAGCGGGATATGGCGATGATGCCTTCGGATTCGGTAATTTTCCTGGTCAATACGGGATGTTGCTGTTATCCAAATATCCCATCGACACTGCCCATGTCCGCACCTTCCAAAACTTCCTCTGGAAGGATATGCCTAATGCTTTGCTTCCCGACGATCCTACAACACCACAGCCAAATGATTGGTATTCTCAGAAGGAATTGGAAGTTTTACGTCTCTCCTCCAAAAGTCATTGGGATGTACCCATCCAAGTAAACGGCGAAACAATTCATGTCCTTGCTAGCCACCCGACACCCCCAACTTTTGATGGACCGGAAGACCGCAACGGTAAGCGCAACCACGACGAGATCCGCTTTTGGTCAGACTATATTACCCCTGGCAATGGTAATTATATTTACGATGATCAGGGGAAAAGGGGCGGTATTGCGGCTGGTTCAAGCTTTGTAATTGTCGGCGATCAAAATGCAGATCCGTTAGATGGTGATAGTTTTGATAACGCTATTCGCCAACTGTTGCAAAATCCCAATCTTAATACCAATGTCATCCCTACCAGTCTGGGTGGTCCCCAACAAGCAGCCTTACAAGGTGGTGCAAACACTAACCAAAAGGGTAATCCTAGCTTTGATACCGCAGATTTTGCTGATACGACTCCGGGAAATCTGCGGACTGATTATGTGCTACCTTCTACTAACCTGACAATTGTCAATTCAAGAGTATTTTGGCCGCTAAATACTGACCCGACATTCTCCCCAGTTGGTACTTTTCCGTTCCCCAGTTCTGACCATCGCTTGGTGTTCGCAGATGTGCAAACCGGGGCGACTCAAGCAGGTAAAACTGTTCCCAGTGTGGAATTTGAACGACAAACTATTTTTCCTACTGGCTTTATTCCCACTGGTGCGGCGGGAACGGTGAATGGCGCACCGACTCCAGTGGGCGGACTATCTGGTGTCACCTACGATGCAGCTAACAACCGCTATTATGCTATTTCAGACGATCGCTCCCAATTTGCCCCTGCCCGTTTTTATACATTTACTGCTGCCGATTCTGGGGTGACTTTTACGAATGTCACACCACTCAAAGATAGCAATGGTAATTTCTTTGCACTCAATAGCCTCGACCCAGAAGGTATTGCTTTAACTAACAATGGCACTGTTTTCATCTCTTCAGAAGGCGAAGTAAATCCTACTGTTGGTCGTGTTACCAATCCCTTCATTAAAGAATTTTCCCTTACTACAGGGCAAGAAGTAGGAGCATTACTTGTTCCCAGCAAATTCCTGCCAGTAATTGAAGATACCAATAACAACGGTATTATCGATGCAAGTGATACGCAGACATCAGGCGTTTACAATAATTTAGCCTTTGAAAGCCTCACCATTACACCCGACCAGAAAACCTTATTCACAGCTACTGAAAACGCGCTTTCCCAAGATGGATTAAAGGCCTCACTTACCAGTGGCAGTCCTTCCCGGATTCTGCAATACAATCTGGTTACTGGACAACCAGAAAAAGAATACCTCTACATGACCGATGCGATCGCTCAACCACCCAACCCTAGCACAGGCTCTGCTGACAATGGTTTAGCAGATTTGCTAGCAATAGATAATCGTGGCACATTACTGGCGTTAGAACGTTCCTTTGCCCAAGGTGTAGGCAACACCATCAAAATCTACGAAGTTTCTTTGCAAGGTGCAACTGATATTAGTTTTTACGACTCTCTCAATAATTTGAGTGCTGAACAACTAGCTACTATCAAACCCGCTCAAAAACGTCTGCTGTTGAATTTAAATGATTTAAACTTGCCTAACGGTACAGATAACATCGAGGGTATTACCTTTGGGCCAAAACTAGCAGATGGTAGCCAGTCTATTGTACTGGTAAGTGATAACAACTTCAATCAAAGTCAATTTACCCAAATCCTTACACTGGATGCAGACTTAGTTGCAACTGCTGCACCCACAGTAGAAACCCGCCCCAATTTATTTGACGATAAAACACTCCCAGTAGATCAACGTGCTGATGCTGATGACCCTGCTATCTATGTTAATGCTACAAATTCTGCTGATAGCTTAGTACTAACCTCAGTCAAAAATGCTGGATTGCGCGTTTATGACTTGTCTGGCAATTTGTTGCAAACAATTAATCCTGGTGGCATTCGCTACAACAATATTGATCTGCAATACGGTTTTAAATTAGGCAATCAATCTGTTGATATTGCCGTAGCTAGCGATCGCCAAAATGATAAACTAGCAATCTTCAAAATTAACCCTAACCCCACCACCCCCGGTCAATACCTGGAAAATATCACCGATAGCAATATTGGTACTATTTTCCAAGGATTGCCTTTTGAACCTCCTTATTCTGCATCCACTCGCAGTTCTTACGGACTTACCTTATACCGTAGCCCCGTAACTAATGATTACTATGTCTTTACCAGTCGCCGCCAAACTGGAGACATAGCTCAGTTCAAATTGATTGATAAAGGTAATGGCCAAATTGGAGCAGAACTGGTGCGCGAGTTTACCATCCCCTCACCCACCGCAGCAGGGCGTTCTCCCCAAACAGAGGGTATGGTAGTTGACCAAGAAACCGGCTTTCTCTACATCGCCCAAGAAGATGTGGGCATCTGGAAATTCCAGGCAGAACCAAACGGTGGCACAACAGGCAAGTTAATTGATCGCGTTCGTTTTGAGGGTGGTTCTCACCTCACCGACGACGCCGAAGGGTTGACCATCTACTATGGCAAAAATGGCACAGGCTACTTGCTAGCATCCAGCCAAGGCGATAGCACCTTTGTTGCCTACACTCGTGAAGGTAACAACGAATACGTCGGTAACTTTGCCATTGGTAACAATGGGTCAATTGATAGTGTGCAAGAGTCAGATGGAGCTGATGTCATTAATCTGCCACTGGGGCCTAACTTCCCATTTGGTTTATTTGTCACCCAAGACGGCTCCAATGAACCAGCCAAAACTATCGATGGCGAAAATGTCAACTCTAATTTTAAGCTGGTGCCTTGGGAAAATATCGCCAATGCCTTCCCCAATACTTTAAATATCGACACCACTAGTTACAACCCCCGCAATCCTGTTGCCCAACCTAAGTTGACTATCTATGAATTTGAAAACCTACCCAAGCTAGGTACGACCTCTAAAGGTCAAGATATTTTCTTGGGTGGTTTTTCTGGGTTATATTTCCAAGGGTTTGCAGCCAATGGCAACCTGAAATTTATCACTAACACAGACCGTGGTCCCAATGGAGATTCTAATGGTTCAAACAGACCATTTTTCTTGCCTAATTTTCAGCCAGAAATAGTTAGCTTTGAACTCAACCGCACCACAGGTGAAATTAGCATTACCAACAGAACAGGATTATTCCGCCAAGATGGGACGACCCCATTAACGGGACTACCTAACTTGCAAGGAGTAGCAAGCGGTTTAGCTTACACTGATGAAATTGCTGTTAACTTAGACAACAAAGTTATAGCTAACGATCCTTTAGGTGCTGATTTAGAAGGAATTGTAGTTGCAGAAAATGGTGATTACTGGATGGTAGATGAGTACCGTCCCTCTATTTACCACTTTGACGCTAATGGTAAGCTGATTGATCGCTTTATCCCTCAAGGAACTGCCACAGCACCCGACCCAGACCAACCCGCCGGAACTTTTGGTACTGAAGTATTGCCAGCAGTTTATGCCCAACGCCGCAATAACCGAGGATTTGAAGCTGTGGCGTTGGAAGGTAATAAATTATATGCCTTTATCCAGAGTTCAATTGATAATCCAGATGTCGCCAATGATGCGACATCCAAAGCTTCTCTAAACCTGCGAATTCTGGAGTTTGATATTGTCGCCAAGCAGGTAACAGGAGAGTATTTATATCGCCTGGAAGGTCTACCGGCAACTGACAAAATTGGCGATGCAGTTTCTTTGGGTAACAGCAAATTTGCAGTAGTTGAGCGAGATGACAATAGTACATCTGCTGGCAATAAACTAATTTACCAAATTGATTTAGCTGGGGCGACCAACATCAACAACCCTGCTAACTTTACCTTGCCAGCTGGTAAAACTATTGAACAACTAACCTCTGCGGAATTAGCTACTGCCAATATTACCCCTGTCAGCAAGAGTTTGATTGCTAATGCTGCTCAATTAGGTTACACCGGGGTGGAAAAATTAGAAGGTTTAGCATTGGTAACACCGAACACTCTAGCTTTGATTAACGACAACGACTTCAATGTTACAGGTAATACCCCTGCTGAAAAACTTGGTATTCTCGAACTACCCAATAACCTAACAGTTGTAGAGCCTACTTTCCCCAATGGTTTTGGTTCTAGCAACAGCGATACTGTCAATCTTGAATCAGGACAATTCTTTAATGCCGGTGACGGAGCAGATTTTATAGAGGGTAATAAAAATAACACAATCTTGGCCGGAAACGGTGATGATACAGTGCTTGCAGGCAGCGACTCTTCAGTTTCCGGGAATGACGGTAACGATCAGATATTCATTGGTCAAAATGGCCCGGCTCAAAATACCAGTGCTGATGGTGGCAGTGGTAATGATGTTATTACCCTAGTAGAAGCCAGTGGTAGTAATAATTTGTTTGGAGCGGCAGGTGATGATACTCTCACAGTAATTGAAGGTTCTCGTCAATCATTATTCGGTGGTTCAGGTAAAGACACCCTCACGAGTAACGGTAGCAATAACCGTCTCTCTGGTGGTTCTGGAGATGACAAACTCTTCTCTAATGTCAATGATTCGCTATTTGGTGGCGATGGTGATGATCTGCTTTTTGCTGGTCAAGGAGGTAGCGATCGCCTCAGTGGTGGTGCTGGTGCTGACCAATTCTGGATTACCAATGGTAGTCTACCAATTAGTAAGAACATTGTGACTGATTTTACAGTCGGGATTGACAAAATCGGGCTTGGCGGTGTTGGCGTAACTCAATTTAGTGAGCTAACACTATCGCAACAGTGTAGTGGCACTTTGGTGAAAATCGGAAATACACAGTTGGTTTCATTGCTAGGAATTATCTCAACGAGTCTGACTGCAAATGATTTCGTTTTTTCTGCTAGCGTTGAGGCTTAGTTTGTTAGCTAGCGTCATCACCAATTCTAAATCATTCCTGAACAATTAGATACCCGACTTCTTAAAGAAGGTGGGTATCTAAATATTTTATTAGTTGTAAATATTTTTACAAATGCTATAAGCCCTAACGATTAAAATTGATGCGATCGCTAGCTAACTAAAACTGCAAAAACTCAAATTTTATCTTTTGATAATTATCTACAAAGTAAGTTGCATTTAAAATATAAATATGTGGACTTGATCATGTCAAAGTCTCATTGTTATAAATTTTAACCAGTATTATTTCTCCTGAAAATACTTAATCATTTATTCTATTTAATTTTATCTTATCTTAATCTTATCCTGGAAAAATATTTACTGCTAGCTAAGAGGTTGTTGGAAAAGTGTTTCTCTGTGAGTTTAAGCACTTTTAGATTCTCCCCTACCCTCCCTTTTTAAGGGGGAAACGGAATCAAAATCTCCCTTTTTAATGATGAGTTTAGAGGTATCTAAAACTTTTGATACCGACAATAGGACTTTTCAAACATCCTCTAAGTTATCTGCATAACTCCTATTGACATTAAATTCTGAATCTCACTATCCAGATTCATTATTTACTAACACAGATTAGTAGGTGACATTCTACTATCATTTATCAAAGTTTCGATAACTTTGATAAAATATGTGTTCGTAAATGTATTCTTTGCATCTGGAAAACCTCATTTCTATTTCTCTCTTCCTTGAAGAAAGACTTTGAATTTTGCTCCTTCCGCGTCGGAAAGGGAGTTATGGGGTTAGGTTTTGGTGGACTTTTTCACATAACGTGAATTGTCAGAATTTCAATAGTTTGTGATGTAGTTAAATCCAAATACATAACCAACATTTACATTTTAAACTATGGCAATTGAGTTAGTCGGCTTTGCTTCTTTACCTGCTGATACCTTCAGTGATGGCCCACCTTCTGGTGCAGACGTTTCAGCCAATGGCAGAAAGGGGCCTTTCCCAGGACAGCCAATACAGGGCTTTAGCGGTGTCCAATTTGCTAACAGCAACTCTTTGTACTTCTTATCAGATAATGGTTACGGTAGCAAAGATAATAGTGCAGATTTTCTACTGCGAATTAATCGTGTAGATCCAAATTTTAAAGGAACAGAGAATGGAGACGGCAGCGTTAAAATTTTAGATTACATTCAACTATCTGACCCTAACAAAAAAGTTCCTTTTCAAATTGTAAATGAGGGAACTACTGGAAGATTACTGACTGGTGCAGACTTTGATGTAGAGTCATTTGTATTTGATAAAGACGGGACAATCTGGGTTGGAGACGAATTTGGCCCCTACCTGCTGCATTTTGATGCCAGTGGTAAGTTATTAGAGGCTCCGATCGCTACACCTGACCGATTCAAAACTTTAGATGGAGAAGCACCTAAAGTAATTGGTCATAGAGGTGCAAGTGGCTATCGTCCAGAGCATACCTTAGAGTCTTATAAACAAGCAATTGCGCGAGGCGCTGACTTCATTGAGCCTGATTTGGTAGTTACAAAAGATGGTGTGCTAATTGCTCGCCATGAGCCTGCTTTAGCAGTTTTGAATGCTGATGGTAGTGTTAATTTTAACAACACAACCACAGATGTTTACAAGCATCCAGAATTTGCCGATCGCAAGAAAACAGTAAGTTTAGATGGAAATACAATTACAGGTTGGTTTGCTGAAGACTTTACCTTAGCTGAAATCAAGACTTTACGCGCAGAAGAACGTCTACCTTTCCGCAACCACTCCTTTGACGATCAATTTCAAATTCCTACCTTAACAGAAATCATCAATTTAGTTAAGCAAGTAGAAGCCGACACAGGTAAAAAAATTGGTATCTATCCTGAAACTAAGCACCCGACTTATTTTGCCAAAGAAGCTACTTATGTAGGCACCACAAACAAAATAAACAGAAACATCAGTCAGTTATTAATCGATACACTGAAGGCAAATAACTTTACTGATCCCAGTCGCATTTTCATCCAGTCTTTTGAAGTATCTAACCTTAAAGAACTGCATGATAGCATTATGCCGGCGGCAGGGGTGGATATTCCACTTGTCCAACTTTTAGATGCTAGTGACATTGATATCAACGGGAAAATCATCGAAAGTCAACCTTATGATTTGAAAGTCAGTGGTGACACTCGTACTTATGGCGACTTGCGAACACCAAAAGGCTTGGCTGAAGTTGCCACTTATGCCGATGGCATTGGCCCTTGGAAGCGGATGATTGTTAGCGTCAAAGGTACTGATGCTAATGGTGATGGCAAAGCCGATGATGTCAATAAGGATGGAGTGGTCAATGATGCCGACAAGACAACGTTACCTCCTACTACCTTAGTTCAAGATGCTCACAATGCTGGTTTGCTGGTTCATCCTTACACCTTCCGGGCGGAAGACCAATATTTAGCGGCAGATTACAAGGGTCAGCTAGCACTAGAAATTCAGCAGTTCTATCAATTAGGCGTAGATGCACTTTTCTCAGATTTCCCAGATATTGCCGATAAAGTACGGGATCAACTTAGAGATGATCCTCAATATAATGTAGTGCGATCGCCACAAAACCCCGATGTTCTCTCAGGAGATGCTTTTGCTAACTTAGCTAGTTCCAAAGGTTTTGAAGGTGGAGCAATAAACGCTAGCAAAACCAAACTCTATATGCTGTTAGAGGGTACGGTTCAAGGCGATACTCCTGGTGCTTTGCGGATTAACGAATTTGATTTAGCCAGCCATAAATACAGCAATCAGTTACATTACTACAGATTGGATAATCCGTCAAATTCTATTGGGGATTTAGCAGTCATTAATGACAATGAGTACCTAGTTATTGAACGGGATAATAATCAAGGGGCTGCGGCTAAATTTAAGAGGATTTACAAAATAGACTTGTCTAAGACAGATTCTAATGGCTATGTAGCTAAAGAAGAAGTTGCGGATTTGTTAAACATCCAAGACCCCAACGATCTGAATGGGGACGGTAAGACTACCTTTGACTTCCCATTCCAAACCATTGAGAATGTTTTAGTTGTTGACAAAAACACCATTTTGGTGGCTAATGACAACAATTATCCCTTTTCTACAGGTCGTCCTGGAAATGATGCTCAAAATCCAGTCATAGACAACAATGAGATTATAGAACTGAAGTTAGACAAGCCCCTTAATCTTGCTCCTGGTTTAGGTAAACCTCAAGCAGAAGAAATTAATTCTGGCTCTACTAGCAGCGATGATATTACTGTTGAGCCAAATCAAACCTTATTTACAGGTGAGGGAGCAGACTTTGTAGAAGGTACTAAAGGGAACACAATCCAGACTGGAAACGGGGAAGACACGGTGCTAGTGGGCAGCGACTCTTTAGTATCTACAGGAGACGGTAATGATCAGATATTTATTGGTCAAAACGGCCCAGCTCAAAATGCTACTGCTGATGGTGGCAATGCTAATGATGTTATTACCGTAGGGGAAGCCACTGGTAGTAATAATTTACTTGGGGCAGCAGGTGATGATACTCTCACAGTCATTGAAGGTTCTCGTCAATTATTATTTGGTGGCTCAGGTAATGATACTCTTGGCAGTAGCGGTAGCAATAACCGTCTCTACGGTGGTTCTGGAGATGATAAACTCTTCTCTAGTGTGAATGACTCCCTGTTTGGTGGCGATGGTGATGATGTGCTATTTGCTGGTCAACAGGGTGGTAATCGCCTTAGTGGTGGTGCTGGTGCTGATCAATTCTGGATTACTAACGCCAGTCTGCCAACTAGCAAGAACATTGTGACTGATTTCGCGATCGGCACTGATAAAATCGGGCTTGGTGGTATTGGTGTAACTCAGTTTAGTGCTTTAACACTATTGCAACAGGGTAGTGATACTATTGTGAAAATTGGAAATACACAGTTGGCTTCATTGCTGGGAATTACATCAACTAGCCTCAAAGCAAATGATTTCGTTTTTTCTGCTAGTGTCATTTAGCCAAAAGATGATTACAGCTTAGGTTCAACGAATGGTGTTAACTTAAGAAAAAATCTGCTTTGAGAGGACGTTTTGCCCTCATTCCCGAACCCCTTCTCCCAAGTTGGGGTTCGGGGAACTAGATAGAAGATTTGCTCCCCTCTGGCAAAATTGCTTTCAGGGTTGGGGGTGAGGGTCAAACCTGGAAAGTTCGCCAAATCTAGCTTATACGTTAATAGTACTTACGCACTGTACAAAATAACTATCTTGTGAAATAACGTATTTACGTTATTTCAGGCTTTTGTCAATTACCATTGATTGGGTGCGTAGGCGTAGCCCGCACTTCTCTACGAGACGCTGCGCGAACGGCTGCGCTCAGTGACCACCGCAGGCATCGCCAAAATCTTATTGAAAAACCTAGCTATAAACCTTGAAAACTATATTTGTTATTTTGGCCTTTCTGTCAATGCTTAAGTCCTAATTAAGTTGACACCAATGGGGCCATCATCCAGCACTACCACTGATTTACCTGCGCGGGTTAACATATATGCAGTTGACATCCCCGCTATCCGAGCACCGACAACGCACACATCTGCATAAGTATTTTCGATAAGCACAGGTTGCTCTGGGACTTCTGCCGTTGTTATCCAAATAGAGATACTTTTACCAGAGTCATTTTGCATATTTTTTTAGAGTCTTAAGCCTAACTTAATGGTGCTATAAACAAGGTTATGGAGATAAGAGTAATGAGAAACTAGAAGGAAAAATATTTTGATATTTTTCCTTCTATGATGTGCCTTTATGTGTCTTTCAACCTTGCTAAAACTAAGCTAAGATGTGTATTCCAGCTTGTTATTGTATAAGCCTAGACTATTAATTGTAAATAACGTATCTGCATCATGATAGACATCAAAATATGCTTAATAGGGGATGAGATTACTAAAAATTTGTAGTTTTGAAATATATTTTAGAGTATTTTGTAAAACCTTTGACCTTATAACCGTCATAATTTACTATAAATGAAAGTAATATCCTAATTTTTGAAGCTAATTTACGTGAATACAATAAAATTTGAAAATGAGTATTAGTTTGAAATAATTTTTTACAAAATATTTCCTTAGATAGATGTACACTGTTGTTAAGGTGAGGGAAAAAATTAGATTGCGTTGGCTATGGAGAGTCTGTAAATGCCAGAGCCTGGTAAATTAGGATATGTAATTAATTGTTTATTAATACTGACATTGTTAGCCTCTTGCAGTGGTAAAACTTCCGTAGAAGATATGGAAAAACAAATACAAGATATATCTTCTTGGGTAGCAACAGCAAATATGATTGGTGATGCGTGGTTACGTAATGTTGTACCAAATAAATATGCTGAACAAACATTGAAAAAAGCTACAGAAGAACTGCGGAAAGAAAAAGAAAAAATAGACAAAATAAAGTTATCTAAAGATGTAACAAAACATGATAAATCACAACTATTAGCTGAGGTTATACAGTTTGCAAATAAAGTAGAAGAAATGTCCAGATATGTAGGACAAAAGAATCGTTCAGAGGTACAGCAAAAACTTGGAGAATTAGCAATAGAAGAACGATCGCTAAACAAGCTAAAAAAAGTAGCAGGGCAAACCAATGAATAAAATTTTGGAAATCGCGCTTGGTATTGTTACCAGTATTGGTGGGTTTCTAGATGTAGGTGCGATCGCAACTGCTGCTGAAGCTGGATCTACTTATAGCTTTCAACTAATCTGGGCGTTTGTCTTAGGGACAATTTGTGTAATCTTTCTGGTGGAAATGTCTGGACGTTTAGCAGCAGTTAGCAAACATACATTAGCTGCGGCGGTGCGAGAACGATTTGGGTTCAATTTTTATATTATTCCCCTAGTTGCAGAAGTTGCCGTTGATTTTCTGGTTTTAGCAGCCGAAATTGGCGGTGTTTGTATTGCCCTGCAATTAGTAACAGGCATTAGTTTTCAGTGGTTTGCTTTACCCGTGGCCTTTGCAATTTGGTTGCTACTTTGGAAAGGGACATTTGGATTAATTGAAAACGGTGTTTCTTTATTCGGATTGATTACCTTAGCATTTGTCGTCGCTACTTTTAAGCTGCATCCATCATTGACAAAAATTGGTTCTGGTTTGTTGCCAACTCTGCCGCAACAAGACACTGCACATTATTTATACCTTGCCGTTGGCATACTAGGGGCATTGATTAGCCCGTACTTGTTTTATTTCTACTCATCTGGTGCAGTAGAAGACAAGTGGGATGAAGGGTATATCGGTGTAAATCGCGCTGTTGCTGGTTTGGGGATGGGCTTTGGTAGTATAGTATCCCTGGGAGTGTTGATTGTGGCAGCACTAGTACTCGGTCCCAAAGGTATCCAGGTTGATAGCTATGAACAGGCGGCGCTGATGTTGACAGAAACCTTTGGTTACTGGGGCTTTGTGCTATTTGCGGCATCTTTAGGGATTGCTTGCTTTGGTGCAGCACTGGAGGTAAGCCTTGATACAGCGTATATTGTAGCTCAAGCTTTTGGTTGGAATTGGGGCGAAAATCTAAAACCAAAAGATGCCGCACGCTTTAGTTTAGTTTACACCGTGTTTGTCTTTCTTGCTTCACTACTAATGGTTTTTGGTATTGATCCATTGCAATTGACTTTGTTTTCAATGGCAATTACAGCAGTGATTTTGCCGCCTGTAATTATACCTTTTTTGGTTTTGATGAACGATGAATTATACGTTGGCAAGTATCGCAACGGCTGGATTAGTAACAGTGTTGTCATTTTTACAATGGCGCTGACATTTGTGCTAGCGATCGTTGCTATCCCATTGGAAATTATTGGAGGATAGGAAATGGATATTATTAGAGATGTCCTTGATAATCAATTAGTTGACCGCAATCAACGCAAAATGGGTAAAGTTGATGGCATTGTGATGGAATTGCGAGACGGCGAACCACCACGACTTGCTTATATAGAAGTAGGAGTAACAACCCTTGCCAAAAGGCTAAATCCCCGCTTGGCATCTTTGATAGCAGCAATTGCAAGTAAATGGGGTGTTAAACAAAGTGAACCGTTTCGGATTCCCTGGTCAAAAGTGCGGGATGTTGGTATTGATGTTGAAGTCGATGTTGAAGCTGAAGCAACACCAGCCTTAGGTTATGAAAAATGGCTGCGCGATCGCATCATCGCCCGAATTCCAGGAGGGAGATAATGACAACTCGTGAAATTCATTTAGAATTACTGCTAGGTAAACCAGTATTAGATTCAGCTGGTAAAGTTATCGGACGCATTGAGGAAGTACGTGCCGAACAACAAGGCAAAGAATGGATAGTTAAGGAATATCTTATCGGTTATGCTGCCGTGTTAGAACGGCTATCCGCTTGGACAATTGGGTTAAAAATTTTGCATTTACTGGGGGCGCAGAAAATCTACGGTGGTTATACAGTACCTTGGGACAAGCTAGATTTGACTGACCCTGACAAGCCGCGTTTGCATTGCAGTATAGATACATTAAAGTCGTTAAACGAGCAGCCGCAGGACACAGAGTAATTTGGTTTTGCAATACAACGTTTTTACAAAGGTTTTGAAATCATACAAAATCATTTTCATGCTTGAATTCAGCAATGCCAGAATTAATATTAGTAGTGATGGATTGATTTAGGAGAAAGCTTAATTGCTGGATTTTTATGATGTGGCTTTCTGCTTACGGCTAACTACCTTGCCTATTCCTAGCACAGCACCAACCACCAATACAGCTAGATCCATTCTAGGTTCAGGAACAATAGTGCTATCTTCAGTGAAAGCCAAAAAGCCAGCCCCATTCAACCCACCTCTACCGGCAGGGACAAAGGTGTCAATAAAAGCTCCTGTCTTGCCATCATAACGCAACACATTGTTACTATTTAAACCACTAACGTAGAGGTTGCCGTCAGTACCAAAGATTGGCTTTACAGGACCGTCAAGTCCGCCACTGCCAGATGGGACAAAAGTGTCGATAAAAACTCCTGTCTTACCGTTATAGCGCAAGATATTATTAGTCCGAAAGTTAGCAACGTAGAGATTACCGTCTGGTCCAAAGCTCAAGCCATCAGGTTCCGACCCTTTTTCCTCTGTAGCAAAAGTATCAATAAAAGCTCCTGTTTGCCCGTTGTACCTTAAAACACTATCAGTCAGACTACTACTGACGTAGAGGTTGCCGTCTGAACCAAAGCTCAAACCAAAAGGTGCAGTGAGTCCGCCGCTACCTGAGGGGACAAAGGCATTGATAAATGCTCCTGTTTGCCCATTGTAGCGTAGAACACTATTACTAGTGCGGCTGTTAATACTGGTAACGTAGAGGTTGTTGTCAGGTCCAAAAACCAAGTCTTCAGGTGTATCTAGTCCGCCACTACCTGAAGGAACAAAGGTACTAATGAAATTCCCTGTTTTTCCATCGTAACGTTGGATGCTACCGCTCAAAATACTACTAACATAGAGATTTTTATCGGATCCAAAAGTTAAACCAGTTGCTCCCTTTAGTCCGCCACTGCCGGAAGGAACGAAGTCATCAATGAATTCTCCCGTTTTTTCGTCATAGCGCAGAACGGAGTTATTATAATAACTCCCGACTAAAAGCGCTGCATTAGCTCTTGGGGCTATCCACCCTAGTAATGCAAAGCTTATTAGTGGAAGGCTGATATAACAAAAGTTGAAAAATCTCATAATTTTATTAGCTCCTGCAACCATAATTACTTAGTACAGTTAATCATAAATTTGTAGCCTTTTGTTTGTCCTGCTTCCCCTGCCTGCCTCAACGGATAAATTTCCTTAATCCAAGCGTATTGGTATTTACTGTGGTAACGATACAAGCTTGTGCATTACAGAAAACCACTCTTGCTAAAAAATATCTGCTAATCTTTCACCCAACTTCTAGCGAAAGAAAGATTTTGAGACTAAGTATCTCTGTAATCATGAAATGCGGACAAGTATTACCTGCTGAATAACTGATATGCCGCAATATTTCGGAAAACTACCTACTACTAACCAACCTTGGACAACTCTTAGCAATGTAAAAGCTGTAACCTGGGACAATAATATTATTAATTTTGACTGTGGCGACTCACGCCTGACCATCAGCGTACTTACTCCGAATTTAATCCGCGTGCGTTTCGCACCAACTGGGGAATTTATGCCTCGCCGCTCTTGGGCAGTGACGCTGGATGATGCAGAATGGGGGACAACACCTTTTGCAGTCCGGGAAACTGAAGCAACGGTAGAAATTGAAACAGCACAGATTCGTGTGTCTGTCCAGCGAGAAAAGTGTCGCATCGCCTGTTTTGACAAAGCTAATCGTCCGTTCGCCCAAGATGCAGAGATGGGTATAGGTTGGCGGATGGGTGCAGTTGCAGCGTGGAAACAAATTGCAACCGATGAACATTTCTATGGCTTTGGTGAACGCACAGGTTTTCTGGATAAACTCAGCCAAGTAAAAACCAACTGGACAACGGATTCCTTAGATTATGATGCCCTGACTGATGAAATGTACCAAGCAATTCCATTTTTTATGGCTTTGCGTCCAGAGTTAGGCTATGGCATCTTTTTCAATACCACTTTTTGGAGTCAGTTCGATATCGGTGCTGAACAACCAGGTATTTGGAAGATGGAAACTCGTGGCGGTGAATTGGATTATTATATTATCTACGGCCCCGAACCAGCCCAAATCCTGGAGACTTATACTCAGCTAACTGGGAGAATGCCATTACCGCCGAAATGGGCGCTAGGTTATCATCAATGTCGCTGGAGTTACGATTCAGAAACCGTTGTGCGGGAACTGGCGCAAGAATTTCGTCAGCGTCGCATTCCCTGTGATGTTATTCACTTGGATATTGACTATATGCGAGGTTATCGGATATTTACCTGGAGTCCTCAACGCTTCCCCAACCCAGCAAAACTTATTAGTGACTTAGCACAGGATGGTTTTAAAACAGTCACAATCATTGATCCTGGTGTGAAGTATGAACCAGAAGGGAATTATGATGTTTTTGACCAAGGATTAGAAAACGATTATTTTGTGCGTAAAGCTGATGGTACCTTATTCCACGGCTACGTTTGGCCTGAGAAAGCTGTTTTTCCTGACTTTTTACGTCCTGATGTGAGTAACTGGTGGGCTGATTTACACAAAAGCTTAACCGAGGTTGGTGTGGCAGGTATTTGGAATGATATGAATGAACCCGCCATAAACGATCGCCCTTTCGGCGATGATGGTGAAAATGGAAAGATTTGGTTTCCCCTAGATGCACCGCAGGGGGGTAAGGAGGCAGGGGGCAGGGGGCAGGGGGCAGGGGAAAAAGAATTCTCTGTGTCTGCTTCTACTCATACAGAAGTGCATAATTTGTATGGGTTGATGATGGCTAAAGCTTGTTATGAAGGGTTGGAACGGCATCGAGGCTCAGAGCGATCATTTGTGTTAACGCGATCGGGTTATGCTGGTGTGCAGCGTTGGTCTTCTGTGTGGATGGGAGATAACCAATCGTTGTGGGAGCATTTAGAAATGTCTCTGCCGATGCTTTGCAATATGGGACTTTCGGGTGTGGGGTTTGTAGGTTGCGATATTGGCGGGTTTGCTGGTAACGCGACTGCTGAATTATTCGCTCGCTGGATGCAAGTAGGAATGCTCTACCCAATGATGCGCGGTCACTCGGCAATGTCTACTGCTCGTCATGAACCTTGGGTATTTGGCGACCGCGTTGAAAATATCTGTCGAGAATACATTAATCTGCGTTACCAATTACTTCCGTATATTTACAGTCTTTTTTGGGAAGCGGCAACAACAGGCGCACCGATTTTAAGACCATTATTGTACCACTTCCCTAACGATCCGAAAACCTATAGCCTCTACGATCAAGTATTGCTAGGTGCATCGCTGATGGCTGCACCAATTTACCGTCCTGGAGTTGAGCATCGAGCTGTCTATTTACCCGGCGGCACTTGGTATGATTGGTGGAGTGGCGAACGTTATGAAGGCCCGACTCACATTCTTGCTCATGCACCATTAGAAAGAATGCCACTGTATGTCCGTAGCGGTGCGATCGTTCCTATGCAACCTGTCAGGCAATACGTTGATCAAGCCCCACTCGATGAGATCCGATTACGGATTTGGCCTGGTAATAACGAATATCAGCTATTTGAAGATGATGGACAAACAAACGAGTATCAAGATAAAAAGTTTTCGCTATCAAGTATCAGTGTATTTACTGCATCTAATCAAACAGTAGTTGAAATTGGAGCGAGAATAGGAGAATGGACACCTCCACCGCGTGAAGTGATTGTAGAACTTGTTGGGGTTGGAGAGCAACGTTTCCAAGATGATGGTAAGCGACATACTCTGCAATTTTGAAATACGGATTGGGGATTGGGCATTGGGTATTGGGATTAGATATTAAAAATTAGCGATTAGGTATTAGGAAGGATTTTTCCCAGTCCCCAGTCCCCAGTTCAACCACCATTATTTCCTACTGTAAATTATGCAAAAAAAATATCCATAGAGGTAAATAAAAAGCAAGTCAATGGGTAACATAAAATGCAAAGATAGAAATGGCTAAACCGTAATAAATACCTAAGTTTACTACCCTAGATATATGCGGTTAGAGAACAATCAATGTTAAATGTTAACCGCTTGCGGCTGCAAGATATATTTAAAATACCTACAAATTCACTTGTGGCAAAAGTCGCAAGTGCGATCGCTGTTTTTGTTGGTAGCTTGGTACTAGTTGGTTGGTGTCTTGGCATTGAAGTTCTCAAGCGCGGCTTCCCCAGTAGTCCTGCCACAATGAAAGCCAATACAGCGCTGTGTTTTGTGCTGTGTGGTATGTCACTGTGGCTATTTTTAACAGGAGGAGAGCAAGGCGCAAAGGAAAACAATTCAAAATCCAAAACTTGTACTGAGCGTAGCCGAAGTATTCAAAATTCAAAATTATTTCTTCACTTCCCTACTCTTTTAATTTCTAAGGCCTGTGCAATAGCTGTCACCACAATAGCTGCGCTTACAATCTGTGAATATGTGTTTGGCTGGAATCTCCACATTGACGAACTACTGTTTCGTCATTTGTCAATTAATATAGCGACATTGCATCCAGGGCAAATGGGCGCGAACACAGCAGTGAACTTTATCCTGGTTAGCGTTGCCCTACTGATTCTGGTTCATTCAAAAACCCACCGCAGTTATTGGTATGTTCAAATTATCGCTCTGATCGCAACTTTAATTTCCTTTCAGGCGCTCATAGGCTATGCCTACAAAGTGAAAGTTCTCGAGGGACTTGCCCCTTATACCACATCAATGGCTTTACACACGGCGGTGTTGTTCCTCTTACTAAATATAGGCATTCTGTGGGCGCGGCCAAAACAGGGGCTAATGAGGGTAGTTACAAGTGATAGTTACGGCGGCTTACTTGCACGTCGTTTACTAGTTGCCGCGATCGCAGTACCTTTTATATTAGGATGGGTAATCGTCGAAGGTCAACGGACAGGACAATACGATCCGGCTTTTGCAGTATCAGTATTTGCGATCATTCTGATTGTAATTTTTACTATTTTGATTTGGCAAAGTGCCAGGGTTATTGAAGGCCTCAGCCATCAACGCGATCTTGTCCAAAAAGCACTTAGAACCTACGAAGCTAAACTGGGAAGTTTTGTAGATTCCAACGTTATCGGCATTCTGTTTGGTGATGTTTATGGCAATATCCAACAGGCAAACGATGAATTCTTGAGGATGATTGGTTACACGCGGGAGGATTTGTTAGCAGGTAGGTTAAGTTGGCACAATATCACACCACCAGAGTATTTATACTTGGATGAGCAAGGTGTCGCCGAAGCAAAGGGAAACATCAACGCTACTTGTACGCCTTACGGGAAAGAATATATTCGCAAAGATGGTAGCCGTATCCCGGTTTTAGTTGGTTACGTGCTGCTAGGAGAAAACCGCGACGAGTCAGTAGCCTTTATCCTCGATTTGACCGAACGCAAGCAAGCAGAAGCAGAGCAACAAAAATTAGTATCGTTAGTAGAAAATAGCTCCGACTTTATTGGCATCGCCACCCTTGAGGGTCAATTACTCTACATAAATGATGCAGGTCAAAAGCTGGTAGGGCTTTCCAGCCTTGATGAAGTCAGGCAAAAGGCAGTATTAGATTACTTCATGCCCAAAGACAAAACCTATTTTCAACAATATATACTGCCGACTGTGCTACTACAAGGGCGCTGGCAGGGAGAATTCTGCTTTCGGCATCTCCAAACAGGTCAACCGATACCAGTTGATTACAATATCTTTACTGTTACAGACAATAATACAGGTCAGCCAATTGCCTTAGCAACTGTGACTCGCAACATCAGCGAACAAAAAGTGGCTAAGGAAAAAATCTTACAATTAAATAAGGATCTACAGCGTCGTATTACTGAATTACAAACTCTATTAGAGGTAATTCCCATTGGAATTGGCATTGCTGAAGACCCAGAATGCCAAAATATCAAGGTCAACCCTGCTTTTGCCAAACAGTTGGGAATATCATCAGATACGAATGCCTCTCTCAGCGCTCCCTTAGGCGAAAAACCGATAAGCTTTAAAATCTACCGCGAGGGAAGGGAACTTTTATTAGAAGAACTCCCGATGCAATATTCTGCTGCTCATGGTGTTGAAGTTGTGGATTGTGAATTAGATATACTGCATCAAAATGGTAAAATTGTCAATTTATTGGAGTACGTTGCACCCTTGTTTGATGAGGAGGGTAAAACCAGAGGAAGCGTTGGTGCATTTTTAGATATTACGGAGCGCAAACAGGCACAAGAAGTCGTCTTAAACCAGCAAAAATGGCTAGAGAATGTGTTAAATCTGATGCCAAGACCCTTGCTGTTTATCGAACCAGAAACGGCGCGGGTAACTTTTGCCAATCGCTCTGCTAACGAATTAGCTGGGGGCGAATTTCCCAAAGGCGTACCAGCCGCAGAGTATCACACAGTCTATTACTATACAGATGCGGCTGGCGATCGCATCCCCAATGAACTTATGCCAGGAGTGCGGGTTGCTCGTGGCGAACGCCTGAATGGATTGGAGGTCGACTGGCACACTCCTGCTGGCGTACTATCTCTACTAGTATTTGCTGATACTTTACCAGCAATGCACGGTCATCCGGCTACCTGTATCTTGGTGTTCCAAGATATCAGCAACCTCAAAGATGCCCAAAAAGCACTTTCATTAGGTTACAAAAGGCTAAACCTACTATTTGACACAGCCAATGATTTATTATTGAGTCAGCAACCAGTAGCACTAATCGATAAGGTCTACCAAAAACTAAGAGACCAAATTGCTTTAGATGTTTACTTTAACTATTTGGTTGAGGATAACTCTCAGCTAATGCGGCTAGAGTCTTACAGTGGGATTTCCCCAGAACTGGCAAACCAAATAGAGTCCTTGGAATTTGGTAAAACCGTTTGTGGGACTGTCGCCCAGGAGCGTTGTGCAACTGCTTTAGAGAATGTGCAGCAATCAATTGACCCGCAAACAGAATTGATTCGCTCTTTAGGTCTTACTGCTTATTATGCATACCCATTGATCGCCCAGGGACGGCTATTGGGTACTCTTTCTTTTGGCAGCCGCACTCTGTTGAGCTTCACCGACAATCAAAAAGGGATGATGCAAGCAGTATGCGACCAAATAGCGATCGCAATGGAACGAGCTAGTTTAATTGCTTCTTTGCAACAACAAACTGAGCATTTGCAAGAAGCCAACCGCATGAAGGATGAGTTTCTAGGGATATTGTCCCACGAATTGCGATCGCCCCTCAATGCCATTCTTGGCTGGGCGCAATTACTGCAACGAAGCAAGCTTAATGAAACCCTAATAGCTAGGGCTACAGAGACAATTGAACGCAATGCTAAGGCACAAACCCAGCTTATTGAAGACTTGCTGGATATTTCAAGGATGATGAGAGGTAAGTTACGCCTCAATGTCCGTACTTGTAATTTGCTTCCAATGATTGAGTCAAGCCTAGAGACTGTTAGCCTAGCCGCCCAATCTAAGGAGATCGATTTAAAATTTTCTCTTATTCCCTCAAAAGAAACGCGAAATGCGCCACCAGAGACACTCCCCGTGGTCACTTTCGCGCCAAATTCAGATTTGGAATTAGGAATCAATCACGAAAATCTAGAATCAACAGAAGCACAATCCCAAACCATGTTGGGCGAAAATTCTCAATTTTTAGTATCTGGTGATTTCGAGCGCTTGCAGCAAATAATTTGGAATCTGCTATCTAATGCCATCAAATTCACACCCAAAGGAGGACGGGTAGAGGTGCAATTGTCTGTAGTCACTGGCCAAGAAAAATATGCCCAGATTCAGGTAATTGATACAGGTATTGGTATCAGCCCTGATTTTCTTCCTTGCGTTTTTGATCGCTTTCGTCAAGCTGATAGTTCTAGTACTAGAACCTATGGTGGATTAGGACTAGGATTAGCGATCGCGCGTAATTTAGTAGAATTACATGGTGGTACTATTTATGTAAATAGTCTAGGTAAAGAACAAGGGGCAACGTTTACAGTCAAACTACCACTTCTGAAGAGTCCGCCCCTCCACCCCATTGCCCCTCCACTTCTCTTTTCCTCTTCTCCTTTAACTCTCTGTCTGCTTGGTGTACGCGTGCTAGTTGTAGATGACCAAGTTGATACCCGTGACTTCATCACCACAATCCTCGAACAGTACCAAGCCGAAGTTCAGGCTGTAGCATCAATTCCAGCAGCATTGCAGCTAATGACACAGTGGAAACCAGATGTTTTAGTTAGCGATATTGATATGCCCGATGAGGATGGTTATTCTTTGATCCGCAAAGTGCGATCACAACCACCAGAACTACGGGGAAATATTCCCGCCGCAGCGTTAACAGCTTATACCAGGGCAGAGGATCAGATGCGAGCTATACAAGAAGGTTATCAGCTATATTTACCTAAACCTATTGAGGCAGCTGAGTTAGCTACAGTAGTTGCCAGACTTGCTGGACGAACTTAGAGAAAATGGTTAATGGTCATGTATTTTAAAGGATGCTTGAAAAGTTTTGAGTAGTTAAATTTTATGCTTTTTATGCGGCTTTTAACTATGGAGAGTCAGGACTTTTTTGTAGGCGTAATAAGGTATTGTAAACCTGCTGTTTTAAGATATCGTTATTTTGTAGTTCTATAGTGATTTTGTTAAACTGCTCAAATCTTAAACCCTTTTCTTCAACAACTTTTTGAGCATAGTTACAGTAATTCACTGCGATATCTTGAGCCTTCTTTGGAAGACCATTTATGCTGTTAGAATCGTTACAAACAATCTGGGGAATTTCTCTGTTGCCAATAAGTTTTTTAATTTCTTCAAAGGCATTTTGACGCGCAGGTTCCATTGCAAGCACAGCTTTAGCATAGCTGTTAATTTCAGTATTGTTAACTATTGGTGATGGAGTTTGACTATAAGCTTTTGAACTCAATGAAAAAGCATTAGAAATTACACCCACAGTGGCGATCGCACCGAAAAAGAATGATTGGGAAAGGATTCGCTTTCGGCTAGATTGGGAAAATAAATCAGAAATTTTCTTCATATAGTGTATGATACAAAACTACATCAGGGATATTATAAGAACGTTGAATTATTTTCTGAGTTGGAAGTTCCAGCAACTGCTCAATACATCAAGCTTTTATATTTGATTGTCAATTCCCTCGGCAGACTTGACAAAGTTCGATGACTTTAGTCTGGAGTGTTGGTATTTCTGATGCTCCTTGCTTAAGACTCACTTCTAATTCCAATAGTAGGGGTAAACAAGAGATTAACTGTTGCACAGAAAGAAGGTTGATTTCTTGCTGTAAGAAGTAGATCCGTTTGGGATTACCGATATCAGCAGCAGTAGCTATCGCTTGTTGATTGCGCTCCCCACTTTCTATCATAATCTTGACCCACAGCCATGTACGAAATTGTCCAATCAACGTGACGACTATCCGTAATCCCGGCTCAGAGGCATTACTCAAATCTGCCAGTGTTGTCAAAGCTTTAGCTGTATCTCCTGTTCTGATTGCTGCTGCTAATTGTAAACTATTTTGGGTAGTATTTCTTACTAACTTGGTAACGATATCTGTGTCTAAAGGCTTGTTGCTACCTTGGGCATATAGCCGCAGTTTCTCTAACTCATTGTAGAGTAATCGTGTATCATTTCCTACAGATTCTACCAACAACTGGGCAGTATTGGCAGTTAGTTTTACACCCACAGTCTGAGCTGCTTGATTAATAGATTGCACCAGCAATTCGGTTTTCCAAGGGGGAATGAGGGGAAATTCTCGGAACTCGGTAGCAAATTGTTTTAACAATTTTGTGGATTTGAGGCGTTCATCTGGCTTGTTGCGGCTGGTGAGCAATAAAAATGAGTTTTCGGGAATGACTCTTAGCGATCGCATCAGTTCTGCTAACACATTCTCTGGACACTGCTGGCACAAAGTAGTATTTATCAGCCATACCAAGCGCCCACCAGCGCCAAAAGTGGGTGTCATGACTTGATTTAACCCCTGGATAGCAGCATCAGCTTGATCTGGGGTGAATGCAGTGTAATTAAAACTTATCCATTGGGGATCGAGGACGCGATCGCGCAGCATAGCGATCGCCTTTTCCATAGCAAAATCATCCTCACCCCAGTAAACATAAATTGGCATAGATAAACCTCTTAGTATATAGGGGAATGGGGCATTGGTCATTTGTCATTTGTCATTGGGGATTAGGCAATAATCAATAGTTCTTCT
Organism: Nostoc sp.; assembly: GCF_036916735.1. Taxonomy (GTDB): domain Bacteria; phylum Cyanobacteriota; class Cyanobacteriia; order Cyanobacteriales; family Nostocaceae; genus Nostoc. The sequence continues at coordinate 24,160 of NZ_JBALFV010000049.1, forward strand.
TCCCCTACCCCCTGCCCCCTGCCCATCACTCCCCACTCCCAAAATTAAATACTTTTTAAATCATTCTGTTAATCAAGGTAATTTTTCCTAAAATCTATCAAGTGAGAGCATGAGGCTATGAAGATTGGACGACAACTATCAAACTTACTTAAATCGGTTAGCACGGCTGACGCTGCCAGAAGCATACAGATCCCAAGTCCAGCATATCCAGGAATCTTCTAAATTTCAGCCACATTCTGGGTTGAGACAAGCAGCGTCCTTTCCTGGCTATACGCTAATTACCCCGCCAGCAGAAGAAGAATCACAAAATTCTGCTTTCTATGACAAATTACAGACTTACCAACAGGAACTTTTGCAGTTGCCTGTAAGCCGTGATTTGATTGTGCCTCTACCTCCTGCTAGCTTCCACATGACTTTAGCGGATTTAATTTGGGACAATGCTTACCTTGACGCCTGCGAAAAAAATCCCAAATTTGACGAGGAGTTACACTCTTGTTTAGCCGAAACCTTTCAGCAATATCAACAATTGATGACAAATAAAAGTCATCCGATTAAATGGCAAATGCTGGGACTGATAGTGATGCCAAGGGCTATAGCCGTTTGTTTAGTACCCCAAGATGAACGTTGTTACGAGGAAATTATTAAATTTCGCCGAACAATTTATCAAAATCCCAAGTTAATTGCTTTGGGTATTGAGCAGCATTATCACTTTACAGCCCATGTTACATTAGCTTATTTTGGGGAGGTTTCATCTGACTTAGACCGCACAAGTTTCAGTACAATGCTTTCTCAATTGAACGATCAATGGCTGTTAAATTTGCCAGAATTTCTGATTAATCGTGTCGAATTACGAAAGTTTGACAACATGACACGCTATTATCGTGAACCAGACTGGCCGATTTTAGATTTTTAAGTCATTAGTTATAGCGGTTCTTGCTTGGGTGCAGTGCAGTTTTTACTTCTCTCCTAAAAGGAGAGAGGCTTTGAATCTTACTCCCCTTCCTTTGAAGAGAAGGGGCTGGGGGGTTAGGTCTGTATTTCAAGCAATTGGCAACCGCTATAATAATTAGTGGTCAGTAGTCTCCACTGATTGACTACTGACTATTTATTATTAGTTATGTATTCCTGAAAATAAAGCAATTTTATAATGTCGGTTAATAGGGTTTTTGCAAATGCATTGTGACGAAATTTTCCAACCAATTTAGGTAAATTTATTAAAATACCTTCTATCTAAAAATGCTCTAAATAAAGTCTCTAGCTTAAAAGTCCGGTTGTTTATAAACAAGATAAACAGCTTCTAAAAATACATCAGGTGTAACAGCTTCTGGCAATTTTTCTAAATTAATAATAGCTTTAACTTGCTCGGCTAGCTTTAGAGATAGTGATGCTCTTGCCTTTAACGACATTGCACCACGTCGCTGTAAATACTCACGAATCACAGCAAAATCATCTGGCATCAGTTGCGATAAATCAGCAACTTCAATTAACTGTTCATGAAGTCCTTTTGCTTGTTCTGAAATTATCAATGTCGCGGATGCAGTGGATGTTTGGGCTTGAATTACAATCGTGCCAGCAGCCAAATCACCTAAGCGCTTTTCTCGACGACTCAACATAATTAAAAAAGCGCCAATAAACAAAGTTTCATCAAAGGGTCGCAGTAAAGCACGTAGCGTTGCTTGCTGTAGCCCGATAAGTTTACCATCATCTCGAACCACGCGAATTTTAGCAACCCGTTTACCAGGGGTTTGTCCAAACCATAAGGTTTCAAAAAATACAAAGTATCCTACGTAAATAATAAAACTAGTAAGGAATGCGATCGCCATCAACCATAAAGTAACTGCGGTACCGAAAATATTTACCCAGAAATCTCCTAACTGGACTGAAACAAGAGACCAAGCTGTGAAAAATCCCACCCAGATCATAGCCAAAACGTGATAGTCAATAAGCAAAGCCCACGCACGATTTCCGATTCCAGCAAGGGTAAATTCTAGTTCTACGCTTTCTGGAGTATTAAATTTAACATTATTGAATAGATGCATAATTGTCTGTATAGTGTGGTTTAAATTTCGCGATCGCGTAACTGCAAGCCTAAACCTTCACGACGACTCCGCATGTCATAGTAAATAACAGCTTTAATTGCTTGCCAAAATGGTAAAATTATTGCGCCAGTACTAAAACTCAATGCAACGATAAATACAGCCAAAATCAAAGCAAAAATAGCAGAATTATCATTTATTAAGGGCAAGAAAATACCTTGAATCACAGCAGAAACAATCTGAAGAACAATTTGAGCAGGTATTGTGATCAAAAAGGCTACAAATGAGATAAATAAAATCCGCCATACATGACCTTGAGTTAATTCCCAGCTACGGCTAATAGTTGATGTACCATTAACATTGTCTTCAATGGCAAGGGGCACATCTACTAAATAGAATCGCGTCAGAAGCCATAAAACTGCCACAATTGCCACAATACTCACCACAATGGTAAGGATAATAATGAGAATAGAAGTAGCTGGATTTCCTTGTTGTCCTAACCCTACAAACGCTGATAACGAACCAAACAAGACAAATAAAACTACAACACCTAAACCAATTCCCATACCGATCAGAAACATTAACAGCATTGTGACTAAAAACTGCCACAATCGGGAATTGACGTAACGCTGACCTGACGAAATACTTTCGGGTTGATTGACCAACTCGCCAAAAGCCAAACGAGAAATCAGCGCTGAAAGGGCATAAAACTTAGCCCATCCATAAACTGGAACCAGTACCCATACGTAAGCTTTCAGTGCAAGTAAAAAATAATCTTTCAGATGAGAACGATACAACCGCACGGCAGCACTCACTACATTCCCAACACTTAGTGGTTGTATCTGACCGGGAGATCCAAAGCTTTCAGACATAATGGCAAATTTCCCTTGAAATTACGGAGATGAATTTGAAGTTATCTTAAGCTAAATTAAACTCAGTGTTCCCAAAATTCATGAATATTCAACGTTGGATTGCGCGAAGAGAACCAAATTGGCAACGTCTAGATGCCCTATTAAGACAGATAGAAAAAAAAGGATTAAAGTCCCTACAGGCAGCAGAAATTAGAGAGTTAGCGAGTTTGTATCGTTCAGTCGCGGCAGATTTAGCCCGTGCCCGCACTCAGCAAATCGGCGATACTTTAATAAAAAGTTTACAATCTTTAACAACTCGTGCCTATACGCAGATTTACCAAGGTTCGCGGCGACAGGAATGGCAGGCAATTCTAAAATTTTACCAATGGGGATTACCATCTATAGTTCAGAAAACATTTGCATATATTGCAGCTGCAACGGGGCTGTTTTTACTGGGGGCATTAGTGGCTTGGTGGTATTCTTGGCAAAATCCCAGCTTTATACCTTTGATCGTACCTGAAAGTTTGATTACCAAGGTGCGAGATGAGCATAAATTATGGATGGGGTCAATTGTCGGGGTTGAACCTTTAGCATCCAGCAATATCATGATCAATAACCTATCGGTGTCCTTTGGGGCTGTTGCCGGTGGCATGACGGCTGGAGCATACACAGCCTATTTGATGGTATTTAATGGCTTATTGATTGGTGCTGTTGGTACTTTAGTAGGTCAAAATAATCTGGCTTATCCTTTTTGGGCGTTTGTGTTGCCGCATGGTTCTTTGGAATTACCCGCCATCTTTTTTGCTGGGGGTGCAGGATTTTTATTAGCAAGAGCAATTTTATTTCCTGGTAAATATCGGCGTGGGGATGCACTGAAATTTTACGGATCTCAAGCGGTACAGCTAGTATTTGGGATTGTACCAATGTTGGTTATTGCTGGTGCGATCGAAGGCTTTTTTTCACCTAATCCCAGCGTACCTGATCCAATTAAATATCTGGCAGGAATGGGATTGTTTATACTTTTAGTGATGTATTGTAGGCGCAAGCAAAATTGAAATAATTTAGATGTTGACGGATTGATAAATTAACAAATATTTTAGAATAAAGTAAATACTAACGATGTACAAAAATCATTATAAGTTTAAACTAAGATAAATCTGGTACAAGCATCAAATAAAATATTGAGCTTAGAGGAATTTCTCGCACTACCAGAAACTAAATCGTATGGCGAGTACATCGAAGGTTTGTATAGTCTGCGATCGCCCTTGTAAGTTGTCTTTTGACGAAGAAAATATGCTTCATGCTGAAGGGGAACCTGCTCTTCAATTTCCTGATGACTATAGTGTTTATGCTTGCCACGGAAGACATCCTTCTCAAAAACAGCGATATTATGAGGAGCAATATCTTGATTCTGTGTAGATGCACAGTCTAATAACCAATGATTTAAAATTGCTACTTAATTTCAATGACTCACCGCTCAATACAGATTTTTATCTATTTTTCACGAAAATGATAATTTTTCATGAGTGTATTCTATTTTTTCAAATTATTTAAATTAAACCTAATTTTTTCATCAGCAACCTAGCCTAGTAAATCAAATTTCAACGACTAAAAAATATTTGTAATTAAAATTTAAGCATATCTTAATTGTTATTTTAACATCTGTTAAACAAATTTTAACTATAAAAAATGTAGCCTATCTAAGGCTGGAATTACAGCAGGAAAGTATTCCTTTAAGTCAGAGGTTATATGATTTTTTCGACTACCATCTTGAATCGTGTCGTCGCTACTTCAGTGGTAACAGCTTCTGTTGCACTTAGTCCATTTTTTGGTGCGATCGCACAAGCTGAAACTTTGAACGGTGCAGGAGCAACTTTTCCGGCTCCGCTTTACGAACGCTATGCTCGTGAAGTCAAAAACAAGTATCCAGACTTGAAAATTAATTACCAAGCAATAGGTAGCGGTGGTGGTATTCGTCAAGTCACTGCTGGAACTGTTGACTTTGGTGGTAGTGATGCTGCAATGAAAGATAATGAAATTGCTAAAGTCAAGAACGGTGTAATTTTAGTACCCACAGCAGGCGGTGCTGTTTCTGTTGTTTATAATGTTCCAGGTGTTAATAATCTCAAATTATCCCGCAGTACACTACCGGCAATTTTCTCAGGTCAAATTACCAAATGGAATGACGCAAAAATTAAAGCTGATAATCCAGGTGTCAATCTACCAAATCAACCAATTAAATTTGTTGTTCGCGCCGATGGTAGCGGTACAACTTTTATTTTCACTAACCACTTAAGTGCTACTAGCGGTTATTTTAAAGGCAGGGTTGGAGTTAACACTGCTCCCAAATGGACTCTGCCAAACGTTCTCAAAGGCAAAGGCAACCCAGGTGTAGCAGCCTTAGTATCTCGTACTCCTGGTTCTATTGGTTATGTAGAATATGCCTATGCTGTCAAAAATAATCTGAAATCAGCGCTAATACAAAATAAGAGAGGAGAATTTGTTGCTCCTTCTTTACAATCTGCAAATGCAGCTTTATCAACTGTCACTTTCCCAGACAACTACCGCGTTTTCGTAGGAGATCCAGGACAAGGTTATCCCATCGTTGGTCTTACTTGGATGATGGTTTACAAACAGTATGCTAATGCTTCTAAAGCTGATGCTATAAAAAAATGGATTAATTGGGTATTGAAAGATGGTCAACAGTATAACGATGACCTTAACTACACCAAAATTCCATCTGATGTAGCAAATCGGGTACTTCAGACAGTGAATAACTCTGTCAAACCTTAATTTACAATTTTTAGAACTTATACACAAGAGATCCCCCAACCCCCTTATAAAAGGGGGCTAAGTCTCTTAAAGTTCCCAAATTTATCGGAACATTTAGGGTAATCTAAAAATTAAAAAACTAAACAAGTAGTTTGAAAAAGCTCTCTAGGTGAATCAAGACTTTAGGTTTTGCATGCTTAAATCTTGAATATTACTACTTTCCTATCTTAAGAGATTGAGTTAATAACTTACTATTATAGTAAGAAAAAAATCTATTTTATTGATTTGTAATGGCAAATTCATCGGAACCAGCCGACATAAATTCATCACATGATTTGAATCAAGGCGATGAAGATTTCAATCTAACAGCTATTGGTGGCACAAATCTTTGGTTAGACCAAGCTTTTACACGGCTAGTATACTTTTTTGCTGTGATTACCGTTGCAGTGCTATTTTTGATGAGTTGGGTAATTTCACACGAAGCTCTACCAGCTATTAAGCAGTTTGGATTGGGGTTTTTGTGGAGCCAAGATTGGGATACAGGTAATCAGCTTTTTGGTGCATTACCCTATATTTATGGAACTTTGGTAAGTAGTGCGATCGCTATTTTATTCGCTGTCCCAGTCGGAATAGCAGTAGCCTTAGTCACGAGTGAAAATTTCTTACATCCATCGCTGCGAACCACCCTAGCGTTTGTTGTTGAATTAATTGCAGCAATTCCCAGTGTCATTATTGGTTTGTGGGCGATTTTTGTCTTTATTCCAGTTTTAGAACCTCTACAAAAATGGCTAGCCAGCAATTTTAAATGGATACCATTATTTAATACAGAAGACCCTTCAGGGACTAATATATTGACTGCTGGAATTATTCTATCCATCATGATTTTGCCCACAATGGCAGCAATTACTCGTGATGTTTTAATGGCTATCCCTAAAGAATTACGTAGCGCATCTATGGCTTTAGGTGGTACTCGTTGGGAAACAATTTTTCGGGTTTTGCTTCCAGCTGGATTTTCTGGAATGGTTAGTGCAGCAATGCTCGCCTTAGGGCGTGCTTTGGGTGAAACAATGGCTGTCACTATGGTAATTGGCAACTCTGCTCAAATTAGTGCTTCTTTACTCAATCCAGGTTATACAATTCCCTCTGTATTAGCTAATGAATTTGCCGAAGCTGAACCGGGTTTGCATATAGGCGCTTTAAGCTATTTGGCATTGATTTTGTTTGGGTTAACTCTAGCTGTAAATATTGGTGCTGTACTCTTGGTTAAATGGGTTGGCAGAAAAAATAAATAGCACTATTTTAATACAAATATCTCAATGAAACAAAATGTTTGCAAATAAAAATTCATAAAAAATATGAGTAGTTACATTCAGTCAGAAACTGATGAATCTCTGGCAAGAGAATTATGCAGTCCTCTGCCAACAGAGCGAATAATGTTTACCTATGGAATGAATGCGATCGCCTTTGGTTTTACAGGTCTAGCACTCATTCCTTTATTATCAATTTTATGGGAAATTTTCATCCGAGGAATATCTGGACTGAAATCAGATATGTTTGTCAAAGCAGTTATTGATAATGGCTTTGGCAATGCCATCTTAGGAACCATAATCATGGTGGTAATTGGTGCTATTTTAAGTATTCCCACAGGAATAATGACAGGAATTTTCTTGGCAGAATTTGGTCAAACCAACTCAATTGCTAGTATTGTTCGTTTTATCAGCAGTATTCTGACAGGCGTGCCTTCAATAGTTGTAGGCGTATTTGCTTACGGTGTGATAGTTTTGGTAACTAAAGGATTTAGTGCGATCGCAGGCGGTTTCGCTTTAGCCGTAATTATGCTACCTGTAATTATACTGACAACAGAAGAATCCTTAAAACTGATTCCCACATCTCAACGTTTAGCCTCTGCTGCTTTAGGCGGAACTCGCTTTCAAACTACCCTTCGCATTGTTGTTACTGCTGCAATTCCCGGAATTACTACAGGCATTTTATTAGCTGTAGCTCGTGCTGCTGGTGAAACAGCACCCTTAATTTTTACTGCTTTATTTAGTTTAGATTGGTCAGAAGGATTATTCAGTCCAACAGCTTCTTTACCAGTATTGATTTTTAACCTCTACAACGACCCTGACCCACAAAAAAACCAATTAGTCTGGACTACTTCTATAGTTCTACTTGGCTTAATTTTATGTGTCAATATTCTTTCTCGCCTAGTTATTAAGCAAAGAAGATTGAAGTAAAATAAATAATATTTTGTATTGTTTTGCATCTTGGCAAAGTATGATATTAAAATGGTGACCTGCCAGGCTAAAGCCTTGTTTGATATATCTAAAATTACAAATTACGAATTATGAATTATGAATTAGCATGAGTAACCTAATACCAGCTATCAAAGTTAAAAATATCAGCTTTTACTATGGCACAACAAAAGCAATTGAAAAGGTGTCAATAGATATTTATCAAAAGCAAATAACCGCAATTATTGGCCCAAGTGGTTGTGGTAAATCTACCTTCATCAAAATTTTGAATCGCATTAGCGAATTAGAAGGGCCTGTGAAAGTTGAAGGAAATGTAGAATTTTTTGGTCAAAATATTTATGCTCCTCGTGTCAATATCAATCGGTTACGCCGCCAAATTGGTATGGTGTTCCAAAAACCGAATCCTTTTCCAATAAGCATTTACGAAAATGTTGCCTATGGTATGAGGATAGCAGGCAGGCATTCCAAATTAGAATTAGATGAAATTGTCGAATCTGCACTTCACAGTGCTGCTCTTTGGGATGAAGTGAAAGATAAGTTGGATAAATCAGCTTTAGGGCTTTCTGGTGGTCAACAACAAAGATTATGTATTGCCCGTGCTTTAGCAGTCAAGCCGAAAGTTCTGCTGATGGATGAGCCTTGCTCGGCTCTTGATCCCATAGCTACTATGAAAGTAGAAGAACTACTTCATAGTTTGCAGTCTGAGTTGACAATTGCGATCGTTACCCATAATATGCAGCAAGCCGCTCGTGTCTCTGATTTTACGGCTTTCTTCAGCACCGATGAAAGTCGGATTGGTCAAATGGTTGAGTTTGGTCCTACAGAGCAAATTTTTAACAACCCACTAGACCCCCGTACCCGCGACTACATTTCAGGGCGTTTTGGTTAAAGCAAGTTTTAGGATGACTTAATAATTTTTGTCGAACAGTTCGTACTAGAGGATATTCACAAAGCGCGGTTTAAAAAATAATTACTAATTTATCTTTATTAGATAAACTAGCTCCTCATACCATTTCTTTATGAGGCTGCACCAAACCCTTTTAACTTCTTTCTTTGTATTCTACCCTTCTCTTTTGGAGACACTACGCGTAGCTTGCTTCCCCGTAGGGGTACGGGAAGCCGCTTTGCGTCTATGTGGTTCGTTTTTCTTCATTTTTATACTTAAATATTTATTTTTATTTCTATAGGACAATTATTTGATTTTAAAAACATAGGTAGGGGAGCCAATCGTATAAGCGGGTTTCCCAACTTGAGCGAACTGGCGTTGTGTAGCTGCGAGTCAATAACAGTTTATATGCTGGATGGCTACTGCATAACTACGTAATTTCCATGAATATCTCCTTTTGGGAGTAACATAGTGAAACAGTGCTGCTGATTTGTACTACTTTACTTCGTCAACTTTTATTTCATACGTTTTAGGGATATGAGTAAACTAATTCCAGCAATCAGAGTCAAAAACTTTAGCTTATCTTACGACACTCAAAAGATAGTTGAAGGCGTGTCAATGGATATTTACCAAAACCAAGTCACGGCAATTATTGGTTCTAGTGGTTGTGGCAAGTCTACTTTTCTTAAATCGTTAAATCGCATGAGTGAATTAGAAGGAGATGTGAGGGTTGAAGGAAAAATAGAATTTTTTGGACAGAGTATTTATGAGCGTCGTGTCAACATCAATCGCTTACGCCGCCAAGTTAGTATGGTTTTTCCCAAGCCAAATCTTTTTCCCATGAGCGTTTACGATAATGTTGCATACGGGGTGAAATTAATTGGATGGCATCCAAAACTAGAATTAGATGGAATCGTTGAATCTGCCATCAAAGCTGCCGAACTTTGGGATGAAGTAAAAAATAAGCTACAAAAATCTGCTTTAGAGCTTTCTGGTGGTCAACAACAAAGACTATGTATTGCCCGTGCTTTAGCAGTCAAACCGAACGTTTTATTAATGGATGAACCTTGTTCAGGTCTTGATCCTGTCGGTAGTATGAAAGTTGAGCATCTGATCCAGAACTTACGCTCTGAGTTGACCATTGTCATGGTTACTCACAATATGCAACAAGTTACTCGCTTATGTGATTTTACGGCTTTCTTTTACAGTAATGAAAATCGCATTACTCAAATGGTTGAATTTGGTACTACAAATAAAATCTTTACTAACCCCGTGGATTATCGCACCCGTGACTATGTTTTTGCCCGTGGTAGTTGAAGTTTTTCTAAAATTCTAGCTATTCTGAGAGTTACCACATAGTCCAATACGCTTGGGTTAGGTTTACTGGGTACGTAGACAAGGGCAAAATTTGCATATAAAAAACCGGAATACTGGCAAATTAACTCATTATTCCTTACCAATGGCAACAGAAGTTCCATCTTTTGAACAAGTGGTTGATGAAATTCAATATTTAATCAAAACTGAACAGGAATCAATCAATGCTCGATTGACAGTTTAATGGCTGTTGCAACTTGATTTAAATAAAAATGTGATATCAATATCAAACATCATTCAAAGCAACCAGAAATTGAGTAAATAATGCTTGTTATAGATAACTCATTTGTACAATCTTTTCAAAAATAAAAAATAATATTCTGTGGAAACTTCTAATAGAGAAACATTAGATAAATTACTATTATAAATTATTCAATATATATATAAATTATGCAAAAATCGCTGAAAAGCTTAATTTCTCGAATCGCCAAGACGCCTTCTCTGCGAGAGGCTACGTGTTGGCGGAGCCTTTCATTAGAGAAGAAAGTTAAGAATTCGTAGAGCGAGCGTAAGTCCTAATATAAAAATCAAATCTCCTGAAACTAAATTATCTGTGTCCAAGCTAGGTTCAGAGCTACAGAAAATAACCAGGTAATCTCCTAATTCAATTATTAAAAAATTAAAGTTAGGTTCCAATTTTACCAAATATCTAGAATCATCTCTCACATTTACATTAAAGGCGAGTGGTAAGGAATATGAGGTAACGCTGCTATTTGCCGAGTAAGTACTTTCTGGTTGTCTACGTACAACCTGATCTGTAATTCAGTATCATGTAAGATGTAAAGAAATGTAAATATTATAATGCAGAATAAAGTCGTTGTTGTTATCGGTGCTACTGGTGGTATTGGTTCAGCGTTAACACACAAACTTGCGCCTACTGGAGTCCGGTTGCTACTGGCTGCCAGAGATGCGGTTCGTTTAACAACACTGGCAAATGATTTACCAGGGCAAGTTTTGAGTGTTCCCACCGATATAACTGACCCACAACAGGTAAATACTTTGATAGAAAAGACGATCGCTGAGTTTGGTCAAATCGATATTTTAGTGAATGCAGCCGGTGCTGGTATACTCAAGCCTTACAACAGCCTAGAACCTGCCGATTTAGACAAGATGCTAGATGTCAACTTAAAAGGCAGCTTTTACACCACTCAAGCGGCTGCTGAACAGATGCAAAAGCGCAAATCTGGTCACATCTGTAACGTGGTTGGAATTTTAGGCAAGCATTCGATAGGAATGGCCGCAGCTTATTCTGCTTCTAAGTTTGGTGTTGTCGGTTTCAGCAAATGCATGGCAGAGGAACTTAAGCGCTTTGGTATCAAGTTCACGCTATTCTACTTTGGTGGGGTAGATTCTCCTTTCTAGGATAACGTCAACCTAAAAGTAGACCGTAAAAAAATGCTCAGTCCTGAAACTGCTGCCAATGCGATTTTCTTTGCCCTTGCTGCCGAACCACAAGCTGTGCCAATGGAAATTAACATTCAACCTGATAGTCATCTATTCTTTTAAAGTAGGAGTGTACCTACATAATTCTTGCTTAGGAAAGACGTGAAAATCTAGCAAAAAAGGCAAAATTTACAGATATATAAACTGTTATGCTTGATTTTCAATATTTATGAAAATTGATCACGTTCATTTCTATGTAGAAGATGCCAAAATTTGGCGGGATTGGTTTGTACACCATCTTGGTTTTCAAGCAGTAGCCGATCGCAGCATTTCATTTCACACTTGTACAGAAGTGGTAAAAAGTGGTGCTGTCTGTTTTTTTCTGTCTTCACCACTGTTACCCACAAGTCCAGTAGCTGAGTTTCTGCATCAATATCCCCCTGGTGTGGCAGATGTTGCTTTTGCCATCGAAGATGTAGAAAGTGCGATCGCACTAGCTCAAAAACACGGTGCTACAATCCTACAACCCATCCAAGAACGCCAGGTGGGTACAGAATTCCTCAAGTGTGGTAAAATAGCCGCCTGGGGTGGACTTACTCATACATTGATCGAAAGGTCATTGGTTTTTGATAAAGGACAAATAACTAATGACAACACTTTTACCGCCATCGATCACATAGTATTAAACGTGGCAGTTGGTGAATTGGAAAATGCTGTAGCTTGGTACGAAAATATCCTAGATTTTCAACCCCAGCAGGCATTTAAAATTAAAACTGATCGCTCTGCTTTACACAGCCAAGTGATGGTTTCGCGCAACGGCAGCGTCCAATTGCCAATTAATGAACCAGCTACCAGGAATTCTCAAATTCAGGAATTTTTAGATGTCAATCGGGGTCCGGGAATTCAACATATTGCCTTGCGGACAACCAATCTAGTGAGTGTGATCGCTAAATTTCGTGCCAATAATTTATCTTTACTCTCAGTTCCCCAAAGTTATTACACGCAACTAAAACAACGTCCAGGATTGCCTCTATCACCCCAAGAACTAGAAGCGATCGCTCAACAAGAAATTCTAGTGGACTGGCAAGAATATACTCCTTTAGAGGGAGGAAATATCGCGCCCTTATTACTACAAATTTTCACACAGCCAATATTTGAACAGCCGACATTTTTCTTTGAGTTTATTGAACGCCGTTACCAAGCTCAAGGTTTTGGCGAAGGTAACTTTCGCGCCTTATTTGAAGCCATTGAAAGCGAACAAATCAAACGCGGTACGCTGCAATGATGCCTGAGTACAAAATATCAATTGAAATTCAGCCAGACTCTAAACAAGTTGATTTTATTGACAAGCAACTTCAAGATTTCAATGTAGGCAAGATTGGAAATTACCAATATACGCCACTGTTTCTATTACTTCGTGATTTAGAAAACAATGTAGTGGGCGGCTTAGAGGGTTTTATCGGCTTGGGATGGTTCCATATCGGTATTCTCTGGGTTACAGAGGAGTTCAGAGGTTATGGATATGGAAAAGCACTTCTTTTGGCAGCAGAGCAAGAGGCTGTTAATCGTGGCTGCTTAAACGCATATCTTTTTACTTACAGTTTTCAGGTTCCCAAATTTTCTCAGCATTTAGGGTATGAAGTTTTTGGAGATTTAGAAGATTTTCCTCCAGGTCATCGTCGATACTTTCTTAAAAAGAGCTTACAAAAAACCTTTAGCTAGACTTGATATTCTCGAAAAATAGCCATACATCTGAGATAATTTTAATAAAAATTAACTTTTCCGCCGATGCTAAGACTTATTACTGACTTCGACGGCCCAATTATTGATGTTTCTGAACGGTACTACCGTGTTTATCAATTCTGCCTAGAAAAAACCCGTCGCCCAAACCAAGTAGTACAAGAACTTCCGAAAGCGGAATTTTGGCAATTAAAGCGATCGCGCGTTCCTGAAAAACAAATTGCCTTGAATTCTGGGTTAGACGAAGCCCAAGCTCAAGAATTTGCCCAGTTGCGGCGGCTAACAGTGCATACAGAACCCTACTTTCACTATGACACCCTCGCGCCTGGTGCTGTGGATGCACTGTTAAAAATTCAACAAGCTGGAATTGATTTAGCAGTTATGACCATGCGCCGATTTCGGGAACTTGATTATGCCTTCAAAAAACACGATTTAGGAAGATTTTTTCCAGAAAATCGTTGTTATTGCTTGAGTAACGACTACGTTAAAACTCGTGATATCGAAGATAAACCCTTATTGATGGCTAGGGCTTTAAATGAACTGCCTCCGGCGGCTGATATTTGGATGGTGGGAGATACAGAAGCCGACATCACCGCAGCTAAAAATTATGGGATTAAGGTAATGGCTGTGGAATGTGGCATCCGCGATCGCACCCAATTAGAACTTTACCATCCCGACTTAATCGTTAAGGATTTCAGCACTGCTGTAGATTTGGTCTTAAAACCTAAACACCTTGTCTAAAAAGCCTTTCTCACTGCAACAGATTAAATTAAAATAGGAGTCAAAATAGGCATTCTGACTCCTGACTCTCAAATTTTAACAAGAACACACATAAACTATGTCTTCTTTATAGAAACTTGCTTAAGGGTAGCAGTTTACCGTAAAAAACTACTAACTAACCACAACAATATAAACGTTAGTACAGTAGAGAACTGATTCGGTGACAAATTCAGGAATGATATTTGTGGTGAAAGCCAGCTAGCAACTAGTCCCCCAACGATTAAGCCAATTATTAAACTGACCAGGGTGAACAAAACTGCTCGACCAAATTTACTTTCCTTGCGATTGAGAAAGTAAATACTAGCGCCTACCCCAACCACCAATGCCAACTGCAAAACCTGATCGCCTCCCTGTGGGTAAAACACACTGATAGAACTCAAACCAAGAAACCAAGCTCCTGGTAAAAATATATCAGCAGGTGAAGGCTGATCCAGCATCCGTTGCAGCCATGCAGGTGACTGCTCCCGAGGGGCTGGACTTTCTTTAGGAGGGGATTGCACTCGCAACTCTGGAAACCGAATACGCTCAGGGACTTTAATTTTACCTTCTTGGCGCATCCGTAAGCGATCCATTAAAATCGCATCGTAAGCAGCTTCAATTACTTCTAAATGCTTGGCATCGCTACTATATTGCTCGAATAGGCGATTACGAGCATCCTGAATCTCATCGAAGCTAGCCTCTTCTGATACCCCAAGTTTTTCGTAGGGATTTTGATCGCTCATGGGAGTTTGTTAGTTCAGCCTCAGTCAGCGGCAGTCTTTTGTCGAATAAAACCAGCTTTAGGTTTTGTTTTAATCGAAACTAAAGTTTCGACTTAATTTTATGCTCTAACAGGATAGTAGCACGGGTTAGTTTAATCAGACTTTGTAATTTTAACTATAGCCACTTTAACATATCGATATAACTCCGTGTATACCCTCATGTCGTTGTCTAGTTCTGGCTCTAATCTAGAATTTGAAGGGAGAGTACCTAAAACACATAGTTTTTATGAAAATATCAACTTTAATGTTTCAAATTTGGCAACTTACTGTGCCTTAATAGAATTTTTTTAATTATACTGAATAATCGCTTGTGGTATATATCCGCATATCGATTTAAAATTGAGACGTTTTAAGTTACCACTTAACTGGGATCAAGAACGTGTCTTGGTATTAAGAACTGTTGCGGCTAAAGTCAGAGCGCTTATATACTGTGCCTAACAGAAGTTTAGCGTTCTTGTTGCCCACAATCCTGATTAAAGTATTTATTTTTGAATAATCAGGAATCTCATACCGTAGCCATGTAGATTCTTAAATAGTTCCAAAGTGGCAACTGCGTTTTTACGCAAACCTTTTGTTAATCTTACGAATTTTTGTGCAAAGTAATGGTCATGGCTCCTGCCAAGATTCTTGTAGTTGACGACGATCCTGCGGTTCGGAATTTAATCCAACGCTTTCTGATTAAGCAGAACTATCAGGTAGAGGCTGCCGAAGATGGAAAGACAGCCTTAACTCTATTTGAGCAATTTAACCCCGACTTGGTGATTCTAGATGTGAATTTACCAGATGTAACTGGGTTTAACCTCTGCCAAGAGATGCAAAGTCGTAATGGTGTCTTTGTTCTGATGTTGACTAGCCGTGCTGACGAAGCTGACAAAATTCGCGGCTTTGCTAAAGGTGCTGACGATTATCTCACTAAGCCTTTTGGGCTAGGAGAGTTAGAAGTCCGAGTCGGAGCGATTTTGAGGCGTCAACGAGTGATAACTACTGCCGAGCAAAAACGCTTGGTATTTGAAAAACTTATGATTGACCCCGTGCGACGGGAGGTGGCACTTAATAACCAAGCAGTACCTTTAACTGCTCTGGAATTTGATTTGTTGCATTTTTTAGCCAGTCATCCAGGTCGAGTTTGGCGGCGTGCGGAGCTAATCCAAGAGGTATGGGACTATGAATATGTGGGCGACCAAAGGGTTGTAGATGTCCATATCGGGCAAATTCGCAAGAAGATTGAAATTGATGCTAGTCAGCCAGCATTAATTCAAACTGTACGTGGCGTAGGGTATAAATTTGAATCTCCTGCTCATTCCCAGCACTTGGAAGCTAAGTCCTGAATTAACAGTCTAGAGTTTTTTAACTCTTGACTGTTAATTGTTGGGGGAGTGATTAGTGAATTTCTTTGGTTTTAGTAAAAGACAAATTTAGACACTCAGCCTCTTCCCCACAAGACGCACTTGCGTTTGGGGAAGTCACGCATTTATGCATTCACGCATTCAAAAATTTACTAAGCCCATAAATAAATTTACTTGCTCTGTACCTTTTTATTTCTAGTTAAAATAGGTAGATATTGCTCAAATACACACCAGGCTATTATTTGAGATATTTATTTATATGTTTAAAACAGTCGAAACAATAGAGAGTTCACTGGAAAATATTTCTTTGCATCTTACCGTTTTGGTAAATACAACGGCGCTTAGGTTGGAGTTCGTAGCGGCGCACACCTAATCATTGGTGTCAACACCCAACAAATTTGGGCTTTATCTTCTTAAGTTGACACCAATGGGCATTGCTCATTGGTGTCAACTTAAGAAAAAATCTGCTTTGAGAGGACATTTTGCCCTCATCCTCTAACCCCTTCTCGCAAGTTGGGATTCGGGGAACTAGAGAATTTGCTCCCCTCTGGCAATTTTGCTTTCAAGGTTGGGGTGAGGGTCAAATCTGGAAAGTTCGCCAAATCTAGCTTATACGTTAAGTTGACACCAATGGATATTGCTGTGCCCCTAGGGCATATTTGGTTCAAATATATGAAAACTGTTATAAAATATTAACAATTATTTCCCACTATAGAAAAAGGCAATTTCCTTTTCTTTTAGGGGTGCGAAACCAGCATTTACAAGTAATTGGTCGAGTTCTGCTTGGGGAATGTGTTTTGCACCAATTCGCACAATGCGCGATCGCATAGTATTAGATACACCACTGCGCTGTCTATTGGCTTCTAGGGCCATAACTTTACCATAAAGTTCTAGCTTGGCAGACGGAATAGGAGAACCATCAAAATCAATTCCCTGTGCGATCGCTTCATCAATAGCATCAGCCCCTGTGGTAGTTTGATTCCCAGGGTTAGTTTCGGTAGGCATGGTGATTTACTCTTCTTCGTTATAGGTAGATTTTACCAGCCTTGCTGACACCAAAGCTGCCAATCCTCAAACTCATACCAATTTGAAAATCTGTAGAGAGCGATACGCTTGGGCTGAAGGGGTGACAAAGGGGCTTGCCGTGGACTACCGCAGAGGCGCAGAGGAAATAGAGAAAAAATGCTTAACCCAAGCGTATTGCTGTAGAGACGCGATGAATCGCGTCTTTACCCAAGGATGTGTTGCAATCATTAGTTGAATTGGTATGACATTAGACTAATCACGGGCTTGTCGCGTCGCCAAACCCCCAACAAATGCCCCTAAGATAGTGCCTGTCCATAGTCCTGTTGTGCTACCTTGCCATATTGCTCCTGGTGTCATCCAAGCGTTGCACATTTCCTTGAAACCCCAAGGTTGGTTTTGACATTTTTGGCTATGCAGCATTATGGTAATTTGCCCACTGGTGTAAGCACCAAAAAAACCTGCTAAGAGCGCTAAAAAAGTACAAACTAAAATTCTATTTTTTGTCATTAGTCATTAATCATTAATCATTTGTCATTTCTCCTCATTCCCCATCAACCTGTATTTCTCATCCCGGCTGCAATACCATTAATAGTTAACAATGCTCCTCGCAGTAACTCGCCTTTGCTGTAACGAGAATGAATTACTCCAGAAGTAGCAGTGGTATTTTGGGACTGCCGTAGGCGCTTGAGTAGTGAAACTTGGATAAATCCCAAGGGGACAATTGTGCCATTGCGTAACTGCACAGATCGTTGCAATACAGGATCGCCATCTAACAATCGATTGTGATCGGTGATTTTTAACACTAAATCCCTTGTGAGATAGAACTCGCTAGCAATTTGCTCAAAAACCTTGGCAAAACGAAGTTGATCTTCTGGTTTTGACAATTCTTGAACGTAATGATGTGCCATTTGCATATCTACTTTTGCCAAGGTCATCTCGGCCTTAGAAATCACCATCTTGAAGAACGGCCACTTAACGTAAAAGTAACGTAGCAATTTCAAATGTTCTTCTGGTTCTTCGTTCAAGAATTCTTGTAAAGCTGTGCCAACGCCATACCAAGAAGGAAGTAAAAAGCGAGTTTGTGTCCAACTAAATACCCAAGGAATAGCTCGCAGACTACTTAAATCTTTCTTACCAGATGGACGGCGGGCTGGACGGGAACTAATTTGTAGCTGGCTAATTTCTTCAATGGGAGTTACTTCGTGGAAGAAGTCAACAAAATCAGGTTGTTCGTAGATTAAAGCACGATAATGTTGACGCGATCGCACTGCTAATTCTTCCATAATCTCATTCCAGGGTTCTATATCATCAAACCCTGTCCGCAACAGACTAGCTTGAATTACAGCAGTAGTAATGGTTTCCATGTGGTATAGTGCCAAGTCTAGCAAGGAGTATTTAGAAGCCAAAACTTCTCCTTGTTCGGTAATTTTGATTCGCCCGTTGATACTATGACCTGGTTGAGCCAAAATCGCCTCGTAAGCAGGGCCCCCACCTCGTCCCACAGAACCGCCGCGTCCGTGGAAAATCCGCAAGTTTAGATCGTAGTTTTCTGCTATTTCTTGCAGTGATTTTTGAGCTTTATGAATTTCCCAATTACTACTTAAAAAACCAGAGTCTTTGTTGCTGTCAGAATACCCCAGCATTACTTCTTGTAAGTTGGGGGTGATGGAGGAGGAAGCAGGGAGGCAGGGGAGCAGGGGATCAGGTGAGGGTGAATTTTCATCTGTACCTTCTGCTTTTGTCTGTTCGTAACCACCAGCTAACAAAGCGCGATATAACGGCAGTTCAAACAGTTTCCGCATGACGCTTCTGGAGCGTTGTAAATCTTCTACTGTCTCAAATAGGGGGATAACTTGAATAGTTCCGACAGCAATGGCGGGATCAAAAAGTCTGGCTTCTTTGGCTAAAAGCAATACTTCCAGCACGTCGCTGACGTCGCGGCACATGCTGATAATGTAAGTTTGGCAGATATTTAGACCAAATTCTTGTTGGAGCGATCGCACGACGCGAAAGGTTTCAATTACATCGTTGGTTTTTTCGGAAAATGGCAATTCTCCTGGAATTAACGGCCTCCGGGTTTGCAGTTCTCCTGTAAGCCAAGCGACTCTTTGCTCCTCAGATAGTTGGTTGTAAGGTTGAGGTAATATTTGCAGGTATTCTAGTATCTCATTGAGTGCATCGGCATGGCGAGATGATTCTTGGCGAATATCTAGCTGTGTCAAGTTAAAACCAAAAATTTCTACCTGACAGATCAGATTTTCTAATTCTCGACAGCTTAAACCTGTTTCTGTCAAGTTGCGCTGAATCATCCGCAGTTCTGCTAAAAAATCGTCTCCCGAAAGATACAGGGGGCTATCTTGATTTTTTGGCGTTTCCCGATTGTACAAAGCTAGATTGCGATCACGAGTATTTTCTAGCCGTTTGAGCACATAAGCCAGTTTCAGCCGATAGGGTTCTTGCCGATAACGCAGCGCCAGTGCGTCATATACCTCATTCAACTGGGACTGATCCAATTCTAGAGATTCCAGTAAATCTGGTAAGACATCACTCCAGTGCATCGATACACTCAATAATTCAATCAGATTTTTCACTGACTGAATATATCTTCCTAGCACCATTTTGCGCTGATAGCAAGCTGTTTGCCAGGTAATTTCTGGTGTGACTGATGGGTTCCCATCCCTGTCTGAGCCTACCCAAGAACCGAAAGAGCAAAAGTTTTTACTCGGTGGTTCTAGCCAAGGAAAGGTATTAGATAACGTGTGTTTGAAACGTTTATAAAGTTGAGGAATGCCATCAAATAAAACTTCTTGGAAGTAGTGTAGAGTATAATCTACTTCATCTAGCACAGTGGGTTTGAACTGGTGAAGTTCGTCTGTACGCCACCAGAGGCGAATTTCTTCGAGCAATTGATCGCGGACATCTGCTGCTTCCCAAGCATATCCCTCACCTGTAGCACCAGAATGGTTTTCCAAGGTATCGAGTTTTTGCAAGAGTTGTACCACCTGGCGCTGCTTATCCCGGATAGTATGACGAACAATTTCCGTCGGGTGGGCTGTAAAAACTAAGCGCACATCCAGATGAGCAATTAAACGTTGAATTTGCTGGGGTGGTACATTCAGTTTAAATAAATAGGGAAATAAGGCAGCAAAAGTACCTTTTGGTTTGACTTGTGCTTTTTCTAGATAACTCTTTCTTAGGAAGTCTGCTGCTATTCCCCTGCTAACAGGCGCGTCATCTTCTCTTTGATTGGACGAATAGTTGGCATTTGATGGTGTTTCTGGCACTGTAGCCTCTGTTTCTGCCTCATAGCGACTCAATTGCTGCCGTTGTTCGTATTCCTGCTCTATGATGTTAATCAACTGAAAATACAGAGCGAAAGCACGAGCCGCACGAATTGCTTCGTTGATATTCAGTTGTTCAATCAATTTTACGGCTGAGGATGCTTGGTCATTTCTTGCTTGTCCTTCTGGTGAACATAAATCGCGTAACTGGCGCAATAAGTCTACCATGTTTTGACCGCATTCTTGCCTCAGAACTGACTCCCACAATTCTTCCACTACCTGGAGACGATGACGCAAAAATAATTCCGACACCGGGTATATATCCGCAGTTTGAGACGAAGAGTATAAAAGGGAACCCATATTCTCTATGTTGTAAAGCTAATTACTGTTTACGCTTCTAGGTTTTGCACTTAATGCTCACTGGGTTGTTCCTGAGCAAATAATTATTTGGTGTATATTTTCTAAGTTTGATTAGTTTCGCTATCCTCTGGGAAGTCGAGATTGGGTAAGCGATCGCCTCGCAATAATTCTTCACTGGCTTCCCCTATGGCTTCTAATGCTCTTACTGTAGTTTTTCCGGTAATGAGCAGCAGTAATATAGACGCTGTACCTATTTGTAAAAGAAAAGACTGGGGAATGTTAAAGAATTCCAGATTGGATGCGGGGTTAGTTGAGGATTGTTGGTAGGCAGGAGGCATTGCTAATTCTTGGTTGTAGGAATATGAGTCAAAAAAAGTTAGGAGTTAAGAGTTAGAAGTTAGGAGTTAGGAATTATGATTACTCCAAAGATCATCAAGAGACGGAGTTTAAATGAGATAAGCTTGTTGTTTGTTTCGCCCATCAGGGTCGTTAACAAAGTAGGACGCAAGTCGAGCTTTAAAGCACAAGTCATCAGCCAGTCATATAGAATTATTCTGACTCCTGCCTGACTCCTGTACAGACGTGATTAATCGCGTCTCTCCTAACTCCCAACTTCTTAATTCTGACTCCCTATTAGTAAAATAAACGCAAAACTCAACATTAGTCAGACTTGCAACCTGTACAAGACTATCTTGGCCGATTTTATGAGCTACGAAGGTAACAAAATTGTTAAAAAAGAACGTCAGAGTGTGGTAGACCTATGCTTCTAGTTTACAAGTGCAGGCACTATCCCCCAACAATCGCTTGTTGTAAAGTTAACTGAGCATGAAAACAGTATTACCAGATCGCCAGCAATCCTTAGTGCAGTGGGTAAGCCAAGCAACAGGGATCAACACTTTCGGGGTGAAAGTCCGGTTACGGGGAAATAACCTTCATATTCTTTGTGAAGGTACAGAATGTCCGCAGCGTTGGCATACTTTGTCTGACTTGCTGCAAGCACTACAGCAGACAGACTTGGATATTCTCACAAGCGACGAACAACCCTCAATATATCAAGTATTTGTCTATGGCCGAAGAAAAGGGGAACAGCGCCCTAATTGGTGCCATCGGGTTTACTTGAATCAAATAGATAAGCATCTGGAGCAGGTACAAGCGCTGCTAGAAGATTCGGAAAAATTAAAACAATCGGCTGGGGCGCTGATTGTCTCTAACGAAAGTTTGGCACGCCAAGGGAACCCAGAAGCGATCGCTCGGTATCTGAGCGAAACTCTGAGTACATTAGGTGTATCAGTACAGGCAAAGATTAAGCCATATAAGCCAAAGAACTCTCAGCCGGAAGAAAATCGCCTGTGGATATTTTGCCAGTCGAGCTATAGCCCTGATGCATCGTTGCTTGCTGAACCAATAGCACAGAAGTTGCGTTATCTCAAGCTTACCGGCTACCAAGATGCAGTAATTGTTTCCCAGGTGAGCGGCGAAACTGCCCCGGATTGGCTGCTGCGGGTGGATTTGACGCCACCAGAGGTAATGCTGAAGGAATGGGCGCGTTGGGGGGATATACAAGCGATCGCGCGATTATTAACTGAGGTATTGTCAGGGTTAAAAGTTGCTGTCCAAGCTTTTCTGAAAGAATCAACGCTACATATCTTTTGTAGCCCAGCTTTTGACCCTTTAGGAACTGCGCCAATCCCCGACAAGGAAGTGTGCTTAGAGGCAATTTTACCCCAGCTAGAAGCAATCGCACCTCAAGGTATTCTTGCCGCCACCATATACGGACAAAAAGCAGGCGACAATGAACCAACTTGGATTGATTGGGTAGCTCTACCTGCTACAAAATATCCCGCTTTTGCCACATCACCGCTAGATTTGGCAAATACTGGCGATCAACCAGCAATCATATTTTTACTGGAGCGTTTACTCAATCCTGACCTGGATTGGCGTTTATTGACAGGTGGAGTTCGCGTACTTCTGCTGAATAAAAATGATTTATTGCACATCATGTGTGATGCACCTGTTTGTCCAGCACGTCAACAAGTAGCAACTAAAGTTACGCAGTTTATCCGCCAGTTAAAAATTCCCGGTATTATGGGGGTACGTGTCTACGGTCGCCGGGCTGGGAATAAAGAGCCTTTTTGGAACTATGGCGTTGATATTGAACATCGCCAACGTTTAGTACCAGAAGCAACCCCAGAATTTGCTGCTACTTCTAAATACGTTAACGATCTAGTAACCTCTGAAACTAGTGAGCCAATTTTGCGCCCCGACTTAACAACAGAAGAAGTTCAAACTTTTGTCACAGAAGTCGCGCGAGATTGGATGACAACCGCGAGTGCAACCGCGAAAAAATTCCTGTTACAAAGCCAGCTATTTATCGAAAGCGATCAACGATCAGCAGAACAAAGCCGTGATGTTCAAGGACTTAAGGTTGCTTTAGTTTGGGGAACACTGGGATTATTACTTACCCTTCAAACTGATTGGGTGTTGGGTCGAATTATTGCAATTACTACACCTTCGCCAAAAGTCGCCAGTGTCTTACCTTCATCTTATTCTGGGCAAAAGGCATCTTTGATATCTGGGAAAACTCAGAGTGAGAAAACGACATCTTTTACCAGCACTTCCAAAACAAAATCTTCTCCAAATCAGAGTTCTGTATTTAATGCTTCTGAGTTTACTCAAACTGATGATACCCCGACAACTAATTTGGCAGCCGCACCATTGAAAGAAAAAGCAACCGCTACTGCTATTCTTTTAGCAGCGCGATCGCAGATGCCAAGTTTCAATGTCAGGCAGTTAGACGAGCAACTAGCACTGTATAAACAGCGTTTAGCTAGAACTGGTACTCCGCCAGATGTGTTGATTATTGGCTCCTCCCGCGCCCTTAGAGGAATAGATCCAGCAGCACTTTCTAAAGCTTTAGCGACTCAGGGCTATCCAAATCTTGATGTATTTAACTTTGGGATCAACGGTGCTACGGCACAAGTTGTAGATTTTGTGATTCGCCACGTACTGGAACCATCAGAGCTGCCTAAAGTAATTATCTGGGCAGATGGGGCCCGTGCTTTTAACGGTGGACGCGAAGATATTACCTTTAAATCCATCACTGCATCGGCTGGTTATAAACAGGCATTCCAAAAAGCCCCAACAAATGCCAATAACAGCGATTCGTCTGAAAATACGGTAAATTCGGCAGGAGAAGAAAAGATAAAAGAAGAAAAACCGGAAATTAGCGCATATCAAGCTGTGAATCAGTCGTTAAATCAGGCTTTAGCATCTCTTTCTGCTAGCTACTCAAACCGTGACCAAATAATAAGTTTACTGCAAAAACTAATGCTTATAATTGGTCGCAATCAGACAGTTGCATCACAAAGACAGCTAACAGACGGTACTTCTGATGAAAGTACTTCCCAGCAAGCAGTTGATTTTGATGGCTTTCTACCTTTGTCAATTCGCTTCAATCCTGCTAGATACTATCAAAAACATTCTAAAGTTCCCGGGAATTACGACAACGACTATAAATCTTTCCAAATAGAAGGACAGCAAGATGCTGCCTTTCAGGAAGTGCTTCAGTTTGCCCAGTCTCACAAAATTTCCTTAGTGTTTGTTAATATGCCTCTGACAGAAGATTATTTAGATCCAGTGCGTAGACAATATGAGCAACAATTTCAGCAATATATGTTGCGTCTAGCTATTAGTCCGAGCTTTATTTATCGAGATTTGAGCCAACAGTGGCCAAAAGCAAATGATTACTTCTCCGATCCCAGCCACCTCAACCGCTTTGGAGCATACGAAGTCTCGAAAAAGCTGGCTAACGATCCGATGATTCCCTGGCCAGTGAAGTAGGGGACAAGGGGACAAAGGGACAAAAGGACAAAAGTTAGAACTTGCAACAAATCTTTCCCAGCCCAATGCCCCATTCCCAATGCCCAATGACAAATGACAAATGACAAATAACTAAAAAATGAACTTTATATCAATTTTTTATGGGCTGTTCTTGTTGAGTGTCCTAGGAATTTATTGGTCTTTAGCACAACAAAAATTGCGATTGTGGACGCTGCTAATTGCCAGTTTGGTTTTCTACGCATCTTTGCAGATGCAGTACATACCATTACTATTAGCATTGACGTATGTTAATTTTCGTGTGGGGCTAGAGATTGGGAAAAATACCTCACCAGGAAAACATTCTCTTGACTGGCAAATTTCTAATGAAGAGTGGCAATTTGCCCAAGGTGACTGGAATCGCCGCCGTTTAAAAGTTTTGTGGTTGGGAATATTTCTAAATGTTTTACTGTTATTAGGTTATAAATATTTTACCCCTTTATTCAAGTTTGTTTTTAATGTGCAAACAAACTCACCGGATAGCTCTTTTAAATTAATTGCACCTTTGGGAATTTCATTTTTTACCTTTGAATGCATTGCCTATTTAATAGATATTTATCGCGGTGCCCCTGCTACTGAGCAGTTTCTCAAATTTGCTACCTACAAATTATTCTTCGTAAAACTGATTTCAGGGCCGATTACGCGCTACCACAACTTAGCCAATCAATTCAATACCCTAGACTTACCCAATAGCGATAGAGTTGCTGAGGCGCTGTGGTTGATTGCTAGAGGCGCAGTCAAAAAAGGTATTTTTGCAGACCACCTTGGTATTTTCGTCGATTTATGTTTTGGTAATCTACAACGGGCAGGTAGTACCGATCTGTGGTTAGCTACATTTGCCTACGGTTTGCAATTATATCTAGATTTCAATGGTTACGTAGACATCGCCCGTGGTAGTGCGATGCTTTTCGGCTTGGTTCTACCTGAGAATTTCGATTTTCCTTACTTCAGTACCAATATTTCAGAATTTTGGCGGCGTTGGCATATCACTCTAGGAGATTGGCTACGTAACTATGTCTACTTTCCTTTAGGTGGTTCCCGTCGGGGTTTAGTCCGTACCTGCTGGAATTTATTTATTGTGATGTTAATCGCTGGTATCTGGCACGGTGCTGCTTTGGGTTATGTAGTTTGGGGCATATTCCACGGATTAGCCTTGGTGGTTCATCGACTTACAGATACTATGAGCGATCGCTTTGAAAATCTAGAACAATTCTGGCAAAATCCTCTGGGTATCTTTGTCGCTTGGTTATTAACTCAACTGATGGTTTTTACCTCTTGGATTTGGTTCCGCCTACCCAACCTCCAAGACTCTTCTTTAGTAATTCGGCATCTTTGGGGTTATCCGGCTGACGCGCAGTTTGCCCAAAAGGTCTATGTAGAAGCCTTAAATATAAGCCAATACCAACTCGCTTGGGTACTTATAGCTTTAGCTGCCCTTATGGCTGTAGTCTATACCTTCAATAGAATACTGAAGTTAGAGTTTAACTGGCCTCTAAAGCTTGTATTCGTCCCCCTATGTTTCTACGCTGTTTGGTTATTAGCTCCTGAAGGCAGTTTGCCCTATATATACTTTGATTTTTAATAAAAAATAAGACAACTTACAACTTATTATTTCTTTACAAATCAACAAAACTCAAAATTTTTCTCATCGGCTTTTTGTAAAGGAATGTAAAGAAAGTTAGCTAGGCGATCGCGTCATAGTTAGTTTGGTCTTGAAACAGCTTACAAAGCCTCAATCCATTACTTTTACGACTATTGTTTACAGTAGGAAAACTTTACAGTTCGATGAGCTTGTTCAAGATTTATATTACAGAATGTTAAGCAAAACATCATCTCCAAGTAAATTCATGTAGACTATATTTCAATAGGCAAAAAAGAAATTTGCTTGTTCCATTTTTAACAACCCATAGCACTTATAAAACAATGACCACAACCTTACAACGGCGCTCTGACGCTAACGTATGGGATCGCTTCTGCGAGTGGATCACCAGCACTGACAACCGGATTTACATTGGTTGGTTTGGTGTACTAATGATCCCAACCCTGCTAGCTGCTACTGTTTGCTTCGTAATAGCCTTCATCGCAGCACCTCCAGTAGACATCGATGGTATCCGCGAACCGGTTGCAGGTTCCTTGATCTACGGAAACAACATCATCTCTGGTGCAGTTGTTCCTTCTTCTAACGCTATCGGCTTGCACTTCTACCCCATTTGGGAAGCAGCTTCCTTAGATGAGTGGTTGTACAACGGTGGGCCTTACCAGTTGGTAATTTTCCACTTCTTGATTGGTTGCGCTTGCTACCTGGGTCGTCAGTGGGAACTTTCTTACCGCTTAGGTATGCGTCCTTGGATTTGCGTAGCTTACAGCGCACCTTTAGCTTCTGCTACCGCAGTATTCTTGATCTACCCAATCGGTCAAGGTTCATTCTCTGATGGTATGCCTTTGGGTATCTCTGGAACCTTCAACTTCATGATTGTGTTCCAAGCAGAACACAACATCTTGATGCACCCCTTCCATATGTTAGGTGTGGCTGGTGTGTTCGGCGGTTCCTTGTTCTCTGCAATGCACGGTTCCTTGGTTACCTCTTCTTTGGTTCGTGAAACCACTGAAACCGAGTCACAAAACTACGGTTACAAGTTCGGTCAAGAAGAAGAAACCTACAACATCGTTGCAGCCCACGGCTACTTCGGTCGTTTGATCTTCCAATACGCTTCCTTCAATAACAGCCGTTCACTGCACTTCTTCCTCGCAGCATGGCCTGTCGTCGGTATCTGGTTCACCGCTTTGGGTATCAGCACGATGGCATTTAACTTGAACGGTTTCAACTTCAACCAATCAGTGATTGACTCTCAAGGTCGCGTCATCAGCACCTGGGCAGACGTAATCAACCGGGCAAACCTGGGTATGGAAGTAATGCACGAGCGTAACGCTCACAACTTCCCCCTAGACTTAGCTGCTGGTGAAGTTACTCCTGTTGCTTTGACTGCTCCTGCTATCAACGGTTAATTCTGAAGATTTAGCTGAATAAAAAGCGCCCTCCAGAAATGGGGGGCGCTTTTTTGTTGTAATTATTTTAAAACGGAATTTTGTTCTATTTCCCATTTGCATAGACGCCCTTTCGGCGGCTTGTAGAAGACATCGCACTCCACTATGTTAAATTCAAGCTACAACTCCTGCGGATGAGGAATTAGGTAATGGCTGCTTCTGTGGAACATGGCTTAAATAATAGCGTTTTATATAAAAATTTACATAGATAAAATTTTAAAAAATATCTGGTGTATTTGGGTACAATTACTAAATTGTTACTCCTTTATATTAGTAAATGCATTGGTATAAATAAAAATAATTATCAAAACTGTGAGTAGTGAGTAAACTAACTACTGACGATTATTTTCAAAATTAAGATTCATTGTATTTCCACTGACTATAAATCTCAGATTTTAGTTTTTGTCTCAATTCAATATAAAATCTAAAACTTAAAATCCAAAATCAACATGGCAGACCTAACTCCTAATTCTAGTTTTAGTTTGACACTACGCTTGCAGATTCCCAATCGTGTGGGGATGTTGGCATCGGTAACCCAGGCGATCGCAACTACTGGCGGTAATCTCGGTCAAATTGATTTAATCGAGCAAACCCGCAAAGAATCCACCCGCGATCTGACTGTGGATGCTGCTAGTACCGAACATGCTGAAACCATTGTGCAAGCAGTAAAAGCATTGCCAGACATCAAGTTACTTAGCGTCTACGATCGCACCTTTAATCTGCATCGCGGTGGCAAAATCAGCATTACCAGCAGAATTCCCTTAAGAAGTGTGTCTGATTTAGCAATGGCTTACACGCCTGGAGTTGGTCGGATCTGTACAGCGATCGCTCAAGATCCAGAGGAAGTTTACAAATTAACCATCAAACAAAATACTGTTGCCATTGTTACCGATGGTAGTGCCGTTTTGGGATTGGGAAATCTTGGCCCAGCAGCCGCCTTACCGGTAATGGAAGGCAAAGCAATGCTATTTAAGGAATTTGCGGGGCTGGATGCTTTTCCCATTTGTCTCGCCACCCAAGATACAGAAGAAATTATCCAAGCAGTCAAGAATATTGCGCCAGTTTTTGGGGGTGTGAATTTAGAGGATATCGCTGCACCTCGCTGCTTTGAAATTGAAAAAAGATTGCGCCAAGAGTTAGATATCCCCGTTTTTCATGACGACCAGCACGGTACAGCAATTGTCACCTTAGCAGCATTGTTTAATTCTTTGAAACTGGTACATAAATCAATAGCCCAAATCCGCATCGTGATTAATGGTGCTGGGGCGGCTGGAGTGGCGATCGCTCGGTTACTCCGTAAAGCTGGGGCAGAAAAAATCTGGATGTGCGACTCTAAAGGGATTATCTCTACCAGTCGTAGCGATTTGACAGAAGAAAAACTCGAATTTGCCGTGAAAGCTCAGGGTACATTAGCGGGTGCAATGCAAGGGGCAGATGTATTTATTGGTGTCAGCGCACCGGGAGTTTTGACACCAGAAATGGTGCATTCGATGGCAAAAGACCCAATTGTGTTTGCAATGGCAAATCCGATTCCAGAGATTCAGCCAGAATTAATCAGTAAAGATGTTGCTGTGATCGCTACTGGTCGCAGTGATTACCCGAATCAAATCAATAACGTTTTAGCTTTTCCTGGGGTATTCCGTGGTGCTTTAGATTGTCGGGCCCAGGCAATTACCACCACAATGTATCTGGAAGCCGCAAGTGCGATCGCCTCCTTAGTCAAGCCTTTAGACTTGGATCGGGAACATATTATTCCTTCAGTCTTTGATGAGCGCGTCGCCACTGCTGTTGCTGCTGCTGTACAACAAGCAGCGCGTGAAGAAGGTATCGCTCGGAATTAATTAACTAAAAGAATGACTCTTGTGGGATGGGTGTCTCGCCCGTCCCGGAACTTTTTTCCTGCAATCAATGTAAGTATCTTCATGTAGTCGCCATCACCGCTCGGTCTAAAATTGGACAGCGCCTAACTGGAGGTCGCATCTATGCATACGACCTACAATTTACTTTGGCTGACTAAAAGCCGCAAATGCAACAAGCATTATGCTCAAACTCCTCTCCCACACTCAGCATCAGCTACTTTGGGTTAGGGAGGATCAAGTCTTATAGCGAATTGCAACCGTATTGATTTTGGTTGTATATGTGGGCACTCTAGATTAAAGAAACTTACTGGAGAGTGATTTCTATGTCCACGACCCCAATTAGTGCAACATTCGCACAAACAGACAGAGATGCTGTGTTGCAAGCCATTACCACCATTAAAGAAAAGCTACCATTTTTGGTTGATTTGAGTTCCGACGATCGCAAGACTTTACCCAAGATGGGCGATAAGAGTCGGGCGTTTGTCAGCAAAGCATTAGAGGTGGCGGCGCAGAATCCAGAATTTTTACCGCGATCATTCGACTTGGAAGAGATGCGGAAGGATGTGCAATTATTTGAGGCGTTGTATCCGGTGTTGTTGTCGTTGACGCAGTTACAAGAGTTGGTAGATGATACATTTCTTGCAGTCGGTAGTGAAGCTTACGCAGCTGCGTTGCAGGTGTATAACTATGCCAAAGCCAGTGGACAGGGCGCGGGTTTAGATGCAGTGGTAGTAGAAATGGGACAACGATTTGCTCGTAAACCTGGAAAATCCAAGTCTCAAAAAGTAGCGTTGTAAAAAATAGCTCAGTACTTGCACTTAAAAGGTGCAGCGTTGAAGCTCAGAATTTGAATGTTGGAGTTAAAAGCACGACATTTCAAGTTCTGAGCTTCATTTTTTTAGTTTAAAAGCTCAACGTTCGAGCAAAAAGGTGCAACTTCCCAGTTAAAAGGCTCAACGTTCGAGTAAAAAGGTGCAACTTCCCAGTTAAAAGGCTCAACGTTCCAGCAAAAAGGTGCAACTTCCGAGTTAAAAGGCTCAACGTTCCAGCAAAAAGGTGCAACTTCCGAGTTAAAAGGCTCAACGTTCCAGCAAAAAGGTGCAACTTCCGAGTTCAGAGGCTCAACGTTCGAGTAAAAAGGTGCAACTTCCGAGTTCAGAGGCTCAACGCTCGAGCAAAAAGGCGCAACTTCCGAGTTCAGAGGCTCAACGTTCGAGCAAAAAGGTCAAACTTCCCAGTTCAGAAGCTCAAACATCCCTTCAGAACTCGAACATTTGGCTTCAGAGGTTAAAGAGTCGAGCTAGAAGTTTAGAATTTAAGTTACAAGAGATATAGATTACTGGCAGAAGGGTTAGGCAATGAGTGAAACTCAGACCCACTTACCGACAGATACATGGATTTGTGCTTCTTGGCAAGAGTATGAGCAAGCGATCGCCAACTTGCTCAACGAGAAGGCAAAGAGTTACTACTATAAGGGGCACATGAGGCTGGAGATGGCACCAGTTAGTTTTGATCATGGTAAAGACCATGTTGTAATTATTTTTGCAGTGACTCTATTTGCAGCACTTAAAGGCATTCCAGCCACAGGTTTAAACACAACCACCTTTCGTAAAACTGGAGTTCAGGACTGTCAGCCCGATGTGGCGTATTATCTCAGAGAACGCGCCCAAACTATCCCAGCAGGTACAGGAATTGTCAACCTTGATCGCTATCCTGTACCAGATTTGGTGATTGAGATTGCGAAAACATCGCTGCTGGATGACTTGGGTACAAAGCGATCGCTCTATGAAGAATTGGGTATTGCTGAATATTGGGTAGTAGATGTGCAAAATGCCCAAATCATCGCCTATACTATGGCAGATCAGGGTAGTAAACGTATTCAAGAATCACAAGTATTGCCTGGTTTGGCGATGTCTACTTTAGAGGAAGCTTTACGCCGTAGCCGTGAAATAAATCAATCTGAAGTTGGAACTTGGTTATTGAGCCAGTTTCAGCAAAAGGAGAATTAAGCATAACCTTCTTAAGATATTTTGTGCAGAGACGCAATTTTACTCGCATCTCTACAATCTCTTTCCATGACTTTTACTCAGCGTTCACAAATTCCAAATACCCATTGCTAAGTTCTTTCACCGCCAAGTCATAAAATTGCTTACCATGTTCAGGCGTTGCTAAAGCCGGATTTGATCCCATACGTCCATCTGGATAACGCACTCGAAAGTCAGCTGCGCTATAAATCCTGTGTCCACTTGCAACTTCTGGTGAAAGGGGTGCTTGCTTAATCGCCTCTGGATAAACGTACTGAGTGAGGGCTACTTCACTTGGGGTTGCATGAGAACCTTCTTGATCCCCATATAGTTCTTTAGCAAGTTTATATACAGAACCGCACATAAACCAGTTTGCTACTTGACATTGCACATGTTGAGCATTGGGAATCTGCAAATCTTCTAAATGCGCGTAAGTTTCGGAAAAAGCCGCTTTCAGGGTGGCGATATTACCGCCATGTCCGTTAATAAAGTAGAACTTGCTAAAACCAGCTTTGGCTAAACAAGTTACATAATCTCGCACTACTTGAATTAAAGTGCTGGGACGCAGACTGATTGAGCCAGGAAAAGCAGTATGGTGCAGTGCCATGCCCACATTGATTGTAGGGCCAATGATCGCGCCAGTTGCATCACCTACACCAGCTGCGATCGCTTCTGCACAAATGGCATCAGTACCAATTAACCCTGTTGGCCCATGTTGTTCTGTAGAACCAATAGGGAAAATAATCCCCTTTGACTGCTGTAAATAAGCTTCGACTTCTTGCCAAGTACTTAAATGTAGTAACATTTTTAATGAATTTCCTCAATAAAATTGCGGTGAGACGAAACCTTTTTCTGTGAAACTCCCACTAACATGATTATGAACTCTCTGGATTTTCTCTGGTGGCGATCGCCATGATAAATTTCAATAAGAAGATCCCCGACTTATTAAAATAGTCGGGGATCAATGGCTCTGACATTTTCAGTTATCAGCCACCAATCTGGTAATAATTTTTTGCAAACTTGCAGAGAGTGCAACTATTTATTTCTATGAATATTGTTTATGGGATGGAATAGCAAGGAGTTTCGACAGATATGGATATAAGCAATTTACCGATTCTGCCACTTTATCCTACGACAATCGCTGTCAATCTCTGCATAATACAAATCTAAATTTTCTTATGAGATGTTTTCTTCAGGATCATCAACTAAATAATGGGGATCAATCTTTTCTGTAGATTAATCAAATAAATAATGTTTTTTCACATCCCTTGTAATTTCCCAGGTGCAGGACATGCCAGCAGGAAAAGTCACCAAATCGCCTTTACCCATTTGCACTGGCTGTCCACCATCAGGAGTAACAACAACATCACCTTCCAAAAAGTAGCAAATTTCTTGAGAATCATAAGTCCAAGGAAATTTGGAAACTTCCTTTTTCCAAATTCCCCATTTAGAGACACCCAATTCATTGAGGCGTTCTTGCCTGGGTTGATGCTCAATTTTAATTTCCATCTTGTGTTTTCTCTAGTTGTGTTCAGCAGTAGGATTGAATATCCTCTCCACACTGATCTACTAAATAACACAAAGCTCTAAAACGCAAGTAGACAAGTTCGTTATAAAGCGGATTAAGTTTGCACATTGGCGGAATGTGCCCTATTTTGCGACCAAAAAGCATGAGATCGCGCTCGAATGGACACTGGGCAGGAATCATTTTAGCAATAAATTTGGCTAATTTCTGATTCTCAATCTCAAATTTGTCCAGCCATTGACGTAATGGTTGTAGTAAATCTAATTTAGGTCTAGCAAATCGCTTTTTACTACCTATTTGATTCTTTTCTTCTAAGGGACCAACAAAAACAGGCAGAAAAATACGTTGATTAAGTGTTTTAAGCATAGTGGTAGGCAAGGTTTTCCTTGTGTAGATGAACTATTTGCCGATTAGAAATATCAACATGTAATCTGTTTAACAAATTTGCATTGTGCTTGGAAATTAGGAAGGAAAAGAAGCACAAGGCAAACAATTTACATGCATCTTAGGGGGGAAATTGTTTAACTAATTGTTATTTAAGCCCACCAAATCGGGAAGAACTGTCCCGTTAAATACAAAATAACAAAGAAAATATAAAAATGCCATTTCTTTAACTTATGGATTGCTAATCTTGGAGATAGCAATTTTCTATATTGGATATAAATGCCTGGTTCTCAAACTGCCTAGTATCTAGAGATGGACTTTGGGAAAGAGAAAACAGTTTAGCTATGACTCCATATAGACTTTGCTAGGATTAGCCTCTGATATCTAGCGATTTTAGGCTATGAAATATCTAGTAATCTGTCTACTATGTTACATTAGATAACCTAGATATTATCTAATAATTAGCAAGAAATCTTTTGATAAGTCCAAGTTAATATACTTAGAAGTTATACCATTTATAAGAATATTTTGCAATAAATGGATTGCGTATAATGGCGTACAGCAGTGTGCCCCTACCAATATAGCGCTTCTCACTTGGGCGTAATACAGTCTGAACCTCACCCTGTATTTGATAGGTGCAAATACTCCCCTCTCCTTAGTGGTTTAAAAAAGTAGTTTATCTAAAGGAGAACAGTTACATATATCAGATATTTTGTGAAATGGTTTGATTATAAAAAAATGGTATAATTGTCAAAATCTTATTTCTTAAAATATCTCAAGCTGTAACGATCTTGATATTTGCTGATATACTCTACATTCTGTTGCTCTAATTTTGACAGCAATTTAGGTGGAAATGCTTTAGCTGAATATATAGGACGATACCAAGGTTGCTTATTAAAGTAATCTTGTAATTCAGGAGTATCAAAACGGCGACCGTGACTAGCAAAAATCGAATTTCGCATAATATCTAGTTCAAAACCGTCTTTCCCATCCAAATCTGTATCAGTTACAAGTCTTTGGGAAAGCCAGAAATAAGTGCTAACAGGCGTGGTAGCATCTGGCGATGTTGTATTTAGAGAAGATGTAGATTGAGTAGGAGCAGATGGGGTGGTTGGTATAAGTTTAGGAGTTTCTATCACCGGGCTTGTGACAGTTAACGGTGTTTGTGAAGGTGACACGGTTTTGTCTGCTGTAGATTGAGAAGATTTTGGTAAGACTTGGCTAATAATCACAGATGCACCAATTAGCCCACCTGCAATCAAACTGCCGATGAGGATATTATTCTGACCATTACCTTGAGGGGTAGGGTGTGGTTTGACAGGCACTGTTTGAAATGGCGGTGCAGAGACTAAAGTCGGTTGAGTTAACAGGGGTTGCGTCGGTGGAATTGGATTTGCTATACTCTGCAAAGTATCTAGCATTGCTCTAGCTGTGGGGTAGCGATCGCGCGGATGATAAGCGATCGCTCGATCAATTACTCTTGCCATAATTGGGCTAAGATGACTTGCGTACTGTCGCCAGACAATTTCACCCGTCTGGGAATCCGTCTCTAGTTGTTGCGCCTGTTTACCAGTCAGTAAATAAATTACCGTCATTCCTAAACTGTATAAATCACTGGAATAAACTGGTCTACCTGCGGCTTGTTCACTCGGCATATAGCCAGGTGTACCAATTACAATCGAACTGGTAGGATTGCCTTGAGAATTCACCACTGTTCCCATTGACTCGCGTATAGCGCCAAAATCAATCAGCACTGGTTTACCATCCCGATGACGCACAATAATGTTATCTGGTTTAATATCGCGGTGAACGATATGCTTTGAGTGAACGTAATCCAGGACAGGTAATAAATTCATGAATAATTCCTGGATAGCGCCTTCACTAAATAGCCCCTGTATTTGAACTTTTCCAGTTAGGGTATCGCCTTCAATCCACTCCTGAACTAAGTAAAATTGTCCGCCTGAAGAGAAATAGGCATACAATGCTGGAATTTGGTCATTTGCACCACCGAGTTCTTCTAAAATAGCTGCTTCGCGTTGAAACCTCTCTTGCACTAACTGGTAAATTTGGGGATTGTTGTGAATTGGTCTTAGCTGTTTAACCACACAACGACGCTTTGAGGGCATATAGGTATCTTCTGCTAGATAGGTTTCACCAAACCCACCAGCGCCCAGTGTGCGGATAACTTGATAGCGATCGTTCAGCAGCTGTATTGTCATGGGAGATTACAAGAATATTCATAAGATAGTTTTCCCCAAAACTACCTTCATTTCAAATCTAGTAATCCTTCTTCTTTCAATTTAGGATTGAAGCGAATCTGCATTTGCAAACCACGCACTTCTAGTAATTGCGTTGAGATTTCTGCTTCTACTCTCCGCGCCACATTTTTAATAATTTTTATTTGTGCTAATTCATCATTAGCTGGATTTTGATAATTTGCCTGTTCTTCAGGTGTCATTAAAACTTTAACATCAATGGGATGAGTCCATTTTTCCTTGTGATCCCCATTTCCCCAAGGTACACTGCCATTTTCAGCAATCCAAGCATTTTCAGTATTTTCTAAAATTGTGCGACTAGGGCGTTCAATAGTTTCAATTTTGACCCAATAGCATTGCTGTGGCTGACGGACTAAATGCTGCTTGAGGCTGAGGTAAACATCACGAGAGTATCCTACAAATTGCAGCACTTTTTCTTGGTCAAAGATAGCATATACCCCGATTTTACCCTGAAATTGTTCGGGTAATTGGCCGCGATCGTCAATGTAATGAATGTATTCCAAGGCTGCCAAAGAAGAAAGATTTGTTTCAAGAGCCATACATAAAATATTAAACTTACTATTTCTCTTCAAAATTGAGAATTGCTAATTAAGAAAAACTATCTTGAAATTTAGCTATTATCCACTTTTTGGTAAATTGCACAAAGGCGACTGGGTTTAAAAATTTTAGCACTAAACATGAAATTTGGTGGAACGTTGATAATGGCATATTCATCAGATTCATGATACTTTTCAAATTCTACTGGCATTCCTTTAGTCGTAGTTAAGCTGTAAGGAACTGGTTGGAAAAGTAATTCTGTAAATTTCACTTGCTCACACTGCAACTGCTGACAAATTTGGTTTAAGAAAGCAACATTTGTTAATAAATTGAATAAGGTTTCTTGAGCTTGTGCTTCAAGAGTGAAACTGCTATCAAAGTTCTGGACGATTTTAAGGGACATTTTCTGTATAGGTAACTATTTACGACTAAGTAATGAGAGAGGATAAGCAACCATCCAAAAGTACTGGATAACAAAGCCTGCGTTTTTGTGCAAATGAGCTTTGTAAAAAATCATCACTTTAAGATCAGCCTATTGGATTGTGCGACTTCTGTCAGCCACAGGAGTAAGGTGGCATGATTAAGAATCGTAAAGTTTAGCAGATTTTTAAGGATAGATGATTTTTCTTTAATATTGTACTTAGGCCATAGTTTATAGTGGGCTGCGCCTACGCACTTACCACACCAGCCCCACCCTTCCTAAAAACGATTCTCACACAACAAAATAAGTGGATAATCGTGATATAAATCACAACTATCCACTCAAAGTTTACTAAATCCGGGTTACTAGAAAAAACTCAATTAAATTATTGAAACTTGGCAAAAGTTTAAACCAATTAACGTGACTCAGTTCCCTGATTAGGGCTACCTGCTACAGAATCATTTTCTGGTGCTTCTGGTGTAGCAGTGGATTTGGCATCGCTCTTTTCAGCGTCGCCAGTTTGGCGGGTACTTTCGTCAAGTGTGGTTTGGTAATCACCAGAAGAACTGGGCGTAGTTTCTTGACTACCAGATTTTTGTTGTTCAGACATTATTACATTCCTAATAATCTTATTGTTGGTATTATCTTAAAAAGATTAGGAGTGTAAGGGCATCTATCCAGATATAGTTATGGCTAATTACTACCTCTATCGAAAGTATTGTTTATTACTACTCACGTATATTGAGAAAAATCCATAAATGTAGAGTTTTTTAACCTTACAACGCTTTCTATGATTAAGTGGGGTTTATTTCTGCGCCTCCTGTACTAGGAGAATAATATGATGTGATGATTGTGATACAAACTATCAAAGTGTAATTGATGAATCAGAGCAATCTATCGTTACCATCTGGGTGTACGCTTCGTAAGGCAACCTCTGGGGATCAGTGGTCGATTCGATTGCTGGTGTTTTCAGGGAAACTTGACCCAACCCAATTAAATTGGCAGCAATTTTGGGTAATTGAATGCGATGCCTATGACGGGCAAAGCCTACGCAATCTGGTAGCTTGTGGACAGCTACGTAATTTCTTTGGGGCACAAGAACTTGGTAGTTTGGTCGTTGCATCAGCTTGGAGAGGTCGCGGTTTGGGTACTTTGCTAACGCAGCATTTGATTAATACAGCAACGCAACCACTTTATCTTGAATGTTTAGGTGAACGATTGGCGCAGTTTTACAGTCGCTTTGGTTTTGTGCCAATATCTTTTGAAGAGTTGCCACAATTTCCCAAGACAAAAGGCAAGTCTTCGCTCAAGGGGAAATTTAGATTCTCACAATTAGCTAAAAGGCTGTTCAAAGTTCCTGTGGTGTTTATGAAACATTGAGGTAATTCGTAATGGGCTACGCCCCGCTACGAAGACAGTAATTCGTAATTCAAATATGCAGGAAAAGGCTTTATACAAGCTGTTTCCAACCCTTACTTTCGTCCATTCCCCATTCCCCATTCTCCACTCCCCATTTTCAAATCTGAGGTTTAGTAAAAATCGTTAGCAAGACTGGCCCTAATAAATAGTGGTGATTCAAACACAATAACCCAGCAGAAGAGCCAAGAAGTTGACGCTGATTAGGGCTGTAGAGTCTAATTCCAAGGGTAGAGACTGGCAATAATTGAGGTTTTGTTTCTTTTTTGGAGGTAATATCAACCAAGTAGAAGCGTCCACCGGGAGAAAGTACCCGTGCTATCTCACTAAGCACCTGTTTAGGTTCCAAATAGTGCAAAAAGCTGATAGTGCTGAAAACAGCATCAAATTGAGCATCAGCGAAGGGAAGAGACTCAGCTTTGCCCTCGACATAAATTAAACGTGGACGGTGGCGGTTGCTCTGTCTTGCTGCCCGCAACATATTAGCAGATAAATCCAATCCCATCGCTTGCAGGTCGGGAAACTGAGTAGCAAGGCGCTCAAGTAAGCGTCCAGTACCACAGCCGATATCAAGTACATTTGCTGACTCTGGTAAATCGACGTACTCCAGCAACCGTTTGTGAACGGCTCGATAAAACACTGAAGGAAATAGCCAGTCGTAACTTGGTGCCCATCGGTCAAACAGGAACTTTTTGTTACTAAAAAAGTCATTAGTCATTAGTTTTCGCAGTTCACCTGAAGCTGAATGCTTTTTTAGGGTAAGTAGCTGCGCCTCCCATAAGTTGGTTAACTATAGTTTTGCAGTCCGGCAATATCTAGTATGCTCACCTTGGTAAATCATCCGAAATTTTGGCAATTGAATCTGTAGTCAACAGTGTGTTTAGAGACTCATTCTATCTCTGTAGAGAACCAAAGAATGAGCAATCAGTGCATAAAACTCTAGAAACTAACCGTATATATTTATAAAGGTTCAAATACAACAACCAACTCATCTAGCTTGAAATTATTAAGGTGAAAAATTATGACAAACTTTATTCAAACTCGCTTACACAATGGTCTACTCCGTCCAATCCGCGAGTGGTTGGAAACGATAGAAATTCATAACTCCAAATTGGCTCATTTCCTGTGCAAAGCTATTCCTGCTCAGTGTCCCTTTGAGCGAGACATTACGCTCTTTAGCCGGAAGCTATTTCACATTCCTCCGATGTGTAAATTAAATCCCCTATACGAGGAAGTAGTTGGTTTGCGTTTTAAAGCGCTCTGTTATCTTGCCGATGAATGCGGTGAAGATGTCACAGCCTATTGCTAATAGCCGGTTGGATCGTTATTTGATCGAGCAGCGATCAGTAATTGTAGATTTACGGTTGTTACTTACTTAGGTTTATACTAAGCTAACGTACACCCAATTTAGATGTTTGGCTATTTTAAGTAGCTGACACCTCGAAGAGAGTGTTTCCATACCGTATTTTTGCTTACCGTATCCTGCTGAAATCATTAACATTATCATGACGCACATCTTACTGGTTGAAGATGAAGTCAAACTGGCACGATTTGTCGAATTAGAATTGAATTATGAAGGCTATCAAGTCAGTATTGCCTACGATGGATTAACTGCACTTACCGCAGCGCATAAGTTACATCTGGATTTAGTAATTTTAGACTGGATGTTGCCTGGTTTATCGGGGTTGGAAATTTGCCGCCGCCTGCGAAGTATTGCTGAGAAAGTGCCAATAATCTTATTAACCGTCAAAGATGAAGTGAGCGATCGCATTGCAGGCTTAGATGCTGATGCTGATGATTACCTCGTTAAACCCTTCAGCGTTGATGAATTATTAGCCAGAGTCGGCGCTCACTTGCGAAGAAGCCAGCAAGTAGGCGGTGCAGATGTTTTAGAATTTAAAGACCTAACTTTAAATCGTCGCACGCGCCAAGTCTTCCGAGATCAGAGGTTAATTGAGTTAACTGCTAAGGAATTTGATTTACTAGAATATTTACTGACCCATCCGCGACAGGTAATTACCTGCGATCACATTTTACAAGAAGTCTGGGGTTACGACTTCATGGGCGATGGCAACATCATCGAACTTCAGATGCGCTACCTACGTCTGAAACTTGAAGCCAATAACGAAAAGTGTCTCATTCAAACTGTGAGTGGTGTCGGCTACACATTGCATGATTGAATTTGGGAATTGGGCATGGGAAAAGGACTTAGGGACAAGGAGAATTGGGGACAAGGGGAAAGACTTATTGCAAGTTCTCACCTCTTGTCTTTCGTGCTCTCTACCTTCTTGTCTCCCTTCCAGTGTTAAACAACGGTAAAACCCCAAAATGTTGTTAATTAGTCTATTTATTGCCACGCTTTTTTTAGGATATTCTAATGGTGCAAATGACAACTTTAAAGGGGTAGCAACGTTATTTGGTAGCCGAATCTGTAGCTATCAAACAGCAATTTTGTGGGCAACTTTTACAACTTTAGCTGGTGCGGTTGCTGCAACTTTATTGGCAAACACACTAATTACAAGCTTCTCTGGGAAAGGATTAGTGCCTGATGCGATCGCTAATTCACCAGAGTTTCATCTGGCAGTTGCGATCGCTGCTGGTTTAACTGTACTGATAGCCACCTTCATGGGGTTTCCCATTTCCACAACTCACAGTTTAACAGGTGCGCTGGTTGGCGCTGGATTAGTTGCGATCGGACTCCAGGTTAATTTTGCAGCTTTGGGAACTTCTTTTATTTTGCCTCTATTACTCAGTCCAATTATTGCTATTCCTTTGGGGGCAGTAATTTACAGTTTATCTAACTATATAATTTCAAAATGGCATCTATCAGTCAATCAAAAAATGATTGATACTTGCCATTTTATTAGCGCTGGAATTGTCAGTTTTGCTAGAGGATTAAATGATACTCCCAATATTTTCTCACTAATTCTAGTTATTGAGTATTTTTCGATTCAAGGAGGAATGATTACAATTGCGATCGCAATGGCGCTTGGCGGTTTACTAAACTCCCAAAAAGTTGCAGTAACCATGAGTGAAAAGATTACCTCATTGAATCATACTCAAGGCTTATCAGCGAATATAGTAACTGGAGTTCTAGTTATTGCAGCTAGTCAATTTGGGCTTCCGGTTTCTACCACACATGTTTCAGTTGGTTCTATTTTTGGAGTTGGATTGACAGGCAATCAAGCCAATGTACGTGTTTTTTACCAGATACTATTATCGTGGATTTTAACCTTACCAACTGCTGCAATCATTAGTGGAATAACATACAGATTATTGCAAAACTAAAAAATAAACGAATATATTTTTTACGACTTTTAAACCTGTGTCTCAATTCAAGAACGTTTTATAATAGTAAGTAAGTCGGTGCAATAAAACCAAACTGTGTGAAGAAAAGTAAATCAGGCTTAAACTCTTTTTCCCCCTGCTCCCGTTCGGCTGCGCTACTTCGACTACGCCCAACTCTACCAGAGGCTGCGCCTTAAACGTAGCTATGCCGCAGGCTTTACGACTACTAAGAGGACAAGCTTAGTATAAGTTACGGCAAGCCTGCCCCCTGCGTTATCTCAACAATAATTATTTACGCCGACCTATTTATTTCCACGCTAATGAATTAAAGGAGATTGTGACCACTACATTACACTGGCAAGAACGGGTTGGTAATCAAAGGGATTGGGTTTGGCGCGGCTGGCAAACACGCTACACTTACATTCGGCCTAGCCAAAATCACAACAAGACAACACCCCTGATATTACTACATGGGTTTGGCGCTTCTATTGGTCATTGGCGACATAATTTAGAAGTGTTAGGTGAACATCACACAGTTTATGCCATCGATATGCTGGGTTTTGGCGCTTCTGAAAAAGCCGCAGCTAATTACAGTATCGAACTCTGGGTTGAGCAGGTTTACGATTTTTGGAAAACATTTATCCGGGAACCAGCGATTTTGGTGGGCAATTCTAATGGTTCACTGATTTCTATGGCCGCGGCCGCCACTCACCCTGATATGGTGCTGGGTATGGTGATGATGAGTTTACCCGACCCTTCACTAGAACAAGAAGCAATTCCACCTGTGCTGCAACCAGTTGTCAGAGCAATTAAAAATATTGTCGCTTCGCCGTTGATTCTGAAACCTGTATTTAACTTCGTGCGCCGTCCTGGGGTACTGCGTCGCTGGGCTAGTCTGGCCTATGCTAACCCAGAGGCGATTACTGATGAACTCATAGAAATTTTAGCAGAGCCT
Source organism: Nostoc sp. (assembly GCF_036916735.1). GTDB lineage: Bacteria > Cyanobacteriota > Cyanobacteriia > Cyanobacteriales > Nostocaceae > Nostoc. The sequence continues at coordinate 66,617 of NZ_JBALFV010000049.1, forward strand.
CCCCAAGATAGAGGTTCCGCCAGAGCTTTCAGTGCTTTGTTCAAAGCTACTATCGCAATTAACTTTAGTCCCAGTGTCAAGACAATATTACCAACCTTAACAATTCCCATGCTCTTAATTTGGGGAGAAAAAGATCGGTTTGTTCCCCCAGCCCTGGCTAGCAAATTTGCCCAATATAACGAGAAGTTGGAAGTGCTGAATTTGCAGGATGTAGGGCATTGTCCCCATGATGAATGCCCTGAACAAGTAAACCAAGCTATTTTAGATTGGATTAAAAGATCGACTGGCGATCGCTAACCGTTGCTTACTCTCTAAATATTACGCAATGAGTGCGATCGCCACGCTTGAATTTTCTTAATTTTTAATTGCTTATCACTTAGCCAATTGTAGCTTGGTTAGTGTCAACATCTGTAGCACCATTCACAGAATTGGCTACAGAAATCATTTTGTTGAGAATTTCTTGACTGGGAACTTTACCTTTCAATACTACAGTGCTGCCTGTCTGAGCAACCCAAAGGGTATTAACATCGTCGAGTTGGGGATCTTGATCAAATGCCAACGCTACCCGCTTTGCTAAACCACTTTGGTCATATTCTCCGTTTAATCCCACACGTTCTGGCGGTATCGATTGCGTAGAAGTAGGAGCAGCGTTAGTACTAGGAGTTTGCGCTATTGACTGCGGAGTAGGATTTACTTCGGCATTTTGAGGTTTTTCCATTCCAAATAATCTTTGTAACCAACCCATAAAAACTTTTCTCCTATTCTCGGTTCATCAAGTCCGAGTATAAAAGCTTCACAAAAATGCCGCATCTGCCAAAGAAAAGAGATGCATTCAATGAAATTACTCCTTGCAGGATGATTTTTGCCCAATTTTTTATTTCTAGAGAATGTAATGAGTGCAGCCATTGAGTTTACAATAAAAGGTCGCACTGACAATTAGTGCAGTAGTACATTACGACAGAAATCTATATACATTTGACAAAATGTCAAGAGTTTGTAACTCAAGAAATTTTGATTAAATGAGTAAATTCTGCGAAGCGGTACTAGTGTCTGCGTTCCTTAAATCCTGTGCTAGCCTCTGTTGGCGAAGATGAAACATACCCTTTCAGTTCTGGTAGAAGATGAGGCGGGTGTTCTTTCCCGTATTTCTGGTTTATTCGCCCGTCGCGGCTTTAATATTGAAAGCCTTGCTGTTGGTCCTGCTGAACAAGGAGGAGTCTCTCGAATTACGATGGTTATCCCTGGTGATGATCGTGTTATAGAGCAACTCACTAAGCAACTATACAAGTTAGTCAATGTCCTTAAGGTACAGGATATTACCGAAACTCCATGCGTAGAGCGGGAATTGATGCTTTTGAAGGTGAATGCTACTACCAGCAATCGCTCAGAAGTGATCGAACTGTCTCAGATTTTCCGGGCGCGAGTCGTGGATGTGGCGGAAGATTCTCTCACTTTAGAAGTTGTGGGAGATCCAGGTAAAATGGTGGCGATCATGCAAGTGTTGCAAAAATTTGGTTTGAGAGAAGTCGCTCGCACTGGCAAAATTGCCCTGACTCGTGAATCGGGTGTGAATACAGAGTTACTCAAGTCTTTGGAAGCAAAAGTTTAGTTGGGAAATTAAGAACCCCACCCCCAATTTCCCTCCCCGCTTTTCGAGCTACGGTGTACACACAAGTCTCTTGACCTGCACCCTTGTTGCATCGAACTGCACTTTTATTGTATTGACCTGCACCCTTGTTGCATCGAACTGCACTTTTATTGTATTGACCTGCACCTTTGTTGTATCGAACTGCAACAAAGTTGCATTGACCTGCACTTTTATTGCATCAAGCTTTCTTTAACTTGTGTGTACATCGTAGGATTTTCGAGAGGGGGCTGTAATTTACCTCATTTGACCAAATAATGACTAATTCATAATGGGATGCGCCCCGCTTCGCTAACGTAATTAGGACTTACGCACGAGTTACGGAATAACGTAGACGCTGCATCGGCTTGCCGCAGGCTACCGCAGAGGCGCATAGAAGCCAGTGCGCCCTTGCGGTTAAGAGACTTGTTCGCTCTTAGCGTTCCCGCTCTTTAGCAACTGGCGCGACACGGAGAAATCAGAGTTTGAGAGATATTTTGCATAAGTCCTAGTAATTTGTAATTCGTAATTAAAGCTATAGAGCAGCTAACTTTAGTTATAGAGACAAATAAATTTATTCCTTATTTCAGAGCAAGCGACTTTAGTCGTGGGGTAATAATTATGAATTACGAATTAGGCCGAGGCATTAACTTAACTTTGTAGTGCGTAGGCGTAGCCCGTCGTAGACATCGCAAACCGTCTCAATGAGAATCGCTTGGTGCGGACAGCATTAATTCTCGCTAATTATTGCTGCAAGTCAACCTGGTAAAGAAATAGGAAGTGCGTAGTTTACCGCCGTAGGCATCGCAAAGTTTGAGTAGAATTGGATAGCACTGACAAACTCAGAACGGGGTGTATATCAATGCTGCAATCCATTGAGCAACGCATTGAGCGTGTCATCAATAATCTTCTGCCAGCAACAGCGTTAGAAGGAAAATTTGGTCTACCAAAAACATTGGATGAGCAGTTAGCACATTACCACACCCCAGGTATCAGCATTGCAGTTATTAATGATTTTGAAATCGAATGGGCGCGTGGATTTGGGGTGTGTGAGGCCAGAACAACTTGTGAAGTCACACCAGACACCTTGTTTCAAGCAGGCTCGATCAGCAAACCTGTTTTTGCTTTAGCAGTCATGCGTCTTGCACAAGAAGGTCGTCTCAGTCTGGATGAAGATGTCAATAATTATCTCACCTCATGGCGTGTGCCTGCGATCGCTCCTTGGCAACCCCGAATAACGCTGCGTCAGTTGTTGAGTCATACGGCTGGTTTGACTGTACAAAGCTTTCCTGGCTATTCAACCTCGGCTGCATTGCCAACGACGATTCAAGTTCTCAATGGGGAACCTCCAGCCAATACCGAGAAAGTAGAAGTCAATATCATCCCTGGTTTGCATTATCGCTATTCGGGAGGCGGAACAACAGTTGCCCAACAGGTATTAGTTGATTTGCTCAAGCAACCTTTTCCACAAATCATGTGCGAATTGGTACTTGAACCGTTAGGCATGACAAATAGCACCTACCAACAGCCGCTCCCAAACGATTGGTTAGCAAGAGCAGCAACGGCTCACCCGTTCTCTGGTGTACCACTTGAAGGCAAGCACCACGTTTATCCTGAGATGGCAGCAGCAGGTTTGTGGACAACAGCATCAGATTTAGCCAAAGTTGGAGTTGAACTCTTGCAAGTATTGCATGGCAAACCTCCTACCGTGTGGAATCAAGAGACTATCAAAGAAATGTTGCGTCCTCAAAAGACGGAACAAACACAAGGAGCGAATGGATTATTTTTGGGTTTAGGATTTGTGGCTAGTGGAATTGACGATGGTTTCTACTTTTTTCATGGTGGGTGGGATGAAGGGTTTGTAGCATTGATACGAGTTTACGCACGTATTGGCAAAGGCGCTGTTGTTATGCTTAACTCAAATGAGGGTCATCCGATGCTTGAGGAAGTAATGCGAGCGATCGCGCTTGAGTATGGCTGGCCTGACGTGTTTGAGAAAGAAAAACCAATCATCACCCTATCGCAAGCTGAAAGTTACTCAGGGTTATATTTAACAAAATCTGGATTGCAGTTCCAAGTAGTCAACCAGAATGAAAATTTGTTTATCCAATGTGGACAGCAACCGCCGTTACAGTTTTTTCCGACATCAGAGCTAGAATTCTTTGCAAAAGCAGTAAATACGAGTATTTCTTTTGAGAAGGATAATACAGGCAATATCACTGCAATGACTTTAAGCCAAGCAGGTGTCATGAGTTTAAGACAACAACCAGATAAACAGATTAGAGCAGAAAGACAGGGGTGAAAAAGGCAAGCGCACTTAACCTACAAATCTTCTTAACCCAGTAGTATTAGAGGTTGTTTGAAAAGTAGTTGGCTGTGATTTTAGGCATTTATCGATCCCCCTTAACCCCCCTTTTAAGGGGGGAACCGGAATTAAAGCCCCCCTTTTTAAGGGGGGATGGGGGGGTCAATAACGTTTTGCTACCGACGAAAGGACTTTTAAAACATCCTCTTAGACTGCGTAGCGATCGCAATAAGTTTAGAAGGATTAAATTTATAGCAAAAGCCTTGGTGATTATGACATCAACATATAATAAAACTGAGAGATAAAAAGACTTTTCACCCAGTCCCTAATCCCCAGCGATGCACTAAGTTTCGACTGTGCAAAAATAGAGCGAAGTCGAGATTCAACTACCGCTTGTCGAAGTGTTCCCAGTTCCTTACTATACGTTAACAGTGTTGTTGTTTTTTAAACAGTGACAATAGCAAACACATAAGTCCCATTACTACCAACGATACTGAAGAAGCAGATTCTGGGACAGGCTGAGGGTTTGGCACAGGCTGATAATTGATTAAATTTCCTTGAATTGGGCTGAGTGATGCCAAAAGTTGCTCAATATCGTTAGATATATTAGTGTCATTCCCAACACTTTTAGAAGAGATGAGGCGGTTAAATGTTTGGCTACTTGATTCATCAAAATTTCCTGTGAAGCCAAGAAAATTTTTACCTATTTTACCTATCAGAGAATCAATCAGATTGTTAACATCAGTTTTGATCCCTAATGGGGATAACTTTAAACCGCTGATATTATTGACGTTTCCAATCGTTGTGTTGTCAGTTTTTGTTAACCAATTGCCATTACCAATAATTTCATTTCCATTAGTAAAAACCCAGTTTCCATTACCAATAATTGCATTATTAGTACCGAAATCCCAATTACCGTTTCCAATGGTTGCATTGTCACTGCCGAAGTGCCAATTACCATTACCTAATGTTGAATTATTACTTCCGTTGTCCCAATACCAGTTGCCATTACCAAGGGTTGTATTACCCTTTCCAAATAGCCAGTTGCCATTACCAATAGTTGCGTTGTCATTATTAAAGTTCCAGTTTCCATTACCAATGGTTGCGCTGTTATTGCCATTATCCGAGTTAAAATTACCAATAGTTGCGTTATTACTACCAGAGTCCTTGTTACCATTGCCAACCGGTGCGTTGCCCAGATTAAAGGTCTGGCTACCAGTATTAGATGTATTCCCAGCGTTGCTAAAGGGTATATTGTTACCAAGGACTTCTTTTAACGGATCGAAAGGCGATTGTTGAAGCAGACCTCCAGCACCTGCGATCCCATTACCACCACCTGCAAATGGATTGCTAGCCCCACCTGCGAGCGGATTACCATTATCTGCAAAGGGGTTAGTACCCCCACCTGCGATCGCATTACCGTTACCTGCAAAAGGGTTAGTACCCCCACCTGCTATCGGATTACCATTACCTGCAAAAGGGTTGGTACCCCCACCTGCTATCGCATTACCATTACCTGCAAAAGGGTTGGTAGCACCACCTGCGATCCCATTACCATTGCTTGCAAAAGGGTTGGTAGCACCACCTGCGATCGCATTACCATTGCCTGCAAACGGGTTAGTAGCCCCACCTGCGATCGCATTACCACTGCTTGCAAAAGGGTTGGTAGCACCACCTGCGATCCCATTACCATTGCTTGCAAAAGGGTTGGTAGCACCACCTGCGATCCCATTACCATTGCCTGCAAACGGGTTAGTAGCCCCACCTGCAAGCGGATTACTACCGCCTGCAAACGGGTTAGTAGCCCCACTTGGAATCGGATAACCACTGCTTGCAAAAGGGTTACTACCTCCTGCTAATGTGTTGTCAATACCTTTGAAAAAGTTATCACCTAGAATTAACTTTAATCGATCAAAAATTAATTGCTGAAGCCCACTGCCAGCATCGCCTGCAAACGGGTTAATACCGCCACCTGGAATGGGATTGTTACCGTTACCTAATAACAAATTGCTACCACCCGTCAACAGGCTGCCTTCAGCAGACAAACTGCTATTAGCAGCAAAGGAACTAACGCTGTTAGGGCCACCTGCACTTAAGGGATTAACTCCACCATTAAGGGGATTGACAGCAGATGCTTCCATTGGCACTAATTCTCCTTTTTTTAGTTAAAAAGTTATGGGGTCTTCAGTACTTCTTATACCAATTGTGAATTTGCTAAACCCAAAATCTCTCTAATAATAAAGGCTTTAATGATCTTACTGTCAAACTAACAGAAAATATTTCTTAAATCCTTACCTCTAAAGAGTTACAGGACGTAAAATAGGAAACTAGTACAAGAAGGTAGAAGGCACATCACCGATAATACACGCTTTTGAGCTTTATCGAATGGTATGTTTATTTGCGCCAAACTGTACTAGCATACTATGTACTGAAGAACTCATTATTGTTCCCTCTATTTATCTGCTGATTTTCGCAATAATTCTATTAAGCGAAAGGCATTTGTCCACCACTACCAAATGATGGCATTTGTCCACCACTACCAAATGATGGCATTTGTCCACCACTACCAAATGATGGCATTTGTTCACCACTACCAAATGATGGCATTTGTCCACCACTACCAAATGATGGCATTTGTCCACCACTACCAAATGATGGCATTTGTCCACCACTACCAAATGATGGCATTTGTTCACC
>NZ_JBALFV010000050.1:0-48202 GCF_036916735.1 Nostoc sp.
TCCACCACTACCAAATGATGGCATTTGTCCACCACTACCAAATGATGGCATTTGTCCACCACTACCAAATGATGGCATTTGTTCACCACTACCAACTGAGGGGATTTTTCCGCCACCGAGTTCCTTGTCAAGCCTTGAGTTAACTAGCTTGTCAATAGAAACCCTCAAACCGAACCCGTCCGGTATTTCAGTTGTGCTAATACCACCAGCTTGGCTACCAGCACCAGTCAAAGGGTCGCTGCCATTACCTTGGTTATCACTGCCTGTCGATGACTTACCACCGCCCACGGATGGGCTACCACCGCCTGCAAATGGGTTGCCGCCTGTGGATGGGCTACCACCACCTGCGGTTGGGTTACCACCAACTTTGGATGGGTTTACACCCCCTGCAAAGATATTCCAGAAGTTGTCGCCAGCGAAAGGATTACCACTATAAGGCAAATCAGGCTGACTGCCACCGCCACCGGCACCGCTACCAAATGGGCTAGCGCCACCTTCTCCATTACCAACACCACTGAATATCTTGGGAAGGTCTTTCTCAGGAATAACTTCAGCCAAGCGACCGAAGGGTGAATCTCTAAGCGGGTTGTTCTCACTAGTAGAGGAGTTACTGCTATTACTATTACTTGAATTGTCCGCCATTAGAATTAATCCTCGTTATTGTTTTGATAAAATTTTGCTAGCATCACAACACAAAACAGACAGAAATTAAGTCTACTTTATGTTTTTTTGTATTTCTTGTTAGCAAAACTAATTAGTAGCTATTAGATTAGCTTTGTTAAGCTGAGATAATCAATTTTTAATCTATGCTACTTACACTTACAATGTATATGATTAAATTTTGAAGGACAATGAAAAATATTTTGATATATTTATCAAAATTGTAGGTATTTTTAGATAATAGTTTAAAAATTTTACTGATACAATTTCACTTTAATTAATCAGAAAAATATGCTGGTTTGGGTATGGCATTAGCCATAGGTGTCAACTTAACGTATAAGCTATATCTGGCGAACTTTCCAGGTTTGACCCTCACTCCCAACCCTGAAGGCAATTTTGCAGAGGCGAGCAAATTCTCTAGATCCCCGAATCCCAACTTGGGAGAAGGGATTACGGGATGAGGGCAAAACGTCCTCTCCAAGCAAATTTTTTCTTAAGTTGACAATGGGCATTGCCATGCCCATACGAGAAATCTATATGTATCAATATTTTCGCGAATTGGTATGAGATGTTTGTATAATAAAATTAAATTGCTGTTAAATATATTGCAATGAATAATTTTTTGAGAAATTTACCAATTTTTTAGATATTTAATTTATCTGCGTTTATTCGGGGTTTGATCACTTTTATCCGACGTTATAGCGCGAGACTGATAACAATAAATAGCACGGTTACTGATACCCCGCAATATGTTGTATCATATTAGCAGCGCTAGAAAGTGTAACAAAAAAAGTTTCAGGTGCAGGAATTACTTCAGATAAATTAGCAAATTCAATCCCGGAATTGTGCGGGAAAGTGTCCATAAAACGAGAGTGACATAAATTAAACCCAAACTCCATTGATACCAAGCAAGTGCAGAGATGATGCCAGGTAGGTGTTCGTCTGGTAGGCGAATGTCGTTAAATCCTAATTTAACTAGGTTGTTGAGACTAAAATCATAATAGTTAAGCCAGTTCCAACGGCGATCGCACAACAGAGGCATATATCGTTCCCGAAATGTCTGATTCCTTGGTATCACTGGCAAACGTCCAATCAACAATCGTAACTGGCGAAATGTGCCGTCTTCTGTGAAGTAAGAAACGTCCATTAAATCGTGATAACGACCTTGTTGATAAAGTCGGATCAATAAACCTACCGGGACGGGGACAATAATTATTAAAAGACACCCCAATGTCAGCCAAGGTTGTTCGGCATTGCGAAAGATGGCTAGTAAGCTTAAGAATTCTAAAACGCTAAAACTCACTAATATCGAAATGGTTTCGTAGGATGTGGCAATAATTGTTACAGAATGCAGCCGACGATAGCGATCCACTAGCCAAAATAGTAAGCCGAAATAAGCGATCGCAACTCCTCCAACGCCAAAGACTAACTAAAAATTCGTACCATAGCCATTCAACAACAACACTACACTCAATCCCAAGCAACTCCAAGCTTGCAGTAACCACCCAATGATAGAAAGTGGTTCACCAACAATTAAGCGCTCACTCAGTTGTGTGTATTTTCCTTAAAGGATGTCTGCTAAGGTGAGTAACTCACTGCTTTTGCTAAACGATTTTATCAGACGATGCTGGGTGATCGCTTGGGCGTATAAGGGGGTTCTTAAACTCAAATCGCTGCCGATAAAATCTCCTAAAATCAGGGTATAGCTGAGGTCTAAACTCAGAGGTTTTGCACCTAGTCCTTTTCGCATGAGTTGGTAAAAAGCATCACGAAAGCTAGCATTTTCTGGGCGCAAATCAATTACCATCTTCTCCAAATCGACTGTTAAATTGCCTTCGCGGAGTGTAGGTGTGCGTTCTGGTTGCGTCTGTGCTGCTGAACTAGGTAGGGGGAAGAGTAGAAGAATTAAAAAAATGTAAAGGAACGCATTCGCAAAGCGTCTTGCAGATAAGGAAAGCGCAGAGGGGCACAGAAAAACCCCTCTGCGTACCTTTGCGTTTAAGTTCTGTGTATTTATGCGTTTAAAAAATAAATTATACAAATTGTTCGATCAATCGTCGCTAATCAGTAGAACAATTTTACCTGTCACAGAACCGCTTTCAATTAGTTGGTGCGCCTTCGCCGCTTCTTTTAAAGGAAACTTGTGGTTAACATGGATTTTTAATTTGCTTTCATCGATCCAGGTGGCACATTGTTCGAGAATTTCTGCCTGGTGCTGGAGGCTTTCTTCTAATCCTAGCAACGCTGGTGTGAGCATTAATTCTAAACCTATGCGGAGATTGCGTTGTCTAGCAGTTTTCCAGACAGTATTGGCATCTGGTTCAAGAATGGTCACAATATCACCATATACTCGCACTGCGGGGAAGGTTTTGTGAAAGGTTTCGCCGCCTACGGTATCAAAAGCCAAGTCTACGCCTTCGCCGTTAGTCCAATCTAATGCTGCTTGTACAAAGTCTGTTTGTTTGTAAAAAATTACATGATCGGCACTTAGTTGTTTAACAAAATCAGCTTTTTCTTCAGAACCTACTGTGGTGGAAACAGTAGCACCTTTGAGTTTCGCTAATTGAATTGCTACATGCCCGACACCACCAGCACCCGCATGAATCAAAACTCTTTCTCCAGGTTCTAATCGTCCCCGTTCGTATAAAGCTTCCCAGGCAGTGATTAACACTAAAGGCGCTGCTGCTGCTTCGGCAAACGAGATAGACGCGGGTTTACGTGCCACAAACCGCTCATCTACAACGGTATATTCAGCATAATTACCTTGGTGTGCGCCCAATCCACCATAGCAAAAATATACCTTATCGCCTGGGCGAAAACGCTGAACACTAGCACCCACCGCTTCAACTATACCAGCACCATCACATCCTAAAATTGTCGGTGTGCGATCGGGGTAGAAACTGCCTCGGCTACGAAGTTTAGTGTCAATGGGGTTAATGCCAGCCGCCACCAAACGCACTAAAAGTTCAGTATTCCTTGGAACAGCAGGGTTTGGCACTTCTTGTATTTGCAGAACTTCGGGACTGCCAGCTGCTGTCATCAAGACTGCTTTCACAACTCTTTCCTCCTGGCTTTAGATGCACGTTCTTATGCAACTTTAGCGCAAGAGGGTGGGCACAAAGTTATGTCTGAGATTACATTTAGGTTACAACATCAGAAATCTCCTGCTGCCCCACACTACTAGTGGTCTGTCTCATTAGTTACCAGGGGTCAAAAGAGGCAGGGGAGCAGGAAGCAGGGGAGCATAGCGTTACTTTAGAGAAGAACGCCAAAAATCGTAGAGTTTGCGTAAGTCTTAAATTAATCAGACATACTACTAGGCTGACACTGTATGTAAGGTAATATGTTACATTAGTTTTGCTAAATGTCTTGCATCTGTAAGCTTAGTATTATGGAGATATTACAGTAATGTTGCTCAATGCAATCACCTACGATGGGCGGTTACACCATAGCAAAAAGTATTGCTGAATAATTGTAATAATATTTAATATGAGTCTAGGTTGTGTAATTTAGATTAACTATTGCAGAGAAATTCTCTTAGAGTTAGTAGAATGGCAAATACAAAGACGCAACTCTTTTATAGATTAGTTACTCTAGAACTGTAGACTATGTTTTCAGTTCTGAGTTATTTCCGTATTTTGCCTCTGAGGCATATCAATTCAAGACCACACCAAATCCTTCATTAAGAGCTCCCACAAATCATAATGCCTGTGATTGAGAAGAAAAGAACTCGCGATCTGCCCCAAATTAACGAACGAATTCGCTACCCGAAAATTCGGGTAATTGATACTGACGGTGCCCAATTAGGGATTATGCTCCCACAAGAAGCACTACAACTAGCAGAAGAGAAAGAGTTAGATTTGGTGCTAATCAGTGACAAAGCTGACCCGCCAGTTTGTCGGATTATGGACTACGGGAAATACAAGTTTGAACAGGAGAAAAAGGCGCGGGAAGCCCGGAAAAAGCAGCACACGGCTGATGTCAAAGAAGTTAAGATGCGCTACAAAATAGAAGAACACGACTACAACGTGCGCGTTAAGCAAGCAGAGCGCTTTTTGAAAGATGGCGATAAAGTCAAAGCTACTGTGATGTTCCGGGGTCGAGAAATTCAACACAGCGACCTAGCAGAAGATTTGCTCAAGCGAATGGCAACCGATTTGGAGCCTTATGGAGAGCTGCAACAAGCGCCTAAAAAAGAAGGGCGAAACATGATGATGCTCATCTCGCCTAAAAAATAATCCTCTTACTGTATTAATAAACCGAGTTTGAAAATCCCCTGACTTTTAGTCAGGGGATTTTTTGATGTTTTGTTTTAATGCAACATGCCTCCAAAGCTGTGAGGTTGTATAAATTTATCTAAAATTGATAATCCTGAAGCCTAAGTGGGAAACATAATACTCAGTTGCTCAGGACTTTTGCTATTTCCAAGAGATGAGGGAGAAGATAAAAAGGCACAGAGGCGGGAGGCAGGGGGCAGAGGGGAAAATTCTTCTCCCATGCTCCCTGCTTTCTGCTCCTCTGCTTCTTCCTTACTCCCCTGCCCCCCATTACGCGGTGATACTGCCAGAAAATAAAACTGCATGGAACTGAAAAATTACTGGTTGGCTCCAAATAAAGTTACTTTACCACGACTAAGACTATTACAGTGGGTGAATCTCCGACCAGAGGAGAGCGAACGAACTCAACTTATGTTCTTTTTTTACACAACTGTATGTGTAGGATTGCGGTGGGCAGAGGACAGTACTGTAGCGCTGTTTTTAGATGAATATGGAACTCATCTGCTGCCGTGGATGTATATTGCTAGTGCCGTCATGAGTGCAGCACTGGTTTTTTTATACTCTTGGTTGCAAAAGATTTTTCCTTTGCGCCGGGTGATTGTAGTGATCGCACCTTGCATGTTGATGCCATTACTATTATTAGTTGTATTACGTTGGGGGGCGCATGTTTCATACCTGGCAGTTATTTCGGCATTTATGCTGCGGCTGTGGGTAGATGCACTTTATGTGGTCAATGACCTCAACACTTCCATCGTCGCCAACCAAATATTTAATATTCGGGAAATTAAACGGACTTACCCATTAGTGAGTAGTGGGCTTTTAGTCGCAGATGTACTCAGTGGCTTTAGTTTGCCTTGGCTAGTGCAATACACCACGCTCAATAAGATTATCTTCATCGCCTGTATAGTAATTTTATTAGGATCAGGGATTTTATTCTATTTAACTTATCAATATCGAGCGGCTTTTCCTGAAACCCCACAAAGACTAGTTACTGAAGAACAAGCTTCACGACAACGTTTTATTAAAAGTCCCCTGAAGCGCTATGTTTGGCAGCTGTTTGCTTTTGTTGGTCTGTTGCAAGTCATTGGGTTGTTAATAGATTTTCAATATCTACGCGAACTCCAATCTAATTTGGGTGACCGAGAACTCGCCAGTTTCTTAGGTCTTTTTGGTGGGACGTTGGGATTGTGTGAGTTGTTGTTGCAGTGGTTTATTTCCAGCCGACTTATCGAACGGATGGGGGTCTTTTTCACAGCGACGCTTTTACCAATCACTATAGGCTTTTCACTTCCAGGAGTGCTGGTATTATTTTATTTAATTCCTGCCATCCAATCGCAAAGCTTTTTTTGGGGTTTGGTAATTGTCAAATTCTTTGATGAACTCTTACGCTACACCTTTGTCATGAGTAGCGGCCCCATTCTGTACCAACCGATTCCAGAGGCAATTCGCAGCCGGATGCAGACTTTATCTGGCGGAACTGCCGAAGCGATCGCTACAGGTTTGACAGGAGGGCTAATTTTTGCAACTCTATTGTTTTGTGGGCGGTTTATACCCGTACCATTAGAAAAGTGGGTGTTAGTAGCAGAAACAATGCTGATAACTGGCACCTGTTTAAAAGTAGTTTGGGAATTGCGATCGCGCTATGTTGATCTGTTAGTCTTGAGTGTGGCACGGGGCCAGTTAAGTGCAACCAATGTAGGCTTACGATTCTTTAAGCAAGGTGTAGTCAAAGCTTTAGGAGAAAAAGGCAGCGAGGCAGATAAACGCTCTTGTATTGAACTTTTAGCCCAAATTGATCCCCAAGGATGTGCGGAAGTTTTAGCACCTCTGTTAGTCAAGTTAACCCCAGATTTGCAGTGCCAAAGTTTGGAAGTCATGCTGATAGCAGGTGCAAATCCCGCTTATCTATCCGCCATCCGTCCTTTACTAGAACAATCCCAAGAAACTAACTCCGAAGTTTTCGCCCTAGCGCTGCGCTACATTTGGCTGGCTGAACCAAATCCCAATTTAAGTATCCTAGAAGAATACCTGAACCCCCGGCATAACTCACTCATCCGCGCCACCGCCGCCGCTTTAGTCTTACGCCAGGGAACGCCCATGCAAAAGGTAGCAGCTACCCAAACCATGCGCCGGATGTTGACTCATAAGAAAGAACGGGAACGAGTAAATGGAGTTAGAGCGCTTAGAGAAGCAGTTTATTTGCAGGCGTTGCGGATTCACATCCCGAATTTGTTACAAGATGAGTCGTTACGGGTGCGCTGTGCCGTATTGGAAATGATTGCAGCAACCCATTTAGAAGAGTACTATTGTGCACTGATAGCAGCACTTTATTACAAATCAACTCGCATTACAGCAATGTCAGCTTTAGTGCGACTAGAGAATGAAGTCATAGAGATGCTGTTGCGGGTAGCTACCAATATTTACAAACCAGAAGTAGTGCGAATGTACGCTTGGCGTACCATTGCTCAAATTGGTACTCAGGAAGCATTGCAAACTTTATGGGAAAAGTTGGAGACATCTTGGGGTACAACTAGGGATCATATTCTTCGCAGCTTAATAAAAATACAAAAACAACCAGGAATTAAAGGTTTAGTGGATCGATTTTATGAAAGTCGGGTAGAAAATTTAATTGAGCAGGAATTAAAGTTTTTAGGCGAGATATACTCCGCATATATAGACTTGAAAACATTAGACGAAAAAGAAAATCATCAATCTAGCGAGAGGATCGTGATTGTCTCTGAATTATTGCAACGTGCCCTTTTAGAATTGGAATTGGATGTCAAAGAGCGGCTGCTACTGCTACTGAAACTGCTTTACTCGCCAGAAAAGATGCAGGCAGCAACATTTAATCTGCGATCGCTCTCAGTGGTAAACTTAGCACGAGGGTTAGAAATCTTAGAACATACCATAACTTTGTCTTCAAAGTCTTTACTGCTGAATATTTTAGATAACCGACCGCAGGCAGAAAAATTGCAACATCTGGTAGAAGCTAAGATGGTAAAATATGAAAATATGATAGTTAGCGATCGCCTCCACAGATTGCTGATGTTGGGTAACTTCCTTTCTGACTGGTGTCTAGCTTGCTGTTTTCATTTTGCTCAAGTGACTCGCACGCCACTAACAAGTTCTGAGATTTTAGTGAGTTTGCGTCATCCAACCGGCTTTGTTAGAGAAGCTGCGATCGCATATTTAAATATGGTTTCACATCGTGTTCTCCTGCAAATTCTCCCCCAATTACAAAAAGATCCACATCCTTTGGTAGCTGCTCAAGTCAAAGAGTTACTCGAAAAATACCAGTTTAAAAATTAAAATAATAGCCTTATTAGTGCAATTACTTCTAACTTCTTACCAAAGAGAATTTAATACCCCCGTGTGAAATGTAATACAACCTGTAACGGAAGTTTATTGAAAGCGACGGGAAACTGCATCCTTGGACTTAGTAATTTGCTCAGGATGGTTACAATCTTGTTAGTGTGATGTTGAGGCGGGATACAATGGTAGACATGGCTCAGACCCTTATTTTTATTAGATATTTTTAGTTTCGGCTTTTTTTTGTGCTATTTTAACCCATTGTCAATAATTCTTTGTCATCGTTTTACCCAATTGTTCTTGTTCCTTTCATGACAAGCTTTTTGGTTCTGCGATCGCCATCGAACTCAAGTTAAATTAAATTAGAAAATTACTAGACAGATAATTCCCTCAAGATAGTGGCTCAAATGTACTAGTAAGGCTCAAATACTAGAAAATTTGTAGAAGTAAAGTGTAACAGGCATGAAACCATTGGAAATACGTGATTCTGTTGATTCTCGATACAACCCAACAGCGATTGAGGAAAAATGGCAAAAAACATGGGTAGAACTTGGTTTAGATAAAACACCTACAGCTAACAACAAGCCAAAATTCTATGCTCTTTCCATGTTTCCTTATCCATCGGGCAGCCTACACATGGGTCACGTTCGTAATTATACGATTACCGATGTCATTGCCCGCCTTAAGAGAATGCAAGGGTATCGAGTCATACACCCAATGGGTTGGGATGCCTTTGGCTTACCAGCAGAAAATGCCGCCATTGACCGTGGTGTACCGCCGGCAAAGTGGACTTATCAAAATATTGCCCAGATGCGGCAACAATTGCAGCGTCTTGGTTTATCCATTGATTGGGAATGTGAACTTGCTACCTGTTCACCAGATTATTACAAGTGGACACAATGGATTTTCTTGCAGTTTTTGCAAGCAGGGTTAGCTTACCAAAAAGAGGCAGCAGTAAACTGGGACCCCATTGATCAAACTGTGCTGGCAAACGAGCAAGTTGATAACGAAGGACGTTCCTGGCGCAGTGGGGCAATAGTTGAGCGTAAATTATTGCGGCAGTGGTTTTTCAAAATTACTGATTACGCTGAAGAATTACTTAATGACTTAGATAAGTTGACAGGTTGGCCAGAACGCGTCAAATTAATGCAGGCAAACTGGATTGGCAAATCCACAGGCGCTTACTTAGAATTTCCCATCATCGGGATAGATGAAAAAATCGGCGTATATACTACACGTCCAGATACCGTTTATGGTGTCAGCTACTTAGTGTTAGCACCAGAACATCCCTTAACCAAGCGTGTCACTACAAAAGAACAACAAGCGGCAGTAGAAGCCTTTATTAAAGAGGTTTCCAATCAAAGTGAGTTAGAACGTACCTGTGAAGATAAACCGAAGCGGGGTATCTTCACAGGTGGGGTGGCAATTAACCCGTTTACAGGCAAAGAAGTGCCAATTTGGATTGCTGACTATGTACTGTATGAGTATGGTACTGGGGCAGTGATGGGTGTACCAGCCCATGATGTTCGAGATTTTAAGTTTGCTAAAAATTATAATTTGCCAGTTGATTTTGTTATCGTTTCCCCAGATGATGTTGCAGGTTTTGACTTAACTCCAACATCAGAGATTGATAAAGTTACACAACTCATCCAAATTGAATATAACCAGGCATACACTGAACCAGGAATTTTAATTAATTCTGGGGCTTTTACTGGTATGGCTTCCACAGATGCTAAACAAGCGATAATTGAATACGCCCAACAACAAGGTTTTGGTAAAGTGCGGGTGCAGTATCGCTTGCGGGATTGGTTAATTTCGCGGCAGCGTTACTGGGGCGCACCGATACCTGTAATTCACTGTCCTAACTGTGGGATAGTGCCAGTGCCTGATAAAGATTTACCAGTCCAGTTACCAGAAGAGGTGGAATTTACTGGACGTGGCGGTTCACCTTTAACTCAGTTGTCAAGCTGGGTAAATGTGCCTTGTCCAACTTGTGGCACTCCAGCAAAGCGAGAAACTGACACGATGGATACTTTTATTGATTCCTCCTGGTATTTCTTACGCTTCCCTGATGCTAAAAATGAACAACAGGTTTTTGATTCCAGTAAAATCAATGACTGGATGCCAGTTGATCAGTATGTAGGTGGGATTGAACACGCGATTTTACATTTGTTGTATTCGCGTTTCTTTACTAAGGTACTACGGGACAGAGGGTTACTAAACTTTGATGAACCCTTCCAACGCTTGTTAACTCAAGGTATGGTACAGGGTTTAACTTACCTAAATCCCAACAAGGGTGGTAAAGATAAATGGATTCCTTCTAATCTGGTAAATTATGCTGACCCCCGTGACCCCCAGACAGGCGAACCACTGCAACGTCTCTATGCCACTATGTCTAAATCAAAGGGCAACGGTGTAGCACCCGAAGATGTAATTGCTAAATACGGTGTAGATACAGCGCGGATGTTCATCTTATTCAAAGCACCGCCAGAAAAAGACCTGGAATGGGATGAAGCCGATGTGCAAGGACAATTCCGCTTTTTAAATCGGGTTTGGCTTTTGGTGACGGATTATATTGCTGCTGGGGTATCCCGTAAGCAAGCCCAACTCGCTGATTTAACTAAGGCAGAAAAGGAATTACGACGGGCGATTCACACGGCTATTCAAGCAGTGACAGAAGACGTTGAAGACGATTATCAATTCAACACAGCTATTTCAGAATTGATGAAGTTAAGTAACGCCCTAACTGATACTGATAGTAAAAATTCACCAATTTATGCAGAAGGTATTCGGACTTTGGTGGTATTGCTAGCACCATTTGCACCACACATTGCTGATGAATTGTGGCATTTATTGGGTGAAAGTAATTCAGTTCACACTCAAACTTGGCCATCATTTGACCCTGCTGCTTTGGTAGCTGATGAAATCACTTTAGTGATTCAAATTATGGGGAAAACTCGTGGCGCGATTCAAGTACCAGCACAAGCAGATAAAGCAGCGTTGGAAAAATATGCCCGTGAATCAGAAATTGCCCAGCGTTACATTGAAGGCAAAGAGATTAAAAAGGTAATTGTAGTGCCTGGAAAGTTAGTGAATTTTGTAGTCAGCTAAGTATAGCTTTGCTTAAAATCGTGGCGATCTATTTTTACACGAAAAAGCGCTTGAGAGTTTTGCTCACTCAAGCGCTTCCCGTAAAAGCTTATACCAACTCACTCGTTTGATGCAACATTTGAAATCTGCAACTCCCCCTGATCAGGGAACATTGCGGGGATAACTTGTAACAAACATGTGGTGAAATGGTATCACTCCTTGCACTAACTAAGAATATCTCTTTTGCAATAATACCGAGAATCTGGTGAGTGACAGTTTATGAACTGAACACTAGTTAAAAACGACTCATCATGAATAGTAACTAACAAGACTAAGCACGATTGTCGCAATTTTGTAAGTATAGTATAAAAAATTATAGTTGCTCGGCGTAGGTGTAGCCTGCTGTAGGCATCACCTACCTCTGAATATAGTTAAAAATGTGCAGCAATTAGCAGCATATATCTCTCAAATTTGGCACTAAATCAACCGTAAACTATCAGTAGAAAATCGTAATCGAGTAAGCCACATAAGCCTTAGATATTGGGATCGAAGCGATTTTGACTGAAATACATGATCAGATACTCCATTTCTGGAGGTATTCTTTACAGGATGGCAATTCAAGAAAAAAATGCTCGACTCAAGCAGATTGAAAAGTTTGGGTTGGGTATCTTTTATCTCTTAGCAAACTGCGACATCCAAACCTTCGGCATAGTGTAGGGGTTTACTTCCTTCGTTGAAGCAAAACACAGCTTTCTCACCGACAATTCCCGTAATATTCAAAACGATTTAGCGTGTTTATATAAAAACAACAGAGCCAACTTAGGTTAATACCAATTCTTTATGAAGATGCAGAGAATATTAAATGAACCGCCCTTCGGGTGACGCTCCTTCGTCGCTCATAACGTTGCCATGCCGTACCACTTCGGGCTAAAATAGCCACTGCCTTACGAGCAAACGCCTTAACCTGTTGTCTAGGTGTGTGGTAAGATTGCCTGGAATAGGGGTTTTATTTAAGTTAGAGTCTCGTATAAATTGCAAAGGTCAAGCTGACTGATCATTAATTCCCACGATACTTTTCCTATGGATTTGGAAAATATACAACAAGGCTGGTGACGAACTGAGTGGAATTTGTAGATGAATATCTAGAATTTGCTATCAGAGCTTAACCAACTCCCACAATTTTGACTTTTATTTAATTTTTAGGATATACACATGAACGACAAGCTGATGCTGATGATTCCAGGTCCAACTCCGGTGCCAGAAGCTGCCTTACTGGCATTAGCCAAGCATCCGATTGGACACCGCACCAGTGAGTTTAGCAATATATTGGCAGAGGTGACGGAAAACCTCAAGTGGCTGCACCAAACTCAAAGCGATGTGCTAACGCTGAATGTGAGTGGTACGGGTGCTGTAGAAGCTGGAATAATTAATTTTCTCTCTCCAGGCGATCGCATTTTAGTTGGCTCTAATGGTAAATTTGGCGAACGCTGGGTAGAGGTTGGTCAAGCCTACGGTTTGAATGTAGAAGAAGTTAAGGTGGAATGGGGAAAACCCTTAGACCCCGCAGTATTTGCCGAAAAACTCCAAGCAGATACCCAAAAGCAAATCAAAGCCGTAATCATTACCCACAGCGAAACCTCGACGGGTGTGTTAAATGATCTAGAAACCATCAACCGCCATGTTAAAGAACACGGTGAAGCTTTAATTATCGTTGATGCCGTCACGAGCTTGGGTGCATTCAATCTACCCGTGGATGCTTGGGGTTTGGATATCGTCGCCTCCGGTTCCCAAAAAGCTTATATGATTCCACCGGGATTGGGTTTTGTCTCTGTCAGTCCCAAGGCTTGGGAAGCTTACAAAACTGCGAAGCTACCGAAATATTATTTGGATTTAGGCAAATACCGCAAAGCCACAGCCAAAAATACAACTCCATTTACTCCGCCTGTGAACTTGATCGTAGCGTTACACACTACGTTGCGAATCATGAAAGAGGAAGGCTTGGAATCAATATTTGCTCGACATGAACGGCTGAAAAATGCTACCCGCGCCGCCATTAAGGGATTAAATTTACCCTTACTTGCAGCAGATAGTTCCGCTAGTCCGGCAATTACGGCTGTAGCACCACAGGGAATTGAACCGGATAAGATTCGGTCATTGATGAAAAAACGCTTTGATATTGCTTTAGCCGGTGGTCAAGACCATTTAAGTAACAAAATTTTCCGCATTGGTCACTTGGGCTTTGTGAGCGATCGCGATATTCTTAGCTGTATAGCATCTTTAGAAGTTACCCTAAGAGAACTTGGCTACGAAGACTTCACCCCTGGATCTGGTATAGCGGCAGCAGTTAAAGTATTTAGTCAGTCTTGAGTACTGAGGATTAAATTAAAAGAGCGAGTTAAATTATCAACTCGCTCTTTTAATTTGTATATAAATGAGTAAAAACCGCCAAAGTTAATAAACCTATAGAACCTTTGCACAAGGTAGAGTGGATGTGATCTGCCGCAATTTTCATAAATTATACCAAGTTGCTCTAAATAGTATTCATTTGCTCTGAAGACAGTCGAATAGCTTATTTGACACCAAACAAGACTAATTCTGGCAACTTAGCATGATACCGAATTGGTATAAATAGTAGTATTTCAGATTCTGATAACAGCCTTTTGGGAGAGACTTTCGGTTTAAAATCCAAAATCCAAAATCCAAAATCCAAAATTATTATGACCTATGCCGTTTCCAGCCAATCATAAATTTGGTCTAACTGCTCTAGAGTAATCAAACCATACTGCCAAAGAATCATTGCCAAAGGTCCTGGGTCTTGCTCCCGATGCCGAAGCGCCACCGCCAGCGATGCTGTGGAAATTGCCAAATCTTCTTGCAAAAAATTAATCAGTCGAGAATATTTTGATGGTGACATTTGTGTCTCACCTCCTTGTGCAGAATGTATTGTCATATATCAGTTCACCATTGCTCGGTAGCCAGTAGCCAGTATTTTATCTGTCACTTTGCCGTTATCGGCCATACACCCCAGCAGAGTTTTTTTGATTTGCCTTTAACAAAGGTTTATTATAAAAACTCTGAGAAATAGAAATTTTTGTACAAATTATCTGCTCAATTCTCAAGCAGTATTTTTACTTAGTTAAATTAGCTCCATTTTGTTTACTTTTGTGCATTATTTAATTACACATGTAGTAACAAAGATTCCATTGCCTATATTCTCTTATTGGCGACTATTTACACTTGCGCCCAAGGGAATATTTTTGCCAAACCTTAAGATTGCAATTTCAGGTTGGAGACAGTAGAATTTTACATTCTTACCACAGTTTTTAAATAGTAGCGTTACAGATGATTTTTTTCCACAAGAAGTGCCATTTTTTACAAAAAAAATATATATTCCGATAGTATAGACTCTGAACAGAGCAACCATCCAAATCTTTATTCCTACAAAGCACAGAAATCTCAAGGCTCAATTTTGACAATATCGCCCACTTTCAACTTCAACTCGGCAGCCCTTCCAGAGCGAAGTTCAATAACCTGATTGATTGGTGTATTGGGACCATAGGTAGGACAAGGCTCACTTGCACAAGGAGGTGCAGCAGCCTGAATATATTTAACGACTCCGTTTTGTAAAAATACCATATCCAAGGCCACAGGTACATTCTTCATCCAGAAACTAACTGGTTGTGGTGAAGGGAACCCAAACAACATCCCTCGGTCATCTGGCAAAGCTGGTCGATACATCAACCCCATTGCTTGCTGTTGTTGTGTCTGGGCCACTTCTAAGTTAATCATTGTGCCATTAGGAACAATGGCTTTAGCAGAAATTGGTAATTTTTGACCTAAATTCTCTGGTGCTGGAGTTTGAGAATCAGATGTGGGGCTGGGAGGTTTAGCTGTTGTTGGCACGGAACAGCCCATCAGTAAAATACTCAGCAACATTGAAAGCAAACTTAGTCGATGAGTCATAATTCTTTTTGATTTTGTAATTTAGATTTTAATTTTACAGAATTTAAGCTAAAAAACTCACAGCTTTTATTCATTCCTTCAGGGGTACAGGAGGCAGAGGACAGGGGGAAAGACTTGTTGCAAGTTCTCACCTTTGGTCTTTGCCTTCTCTTGTAAACTTCGATCACCGTATACTAGGATTCTCTCAAAACGTACCCTACACCGCGTACTGTTTGAATGAGGCGCTTTTGTCCTTCATCTTCAATTTTTAACCGTAAGTAGCGGATGTATACTTCAATTACATTGGATTCACCCAGAAAGTCGTAACCCCAAACATTTTCTAAAATTTGTTCGCGGGTTAGCACTTCACGCGGATGTTCCATTAAGAATTTTAATAGCTCAAATTCTTTCATTG
Source organism: Nostoc sp. (assembly GCF_036916735.1). Classification (GTDB taxonomy): domain Bacteria; phylum Cyanobacteriota; class Cyanobacteriia; order Cyanobacteriales; family Nostocaceae; genus Nostoc. Next base: position 15,694 of record NZ_JBALFV010000050.1, read on the forward strand.
TTAAATCAATTGCTCGTCCGCTATGTATGGCACGGCGAGTTGCTATATCTAAAATCAGATCCCCAAAGCGTAACTGTTCGGTGGTATCCACATCAGGTTTTAAGTAGAGCCGAATCAACTTCAAAAAGTCTTCTGAGCGATAAGGCTTGAGGATGTAGTCATCCGCTCCTGCTTCTAGACAAGCTACACGATCATCGACTGTATCCCTTGCCATTAAAATCAATACAGGCGATCGCATACCAGTGCTTCTGAGATTTTTGCACAATGAGAGTCCTGATTCTCCTGCTAGCATCCGGTCTAAAACAATTAAAGCAGGCTGGCGATCATGACAGTGTTGCAAACCACTGGTTGCATCATGAGCCAAAATTGATTCATAGCCGGCTTCTAGCAAATCGCAAGAAAGCTGATTTGCTAGGCTCTCATCGGTTTCAATCACCAAAACACAGGGACTACTTGGAGCAACTGTCATAACAATTTGGGATATTGGATTTGGGATTGTAAAGATATTCCAGAGAAAATCTTTACATCAGTTATAAAATGCAATTACGAGTTTTTAGTGATGGAGCAATCCTAATTTGACACGCTGCTAAGAATCTTTTAGCACGTTCAGGTGTCAGCCATCTAATTCTTGGATGCAATCTTAATAACTAACTCCAAATACCATTTCTACATCAGTAATTTTGGAAGGAATTAGTAAATGGGGCATGGGGAATGAGGAGACAAGTAGACAGGGGGACAGCTTATAACAAGTCTTTCCTCTTTTCTATGCCTAATCCTCAATCCCCAATCCCTATGGCAATTCTACCGAAGTTGGTTTAGCGATATGTGGTAAACCCCAACCTAATTTTTCTCGGAGAATTCGGAAAAACTCAGGCGGTTGCAGGCGTATAAATCGCACACTATATTGCGATCGCTCCATATATACTCTATCTTCTGGTAGTACATAGCAACCTCCATTACCATCCACCACCATCACCAGCCGAGGAATGTTGACTGGGTAAATGTTGACCGATTCAGTGTCTGGAAATACTAATGCTCTAGAAGCTAGGGAATGGGGACAAATGGGTACTAGCTGTAAAGCAGGTACACCAGGGGTCACAACTGGGCCACCAGCACTTAACGAGTAAGCTGTAGAACCAGTAGGTGTAGAAACAATCACACCATCTGCGGCAATATCTACTGGCGCATGACGCCCTATGGCGATTTCAAAATGGCACATAGAGGTCAAAGGTTCGCGGTGCAGAACCATTTCATTCAAGCAGAGGGCTTCCCACAGCACTGCTTCTTCTCGAAACACTTTGACGGTGAGCATGGCTCGTTCTTCAATTTCATACTCACCCGCCATTACCTGTTCTAAGGCTTGCGGCAATTGATTCAGGAAGGTTTCGGTCAAAAATCCCATGTGGCCGGTGTTCACTGTTAGCAGTGGAATACCACAGGGGGCTACCTGACGAGACGCTGCTAAAACAGTGCCGTCTCCCCCTAACACCACTGCAAACTCCATATCCGAGTCAAAACCAGGGGGCGTTAGACCGTCAATGGGGGTGTGGCATACAGGACTCTCCGGGTTAGAGTAGCCCAATATTCCACCGATACTCGATGTGACACACACATCCCAACCGGCTGCGGTTAGCTTGTCTTTCAACTCGATAGCGACACGGCCGGCTATCGGTTTAACGTCATTGTAGATAATGCCTGCTTTCGGCACACTCAAATATCCAAGTTTAGGCGATGCTCTGTATTATGTAATCCTTACACATTTTGGTCATGTAGTCATTAATCTAGAGTCAAATATCCAGAGTCTAGACTTTCATTAAAAGCGACGGGAAACTCCATCCCCGGACTTTGTCTTGCTATGCACTCCGTGGGTAAACGAGGTTGTTCCCTCGTCGCTTAGGCCAAGCAGGGTATTGGGCAAACACGTAGTTTTTTCTCCATGCACCATGCCCAAAAATTCTACGCCACTTGTGGCGTGGAGTTTTTTATGACTAATGTCTGTTTTGTAATGACTATTGACTATTGGCTTTTGAAGACTGTTTAAAAGGAGTTTTTTTAGATTTCTGCTTTTTATTTTTGTTTTTCTCATAGTCTAACTCTTTGAGTTTCTTCATTATTCGACTGAAGTACTCTTGTAGATAGCTTTCTAGGGTTGTGGTTTGTTGCGAATCTAAGCCAAAAACTGTGTATACTTCATCCATTGAAGCATTTAACTGTTTACCACTAGCCAATACTTCTGTAAATGCTAGCCTGTCTGCTATGTTCCATCCCCACTGAAAGAACCGCATTAAGCCCCGCACAGCACGCAGCAAGGTTATTGGCATCCGCGTTACTCTGGCGTCTTTTCCAGATAAACGTTCGCACAGGTTGATGATTTCTTCTGCACTCCAGGCACGAGTCCCAACTACAGGAAAAGCTTGGTTTTGCGTTTCGGGTACACTCAATGCACGGATTGCGAACTTAGCAATGTCCTGAGTATCCATATAGGCGATGGGAGAAGAATTACCAGTTACCCAAACTGGCTGTGATTCCAAAATGGGAATTCCATATTGACCGATTAATCCTTGCATAAACCCAGCTAGCCGCAAGATGGTATAATTCAAGCCAGACTCAGCTAGGAAGAGTTCTGTACACCGCTTAATTTCCATTAACGGCACTTCTGGGTATTTATCAGCATCTAATATCGAAAAGAAGATAAAACGCTCTACACCTGCTGCTTTTGCTGCTTGAATCAGTGCTACTTTGCCGTCCCAGTCCACTTGTTTGATACTCAATGAATCTGTAGGACGAGATGTTGATGCATCAATAACTTGGGTAACACCAACTAAAGCTTCAGCTAAAGTATCGGGGTAACGTAAATTTCCCGGTACGAGTTCTGCACCCCATTCTTTGAGAAAAGCTGCTTTTTTACTGCTTCGCACAAGACAGCGTACTTTATATCCCTCATCGATTGCACGACGAGCCACTTGTCTTCCTAAGGTGCCAGTGGCACCGACGATTAATAATGTCATGAGGGTTGTAATAAATTTTAATGTTTTATGAAAAGAATGTTATCAGAATAACCTATGCAAACAAAAGTTTACATCTTTTCTAAGAAAATCGTTTGTTATGGACAGACTCATGGGAAAATAGCTGTCCGTTTACCGGACAGGCTTTTTCCCAGTTATTAGCGAAAAGTATCAACGCCAGCTTGGGGCGAACAGAACTTTTCAAGGCAGAGGATAACCTCTTCCCTCACGAGAGCCTATTACCGTAGGGATTATTCTTCTGTGCCTTGAATTTTTAGTAACAACGCGCCTAAACCCCAGCCTACGAAGATTAAACCGAAGGACAATAGAGCTGCATTCAAAATTTCGCCGCCCATTGGTGTGATTCTCCTTATGCAAATTAGTGTGTGTAAACTAGGTCTAACAGAAGCTTTTGAATTGTTGCTGTAGGATTAGACCTGTGTAAATAATCTTAAACCAGTTTAGCAAGTAATCCCTACTCGTTTGGGAGGCAATCCCTGCTGTAAAACGGGAGAACAGGGGGATAGAAAAAAGTTTAATGATAATTATTATGAAGAGATTTTATGTATCAAAATAATCTAGATAATTTAGTGAATTTTAGTAAAAAGAATTGCCCACGTCTGGCGTTGACGTTGGGAGATCCGGCGGGAATTGGGCCGGAGGTCATTTTGAAAGCTTTAGCAGAACCGGAAATTAGTAAAAAATATGACATTACAGTGGTGGGAAACCGGGATTTGCTGGCACAGATTTATCACAAACTAAATTTAATCAAGAATTTAGCACCTTTGGCAAATCCAGACGAGTTGTCAGTTATTGATGTGCAGTTGGATGGGGAAATTAAAGGTGAAATTATCGCTAAAACAGGTAATGCGGTCAGTGGTGCGGCTAGTTTTGCGTATATGCAATGTGCGATCGCTCAAACACTTGCTGGTAAATTTGATGGTATTGTCACAGGGCCGATCGCTAAATCTGCTTGGAAAGCCGCCGGTTATAATTATCCAGGACAAACGGAACTTTTGGCGCAAAAGTCAGGTGTTGACCGTTTTGGGATGTTATTTGTGGCGCGATCGCCCCATACAAATTGGACACTCCGCGCTTTACTAGCTACCACACATATTCCTTTATGTCAAGTGGCTGATAGATTGACACCGCAGTTGTTGACACAGAAATTGGATTTGCTGGTGGAGTGTTTGGAAAAAGATTTTGGGATAAAAAATGGGAGAATTGCGATCGCAGGTTTGAATCCCCACAGTGGTGAACAGGGACAACTTGGACATGAAGAACAGGATTGGTTAATTCCCTGGTTGGAGCAAGAGCGGCAAAATAGACCACAATTACAGCTAGATGGGCCAATACCACCAGATACGATGTGGGTTAAACCTGGTCAAGCTTGGTATGGAAATTCTTTAGTAGAAAATCCTGCTGATGCCTACTTAGCACTTTACCACGACCAAGGCTTAATTCCTGTGAAGCTGATGGCGTTTGATCGGGCAGTTAATACTTCTATTGGTCTTCCTTTCGTTCGGACTTCACCGGATCATGGAACAGCATTTGATATTGCAGGTAAGGGAATTGCTGATGCTACGAGTATGAAAGCAGCGATACATTTAGCGGCTGAGTTAGTTAATCAAAGGCTGACGGTGGGTTATGATTAAAAGTTCTTTGTTGCAATATTTACTAGGAGTAATGCTTACTTGAATTTTGAAATTATTGGAGACATCACTAATATTGAAATAATTGCTGTTGTTAACTCCATTTGTGAACTAGTGGTCTGTCAAATTCATTTTGATGGTTATAGAGACGCGATAAATCGCCGTCTCTACAGGGAATCTATCCATCAATTATTTATTGACAGATTACTACCTACTGAGTTAAGAACGCCGTACATTCAAGCAACACCATTCTTTTCGTTTCCACAGGGTAGCAACCACCCAACCATTATGTTCTAAGGCATCAGCAACACCTTTAGATTGTTCTAGTAAAATACCACTGAAGATTGCCCAAGTCTCAGGTTTAGCGATCGCACTCATTTCTGGAATTAATTCAATAATTACATGAGCCAAAATATTGCAAACAATACCATCTACTGGTTTCTCAATTAGTTTTGTCAAAACGTCTACACTTCCCTGTGCTGCTAGTAAACGTTCTGGACTGATATTATTCAGCGCACCATTGCTGATAGTTGATTGCACCGCTAAAGGGTCAGTATCTACTGCATAGACTTTCTCTGCTCCCAGTAGCAGCGCCCCAATGGAAAGGATACCAGAACCACAGCCAATATCCGCAATTACCAGATGTTCATGTTTGCCACTATTACCCACAAATGACTTAGGAACCTCACTCAGCCGCATTTCCAGGGATTCCAAACATAGTTGAGTCGTGGCATGGTTGCCCGTACCAAATGCTACACCAGGGTCAAGACGAATCACTAACCGTTCTGTTGTTTCTGGTAATGGTAGCCAAGCTGGGTTGATTAGGAAGCGATCGCCTATTTCCTGCGGATGCCAATATTGTTTCCAGCTAGTCGCCCAATCTTCCTCATCAATTAACTGCCATTGCAGTGTGGGAGATGAAACACCTACACAGAGAGCATCTTGACGCAGCCACAGCGATAGTGCTGCCAAATCTAGCAACTGCGTTTGAATTGTTGATAAGTAGGCCCTGACTAAAGATGAATTTCCTTTATTTTCACTAGCTGTTCCCCGACAGCCAAAATCTTCCAGTCGCCAAAAGATTGAATCTTCAAGGTCTGGCTCACATAAAATCTGTAGTTCCCACCAGGTGTTTGCCATAATTCAGAATGGGCTAAACCATAGCTATCCGCTAACACGAGTCAGAATTCAGGAGTCAGGAGGAATTATTTCTTCTAACTCCTGGTTCCTGACTCCTGACTCCTAAAGTGTTACTGTATATGCGTCCCGAATACCAGGGACTTTTATAATTTCATCCAAAATGCCCTCTGGTAAAGGGTCATCTATACTCAGAGCCATTACGGCATCACCACGGACGATTTTACGACCTACTTGCATACTGGCAATATTTACATTAAAACTGCCAAGTAGGGAACCAAGTTTGCCGATAATCCCTGGCATATCGCGGTGCAGAGTAAACAGCATATATTTGCTGGGTGGGACGTTAATCGGGAAACCGTCAACATCAGTTAAGTGGATTTCCCGCTCACCTAATAAAGCGCCTGTAACAGAATGAGTACCTAAAGTACCCGTGGCTTCTAAATGAAGTGTACCGGCATAGTCTCGAATCGAAGCATCCCGGGTTTCAATTACCCTAATTCCGCGTTCTTTGGCTTCTATGCTGGCATTTACGTAATTTACTCGTTCCCGCAAAGCTTGGTAAAGTAAACCTTTTAGGGCAGCAACTACCAAAGGTTGACTTTTGTTGGTCGCGAGTTCCCCTTGTAGTCGAATATTGAGTACTTCCACCCGTCCGCCAGCTAGCTGTCCCACCAGATTACCTAGAGTTTCTGCTAGTTGCATGTAGGGTTTAAGTTCTTCCAACACATCGGGGCCGAGTCCGGGAATGTTGACAGCTGAACGCGCTGGTAGTCCTAAAAGTACATCCCGAATTTGTTCGGCAACATCAATAGCCACATTCACTTGAGCTTCTGCAGTAGACGCTCCCAAGTGGGGGGTGAGGATGATTTCTTTACCTAGGGATCGCAATTCAGATTCACCCAGTGGTTCTGACTCGAACACATCCAAGGCTGCACCGCCGATTTTACCTGCTTTTAGAGCTGCTGCTAAAGCTACTTCATCAATGATCCCACCACGAGCGCAGTTGATAATCCGGGCTGTGGGTTTCATTTTTGCCAGGGTTGTGGCATTGATTAAGTGGGTGGTTTCTGGGGTTTTCGGGATGTGTAGGGTGATATAATCTGCTTGCTGGAAGAGTAAATCTAGCTCTACTAACTGACAGCCAAGTTGTTCAGCTCGGTCTGTAGAAATAAAAGGGTCATAAGCTAGGAGTTTCATCCCCATTGTCTTAGCTACAGCCGCAACATGAGAGCCAATTTTCCCTAAACCGACAACACCAAGAGTTTTTTTGTAGACTTCTGCGCCGACAAAGCTATTACGATCCCACGCACCGCGTTTCACCGAAGCGTTTGCATCAGGGATATGGCGAGACAAAGCCAAAATCATCGCTAGGGCATGTTCAGCGGCGGCAATTGTGTTTCCCTCTGGAGAATTGACTACTACAATTCCTCGGCGGGTGGCAGCCGGAACATCGACATTATCCACACCCACACCAGCACGACCGATGATTTTTAGCTGAGTGCCAGCTTCAATGATTTCTTGGGTGACGCGTGTACTAGAGCGAATCATCAGCGCGTCATACTCACCAATAATTTCGCTCAGTTCTGCTGGTTTTAGACCTATTTTGACATCAACAGTAGCAACTTGCGAAAGAATGTCAATTCCAGCTTGGTCAATAGAATCTGAAACAAGAACCTTAGACATGATTACTTCATTTAAAGCTACAGGTTTTGCTGCACAAGACTTTTTAGTTTAGTCTTTATCCGTCGCAATTCAGCAAAAATTATTCGTTTTAATATCAACCTAACCTTTACTTACGCTGCGTGCTGATGGTATCAAAGCGTAAGTTGCTTTCGGTGGGTACTGCCTCCTAACTATTGGAACATGAGTGGCTGTTTGCACCACCCTGTCGCTAAATATAAAGCATGAATAGCACTTAGTACCTATATATTTATTAATAGTTAAGAGTTACCAAAATTTTATCAGATTAAGCAACTTGTTTGTTGGGGTAAAAACGCCTGTATTCTTGACTGGGCTAAAACTTTAGCTGAGGCAATGCTCTGCACAACCACCAAACGAGCCAGTAACTATTATATGTGTCTAAGGTTGGCTGTTTCTTAATACCACAGGTGGTATCCCTTAGTCAAAGCAAAACATTGCATCATCAAGATAATCAGATTGTGACAGTTAGAACTAGGCATAAAATAAATTTTATTGCTGATGATTCCGGCAGATTTAACATTGTCTAGTAGTTAAAAGCTGCTAATTAGTGTCAATAGAGTGTTTAATATACAGTAGTACAATCGTAATTTGTCAAGCTAATTTTGAAAATTTGTAGTAAGCATTTAAGTGCTTAAAAAACCAATACTAAAGTCCTGGCTACAAACTTGTTCACGCCTCGTAACCAATAAGACAGACTACTAATGACATCCCTAGGGGAGAAATCGCTATAATTCTGGTGAGTTAAATAGAGCCAAATATCCTTTGAGTTTTGGGGAAACCAGCCATGTTAGAGTACAACTTGCCAAGGTACTTGCCTTCAGCCGAAGAACTACCAGACTCTGATGAAACGCCTGTGGATAATGAACTGCAAGAATTGATACCAGGCCTGCTGAAAGCGATCTTGCTGATACTTTGGTCAGAACGTATGGACTGGTTATTTGGCATAGATATGGGTATTTATTATCATCCTGATAAACCGCCCGTTGTGCCAGATGGGTTTTTGAGTTTGGGGGTAGAGCGATTTTATGATGAGGAACTGCGTCCTAGTTATGTGCTGTGGGATGAAAACATTGTACCGATTTTCGTGCTAGAAGTAGTTTCTCAAAATTATCGCAAGGAATACACTACTAAATTGGATGAATATGAGGCTTTAGGTGTACTTTATTACGTGATTTATTCGTCTCGTCGTCGCCGCAAACCGCATTTGGAAATACATAAGTTAGTTAATGGTAAGTATGAATTGCAAGAAGGAAACCCCGTTTGGCTACCAGAAATTGGCTTAGGAATTGGTTGCGAAAAGGGAAATTATTGCGGTGTAACGCGGGAATGGATGTATTGGTATGATGAGCAAGGACAACGGTACCTCACGCCCGCAGAACAAATAAAACAAGAGACACAACGCGCTCAACAAGAAGCACAACGCGCTCAACAAGAGACACAACGTGCTCAACAAGATGCACAACGCGCTGAAGTTGCAGAACAAAGAGTGCAACAATTAATAGAACAATTAAGAGCGCTGGGAATAGATCCAGATAATCTGGCTTAACTGAAATATTTTGCAATATTTTCAACGAAACCTAAAAATTAGGTATTGTTAGATTTATGTATTTTTTATAAACTTATTGGCGTTGGATAAATGCGGGATGACTGATGTAAACACGGATATTTCTTTATACTTTAAATATTGAAGTAAAAATTGGATTGAATATTTAAGCATATCTACGGATTTAGAATAGCAGAGTGTTTTTCGGTGTAGTCTTGCCAAATAATGGCGCAAGCGGGTATTTTCATCCTCGACCCTAGTCATATAGGTTTTGCTCACGATATGGTCTCCTGGGTGAATGAAGCAAGGATAAACCTTCCAACCATCTGTGACGTAGAAGTAACATTGTCAAGAGGAAACAATATTCCACAAAAATTTAAATGTTTCTGAGCTGCGGTAAGCGAAGCCATGTCGTAGGCTTATCGCCTATTACCCAAGCTAAGATACCCTCATGAAAATGATTTACTACCGTCCACAACCAGACTTTGTTTTTTTTGAACCGATGAAGGTTTCTAATTGATCTAATTCTCCAACGGATGGTATGTCGTTGCTTGGCGGTACGTCGGGGAGTTTTTCGCCTATTTGTTTTAACCAATAAATTACGGTTGTATGGTGAACTCCTTTATCACGCTCAATTGCTCGAAATCCCATGCCTAAGACGTATGACCTTAAACATTCTTGCTTGATTTAATTTGAGTAACCTTTTGGTGGACTATAAACATCGATAAATTGACGACGACAATTAACACAAATGTGATGCAAGTTTACCTCTTCGTTTACCATTTTTTCTAATTTCAGTAGAGTCGCAGTATGGACATTGCACAGTAGATGACCTCAATTCATCCCTCTATTATGCAACGCCAACTTATTAATTAGATTACACACCTTGATGTGATTTTGCCCGTCTCTTTTAGCAGCATATAGCGCTTGATCTACTAATTGTAATAACTCATCAGTGATTTATCCATGATCTGGAAACATAGCCACTTCAGAAACTGTCGTGTATATTTCCTTACCTCTAGATTCTAACCGTGTAGATTGAAATAATAACCGAATTTTATCAGCGTACCCAAATGCTTTCTCTTGTATCAGTCTAGGTAAAGCCAATACAAACTCCTCACCACTATATCGGCAGACAATATTTTGAGAATCAATGAAGTTATAGTATAATTATGACTCCTGAATTATTACAGAAAAACTATTGCTTTTTAGGAATAACATTCCTGATTCCACTTTTAGTATAAACAGTATCACCTTTGTAGCGAGGGATAATATGAATACTGGCGTGCATAATATTTTGACCTGCGGTTCGATTGATATTCATTCCTATATTAAAACCATCAGGCTCAAATTCTGTTTTGAGAATTGTTTGTACTTTGTTCACCATAAACCAGCAAGCAGATTGTTCTTTAAATGGTAGTTCAAAATAATTGCTAACATGACGTTTGGGAATAACTAAAACATGTCCTTTACTTATAGGATAGCCATCATAAATAGCATAAGCAGTTGCTGATTCAGTTAAGAGTTTAAGACTTTTATGAGGATTGCAGAATATACAATGATTAGATGAATTTCGCTGATGATTATATTTAATATACTTATATAATTCCCGATTTTCATCTAAATACACCGAAGTGAAAGGAAGTTTTACAATACACTGATAGGTAGGTTTATTGTGAACATAATGTTCTCGAAAACCTTCTTTTTTGATATCTCTTCTTACAGTGTAATAAGCTTTACCGTCGGGTTTTAACAAGTGTGATACTTCCATAATAACATTAGCTTGTTCTTCGGCAAATAAAACATTTAAAACATAAAAACAAATTATTGTATCAAATTTATTTTGAGGATATTCTGGAAAATAATAAGGGTCATAGGCTGTAATATCAAAACCTTTTTGGCGCAATATTTTAACATCATTACCAAAGCCACAACCAAAGTCTAGTATTTTGCCTTGGAGAAGGTTTTGATTTAATAAAAACTGTGCCGGAAATGATAAATAACTTCTTTCAATCGCAGTAAGATGGCTGAATTGATTTTTTTGCTGTTTCATGGAATTTTTGGTACTGATGTTCCAAAATTATTATTCCCAGCATCTCTTTAGATTATGCGATGTCTACGACGGTCACTGAGCGCAGGCAGTCGAAATGCGGGTTACGCCTACGCATCCGGGTCAACACCTAGCTCACGTAACTTAGCTGCTAATATATCAGCACGCTGGGGTTACTGTAAATAACTCTAATTCAGGAATCCAAAAGTGTCCATTATTTCCTGTGACAGCTTAACCTTCGCTAATCAACTGTAACTAGACTTCTGTTGAAATCTTGCCTACTTATATCAACATCTGACAATAGGCTGTCTGCAAAATCTCGCTTGTAGTGATGCAATTCTACAATTTTTTCTTCAATAGTATTCTTTGCGACTAAGCGATAAATTGTCACCGGGCGTTTTTGCCCAATGCGATGGGTGCGGTCTGAGGCTTGGTCTTCCACCAAGGAAGGATGTGTATGGATGACATAATGCCGCAGTCAGATTGAGTCCTGTACCTCTTGCCTTGAGACTAACCCTATTCCCATGATTGAAATTCATCAATGGCGCTACGAATTAAGGAAGTTATTTGAGTGCGACGGGTTTCAAAGTTGGCGGCGATATAAATCAGGAGGATGCCAATTAGCAAGCCAACAACCCATTTTAAAAAAGAGTACTGTAAGCTAAAAATGACTGATTGATAGATTGTAGTCATTAAAAAAGTCCCTGTACCAATGTAGAGAAAAGCCCTGACTCGCAAAGCTAGTCCAGCAAAAATGGCGATGAGGCTAAAAATTCCAGGTATCCAGGCTGGATTTTGATGAAATAAAATTGCCCACCCACAAATTAAACCACTACCTAGCACTCTCAGAATATGGCGAGCGGCTTTATACTCTGGTAGCTTCAGTTGGGTATCTACTTGAGCAATATAAAGCAGTGATAACCCAATTGGTGTTACATACCACAAAGCATCAGTCAAGCGTAAGGAATCAAACCAACGGTAAAGTGCCCAATCAATCAACGCCACACTCACATAAGTAAAACGGATGTTGTCACCCACCTTGGCGAGAAAGATGTAAAATCCAGCTGCAAGTAGCAAGGTAATGGGGTAAGTTTGCAGTCTAGTTTCCCATAAAATTATCAGTGGTATAATGTAGGCGGCTTGCTGCCAAGGTCTTTTAGACCAACCCCAACTTTCCCAAGGCAGAATGTACAGGAAATAGGCTACCACACAGGCGATCGCACCGTTCCAAGGAAATAATGGCCCAGCCCAAAATTTTCCCACTGCTGTCTCGCGCCAATAAACTCTCATCCCGGCTACCTCTAATAAACCAAGGTAAACCCATATTTCGGCTATTGTGATTCCTTTGAAAATGCTGAGGGAAGTGCGCGAATTTCGTCCCTGAAAGATGGCATAACGAATTAAAAATACTCCCGTTCCCAATCCCACTAAACGGTTAACTGCAATGGGAAGAGGAATCGCAGCCATTAATAAACAGCTACTCCAAGCCCAATGAATATGGGCAATTCCTCTTAGTTCTTGGGGAGTCAGGCGTAAGTAGCTGACAAGCCAAGGTGACAGGATGCAGTAAGCATACATAATACTTGCGCCAAGGGCAGACATGGCAATCAATGCATCACCTAATGCTCCTCCTGAAGCTTGTAACATTTGATAGAACAAAAGTTCATAAGCAGAAATTGATACACCAATTATTCCTAAGTACAGCAGGGGTTTAAAGTCTTCGCGCCGTCGCCCCACGCCAATGACAATTAAAGCTACACCCAAGGAATACAAACCTGTCCATTCGGTGAAGGTGTTCACACGCAGTAATACACTGAATACACCATAAATTAATGGCAAAATGTGAAAACTGCTAGGAAGCCTTTCTAATTGATGTCGTCGTCGCCACCACTCGCCGACAAGTTGAGCAATTAAACCTAAAGCAATATTTGCGATCGCTATCCTAACAGTTGATCGTTCCCCAAATCCCAGCGCTTGGGCAGTCAACAACTCTAAAGACCAACCGATGCCATAAAATGCCCAATTTGTTGGTTGTTGCCAACTGCGATAAACAATGGCTGTCAAGGTGATCCCAGTGGCAGTTAAATACAAGAATCCTGAATTAATAAACCCTGAGTAAATCAGTATTGAGTGTACCGTCAAACCAAACAACTCAAAGCCACACAAGGCGATCGCCCATTTATCACTGGCGACTGCATATATAATTCCTAATTCGTTACCATGTCGGCTCAAAATTGTCTGCGCTAACCATAGACTGAGGATTGCGATCGCTCCGACAACAAACCAACCTCCTAGTGTGAGGCGAGGTAAGCCAGGTATGCCTACCCATAGAAGTGCCACAATGAAACTCAGAATAAATCCTTCTGTAATTACCGCAGATATTTGGTTTCGCAAATAGTGCGTATTTGCAAACATCAATCCCGTACCCACGGCCAAACCGATTAATCTGGTTTCTGATAGCTGTAAAGTAAGTAGTTGGGCAACTATTACAGCCAATACACTCAAGTAACGGCTAGTAAGGCGACGCTCTCTAATTGTGATATTAGCAGCACCTGTGAGAGCTATAGGTGTAACTAGCCATAAGACTCCCCAATGAGCTTGTCTATCAGCTACGCCATACCAAGATGATTCTGCATTCATCCACAATAGAAAAAAACTAGCGGCCGCTAGTCCTAAACCGATATCCCAAGCACTATGTGGCCAGAGTCCTTCGGTTAGGCTAAATCCCCATTCTGCAAGCATCAGAGTTAATAAAATACTTGCCCAGATTTGTTGACTCAGGGTTGGTAATAACCAATTAATGGTAAAGCAAAAAGTCAGCACTCCCATGATATGAGTTAGATATATCAGGGGAAGAGATGAAGGGGATCGGCGTTGAGTGACAAATGCAAGAGTAATGGTAGAAGATAGCAGATTTAGCGATCGCAATGCGGGATTTACAATCGCGATCGTTGTTAAAAAAGCTCCAAATAACAGGGTGAGCAGTTCGCCAAATTTAGCCAATTCTCGCTTTTCGGTGCGATGCAGCCTATCTGTGAGCGCCACCATTAAAATTATGTATGGAAATAAAGCTACACTCAGCAACGCCCAAGGTTCATTTTGAGAATTGGTAAGTTGAGTACCGATTGCGATCGCTAATTTCTCTAAGTCATCAGGTACTAGTCGCCAACCTAACCAAATCGTCTGTAATCCAATGGCGAAAACTGCTGCAAAGTCTACCTTTAAACTGTACTGCCGCAAGCGACTTCCTACAAACCACAAACCCAAACCACTGACGGCTATTGCTTGCCAAGGATAATTTAGTACCGAAACCAGCCAACCCAAGAAGAGTAGAATGCCGCCAAGTCTTTCCCAGAGTAATAGAGATGAGGGAGATGAGGAAATATTTTCTTCCCCTGTCCCCTTTGCCCTCCCCTGCTGTGCTAACCAAGTTACCAACCACCCGCAAATGCCAATAGCTAACCCCAGCTGCGTGACATCTACCCGGACAATAAAAATCGCCCGCACTAACAGTATTATCAAAGCATAAATAATTACAGTGGCAAGTAAACTAATACTCGCTTGGCGGCGATCGCACCGATCTTCCTCACTGATAAAATTAGGCTGTTGGTAATTGTGATAAACGGTAATGATAGTTGTGCCAATCATTGCAACATAAACGGCAATCAAGGGAAATCCTCTTAATTGCCAACCCCAATGCAGATAACTCAACCCCAGAATATTTATTAAAGGTAATTTATCGGTGACTAAATTAGGAAAAATACTGCGATTTTTGAAGAGTAAAATAGTTATAGCAGTGAGAGAAGGACAGGCGATCGCAACTACAATCCAATCTAAAGGATTTTGCCACAATCGAAAGCTATCCATTGCCCAAAAGTTTACTGGGACTAACAAAAGGGTGACAATCAGCAAAGTTTGAGCTGTCAATCTAAGGTTGTTTTGCCTAGTCGCCCAAAAGCTTAATCCCCAGAAAGTCAAAGTATAAGCAAATAAAACTCCATACTGTCCAGAAGCCGGAAACCTCTCCCACTGACTCGCAGCCAGTACCCCAGAGGACACCACTACCAAGAATACCCCGAGAAAAAGCAGCCACCGCACACTCAGTTCTGCCCCCAAGGACTGCAACATTGTGCTGATGAAGTTGGGTTTAGCTGGTTTTTGCTGCGGTTGTCTACCGCTACTAGATTGTAAAGCTGCTATAGGCAGATGCTGCACGGGTTCGGAAGTTACAAAAGCTACTTTTGTTTCAGCTTCAGGCTGGGCTTGCAACACCACCGTACACACCAGGAATTCTCGGCATAGCTGCCTAACTTGGGTATCGGATATCAAACCTAAGCGCAGCCATATATCTAATCCTTCTAATAACTGAGGATGGGAAGATGGCAGTCTGATTTCAAATTTTAGCGGGCGCTCAAGGGGCGATGACATAAGCGGCAGCAGTATAAGTATATACTTAAATTAGTATTGACTTAAAGTATATTTTGGCTCTAATTGTGCCACTTATTAGGCTCATTGATATTAATTTTTAACTTAGGAGCAATAGCGCCCCTACAATGGGATGTTTTTTAACTAAAAGTTCCTTAGCTCAGGGGAATTTTGTGATAACGATTCTCATTTAGAGAACTTTGTGTAAAATTGAAACCAACCTGAAGATTATGACAAGGGGCAGGCTTGCTGTGACGGCGTTGCTGAGTTTCGACTACGCGGCAATCGAGCAAAGTCGAGATTTAACTACCGCTTATCCTGAGCTTGTCCTGAGTTCAGCCCGAGCGGACTTGTACTGAGCGTACCCCTATAGGGAAGCAAGCTACGCGTAGCGTCTCGTATAGAAGTCGAAGTAGCCGAGGGGCGTAGTCGTAAAGCTTGCGGCATAGCTACGCTTACAGCGCAGCCTCTCCAAAAGTTGGGCGTAGTCGAAGTAGCGTAGCCGAACGAAAGCAAGGGAAGGAAGAATTTCTAACTCTTGACAAATGACAAATGACTAATGACTAATGACTTTTGCCACCTTCTCTAGTTATTACCATCTTCCAGTAATAGAATTAAGAACGAAGCCTTTATAAAGCCTTCAACTATCAAAAGATAGAAGCTCAAGTAGCAGATTTTACAGAATGCCAGTAAATCGAAAATCTGTATCCCAAATAAGCTAGCATATAAAACGCTTGTAAGATTTTTATGACTTCCCGTATTCGCTTTTTGATGTGCCCTCCTGACCACTACGATGTGGACTATGTGATTAATCCTTGGATGGAAGGGAATATTCACAAGTCATCGCGTGATCGCGCCGTGGAACAGTGGCAGGGACTACACCATATCCTTAAAGAACACGCCATTGTAGACTTAGTACCGCCTGAAAAAGGTTGGCCAGATTTGGTTTTTACTGCCAATGCTGGCTTGGTACTAGGGAATATTGTTGTTCTCAGTCGCTTTTTACACAAAGAACGTCAGGGGGAGGAGCCTTTCTTCAAACAATGGTTTGAGGCAAATGGTTATACAGTCAATGAACTTCCCAAAGATTTGCCCTTTGAGGGAGCAGGGGATGCACTACTGGATCGAGAAGGACGCTGGTTATGGGCGGGATACGGTTTCCGCTCGGAATTAGATTCTCACCCTTATTTAGCAAAATGGCTGGATATTGAGGTACTATCCCTGCGACTGATAGACGAACGTTTTTATCACTTAGATACCTGTTTTTGCCCCTTAGCAAATGGCTATTTGCTATATTATCCAGGCGCTTTTGATTCTTACTCCAACCGCTTAATCGAAATGCGAGTTGCACCTGAAAAGCGAATCGCACTTGAAGAGGCTGATGCAGTCAACTTCGCTTGTAATGCGGTGAATGTAGATAGCATCGTCATCATGAACAAGGCGAGTGATGCTTTAAAAACCCGCCTTGCAGATGTAGGTTTCCAAGTGCTGGAAACGCCACTTACCGAATTTCTCAAAGCTGGCGGTGCGGCTAAATGCTTAACTTTGCGGGTAACAGAACCAGTTAGAGATGAACTTCATGCCAATGTCTCGGTAGAAAGCCGTGTCATTCGCATGGAGGGACACTTGCTCGACGCAGGCTTAATTAACCGCGCTTTAGATTTGATTATAGATGCTGGCGGAAGTTTCAAAGTCCTGAATTTCAACTTAGGAGAACAACGGCAAAGTACTTCAGCCGCCGAGGTGAGAGTATCAGCACCATCCCATGAGGTGATGGAAGAAATCATCTCCCGGTTGATTGAGTTGGGTGCTGTAGATTTACCCCATGATGAGCGAGATGCTAAACTTGAGCCGGTAATTCAAGATGGCGTTGCACCTGATGATTTCTACGTTAGTACAATTTATCCCACCGAAGTCCGACTTAATGGCCAGTGGGTGAAGGTGGAAAATCAACGGATGGATGGCGCGATCGCAATTACCCAAACAGCCAATGGCTTTGTCGCTCGGTGTAAAATACTACGCGATTTAAAAGTTGGCGAACAGGTGATTGTAGACGTACTAGGTATCCGCACCATCCGCAAAACTGAATCGCGGGAACTACGCAGCACCCAAGAATTCAGCTTTATGTCGGCGGGGGTTTCCAGCGAACGGCGCGTGGAATTGGTTGTTGAGCAAGTGGCTTGGGAATTGCGGAAAATCCGCGATGCTGGTGGTAAGGTAGTTGTCACGGCTGGCCCAGTAGTGATTCACACTGGTGGTGGTGAACATCTAGCGCAACTGGTTCGGGAAGGATACGTGCAAGCACTGCTAGGTGGTAATGCGATCGCAGTTCACGACATCGAGCAAAATATCATGGGCACTTCCTTGGGTGTAGACATGAAGCGGGGTGTCGCCGTGCATGGTGGACACCGCCATCACCTCAAGGTAATTAATAGTATCCGCCGTTATGGCAGCATTCCCAAAGCTGTGGAGGAGGGAGCAATTAAAAGTGGCGTGATGTATGAATGTGTCCACAATAATGTGCCTTTTGTGCTTGCGGGTTCTATTCGGGATGACGGGCCTTTGCCTGATACCCAAATGGATTTGATTAAAGCACAAGAGGAATATGCCAAACACCTTGAAGGTGCGGAGATGATTTTGATGCTGTCATCGATGCTGCACTCGATTGGTGTGGGAAATATGACTCCGGCAGGGGTTAAAATGGTGTGTGTAGATATTAATCCAGCTGTGGTAACTAAGTTAAGCGATCGCGGTTCTGTAGAATCGGTGGGTGTGGTGACAGATGTGGGATTATTCTTAAGTCTGTTGATTCAGCAGTTGGATAAGTTGACAAGTCCTTATATTAATAAGGTAGGTTAAGAAAACGTACACGTGAAACGGCTTCTTGCAAGGTACCGCAAAGATGCAAAGGGCGCGAAGAAAGAAAGATGACAAGAGTAGCTTTTAGTGAAGAGTTGCAGATTAATTGGGTCAGTTTTATAGCTGATTTCTTGTTGGTAGGGATGGTTTTTGGCCCGCCTATCGCTCCCTTTTTGGCTGCGTCTGGAGTGTCTTTGCTTCCTGGGATTGCGGACATCATTTATTTCATGGGCAATCATGTATGTCCGCAACCAAATATGGGGTTATATTTGGCATCACCCTTTATTATGGCTGTGTGTATGCGCTGCTACGGCACTGTCATAGGTTTGCTGATTACTCGTCTGTTATATGGAGTAACTGGTGGTAAAAGTTTTTACTGGTTGAGTCAGTATGACTGGAGTGGTGTTGCGCTAGCTAGTGTGCTGATGATGGCTTATCCTTTGGAATTAGCAGCACAGATTTTTGGTTTGTGGAGTTTTAATAACTATCTGGTTATGCCTTTTGGGTTAATAACGGGTTTGGCGTGGGGATTGTTTACTATGCCGATTTTGCACGGGTGGCAAAATATTAATAATAAACTTCCCTAGCCCATCTAAGAATTATAAAAAAGTTGTCCAATTAGTTATCTTTATAGCGTTTCTTGAAAAGAGCAAATATTATCACAGAGTAAGTAAGTCGGTACAATAAAACCAAATTGTGTGAAGAAAAGTAAACAAGGCTCAAACTCTTTTTCCCCCTGCCCCCGTTCGGCTACGCTACTTCGACTACGCCCAACTCTACCAGAGGCTGCGCCTTAAGCGTAGGTGTGCCGCAGGCTTTACGACTACCAAGAGGACAAGCTCAGTACAAGTCACGGCAAGCCTGCCCTCTGCCTTATTCCAACGATAATTATTTACGCCGACCTACATAGTGATTGGTTTATGCTTTTTTGTGGAAGTAGGCACAGCGATCGCTGACTCTGGAAGTAACTCTGAGTTTTTAGGCATGGGGAAGAAGTGTAACAATGCTCTATGCCCTAAGCGACGGGGCGACTATCCTTTTTCACCCACGGAGTGGGTAGCGGGACGAACGTCCGGGGATGGAGTTTCCCGTCGCTTTCAATAAAGCACATGACCTCATGCTAAGAGGTCAGTGATTATAGGATTGTTTAAAAAGCTGTAAACTAAGGAGAGGGGTTAAATCCCTTATACTTAGGAAACTTAGTGCAAGATTTTAGTTATTCAAGTTATTTAAGCCTTTTTCCCTTCCCTCTTCTCTTTTCCTCTATCACGACCCGATGCCATGAAGATGCAATAAAGTTGTCAACTTCGAGGTTTCAATAATGAGTCAAGATTTACCAGAACAAGAGATACTCAAAATACTTGTGGTGGACGACCACGAACTAATCCTAAGTGGAACGATCAACTTGCTGAAACGGTACTACCCACAAGCCAAAATCCTCACCGCCAAAACAACTGAGAACGCTCTCCAGCAGGTCGAAGCATTTGGGCCCAACTTAGTTATTATGGATCTTTCCCTGCCAGAAACCTCCGGTGACACTGCCGAAATCAATCGAGGCATTAAAAGCTTGGAAACGTTAATGAAAAATTATCTTACCCTCAATCTGGTTGTGCAAAGCAGTTATGTCAAAGCATTGGTGCGGATTAAACAGGAAATTGATGCTCATGAAGGAGGGTTCACTGTAGCGGACAAAGGACTTTCTAGCCAAGAGATGTTGAACCGGATTGACTTGGCACTCAAAGGAGTCACACATACTAAAGACCTGAAAATGCCATCAAAAGAAGTCAAGCTAGAGTGGCTTGAGGTACTTAATCTAGCCTTTGAAGAAGGATTGGAAGATAAAGTTATTGCCGAACGGATGCAAGTAGCACCGAGAACGGTACGCCACTACTGGGCTAAAGTTCAAGACGTTTTAGGTGTTTACCCGGAAGATGGTAAAAGTCTCCGCATTCAAACAGAGAAACGAGCTAGAGAAGAGGGGTTTATTGATTGACCAAATTTGTTAAGGAAAAAACTGTTGTTACCAAGTATTTGGAACAAAATTAAACAAGGAATTACCATCTGGTCTGTAGCAACACTACCAGGAATTGCTGTTTTGGGACTGGTTATCTTCCTTCGTCTGAATGGGTCACTGCAATTTATAGAATGGGTAACTCTTGACTCCTTTCTCCGTCTGCATCCTTCCGAACCTATTGATGAACGAATTGTGATTGTTGGAATAAATGAAGGGGATATCCAACATATCAAAAATTACCCTATACCCGATCGCGAGATTGCCAAACTGCTGAGAAAGTTGCAGAAGTACCAACCCAGAGTGATTGGTCTTGATATTGTTAGAGATATACCCGTTGAACCCGGTCATGCCGAACTAGTTGCAGCCTTTAAAGACATCAAAAATCTGATTGGGGTTGAAAAAGTCATACCCGTTGCCATTAAGCCACCCCCTGACTTACCCTCAGAACAAATCGGTTTTATAGATGTTCTTTCCGATGATGACGGCAAAGTCAGGCGTGCTTTACTCGAAGCAAAGAGACCTGAAAAAAATAAAAAATATGCATTTTCCCTACCTTTACAGCTGGCACAAACGTATCTCAAGGTTCAAGGCATTGAACTGAGCAATGGTATTCGCGATCGCAATGCAATGCGGTTTGGTTCTATTGAACTTCCTCGTCTTTTCCCTAATTCTGGAGGCTACGTACAAACTGATGATTTTGGAGTTCAGCTACTTCTTAATTATCGCAACGGTCGAGAAAGATTTCGCAAAATATCGCTTAAAGATATTAACGATAGCGAAAACGGGAAGGGTAATCCCAATCTGCTGCGCGATGCCTTCGCTGGACGCATCGTTCTGATTGGGATAACTGCTCCTAGTATTAAAGACTTTATCAATACCGATGCGATCGCTAATTTGCAACCACCTGGAAAAATTTATGGTGTAGAATTTCATGCCCATGTGGTTAGCCAAATTGTCAGTGCAGTTCTTGACAAACAACCCATTTTGGAAACCTGGTCACAGGGTTGGGAATATCTTTGGATTATCTGTTGGGGCGTTTTAGGTATTTATCTCGGTCAGCTGACTAAATCTCCATCGAAAAACTTTGTGTATGTAGCTCTTGCCAGCCTTGGTTTAGTTGGAATTGCTTATACCTTTATCCTCAGTAAATGGTGGATTCCAGTAGCACCAGCACTACTCGTTTTGGTCATTAATGGTGCAATCTTGAGTACTTTGTATCAACACGACCGATTTTTGAGGTCTCAGATTGAAATCCGCCAACACACTATTGAGGAGACATTTGTTGTAATCCATAATGGCCCCTTGCAAACACTAGCCAAAATTTTGAGGCATGTCCAAGACCAAGATTTAGAACAAAATCAATTGCTCGAATACCTGCAAAATCTGAACTACGAAATTCGAGAAGTTGGCGAATATCTGAAACTAGAAACCCTAAACCGAAAGGAAAGTTTTCATCTCGGCAGTGGTCTAATCTTAAACTTAAAACTGCCAATTCGCTACCTTTTATATGAAATCTACAGCCATACACTCCAGCGAAACTTTCCCTGCTTTAAAACGCTCAAAGTTAAAGCCTATTCGTTTGCTCCGATTGAGGAGAAATACTTGAGCATTGAGCAAAAGCGAGAACTCTGCCAATTTCTGGAAGAAGCACTATGCAATGTCGGGAAACATGCCAAAGGAGTAACCCGTCTTTATGCTACTGGCAAACAAAAAGAAGGCTGGTACACCTTAAGCATTAAAGATAATGGGACTGGTATTAACTCGGATTATCAAGGGCAAGGAACGAAGCAGTGTCTAAATATAGCGAGAAAATTAAGAGGAAAGTTTCAGCGAAACTCTCTTAAAGAGAAAGGAACTTTGTGTGAGTTAACTTGGCCTATTACCAGAAAAAGCTGGATTTTTGCATGCATAGAACGTAATACCAATTTAATGTGAAACTCTATAAAAAGGGCTTCTATAATAATACTTTTTTAGTCTCTGCTTGTTCGCTTATATCTGCGGCACTGGTGACAACAATGATTAGCGGGACTTAAACAAAAAAGAAAATAAAAACAGGGTATAATGCTTTGTTAGCATAGCTTTCACGTCAAAGTAACTTCCAAATGAAAGAGACAACCCCCACAGCCATGCCACCCTGCTTTGAAAAATGGTGTAAGCGGTTTGATGAGCTGTTCACTCATAAAGCCCAAAAAAGAGAATTTAGGCATTATTTGGGGGGATTATTGGGTGAAAGTGAGAGAAAGAACCTCTTTCAGATAGCAGAGAACGCTATCGGGGTAAATTACCACCAATTGCACCACTTTTTAACCGAAGCGCCTTGGTCTGATTTCAAGATCAATCAACGTCGGTTAGAAATAATGAACAAGTGTAGTCAGACGAGAATTAGTAGAGGATTTAGCTTAATAATCGATGATTCAGGTCATAGAAAAAGTGGTAATTTTACACAAGGAGTGGGAAGGCAATATATAGGAGAAATTGGTAAGACAGATAACGGAATAGTAGTGGTAACAACTCATTTATATGATGGACGAAAAAGCTTACCATTAGATATAGAGTTATATCAACACGCTAATTCTTTGCCCGAAGGGAATAAAGACCCAGAATTTGAGACGAAGGTGGGCCTCGAAACCTTTGAACACTTTTACTGAAGCTTTAGAGGCTTTTAGAACAGCTATGTCTTTTCGATTTTTTGATTGGTTGAGCCTGAACCGTAACGTATTTGCGGCTTATAAAGCCAGTTTGGGCTACATTTGGGCTTAATTTTTGTTTAAGTCCCGTTAATAAACCTAATGTGTCAATCAGTATATACCTCTTACGCACTCTTATTTGTATATATTAATTAAGTAGGTCGGTGTGAATATTTATCGTTGGGATGAGGCAGGAAACAGTGTTTCGACTACCCTTCGACAAGCTCAGGGCATCGCGCTCAACAACCAGACAGGAGGGAAGAGGGTTTAAGTCTATTTAATTTTTATTAACATAGTTTAGTTTTTCCACATCGTTCTACTTAAATTAATGTTTGCTCAACCAAGATTATATGATTTCAATTCAGTGGTTCCTAAATAAACGCATTAACATCAAACTAGTCATCAGTTTTACCCTGAGTTTAGTGCTGATTATGACTTCGGCAGTTCTTGCAAGTTATACACCCGGCGATCAAAAACCTGTCCCCAAAGACCGCAGATCGGATGGAGGAACGACCAGAGGATGTTCTGGAGGGGATATACCGCTAACCATTATTGCCTCTAGCAATTATGTTGGACGCACGATATCTCCACATCCTACGTTCGCTTGGTTTGTCTCTGGTGACTCCGCTTCCAAGCCAATGAAATTCATGATTTACGAGTGGCTTCCAAGCGGTAAACCCAAAGAAGTTCGCAAGATATCATTGCAGAGTTCACCGGGGATTATGAAGTTATCCCCATTTTCGGAGAAGGAATTAGGGCTGCAACCGGGAAAAGAATATTTCTTGCAGGTTGTAATTCATTGTGACCCAGATAATCCATCAGGTGATTTAGTAGATGAGGCAAGTATTGAAGTTGTAAAAATGCCAGCAAATTTGCAAAATAAATTGAACAGAGCAGTAAATAGTGTTGAGAAAGCTAATATCTATGCTGAGGCAGGTTTATGGTACAACGCGCTAGATGAAGCACTCAAACTGGCTAAAGCATCGAAACTGGGAGAAGTGGGTTCAACTCTGTTAAAAGATTTGGCTAAGTGGGAAGTACCAAAAACTACATCAGAATTGCCACCAAAAGAACAGGAAGCGATCGACAAACGGATTGAAAACTTGAAGAAAATTGCAGACAACGCACGTTAACCATGCTTACCCTGCCCTAAAGCCAGTTACCGATGAGGATAAAAGATGCCCATTGGGCGGGGTGAATATTCTTGTGCTGATTAATCAGTGCCTTTTGTGCTTCTTTCAAGGCTTCTGCTTTGCTCATTTGCGATCGCAAGTTATCGTAAAAGTTAACGACTAGCTCTTTTGTCAAATCATCGTCAACGTACCAAAGTGAAGCCAAAGCAGTTCTAACACCTGCTTGTACGGTGATGCCAGCCATACCCAACGTAGCACGGTCATCTCCTATACCAGTTTGACAAGCTGTCAGCACAAGCAACTCCATTGGCTCCGAACCCCCACTAAAGCGGCGGATGTCACTCTCTAGCTGAGTAATTGTAATCTTCATATTATTACCTGTAACTAAAAAGCTATCTTCTGGAATAGTGCCAAACTGTCCGTGAGTGGCAATGTGAATAATCGGGTAATTTGCTTGTTTAAGTTCTTGCTTTAAGCCTTCATCAGTGAATTGTTTATTGAACAGTTTCTTGCTACCAGGAAATAGCTTCGTGACTTGATTTACTTCATCAGCAACATTTTCCAAAGGCTTAAATTTTTCACCATCAACAGTAGCTGCTTCGGTTAACCCTAAAGCTAACATCCACAAACCTTGAAAATTTTGAGGTTTAGAGAATGTCAAGTGCAGACCAGGAGTTGTAGCAATGGCATATTTTTCAACTAAAAATTCCTGACCATCATGGAGTGCAGCCATTGGTATACCGCGTAATAATCCATCTTGGATGAAAACGATAGTTTTAATTTTTGCTCGTTCTAAATCGTCAGCGAAAGGGTGAATAATCGTCTTATATAGATTTTTTGCTGGTGTTAAAAAAGTATCATTATGGTCATAAAATTTCTGTATTTCTAGACGGAAATTTTTGATTTCTTCTTGAAAATTTTTACTATCATTTATCCATGCTAGTTTCTTCAATCTTCTTTCAGTATTTGGTTTGACCTTCTCTTTATTTTCTAGATTGGGTAGACTCACCACAATTGCTGTGCGGTCTTCTAGGATGATAGAACTAAAAATGGCGGTGTCTTCTCTCTCTAAGTCATCAACTCGTTCTTGATCAAAAACCGTAAAGACACAATCATTGCCAAAATAATTTTGCAATTCTGCTAGTTTCAAAGAATCAATGGCGTCGAGTGCAGAATCCAGTTCCTTTTGGTACTCTTGACTTGTGATAGGTAATGATTCAGCACGCTCTAGTTTTAATCGAGCAAACTCTCGGTAGAGAGGACTAATGGTATCCCGAAAACTAAATTGCAAGTCTCGCTCAACAAATAATAAATTATTTCGGATACCTCCCTCACCTTCTAACGTTGCGATCGCCCGTTCGTAAGCAGCAATTGCCTCAGATTCTTTCGCCTGTGCCTTGAAAATTCGCCCTGCCTGCCACTCCCACAAATAAATACTATCCTTAGCACGCAGCTTTTGGTCGGCTGCCAAGCGTGCCTGTTTGGTAAAATTTAAGGCTTTATTGTAGTCCTTGCGGCACTCGTAAAGATGACCCAGTTTACCTAAAGCAAATGATTCTGAGCGAGAATCTTTAATATTTTGAGCAATCAAAACAGCTTTTTTCAGGAGTTCTTCAACTTGTGAATCCTTTAGTTTTCGCGGCAGACATTGAGCTTGAAAGGAAATAGAATTTTTAGAAGGAACAACTTGTTCGAGTTCAGCTAAATCAATTGCTGTATAGACTTTATTTGAAGAATTGGGCAGCTTTTTAAATAGAGCTAAAGCTTTTTGCAATACTTGTTCTGCCTGATTATTATTATCAGCTAAGTTTAAATATTTTGGGTGATAATAAAGTTTAATTAAATTAATAATTGTCCGCATTTGACTTGATAGATCGTTTTGATTGCCAGTCAATTCGAGACTGTTATTAAAATAACCTAAAGCTTTTTGATAATCAAAATTAGCTTGTTTTATGAATTTACTAGCCTTAGCCTTTGCACCTCTTAACTTAGCCGAATCAACACGTTGCTCATTGAGTTGGGCTTTACTAAAATAAGCATTACCCAGACTATTAAACAACGAGGAGCGATAAACTGAGAGGTTATTCTCCTTGGCAATTTTTAAGCTATACTCTACAGTTTCAATAGCTTGATCATACTTTCCCTTGAGGCGATAGGCTTCTCCCAAGCTTCCCAAGGCAGCGACTTCTCCCTGGCGATCGCTAAATTTTCGGGCAATTTGCAAAGCACTTCCTTCAGTTTCAAGACAATCCTCATCAGTCTCAGAAGCACCACATAAAAGTGCGATCGCTTCTCTATTTTTCCCCAAACGGCTATTGGTTTGGGCAAGTTCGGTAAGCAACCATCCCACCTTTACAAATTCTCTTGAGGAGCGATAGTTGGCGATCGCTTCTTTCCAATAATTGATTGCTTCCTCGAATTGACCGAGTTGCTGATAAGCTATGGCTAGTTTTTCTCGAACAATTGCTGCGTTATCTTGGTTATTGATGTTTTGATACGCACTTAAGGCAATTTGCCAAGATGCGATCGCCTCTTGCACATCTCCTGTCCGATATTGTTCAATTCCTTGTTGTACGAGTTGACTTGGATTGGGAGGCTGTGCCGTTGCTAGCTCTCCCCATCTTGTCTGCAAAGCATTGAAGGGAAGATGATTGAGCCACAAACAAAATGTGAGGCTGCTAAGAAAGATAACTATTAGAAAGCGACGGACACGAAATTTGCGGTATCGGCTTGGCATAGGAGGATACCATAGATGACAAGGAAGATTTTGTCCGAAGTTTTAACAAACAGAATTCAGGAGTCAGGTGGTTACCGAGCGAAGCCGAGGTAAGCCAGAATTCAGAAGAAGGTTAAGCGAAACTTCGGCTATGCTCAGTGCATCGCTGGCGGATAGGGTAGCGTAAAGCCTTCTCTTCTCCTATCAAAGATGCTGTGCCAACGAGACGCTTTGCTCCCGCTTGCTTAAGAGCAGGGGTACGGCATAGCAACTCTTAGAGACGCTTTGCTCTCGCTTGCTTAAGAGCAGGGGTACGCTTAGAGCGAGTCCGCGATAGCGTAGCGTAAAGCCTTCTCTTGGAGAGGCTTCGCCAACGACATAGCTTTGCTTAGAGCGAGTATTCGAGCGTCGCATTTGAATAAATGGTTTTAAGTCCCTCACTAAATCGGAGATTTAGTGGTCTTTAATGAGTGGGGAGTCTGAATCCCCCACTTATTAATTCTGATTAAAGCAACGGAAACGTCTCCGGCTTTGCTCTTGAATTCTGACTTGTGAATTTTTCTTAAACTCTATTTTGATCTGAAGTTGCATATTTTAGCAATATGCCTAATTGTGCAATCAGTATTGCTTTATTTTACCATTAATTTAGCACAATAAGTGAATGCCTAATTTTAGTTGAAGATTTATTGTATAAATTAAGTAAAGTTACTCAATGCAGTGGGACTTCAAAGTAAGTCAGGAGTTTACCAGTGATTGTTAAAAGCTGGTTTGGTCGAGGTTGGGAGTGGAAAATTGGCGGTTGGGTTTCTTTAGTGGCAGCACTTTCAATAGGATTGAGCGAGAATGTCTTGGCTCAAATCGTGCCTGACAATACGCTGGGTGTTGAAAGTTCTGTGGTTAAACCCAATGTCAATATACAGGGAATTCTTAGCGATCGCATTGATGGTGGCGCAACTCGCGGTGCTAACCTCTTTCACAGTTTTCGAGAATTTAACATAGGAGAAGGCAGGGGGGCTTATTTTGCCAATCCCACTGGAATTGAGAACATCTTAACTCGCGTCACGGGCGGCAATCCCTCTAATATTTTGGGCAGGTTAGGGGTTTTGGGTGGGGCGAATTTGTTTTTGCTCAATCCGAACGGGATTATATTTGGTGCAAATGCCAGTTTGGATATTAAGGGGTCATTTGTTGCGACGACAGCCGATCGCGTACAGTTGGGTGATAGTGGCTATTTCAGTGCAGCACAACCGCAAACGAGCAGTTTACTGTCTGTCACTCCGGGAGCGCTATTTTTTAGTCAGGTTGCCAATCAACCGACTGCAATTATTAATCAAGGGAATTTATCAACAGGGAAACATCTTACTCTGTCGGCTGGCAATCTGGACTTGCAGGGACAGTTACAAGCTGGGGGAGATTTGACGCTTTTGGCGCAGGATACGGTGAAAGTACGCGATAGTGCGATTCCTTTCATCGCCTCTGCTGGGAGAAATCTGCTGGTTCAGGGGAATCTTGGGGTAGATATTTTTGCATTAAGTCATCCAGAAAGCGGTTTGTTTTCTGGTGGGGATATGGTGTTGCGAAGTTCTAAAACTGTGGAAGGCGATGCTCACTACTGGAGTGGAGGTAATTTTCGCATAGAACAGTTAGATGGGAGTTTGGGGGATTTGTCTAGTCCCCATGACCCAATTTTTCGAGCTAGAGGAGATGTGTTTATCAACACCTACAAAGGAACCTCCCTGCATATTTTGGCTGGGGGTAAGGTAGAGATTCCTGGCTATGTTTGGATTCAAGGGGCAGATCCAGAAAACGGTTTAGTAGAGAGAGTAAATTTAGCTGATGGAACTACTGTCTCTATCAATGGTAAAAGTGAACCGACTCTGGATATTCGCGCCGGAGTCAATCCTGATGTAATCGGTGAACAAATTCTGACTGTGACTGGTACTGGCAATTTCATTCAGCCTGCCTATGCCACTTCTAACCAATCAAATGCAGATATCAAAATCGGCACGATCTTATTTGCCAATGCCGCTTCACAACCTTTGGCGGGAAGACTATTGTTAACAAATCAATATCAACCCAACTCTTCATTGAGTGGCGACATTCAAGTTACACAGACTTTAGAGGAAGGGTGGGGAGCAATTTTTATGGATGGGGGAGCAGGAAATCCCTCAGTTGTTATAAACTCTCGCGGCGGTATTACACTCGATGGTACTGTCAAAACCTCTTCAAGTTCTGGCGACGATGGAGGCGCGATTAGCCTTGTCGCCAGCAACGGTAGTATTAACACTGGCAAATTGAACTCTTCCTCGCTCTCATCTGGTACTGGTATTATAGGCAATGGAGGCGCGATTAGCCTTGTCGCCAGCAACGGTAGCATTACCACTGGCGATTTGAACTCTACCTCAGACTCTACTTCAGGCTCTACCTCAGACTTAGACTTTCCGAACGAAAGTCTAGGAGATGGGGGCGCGATTAGCATCAGTGCCAGCAACGATATTAAACTTGACGGTACTGTTAAAACCTCTTCAAATTCTGGTGATGGAGGTGCGATTACCCTGAATGCTAGCAACGGCATCATTAACATTAAGGATTTGGACTCTTCCTGGCGACCTGGTTATAAAGGTCTAGGAAAGGGGGGTGCGATTAGTATCACTGCCAGCAACGGCAGCATTAACACTGGGAATTTGGACTCTTACTCGTTCTCTTATTATCCTCCCTGTATAGGTGGGGGCGCGATTAGTATCACTGCCAGCAACGGCAGCATTAACACTGGGAATTTATACTCTTACTCCTTCTCATCTGGTATTACAGGAAATGGAGGCGCGATTAGCCTTGTCGCCAGCAACGGCAGCATTAACACTGGTGATTTATCTTCTTCCACGTACTCTAGGCTGGGCGATGCAGGGAATGGAGGCGATATTAGCCTTGTCGCTACCAACGACAGCATTAACACTGGCAGCTTGTACTCTGACTCGTTCTCCGCTTACGGCGGTGGCAATGAAAAGGGAAAATATGGAGGTAATATTAGCCTTGTCGCCACTAAGGACATCAATATCACTGGCAATTTGGACTCTTCCTCGTTCTCTGGTATTAGCAGTAGTGGAAATGGGGGCAATATTAGTTTTAGTACCAGCAACGGCAGCATTAACACTGGGAATTTGGACTCTGACTCGTTCTCTAGATCTGGCAGTGCGGAAGATGGGGGCAATATTAACCTCGTTGCTACTAACGGCAGCATTAACACTGGGAATTTGGACTCTGACTCGTACTCTTGGGAGAGCAATGCGAAAAATGGAGGCAATATTAACCTTATCGCCACCAAGGGCATTAATATCACTGGTGATTTGAAATCTTCCTCGTCCTCTGTATCTGGCAATGCCG
The DNA here is from genome assembly GCF_036916735.1 of Nostoc sp. Taxonomy (GTDB): domain Bacteria; phylum Cyanobacteriota; class Cyanobacteriia; order Cyanobacteriales; family Nostocaceae; genus Nostoc. Next base: position 46,000 of record NZ_JBALFV010000050.1, read on the forward strand.
CAAATGGGGGAGAGATTTCCCTCATTGCTAGAGGTGGAGATATTATAGGAAATTCTCCTAACTCACTCCTGGCTTCTTTTTCCCTTTCTGAGGAAGGAACAGCAGGAAGGGGTGGAAAAGTGACCCTAGAAGCTCAAAACAATATCACGAACTTAGAAATATTAACTTTATCTTCTTTCAGTGAAGCTGGAAATGCTGCGATTACTGGGTTTGGAAATCTATCCGTGACGAATACCCGCATCCTTACTAGCAAGCAGGTGGAAGTGAAAGTACCAAGTTTGGGAACCGTAATATTGGATGTTGGTCGTCAAGGACAGTCCGGCAATGTTACCGTTACCAGTTTAGGCGATCTCACATTCAACGACAGTTCTATTGAAAGTGACACCAAGGGTATCGATAACGCTGGGAATGTCCTGATTACCAGTCCTGGTTTAGTCACGTTAAATAATAGTCAAATTATTAGTAATACTAGCAACAGTGGAGATGCAGGAAATATCGATATCAAGGCCGGACAAGGCATAACCTTCCAAGGTTTATATTCCTACCAAGGCACACCTCAACCCGGTGCGCTTTTTGCCGGAACCACTAACTTTGGCGCTGCCGGAAAGATTACTCTAACTACCCCCGAATTAACACTACAAAACGGAGCCGAAATCGCCACTACTACGAATAATCTTGGTGCTGCCGGAAATATTACCCTTAAATCCCACCCTAACAAAGAAAACCTAACCATTAACGTTGAACAGGATACTTCCATTTCTGCCTCTACCTCTAACGTAGGAACCGGAGGCAATTTAATAATTATGGCTCCCAACGCCCTTACGATTCAGGGACAAGGAATCTTATCCACAGAAACCGCAGGCGCAGGAAAAGCTGGTAACATTGAATTGACTAGCAGAAATTTAGATATACAACAAACAAAACTTTCCACCTCAACCACAGGAACTGGAAACGCCGGAGATATTACCCTAAACGCCTCCACCTTAACTGTTGCTAAGGAAGCGAAAGTTTTTGCCTTTACCGATGGCAGTGGTGATAGTGGCACCATTAAAATCAATGCCCCAACCGTCGTTAATCTCGGCATTGGTGTGGAAAATTTTTCCCCGGTTCTGTCTGTAGAAACCCGTAATGCAGGCAAAGCTGGAAACATTATTATTAATACCCCCACCTTAACCCTCTCCGACACCGCCCGCATCACCGCCACCGCTACCGCTAGCGCCACTAATACAGAAGGGGATGGCAGTATAACTTTAAATGCCTCCAATATGCATTTAGCCGGAGTTGTAGGCGTCTTTGCCGAAACTGAAGGGCAAACCCCAGCCGGAAGATTAACCCTGAAACCCTATCAGGATCAATCTACCCTCAACCTGACCTTGGCACCTCAATCACGAGTGTCTGCATCCACTTCTGGTAGTGGTAAAGGAGGAAACCTGATAGTAACAGCACCAGAAGCAGTAACCATTAGCGGGGCAGGTTTACTTACCGTGGAAACCACAGGTGATGGTGCTGCCGGAAACTTAACAATTGACACACAACAACTAACTATTTCTGATGGCGCTACGGTATCGGCCTCCACTTCCTCTACTAATCCTAACGGAGTAGGCGGCAACATCACAGTAGATGCCACAGAATCTTTAGACCTGAGCAATAAGGCACGTTTGCTTGCCGAGTCAAATGGTGCGGCTCCATCTGGTAACGTAACGATTAACACCGGAAACTTAACAGCCAGAAATGGCACGATCGCAACTTCCTCCGAGCAATCTTCTGGGGGAGGTATCACCATCACAGCTGATAAGATTCGCCTATTTGGCGACAGTGACATCACTACCAATGTCAACCAAGGCGCAGGAGGCGGCGGCAACATTAATCTAAAAGCTGACTCCATCCTCGCTTTCGATGACAGCGATATTTTAGCTTTTGCTCGTGATGGCAAAGGAGGAGACATCACCCTTGACACTAGAGCCTTCTTCGGCGAAAACTACCGTCCTGCACCTCGTAACACTGACCCTGGCAGACTTGATCTTGATCGCAATAACCGAGTTGATATCAATGCCACTGGTGCTGTCAGTGGAATCATCACCATACCTGATGTCAGCTTTATCCAAAATAGCCTTACCGAGTTACCCGAAAATCAGATTAACACTGAGAGTATCCTGGCAAATAGCTGCATTGTCCGCCGCAACCAACCAACGAGGGGAACCTT
>NZ_JBALFV010000051.1:0-113834 GCF_036916735.1 Nostoc sp.
AAGGTTCCCCTCGTTGGTTGGTTGCGGCGGACAATGCAGCTATTTGCCAGGATACTCTCAGTGTTAATCTGATTTTCGGGTAACTCGGTAAGGCTGTTTGGAATGAAGGTGGTATCAGGTAGGGTGATGACTCCACTGACAGCACCAGTGGCATTGATATCAACTCGATTATTGCCATCAAGGGTATTTGGCGGATTGTTACCTGAAGATGCAGGGCTGTAGTTTTCCCCGAAGAAAGCTTTGGTGTCGAAGATGATATTCCCCCCTTTGCCGCCATCATTACGATCAGCATAAGCGAGGATGTCGCTGTCGCCAAAAGCGATAATTGAGTTAGCTGCTAGGTTAATGTTACCGCCACCGCCTGCACCAGAGGCGACATCAGTTCTGATATCGCTGTTACCAAAGAGGCGAATATCAGAAGCGGTGATGTTGATAGCTCCCCCAGAAGATTCCTTAGAGGAGGTTGCGATCGTGCCATCTCTGGCTGTTAAGTTTCCGGTGTTAATCTTTATTTTACCAGCAGGAGCAGCACCATTTGACTTGGCAAGCAAACTTGCCTGATTTATGTCTAGAGATTGTGTAGCTTTTACTGTGATGTTGCCGCCTACTCCGTTAGGATTAGGGGATGAGGTAGAAGCGGACACCTGTGCTCCATCCTGAATTGTTAGGCGTTGTGTCTCAATGTCCAGTTTTCCCCCGGCTCCAGCGCCGCTTGTCTCGACTGAGAGTTGACTATTGCCGCTAATTGTTACTGCCTGGGATGCATCTATAGATAAGCTTCCCGCTTGTCCACCGCTAGAGGTACTGGTAAGCAATTGTCCACCGTTAACAGCACTCAAGGTATTGGCATTGATAGTAATGTCGCCTCCTCTGGAGTTAGTCAGGGTTTGGGCATCTAAAACCCCTCCATCTGCTACGCTGAGGTTGTCCGTTGTAACGTAGATGTCGCCACCCTGACCGATATTGTTGTTGGCAGTACCCAACAGGGTATTGCTGCCACCACTCCCTGAGCGTAATCCACTAGGAGTGTGAGAAGTGGGGTTGATGCCAGAGATTGTCACAGCATCAGTGGCATTCACTTGAATGTTTCCAGCAATTCCCTCTCCCAAGGTTTGGGTTTGCACAGTTCCCCCTGTTGTAATGGAAAGGGAACGAGTGGAAAGGTCAATATCGCCACTATTGCCAATTGCGCCTCCTGCCACGCCACTTAAGATTGAGCCGTTGGCAACCGAGATGGAGTCTGCCTGCACCGAGATGTTGCCTGCGTTGCTATTGTGCCCAAATGTGGTAGTGGCAACAGCTGCTCCATCTTTGATGCTCAGTTGCCCCGTTTCAATCTTGATGTTGCCAGCACTGCCACCGGAATCGACAGTTGTCTGAGTAAACATGCCGCTAGGAAATTGAGTTCCTAGAGGTGGTATACGATTACCATTGTTATCCTGGGGATATTTATCAACATCACCATTGGGAATATAACCGCCCAGGTAGGTACTGGGTGGAATTGCCAAAAAACCACCAATCGGGCCAGAAAAAATGTTTTGAGGAGCCTGTGTTGTTGCTCCACTCAGTTCAACTTTGTCAGAGGCACGCATAGTAATATTCCCGCCCGCTCCACTGCTGTGGGTAGAGGCTGATAATTGTGCGCCCCCACTCAAGGTAATGGCAGGAGCACTAATCAGAATATCTCCCCCCTTACCACGGCCAAAGGTATCGCTAGTAATGATGCCATTGTCATAAGCAAAAGGTGCATGACTGGTGATGGTTATATTTCCTGAACCCAGTTTCCCTGTGGAGTTAATTGAACCAGTACCTGGAACCAGCTTGTATGTACTGGTGTTAGGGTCAAATTTATATTGAAGAAACCGGATGGTGTTTGTGGCTTCCAGGCTAATATTGGCTCCCTCTCCTGCATTGCCAGAAGAGGAGAACGAATTAGAGATTAAATTGCTAGTGGAAATGCTACCGTCGGTGGCAGAGAGGTGAATTGCGCCCCCCGCACCTGCGTTGCCGGAAGACAACGAAAAAGAGTATAAAAAGTTAGTATTAATGTTGCCGCCGATGGCAGAAAGGTGAATCGCGCCCCCTGAACCTGCATTGCCAGAAGAGGACGACGAGCTAGAGGACAAATAGCCAGTCTTAATGCTGCCGCCGATGGCAGAGAGGTGAATCGCACCCCCCGCTCCTGCCTTGCCAGAAGAGGAGAACGAGCCAGAGGACAAAAAGCCAGTCTTAATGCTGCCGCCAGTGGTAGAGAGGTGAATCGCACCCCCCGCTCCTGCCTTGCCAGAAGAGGAGAACGAATTAGAGATTAAATTGCTAGTGAAAATACCGCCGCCGATGGCAGAGAGGTGAATCGCGCCCCCTGAACCTGCATTGCCTAAAGACGACGAGCCAGAGGACAAATAGCCAGTCTTAATGCTGCCGCCGGTGGCAGAGAGGTGAATCGCGCCCCCCGCTCCTGCCTTGCCTGAAGACAACGAGCCAGAGGACAAATAGCCAGTCTTAATGCTGCCGCCGGTGGCAGAAAGGTGAATCGCGCCCCCTGAACCTGCATTGCCTGAGGAAAACGAGCTCAGGTTGCCAGTCTTAATGTTGTTTTGAGCAGTGAGGGCGATCGCCCCCCCATTGCCAGTTTTGGAGTAGGAGAACAAATCTCCTGTACTACTGTTAATGCTTCCACCTGTGCTGCTTAAAGTGATGTTGCCCCCTTTTCCAGCTCCATTGGAATAAGAGTACAGGTTGCCAGTCTTAATGTCATTTTGAGCAGTGAGGGCGATCGCTCTCCCATTGCCAGTATTAGAGGCAGAGTTCAAAGTTCCTGCACTGGTGTCAATGCCTCCACTTGTGCTGAGTAGAGTGATCTTGCCCCCTTTTCCAGTTCCATTGGAGGAAGAGTACAGGTTGCCAGTCTTAATGTCATTTTGAGCAGTGAGGGCGATTGCTTCGCCATTGCCAGTACTGGAGACGGAGTTCAAAGTTCCTGCACTGGTGTCAATGCCTCCACTTGTGCTGAGTAGAGTGATCTTGCCCCCATTGCCAGATAAGGAGAAAGAACCTAAATAGCTACCAGTGGTAATGTTGTTTTGGGCTGTGAGGGTAATCGCTCCCCCATTGCCAGTACTGGAAATGGAGTCCAAAGTTCCTGCACTGGTGTCAATGCCTCCACCTGTGCTGCGTAGAGTGATGTTGCCCCCATTTCCAGCGCCTAAAGAGTCAGAGTACAGCTTGCCAGTCGTAATGTTGTTTTGGGCTGTGAGGGTGATCGCCCCTCCGTTATTTCCCCCATTTGTTGTGTCTAGGGTTTTCCCGTTGGTGACGATTGCTCTACCACTAGAAATCTCAATTGTCCCACCATTGGTGGTCATCTCTTGCGTACTCACATTCCCCGATGCCGCCAACAGGTTAACTATTCCCCCAACCCCATTAAACGGCTGTAAAGTAATATTTCCACCTAAAGTAATTCCCTCTGGCACAGTTCCACTCTTTAATGCAAATAGTGAGCCAGAATTGACACCCCTATAAGCTAGAGTATTCTGTCCGGAACGCATAATTAACGCCGTACTATTGCTTAAGGTTGCAGTATCTTGTCCTGCTGGTAAAGGGCTAGTATCCGGTGTAGTAATATTTATATCACCCTGAAAGCGAATATTACCCTTGCTTTCTACCAACAGCGATGATCCAGTGTAGTTAGCTGTAACATCCACATCACCATTACTGCTAATAATTGGGTCATATTTGCTCACAAAGTTTGCTAATCCACCCGATAAATTATGGATTGAAAAACTACCACTACTATTAAAACGAGCGTCACCAGAAATGATCCCATCACTAACTAAGCTGAGATTACCCCCACTTACAAATGGTGTCTGCGTTGGATAATTCAGTGCTAAAATGTCAATCCCCTGATTTCCAACAATCGCTAGATTTCCACCAGAGCGTGCCAGAAATGGACTCGCTTCATTATCCCGAATTTTGACTGTATCAGTTGCTTGCAAGGTCAAATTTCCCCCTGCATAAAACTGACCTTGTAAATCCAAGTTACTACCAGCCAGCGTCAAATCCTTTGGCGCTGATAAATTTCCCTGATTAATTATGTTCCCTGGTTGTGCAGCTGCTTGATTGAAAAACAGCGCTCCTGGACTGACAGATAGTAAACTGCTTTGTTGCGGTTGTGTTGCACTAAAATAACCTTGCTTGCCCAATGCGATCGCATCTGCTGTTGTTGCAAAAAATGATCCCTCAACATCCAAACTGGCATTTTGCCCAAAAATGATGCCATTGGGATTCATAAAAAACAAGTTGGCACTGCCTAATACTCCCAGTCTGCCAAAAATTTCTGAGCGGCTATTCCCGGTGACTCGGCTGAGAATGTTCTCAATTCCAGTGGGATTGGCAAAATAAGCCCCCCTGCCTTCTCCTATGTTAAATTCTCGAAAACTGTGGAAGAGGTTAGCACCGCGAATTGCTCCTCCATCGATGCGATCGCTAACAATTCCCTGTATATTGACATTGGGTTTAACCACAGAACTTTCAACACCCAGCGTATTGTCAGGCACGATTTGAGCCAAGACATTCTCGCTCAATCCTATTGAAAGTGCTGCCACTAAAGAAACCCAACCGCCAATTTTCCACTCCCAACCTCGACCAAACCAGCTTTTAACAATCACTGGTAAACTCCTGACTTACTTTGAAGTCCCACTGCATTGAGTAACTTTACTTAATTTATACAATAAATCTTCAACTAAAATTAAGCATTCAGTTGTTGTGCTAAATTAATGGTAAAATAAAGTAATAACGATTGCACAATTAGGCAGCTACTATTGCTAAAATGTGCAATTTTAAATTGGAATAGAGTTAAAACTTCGGACAAAATCTTCCTTGTCACCTATGGTATCCTCCTATGCCAAGCCGATACCGCAAATTTCGTGTCCGTCGCTTTCTAGTTGGTTGCTCACCGAACTTGCTCAAACCAATAAATGTATAAGTTCTTAATTCTGGATAAATATTACTAGTAGCTTTTTGATGTCCCTAATGTGGTGCTTTAGTCACAAATAATTCTCCATCGATAATTTCATAGCGATTACCGTTATCTGGTAATAACTCTAAATCCGCACTTGTCTAGCGTATCCGTTCATCAATGGTTTGGCTCATAGGAACCTCTGAAATATTAATACTAATATCCTAATAGTATTTGTCATTTGTCATTCTCCCCAATGCCGCCTCGTCTCTACATCAACTCCATTTCTTGCAACCCTTGGCGTAGTCTTTTCGCCTCTTCAGGGTTATATCTTTCATGAAGGGCGATCGCTTTTCTAAAAGCTGTTAAACTATCTTGATGATTGCCAGCTTTGAGCAACACTACTCCTAAATTTTGATAGGCTTCAGCGTAGTTAGGATTTAACTCAATTGCATTTTGATAAGATGCGATCGCATCTGTAAATAAACCCAAAGCTTTAAATATCATCGCCAAATTATAATGTCCAAAAACAAAAGTAGGGTCAATTTTCAAAGTTGTGGCGTAAGCAGTTTTCGCACCATTTAAATCTCCTGCTGCTTTGAGTAAGTTACCCAAGTTGATGTATGCTCCTAATTTGAGCATGGGGTAAATTGGCAATTTGATTGCAGCTTGATAATGAGAAATAGCCTGTGGGGATTTTTGCAACCGACTGTAAGCAATGCCTAAATGATAGTGGAGTTCATATAAAATATCGTAGTTTTCTTCAGCAGTAGTGATTCCTCGTCTAAGCAACTCCATACCTTGGGTAATTTTCCCAGTTTTCACATACAATGCCCCTAATTTACTGCAAACATAGGGGTCATTAGGATGAGTAGCGAGAAACCCTTCCATTGCTGTAGCTGCTTTAGCATATTTGTTATTTTGAGTGATCGCACTTTTTTGATATCCTACGTGTAAAAGTGCGATTCCTGGTAAATAACCTACTTGCCAATGGGGTTCTTTGGTTATAATTGCTGACACGCTATCATCCACTAAAGCATGATAAGGCCGGTCAAAGCTAATATCTCGATGATTGCGAAACAGCCTAGACACCAGAGAATAGGGAGATTGTTCTGCACCAATTTCGTGGCGGACGAGGTTAATGAGTAGGTATTCATCTCTTGCGATCGCCTCTCGCAACTGCGGTACAATTCCTGGTGTGAGAGTTTCATCAGCATCTAATACCAGAATCCAATCTCCAGTGACATATTTTAGAGCTGCATTACGAGCAGCACTGAAGTCATTACACCATTTAAAATGATAGACATTTGCACCGAGTTGTTGGGCAATATTGGGAGTGCGATCAATTGAACCTGTATCTAAGACTACCATTTCATCTACTACTTTTCGGACACTGCTCAGGCACTTAGGTAGTGTTGCTGCTTCATTTTTTACAATCATGCACAGACTGAGTTTCATATTGCCAAGAAATTCTGGTTCAAATTTTTTGCTTACTGTAGTGACCAACTTTTATTTTGTGCCGATATAGCATCAGACCATCATAAGGCGAGTTTTTAACAAACGACAGTCATTAGTCATTTGTCAATAAATAGTTCTTCTCCTGCTCCCATGCTCCCCCGGTTACTGAGCGCAGCGATGCACTGAGCTTGCCGAAGTGTCGAAATATGCTCCCCAGCCTATCACAACGACTTTCTCAGGGCATTGCAAGATATGGGGTATGCACCAATGACTAATGACTACTTAATCAAAAATCCTCAAATCCTACTTGTTAGACAAGCTGACTGAAACTAACTCAAGATATACTATTATACTTATATGCATTATATAGAGAATTATATATAATGAAAAATTCTTTCGCCAGAACAGCAAATTTACTTCGCCAAAATATCAAAGATTATTTGCGATCGCTTAACGTTTGGTTTTTAGATACACCAGAAAGGGCACTTTTAGAAGCTCAACAAGCAGCTCAGAGAATTAAAAACATTGAGATAGAACATTTTGACGGCAAGAAAATATCTTCACAATCAGTAAATTATACTGAAAATGTGATGTCTTATTGGCAAGGATACCTCGATAAGAATTTAACTACTATCAAAGTAAGACTTATAGAGTTTCGGCTTAGTCGTGGAATTTTAAAGCTCTCTAATTCTGTATTGTTAGAAAAACTGAAAGCTATTGATGAAGTTGTAGAGAAATACGCTCTAGAAAGTGAAACAACTAGCAACAATGCGTTAATATCAACTTCTCAACCACTCCAAATTAACCAGAGCAAAATCAACAAACAGCCATTTTATAATATTAATAATATCCGACCGCAACCTTCATCTCAACAGGCTAGATTATTATCGAGGTCTATGGGTCAAAGACTTAATAGAATCAAAATAAATTTTGCACCGCAGACGGAAGAAGAGTTTGTTAGAAATTACCGACTTTCTAGAAAGAGGACAAAAATTTCTCTAAGATTTATAATAATTTTAATTATTGTACCCTTTTTAACTCAGCAATTATCTAAAAGCTTTTTAGTATATCCGATATTAGACAGAAATTTAGAAAACAACATCGATCAAATTTTTAGCAATTCTGATGTAGAAAAAGAAGCTCTCCAGGAATTACATAATTATCAACAGAGTCTGAAATTTGAATATTTCCTAAATCAAGCACCACCAATTTCTTCAGAAGTAATAAAAGAAAAGGTAAAAGACAAAGCCATTGAGATAGCTGAGGAATTTTACAGAAAACATAAAAGTGCTATTAGTAATGTATTTGCTGATATCATATCACTAATTTCTTTTAGTATAATTATTATTATAAGCAAAAAAGAAATTGTGATTGTAAAATCTTTTATAGATAATATTGCTTATGGACTAAGCGATAATGCCAAAGCTTTTTTAATTATTCTCTCCACAGATATATTTGTAGGATTTCACTCGCCAGAAGGGTGGGAGGTTATTGTTGAAGGATTAATAGAACATTTAGGACTGCCAGCCAATAAAACTATAGTATTTTTCTTTATTGCGACATTTCCCGTGATTTTAAACACTATCTTTAAATACTGGATATTCCGCTATCTGAGTCGCTTATCGCCGTCGGCATTAGCTACATTAAAAGAGATGGACGAGTAATTGATAATTCGTAATTCGTAATACTCGCCTCCGGCGAGAAGCAAGCTACGTAATTCGTAATGAGCAACTCTTAGAGACGCTATCGCGATCGCCCCGCTAGACTAACGTAATTTGTAATTCATAATTATTTTGGTGTATTTGTCTCTTGATTCGCTAGGCTATGTATATCTTGGTTCTTCTGAAGCGTACTATGGATTTTGAAAGCAAAGCCAATGCCCCAACTTCTACAGACAACATAGAGTTTGCTCAACCAACTACTAGCCGTAAGCCATTAGAATTGCTACGAGATACTGAGGCTTTGCTACGCCGTCCAACCGTAGCAACACTGTCGCCGATTTTGCCACCAAAACTGAGCAATAAATTCCAAGCAACGTCATCTTTAGCAGATAATTCTTTTAAGAAATTGGCAGAAATTGACTTAGATACTATTAGTGATTTTGAACTACGACATGCGCGAATTGGTATTGGCTTAAGCTTTGTTGGTTTTGGGGCGCTGATGATATTAGTGTTGCTGCTCTACTTAAACACGTTGCGTCCCGAACTTAGTACGGGTGAGCAGATTCGGCAATACTGGTATCAATATGTTTGGTTTGTCAGTTTGGGTGTTACAGGGATGTTTATGTTGGGCCGTGAAGCGATGCGTCCTATGCCAAAGCGACGGCAATCAAAATAGCAAGTACTGAGTAAAAGTAATTTGTAATACCTTACAGGTTCGTGCAGCATGTCGCAGACAGACGCTGCAATTACCTTGCTTAAAAGTAAGGTATACCTATGCCATTAAGTTTTATAACAGTAATTAAGAAAAAGCTACAAAACTTGTTGATGATCAAGAGGGACTTAAAATCCTAGAATTAATTAAAAGTTATGAATCACGATGCTTTCATAGTTCCACCAGGTTCAAAGATTTCTCTGAAAAAAAACTATGACCCAGCCTATAAGACTGAGTTTCATCAAAAAGCTGATGCTGCAATGAAATTACAGGTAGATATTGAACGATTAGCAAATTATCAAAATATTCTCTACGCTCAAAACACATATTCTTTGTTGATTATTTTCCAGGCAATGGATGCTGCTGGTAAAGATAGCACAATTAAACATGTGACCTCTGGTGTAAACCCGCAAGGATTTCAGGTATTTAGTTTCAAGGGCCCTAGTGCAGAAGAATTAGACCATGACTACTTGTGGCGAACAACTAAGGCTTTACCAGAAAGAGGTCGAATTGGAATATTCAACCGTTCATACTATGAAGAAGTATTAGTGGTTCGTGTCCATCCAGAAATGCTGAAAAAACAACAACTTCCCTACTTACCTGAGAAAAAGAAGATATGGAAACAGCGTTTTGAAGAAATCAATAACTTTGAAAAATATTTGATAAATAATGGTGTAATTATCCTGAAGTTTTTTCTGAATGTCTCAAAAGCAGAGCAGAAAAAACGCTTCTTACAACGGATTGATTTTCCTGAAAAAAATTGGAAGTTTTCAGATAGCGATGTCCAAGAAAGAGCTTTTTGGGATGATTATATGAATGCTTATGAAGAAGTTTTCAACAACACTAGTACAGAATGGGCCCCGTGGTATATTATTCCTGCCGATCGCAAATGGTTTACACGCCTGAGTGTTGCCAATATCATCTGCACAAAATTAGAAGAACTAAATCTGCAATACCCGACAGTTAGTGAAGAACATAAACAGCAACTTTTACAAGCCAAACGCATTTTAGAACAGGAGGATTGAGTTATTTATTTTACAAAAAAGGGTAAAATTAATATGAATATCCTGTATAATATATTTAAATAAAAGATAAATATTAAGATTTATTAATAATTTTTGTAATGAAAAAAGTTTGTCTGATAGTGGCAGCCAAAAAATCATGACTCAGATGGTGGAAGATGCCAAAAATCATTTACCTCATTTTAATAATGCTGCCTTTGATATTGTGGCGATCGCAGCCTCAGCAGGAGGTCTAGCTGCTTTAATTAAATTGCTATCGACTCTACCTCAAGAATTTACAGCCGCGATCGCCATTGTGCAACACCTCGATCCCAAACATCCCTCTCTGATGGCAGAAATTCTCAATCGGCACACGGCTCTTAGCGTCAAACAGGCACAAGAGGGAGATTGCCTTACCCCAGGAACGACTTACATTGCTCCACCTAATCGTCACTTGCTGGTTAACGGTGACGGCACTCTTTCCTTATCACAGTCGGAATCAGTACATTTTTTACGTCCTTCGGCTGATCTATTATTTGAATCGGTTGCAGCCACTTACAAAAATAGAGCGATCTCCCTTGTGCTAACTGGAACAGGTCGTGACGGCGCGATGGGAGTAAAAGCAATAAAAAAAATGGGTGGTATTGTTATTGTTCAAGATATAAAAACCGCCGAATTTTCTGGAATGCCTTCCACCGCGATTCAAACTGGCAACGTAGATTTTATTCTTCCCCTCGATAAAATCTCTAGCACCTTGGTAACTTTGGTCATGGGAGAATTTGATACTCCCAGACGCAGTTGATAATTCCACTCCTTTGCTCTTAGTCCCCTGCTCTACCCTATGACTTCCCCAGAAAAAGACCCCAAATTTGAAAATCTACTAGTTTATCTCAAACAAAGCCGGGGATTTGATTTTACAGGCTATAAGCGTTCTACTTTAATGCGTCGGGTATCTAAGCGAATGCAGTTGTTGAGTATAGAGGACTTTGAAGATTATCTAGACTACCTAGAAGTTTATCCAGAAGAATTCAATTATCTTTTCAACACTATCCTAATTAACGTCACTGCTTTTTTTCGAGATTTATCAGCTTGGGAATATTTAGCAGAACAAGTGTTGCCTAATCTGATTAAAAATAAAACAAGTTCTGAGCCAATCCGCATCTGGAGCGCTGGTTGTGCTTCTGGGGAAGAAGCTTATACCCTGGCAATGTTGATGGCTGAAATATTGGGAGCAGATGAATTTCGCCAGCGAGTGAAAATCTATGCCACCGATGTAGATGAAGAGGCTCTCAACCTGGCACGTCTTGCTACGTATTCAGCAAAAGAAGTCCAGGCTGTGCCAGATAACCTACGGCAGAAATACTTTGAGATTGTCGGAAACCGCTATGTCTTCCGCCAAGATTTGCGTCGCTCAGTGATTTTTGGTCGTCACGATCTGCTTCAGGATGCGCCCATTTCGCGCTTAGATTTGCTGGTTAGCCGCAATACCATGATGTATTTTAATTCTGAGACTCAAGGGCGAATTCTGGCTCGGTTTCATTTTGCACTAAGTAATGCAGGCTATCTATTTTTAGGAAAGGCGGAAATGCTACTGATACATTCGAGTCTGTTTACGCCCCTAGACTTAAAAAACCGCATATTTTCTAAAGTATCACAGGTGAATATCCGCAATCGCCTTTTAGTTATGGCAAATTCAGGAGATGACGAATCTAGCAGCCGTTTGTCTCGAAACCTGCGATTGCGAGATATGGGTTTCGACACAGCACCAATCGCTCAAGTAGTCATTGATAACAATGGAATTCTGATACTGGCAAATGAGCAAGCGCGGAATTTGTTTGGCCTTTCCCTCAGAGATTTAGCTCGTCCCTTCCAGGATCTGGAACTTTCTTATCGACCAATTGAGTTGCGATCGCTAATTGAACGGGCTTATAATGAACGCCGCCCCATCACCCTGACAAATGTAGAGCGTTATTTATCCAACACAGAAACCCAATATCTGGATGTGCAGATTACGCCCTTGCAAGACACCGACACCAATTTCTTAGGTGTAAGCATCGCTTTTCATGATGTCAGCCGTTACATTAAACTTCAAGAGGCACTGCAACGCTCCCGACAGGAATTAGAAACTACTAACGAAGAACTCCAATCTACTAATGAAGAATTAGAAACTACCAACGAAGAACTCCAATCTACCAATGAAGAATTAGAAACCACTAACGAAGAACTCCAATCTACCAACGAAGAATTGGAGACGATGAATGAAGAATTACAATCTACTAATGAAGAATTACAAACAATTAATACTGAGTTGAGCGATCGCACCACAGAACTGAATCGTACTAATACTTTCCTTGTTTCTATACTCAGAAGTCTCCAAACTGGAATAGTAGTAATTGATGACAGTTTTAACGTCTCAATTTGGAATTACGTGGTAGAAGATTTATGGGGTTTACGAACTGACGAAGTTTTAGGACACTCTATTTTTAGCCTAGACATTGGGCTACCCGTCGAGCAGTTGCGATTGCCCATCCGCGACTCCCTATCGGGAAAAAAACACTTTCAAGAAATGATCCTCAATGCTACCAATCGTCGGGGTAAAAAAATAAAATGTTACCTGGCGATCACTCCATTGTTTGGCATTGAAATACAGGGAGCAGTTTTGATAATGGCAGATGTAGAGAGTGTCAACAGTATGATTTCTATTCAAGGAATAGAAGAACGTGAGCAGCAGTCATAAAAAAGTCGGGTGGCAATGTTGCATCCAAGTGAGAATTGCTATAATATACTGTGGCGATTTGCCTACCTTTAACAAGGGGATTTTGCCCCTTGTCTGGCTGTATAGTTACTTTACGCTATTAATTGTACATTGGTTTTTGTTGGTTAATTGTAAAATTGAGCTTGATATAAGTACAGTAACAGTTCGATTTGCTGTATGAGAATCTAGACCAGACTTTAAAAGTTGATTTATCAATATCCTTCTATTTTGGATTACATAGGTTTTACTTTGAACTGCAAGATATTTGTAAACAATTTTTGCTACTTCTAAACCTACATACCCACAATACCGTGACAAATTGGGAAGCTTCATAAATCCAATCAACATCAGACTTTTTCCAAAGCTAAAGAAAGTTTTTTATCTGTATCTAAAATAAGTCCTGGTATTCAAATCCAAGACCTCAATTTAAGTTACTACACACTAAAAATGAACAAACTTAATCATCCTAATTGGCTGAAGTAAAAATCGTCCAAAGAATTCCAGTTAGCCCAATAGCTATTAAGAGGTTAGTGAAAAACCTGCCGAATTCAACTTCTTACCCCAGCTTTTGTCGTCTTGACCAACAGTGAAAAATGATGACCACGCTTGATTTGCATTAATGGTCTCAAAATTTTTCAAATCAGGTCTAAAAATGACTGATCCAATCAAATTTTTTTTTGGTAATTAAATCAGTTTTCATAAGTTTGCCTCTAAATTGTTTTATTTGTCAACTGAAGAAAACTCGTAAATTTAAAGTGTCTCTCTATAGGCTGGTTAGCCATCTAATCAAACCCTGTTCGGTAAAAACTTCCAAGGCTATAAACCGAGATAAAACCAATTATTATTGCCAAACGCCCATTGAGTTTTTCAGTATCTTCACTGAAACCTGTCCATGGGGTTTCATCAACAGAAACCTTGTATGATTTTTTGTCATTTTGTAAATTAATTTAAATTATTGTAAATATACTTTGTAACTAATTGACATAAAAATAAAAGCAGTAATAGCCGTATTAAACAAGTAGGGTATTTTGAATTTGTAAAAGCTACAAAAGCAACCTTAATGCGTTAAACCATTGTTAATCAAGGTTTTCTAGATAAATATGCAGTTGAGCCTGCAATGTGTGCTAAGTATCCAAATAAATATTCAAATGAAATGCGATCGCTTTCCATCATCTCTTACCACGCGATCGCACCCCACACAGCACTAAACTAAAAAGTAAGATGCTCACAATAGCCTATGAACGTCACGACAACCACTTTATCCTCTACACTCAAATTGAAAATCGACTTGACTGATGAGCAATTTTTCCAGATGTGTCAGAAAAACCGCGATTATCGATTTGAGCGCACAGCATCAGGGGAATTATTAATTATGCCACCTACAGGTAGTGATACTGGCAAACGTAATGTTAAAATTACCACTCAATTAGATATTTGGAATTCTGAGAGTAATTTAGGCGAAGTTTTTGACTCTTCAACTGGCTTCACGCTACCTAATGGTGCAGAACGTTCTCCTGATGCATCTTGGGTAAAAATTGAGCGATGGAATGCTTTAACCCCAGAACAACAAGAAAAATTTGCCCCAATTTGTCCTGATTTTGTCGTTGAGTTGCGTTCTCGTACTGATTCCTTGAAAGAATTGCAGGAGAAAATGCAGGAGTATATCGAAAATGGTGCTCAATTAGGCTGGTTAATCGACCGGAAAAACAAGCGAGTAGAAATTTATCGTCCAGGTAAAGATGTAGAGATATTAGACAATCCTGTTAGTTTATCAGGAGAAAATGTATTACCTGGATTTGTATTGCATTTACAGCAAATTATCTAACTTTATTTATTAGGATACACATACCGCATTTCAAAACGACTTTGTTGCCAAAGTGGTAGCAAAGCCTGTTTAACAGCATTTAATTGAGCTTGCAACAAAGAGATTTTACCATTTTCTATAATCCAACCTGAGTTCAACAAACCTCTCCCTGCTTTGAACTTTAGTTCAAGTCTGTCCCTCTCCAAGTCGGAGAAGGACATGATATGATCCGTCGAACTCACGTTAATTAAGCAAAGGCAAAAATTGGCGAATTAATCCAATTGTCACTGCTGGTAACTCCAACTGTGGTGTTAACCCGACATTTTCCAACTGTTGAAAAAATCGGATCGCTTGGGGATTAATTTCGGCAAGGCGGCGACCAACTGAGGGGCCTGTAAATTCTGACCTTTGTCCCCAAATAATGGCCGTGGGAGTAGTCAGTTGTTGAATGTAAAGGGATAAATCAAAGCATAAATCGCCACGCACAAAGGAGAGTGCTGCATACTCAGCATTAGGCTGTTGGGCAGATTGTAAATAAGCATCTACAATTTCTTGGTACACTCGATTAGATTGAGCAAATTGCCGTTGTTCTAAAAAGCTGCGAATACCCCCAGTGGTGGCTACTCCAGTGGTATAAAGTAAACGGTCAACTAGGGGAACGCTGATTAACTGAGCAAAAAAACTACGGGAGTAGTCTTCGCCAAAGTCAGAAAGTCCGGCAGGGGTAGTGAGAATTAAAGATTTGAATAAATCAGGATGAGCCGATGCTACTCGAATTGTAAAGGCTGCGGTCAAAGAAGAAGCGATCGCTGTTACTGGCCCGGTACAAGTCTGCTCAAAAAACTCCCGAATCGTGGTTAAATAATCTTCAATCTTATAACTCCGTGCCGGATGTTCAGACCTACCCCAACCGATTAAATCTGGCGCAATGACCCGATATTCGGCGGCAAAAGCCGGATAGACTTTCGACCACTCATAAGCAGAAGACCCGCCACCAAAGGCGTGCAGAAACACTAAAGTTTCCCGATCATCTTTTGCTGTAAAATTGTCCTGCCAAGGTGACCCAGTGGCTGTATAATATACCATCCTACCAAGTGAGGTATTTATAGAACGTTGTTCAAATCCTGGTGGTTGAAACATAAGTACTTTTTGTTTACTGTAGTAATTGAGTAGCGTTAGTAACAGATAGACTTGTATCTGTGTGTACACGGAGAAAGAATTTGATAATTTATCCGCGTCACAAAAGCCGGTGAGTAAGCTTATTCCTTCAATGTATAGGATGAATCGCTACTCGCTGTCTTGGTCATTAGTCAGTAATTATTACTGTCGAGTCAACGTACTAACAACTATAGGACTTACGCAAAATTATGAAAAAACGAACCGCAAAGGACACAAAGGACACAAAGTCAAGAGGGTTTCAGAGAGTTCTTGCGTAAGTCCTGAACTAATAACGAATGACTTATTGACTAGATTTACCCACGGCTTAAAACTGTAGGTTGAGTTAACGCATCTCCTTTAGTCACCTTAGAATACTTACCTATTTAATTCAAACTCCTTACTCATTGTTATTATCGGTGAACCAATCACTTTAAGACTTCTTCCTACTATCAGATTAAGTAGATATAAAATTACTGGATTACTTATAAAGATTTGGTGATTTTTTTCATACTAAAAAGTGATTGAGCCTTGAAATTACTGGATTACAAAGGTTTTTTGTGGTAGCAAGGATCACTAAAGTGGGAATAAAACATAAGTTTTTATGGTAGTCTATGAAGAAACTCATAAATAATTTTGAGCGTCAAGAAGATTCAAAATGCTCATTTTAAGAAGCTATTAATTATAGTTAGACATGTAAAAATATAGCTTTTGATGTATTAGTAAATCTATTTATTATCTAGCTAATGGTAAGGCAGGATGTCATGGTAAAGCAGGCTACTCTTCAATTAAATAAACTACCAACGATTGAAGACGCTAAATTTGCGCTTGACTTTAATATACAAAATGAAATTAAAGCTTCAGCTTGGGGGGAGCAGGTCGAGTCAGCTATTGACGCTGGCAGAGTTACTGTACCTACTTATATTTGTTTAGACTTAGAAGACTTAAAGTGTTTTGAACCAGTAGAGCGCCAATATGAACACTGGGGAGTAATTTTTCATAATTCTATAGCAATACAGCCATCAAATCCAGCATTTCCAGCCTATTCAGGGCTAACAGTTTTAATGGGAGCGCCCAAAAGCGGATTTTTAGAAGCTACTTTCTTACATCCGGTTAATTCAGTTAGCGCCTTTGTCACTAGTTCACAACGGCTAGTGCTTTCCGCGTATGATCGCGATCAGCAACTCATCGCTCAAACTGCACTACCCAGCGCTAATCTTGCCAACTCAGACTCGGCAATTTCTCCCAATAGCTTATTATCTATAACTGGGAATAACATCTACAGCGTTACCTTCTGTGCTTTTGATGGCCAATTCACTCTTGATAAGTTTCGTTTTTGTCTTTAAAAACCCTTTATGCCCTTGCTCTGAGCCATTTAAAATGTTATCTTGATTTCCGCCGTGCTGTACTAGTCTACTAGGCTGTCCTTAAAAACTGGGCATCTTGTGGTTTGGGTTTTTACCCTTTCTTCAACCGTAGTAAAACTTATACAATAGTTAATTTCTTAATCAAGTAGGTAAACACTGTGGCACAGGCTTCGTCTTCTTGGCAGCAATTGATCAACCAGATCCCCAACTGGAACTGGTCGCTTCCAAAGTTCAAGACAAAGGGAGCAACAAAGCAACAAACATTTAAGCGCTTCTCTGGGCCTGGGGGCTTTCTTGGGTTCTTGACAATCCTTGTCGCCATGTTGTTGTGGAACTGGATGCTGCTATTGGCTCTCTCAATCGGCGTTGGGATAATGGTATTGGTTTACTCAATGCAGGAGTGGGACTGGCAATTACACTGGTCTAAGATACATAAGTTCTTAAACAGTTCAAATCGTCGGTTAGCCTTAGCAGTCATAAGTGGTGGTCTTGCTACTGTCACTACTTACATGACCACTGCAATTTTGGTTGACTCTCACAGTTCCTGGATTGCTGCTGGTGCGATTATGCAAGGCGTGGGAACATTGTTAACTTTAATTTTATTGGTATGGCAAATTGTCAACTTCTATGAAAATCGAGAAGAAGACCACCTCGATCAGTTGTTGATAAATTTAACAGAAAAAGATCCATTAAAGCGGATGATTGCCCTACGTCAATTAACTAAAGTCATCAGCCGTAAGCGAGTTGATTCTTCAGTGCAGCAAGATGTTGTCGAATGCTTGCAACTCCTACTCAGTCGAGAGGAGGAAGTAGTAATCAGAGAGGCAGCTTTTAAGAGTTTACAAGCCTGCGATCGCTTACAAGTTCTACCCACCAAAACAGCAACAACTTTCACACCCGTATCAGCAAAAGTTAAGCACCACGTTTATTAGTTATTTGTCTTTTGTCCTTTGTCTTTTGTCCTTTGCAATTGACCAATGACTAGTGACTAATAACAAATAATTATTTTCGAGCCAACTGTCCATTGCGAACTTGCACTATCGGATAATTACATCGTCGTACCAATTGTTCATCGTGGGTGCTAACAATTACTGTAGCCCCAAAGGAATTTAACTTCTGAAGAATCTGAATCACTTGCCAGGAATTATCTGGATCGAGATTTCCAGTAGGCTCATCCGCCAACAGCAGGGGTGGTGTACCAACAATCGCACGAGCAATACTCACCCGTTGTTGCTCTCCCCCGGATAGTTGATCTGGAAAGCAGTCAGCTTTACTCAGTAAACCCACCAGCTTCAAAGTTGGTTCTAAGCGTCGTTGAATTTCTTTACGGGTATACCCTTGAGCTTGCAACACAAAAGTCACATTTTCCGCTACTGTTCGCTGGGTAATCAGTTTGTAGTCTTGAAACACAATGCCAATCCGTCGCCGCAACAATGACAAGTGATCGCCCCGTAAATCGGCTACATTACACCCATCAACAATTATTTTTCCCTGCGTCGCTAACTCCTGGCCATACAGCAGTTTCAAGAGCGTTGATTTACCTGAACCACTTGGGCCTGTGATAAACAAAAATTCTCCCTTTTTTACCTCAAGGTTCGCATTCAACAAGGCCTGACAACCATTAGTATAAGTCTTGGTTACAGATTGCAATTGCACCTTGACAGTAGTATTGCTACCGTGCTTTTGAGTTTTATTATCCTCTCTATGAACGGATTTGTCTGTTTTAACTTGAGTTGTTAATACTGGCATTGTTAAATTTTCCTTATCCCCACAACCAAATAGCTCACGGGTTTAGATTTGATATTCCTTTCAAAAATAAGGATTCCCAGGTTTCGCCTGGGAATTGAAAATTTAACCAAGAAAATTTAAATTTTTTGAAGACTTCAATACTAACTAAGTAATAGCACCCATAACTCCCACTCCCCAGTACAGAAGTGATTAATCGCGTTTCTCCCCACTCTTGTACAGACGCGATTAATCGCGTCTCTCCCCTCTCAACTAATTGCACCCCTTGCTGTCAAACGATAAACAAACGCTTTCACAGCAAACGCTGGCAAAGCCAACATTCGCCGCCAACGCCAAGGTTCTTGATAAAGCCGATACAACCATTCCAAATTATTATTTCCTAACCAGGCGGGAGCGCGAGTTTTAGTTCCCGACCAAATATCAAAACTACCACCAACACCAATCCAAATTGCTTGGGGGCACAAATGGCGGTTTTTGGCAATCCATAACTCTTGACGTGGTACTCCCAAACCGACAAAAATCACTTGTGGCTGCAATTGAAGCAGAGTTTCTCGCAATTGTGCTTCTTCTACTAGGGAATGGTAGCCTGAGTGAGTGCCTACTATATTCAAATCTGGAATTTGCTGCTGCCAAAAATCTGCCGCAGTTAAGGCCACTCCAGGCGCTGCACCATAGAAAAATACTTTTGCCCCTGTCTTATGTTGCCCAAGTTCTTGCAAAAGTTTTTCTGCTAGTTCAATCCCCGGAAAACGCTGTACTTTTTGCCATAACAGCCATCGCAAATACAGAACAACCCCGGCTCCATCTGGAATCACTAGTTCAGCATTTTTAATCACCTGAGCTAGGATTTGATTCTGCTCTGCCTGCATAGTCATTTCTGCATTGAGCGTTACTACATGAATTCCTCTGCCTGCACGCAGGCATTCTAACAACCAGCCTGGATAGTTCGCCATCACATGAACTGGTATTCCTAACACTGAAAATGCTTCATTGCCTTTAGACATAGCCTATTCTGGATTAACCTCACACCAGATTTACTTGAATGTTAAGTTTATCAAATTTTTTATATTAGAACTTAAGCATTAGAGATTCCCATTGCCCTGCAACAATAGAAAGCATAACTAATTAGTCTTGGGCGCTTGTATTTGGGCTGAATCAGTCCAAATCTGATGTTTCAAGTGTAATATCATACTAAGTGTAAAACGCTCAATAAAGAGGTAGGGGGAAGGGGACTATTCGCTGGCGGAAATGAAGAAGCAGGAAGCAGGGAGTAGGGGGAAAAGGCAAAACTTTCCCCCCTGCTCCCCGCACCCTGTCCAATTCCTCTTCTCTATCCCCCTTGCTCCCTGCTCCCTTGCCTCTTTTTCAACTCGTAACTCTGGTTCCGGAAACACAAGGCCCCACTATACTGCTTGCGGTTAGTGTGGGAATATGTCACGAAACTCGACTTTCTGGTTAAGGTAGTGTAACGGTCTGAAGTTGGCTATGAGTAAAATTCGTATCGCTCTGATTGAAGATCATGACCTAACTCGTGTAGGTATTCGGACAGCACTATTGCAAAAAGATGATATTGAAGTTGTAGGTGAAGCTGCCAATGCTGCTGAGGGGTTAAAGATGTTAAAAATGGTACATCCAGATATTGCCATTGTAGATATTGGTTTACCAGATAAGGATGGCGTTGAGTTAACCCGGGAGTTAAAATCTACTGCTAATGGGCAGCAGTTACTAACAAGGGTGTTAATTTTAACGCTGCGGGATAACAAAGAAGCTGTATTGGCAGCTTTTGCGGCTGGTGCAGACTCTTATTGTATGAAAGATATCAAATTCGATAATTTGCTGGAAGCAGTAAGAGTAACTTACAATGGCAACGCTTGGATCGATCCCGCGATCGCTCGGATTGTATTACAACAAGCGCAACAAAATCCTCAAAAGTTGGAATCAGCTTTTGTAGATACCAAGACCATTGCCTCTAACCCTGATTATGTCGAGAATCTGGAAGGAATTCAACCTTACAACCTGACAGAAAGGGAATTGGAAGTGCTACAGTTGATTGTCGAAGGTTGTAGTAATGCAGTAATTGCCGAAAGGCTTTACATCACTGTTGGGACTGTTAAAACTCACGTTCGCAATATTTTGAATAAGCTATGTGCCGATGACCGTACCCAAGCAGCAGTCCGCGCCTTGCGTTCTGGGTTAGTAGGATAAAGTTAAATTGAGTGAACAGTTATCAAGTTTTAAAATACTGATAACTGAATAGCTGGTGAAAATGATTAGTTATTAATTTTTTGTTGATTCTCAGGTGGGATAAAAATTATATTATCTCGCCATTCAAATATGTGAAAACTAAAGTCAAATATGGCTGATATCGGAGTGGAAAAACTTAAGCTCATGGTGGTAGATGATGAGCCAGATAACTTAGATTTACTCTACCGCACTTTTAGGCGAGATTTTCAAGTATATAAAGCCAATCATGCCTTTGGCGCTATGGAAATCTTGGATCAGTTTGGTGAAATGGCGGTGATTATTTCTGACCAAAGAATGCCAGAAATGAATGGCACCGAATTTTTTAGTCGCACCGTAGAGCGCTTTCCAGACACAATTCGGATTTTGTTAACTGGTTTTACTGATGTCGAAGATTTGGTGGATGCGATTAACTCTGGTCAGGTATTCAAGTACATTACCAAACCCTGGAATCCTGAACGGCTCAGAGCCTTAGTTGAGCAAGCCACTGATACATATCGTTTAGTTAAGAAGCGCACGCAAGAGTTGGGTCGGGCCCTACAACGAGAATCTTTGTTTAATGCTGTAACAACGGCAATTCGAGAGTCTCTCGACTACGATAGTATGCTGCAAAAGATTGTAGCAACTATTGGACAAACATTTGAAGCTAGCAATTGCTTGCTCAGACCAGTAGAGGGCGATCGCCTGACACGAGACGAGTTCTCATACCACGATCTTCAATCTGATGTATTAGATTGCTTTTTCGACCCCAGTGTTTTAATTGAAAAAGTGCTGGAAACCCGTCATTATCAACTGGCTCAAGATGTATATAAAGGTAATCCTTCTCACCACCTAGTTGTGCCACTTAGCTATCAGCAGCATTTATTAGCTGTGCTGGTTCTCCACCAATGGGGACGCGATCGCCCTTGGCAAGACGAAGACATTCAACTGATTGCAGGCGTTGCCGAACAAGCAGCCTTAGCCCTCTCTCAAGCAAAACTCTACCAGCGCCTCCAAGAAAAGCAACAGCAAATTCACAATGAGTTGGAGGTAGCTCGCCAAATTCAATACAACTTGCTACGCCAAACTTTACCTGATATCAAAGGTGTGAAGGTGCAAGCCTGCTGTTACCCAGCACGGGAAGTAGGAGGCGATTTTTTTGAAGTTTTTGTCCATCCCAAAGGTGACTTGTGGTTGGCAGTGGGTGATGTCTCTGGCAAGGGCGTTCCAGCTGCTTTATTTATGGCTAGTATTATTTCAGTTTTGCGCCGAGAATTATCTCAAGAAGCACCAGCCGAACCAAATGTGGTCATGCAGAACCTCAACCACGCTCTTAGTGAAGACTTAATTAGCAACAATTATTTCATTACTCTTGTGTTAGCCTGTTATACCCCTAGCACTAAGGAACTTGTCTACACTAATGCCGGTCATATTTATCCACTGTTATGGTCACGTCAAGGTGCTTTAACTGACAATCCCAATTACCTAAAAGTTCGCAGCGTTCCTTTAGGGATCTTGCCTAAATGGCAGGCACAGTCTGGTCACTTGGTTCTTGCTGCTGGAGACACATTGTTATTAGCCAGCGATGGAATTACAGAAGCTACAGTATCAAAAAACTATGATTTATCAGTAAAGACCGAGTCTAGCGTTGACCCAGTTAACCGTTCTATGCTGAATCAAGATGGTCTTTGGCAACTCTTGCAACAAGAGCAACAACCGCTTTCTCTTAGCCATTTACTAGCTCGCATCCAGGCAGACAACCACGTTCAAGAAGATGATCAAACTATACTTTCACTGGAGATTTTGTAAGTCATGAAAAGTGAGCTTCACGTACCAAGTGACTTGAGTTTTCTTAATATTGTCGAAACCTGGCTGCTAGGATGTTTGAAAATCCAGCTAGGAGACTCTGTAGACTGGTCACGCCAATCAAGCCGTTTGAGGCTGGCTTTAGTAGAAGCCTACTCAAATGCAGTTCGTCATGCCCACAAGGATAAACCAAATTTACCGATTTTACTCCGTTTGGAAGTGAAAAACCGGGATCTAGCCCTCGAAATTTGGGATTACGGCGAAGGGTTTGATATGTCTGACTATTATGCTCCAAACCCTATGGAAAAACAAGAAGGTGGTTATGGTTGGCTAATTATGAATCGTCTCATGGATAAAGTAGACTACCAGTTGCAGATTGATGGTGCCAACTGTCTAAAGTTAGAAGCTACTTTACCCGAATTAGTGAAATAGACAAAAATTACTACTATTTAAGTTTAAGTAATGTGTTATGTGAATTTACTGTTATTGAATTTTGTTTGGGATACGATCAAACATTGCCTAAGCTATTATGCTTATTTACTAGTTTTCACGACGTAAAAAAAGTAACTCTTGGGCAGAAGCTAAAAGTTTGATTTTAGTATATGAAATTTGCCGTTGTTCATTGAGGATAAATAACCACAAGACATTTACGCTACACCAAGAAGTTTGTGCTTTGCCTGTGACTTGCACTTGAATCGTAGCGTTTTCTGAAGTCTCAGCTATTCCGGTGTTGGGATAAGCTTTAACGTTTTTGCATTCTTGTTTTAAGTAGGCTGCGATCGCATCTGTTCCCACAATATCAGATTCAAATGGTGGGCGCATCACACCATCTTCCGCAAATAAGGCAGCAGTTGCCTCAAATTCTCCTGCATTTAAGGTTTCAAAATAACTCAGTACATTTGTTTCCGTAATTCCCTCAATCTGGAATTCTTCTTTCAACTGTTCAATAGAGGTCACGTCGCTTCGCTCCAAATTCAAAATTAACAATTTCCATCAATAATAAATTTATGAAAATTGCCTGATTTTTACTTTGAGCATAAAATTATTTATAATATGCTACTTAAATATTAATTTAAATACAAAATAGTTCAAAAGAAACCTGCTAATGAGATATATTGCTATATTTATATAAATCTTCCTGACGATAGTAGAGATATGGCAATATAGGGGTTCTCAATTGTATGGGAATATAGACTATTAATAGGGGCACACCAATGCTCATTGATGTACCCCTATTAATAGTCTATATTTTATGTAATTGAGAACCGCTACATTACAACTGGCAAATATCATTGCTTTAAGTTGTGAATAAGCTATTTTCTAGCTTGTAATCACTAAAAGCGATAGCCTAATCCGGCTTGGAAGCTGACAGCATCAGCATCACTGTTTCTGTAAGCATCAATGCCCCATTTAGTATCGCCATAAGCAATGACATTATTGCTAACTTCTGATTCAATACCAAGGGTGACTACAGGCGCATTCTGATTGCCCAACGGGGTTTTTTGACCTTCGTCAGTTACAAAAGAATAACCACCACCGAAGTAAAGGTTAGTGTTTCTGGCGATGGGCGCATCGTAAGTCACTATAGGCATAATTGCGGCAGCATCACCACCATACAGCACAGAACCCCGCACTGAAACAGGCGCATTGCGAACGGCGTAACGTCCTTGAATATTACCACCAATTTGTGCTTCATCATTTCCTTGTCCGCCACTGGTTGCACCAACCGCAACACCAGCACCGATATAATTGCCGTTTGTGCCAGCTGTTTGAGCAGAAGCAATTCCCGCCGAAAGGACAATGGAAGCAACAGCAAGGAAAGAGGCAGCTAATTTTGTAAGTTTCATAGAATTATTCTCACTAGAGTTAGGTAAAATCAATATTCTCTAGTACTAGAATCTCTTTTTTTACAAAATGTAACCTCGCACATCTGGTTCATCCAAGTGGCTGAATTCTTGTTCACCCACTTGGGTGTACCAAGTTAATTGTTACAGGAAATAGTTAGTATGACCCATGCCCAATGCCCCATCCCTTATTCCCTATTTCTCAATTTGAACTTTTGCTAAGTCTTTGGCAATTCGGTTTTTGATTACTCGTGCAGGTATGCCTACAGCAACGGAGAAAGGAGGAATATCTCTATTAACAACTGCTCCCGCACCAATAACACTGCCTTTACCGATGGTAACCCCATCTAATACTGTTACTCCATGCCCTAGCCAACAGTCATCCTCAATTAAAATTCCCTTACGAGTAACACCTTGGTATTTAATTGGCTCTATCGGATCAGCAAAATTATGATTATTGGCATATATCCCTGAGTAAGCAGCTATTAAACAGTGTTTACCAATTTTAATGTCTCCTGGTCCCTCAATAGCCACGTTGGGACCAATAAAGGTGTCTTCACCAATATGTATACACGTATTTTCCAAAGACCCTATATCAACGTTACGCTCAATAGCGACTCTATTTCCTAGATGAATTCTATTATTTTTATGTCCTCTAGCATCCATTCGCACACCCTTGAAAATATATACTCCACTGCCTAGCTCAATACAGCAAGTACCATTAAATTCAACACCATTTTGAATAAAAACTGGGCTGCCTATTTTGGCAAAAATACTACGATATCCTAAATTACGCAACTTCGGCCCTAAAATAAGTGTAGGAATATCCCCTAACACAGTAGTTACTAAAAGTTCTTGCACGCGCTGCAATTTGGAAAAATATTGCTTGTCGTTATGCATGGCTACATATCTCTTCAATTAATTGCTATTGACAGGATTGATTTGTTGTGTTTGTATCCTAATCTTCTACAATGCCAAAAAATTTTGTACTTATTAATACATGATTGAAGTTGGCAGTATTACAGAAATTTCCCCATATTTTTAGATGGTTTTCCAAATGTTGAAAAACTAGAGTCTGGTTTTGACTATACGAGTAATTATTTAACTTAGGTGGGAGACAATTACTCAATTGATAAGCTGTTCTACATTTAAATTGCATAAGCTGGGTGGGCTTTTCGTCGCACGCCAAAAGAATTATATTTAATTCGATTATGCAATTTAGATGTTTTTTAGCTTATGCACAATTGTTTTGGATCGCTAGAAGCTTTTGTACTAGTTATAGTAGTAAAAATTTTGCTTCTTTTTCACCAGATCAATTAACAAAACAATCTCAGTGCATTGCAGTGTCAAATTCCAGACGATTAGATTGTCTGATGGGAAAATTTGCTAGTTTAGATAGGATACTGTTTCGGTTATCTGGCAAATTTGCAAAGCTTGTTACGTAAATAAGGATAAAGTTGTTTACCTTAAGGCTACTTTTTCTCAAGCGGTTTTAGTCTTTTGAAACAACTCAGTTACACAAGCTATTTTGCGACAAAAAATACATTTAGCTAGACTATATTCAAAAACTAGATAAAATTTCTGCCTAGCATGACAATGTAATTATTGTTGGATTATTATAAGTATTTTTGCACAACTAAAATACAACTAGGGTGGATTATCTCCCACATCAGCCATCACATTGAAGTTAACCATCGGTGCAAATAAGTAAGCGCTTCCCCGACTGCTATGACGGTTTTCTTGCAACGAATTTCTAGAGTATGCTGCTCCAATCATGTTGCACACAGATGATTTACAGACTAACCAATTCATGTTTTTAATTACATAAATGGTTTTTAACAACAATTGTTTTTAACGATAACACATTTTATTTTTAGTGGAACACTCTGATTAAATAATTTGATTTTCAGGTTACTTGTTGGTCGTAATAGTGAGATTAGTTAATTTTTTTACTAGAGCGATGCCTAAGACGGGCAAAGTTTATGCTACTCTTAAACAATTTTATACACAAGCAATAAATTTATTGAAAGCGGTAAATTTAAAAATGCTCTAAGCGATTAATTATCATTTATATCTAGATTTATACTGTTGTTTGTCCGAATAGCTTGATATTTTTGTATTAACTCAGGATGATATCTACTATACTTATGACACCCTCTTCATTAAAAAGCTAAAAAATTTCCTCTTCCCTATTACTTATATATAAAAATTTGTAAATCACCCATCCGGGTGAGCCAAGCGGGTGATGCGTGCTTGGCACTACCCATTATAAATTTTATTCAAAGAAAGCTAAAAAGTAGCTTAATTTTCAGGATAAGTCCAGAAAAAATATCAAATGCCCAGATTGAGGTATTGGTTTTAACTCACACACTTGGTTCAAATTATGGCTTTAATTAAAGAAATTGTCCAAGAAGCTCTAACTACCGGCTATTTGAGTGTTGTAGCCGAAGATCAACTGCGATCGCAGCTTCAAAGTAATTATGACTCAGAAGACCTAGATGCCTGGATCATTTTACAGCGAGCTATTGCAGCAGGTAATGTCAAACAAGAGTCGCGCCGAAAAAAAGCTTCTCTTTCTCCTAAAGCCAAGGACGCTTCATCTAGTATCAAACTTGCTTATCAAATGGCAGCAGAGATTGCTTATGCAGCAGCTGTAGCTTTGTCAATGACAAAAAATAACAAAGATCAGCCTTCACTAGGCGCATAAAATAACACATTACTACGTTATTTTCCCGTTCTATTATTAAAATTTTATACCAAGTAGTTAGCGTAGACGTAGCCCGCACTTCTCTACGAGACGCTTTTGCTAGCTTGCTTCCGCGCAGGGGTACGACAAAGCTACTTCGACTGCGCCCCTCGGCTCGGCTCCGGCTGAACTCAGTACAAGTCAGTGACTACCGCAGGTATCACTTTTCCTAGTTAACTCCTTGGTATTATTTTTACACAATTCAATTTTAGGCGATGGCTACGATGGGTTATTGGGTGTCAGATCATCTTAGAGTAACCTTAACCGAAGAATAATAAAGTTAAGTCTTTGCTCTCATGCTGCCTCTAGGTTAAGGCAATTTTATTAAAAAATAATTAAATTTTTAACTTTTCCTTGACGTAGCTATGAAGAATTTTCACCCTCAGCCAATAGCTTAGATTGATCCCCGGAATCAATTGTAAAATAAATATAAATTATTTATTCAAAACTAAATTTTTTAAGTGATACATGGTATTAAATGATTAAATTTTAATATACCAAGTATATGGCTGAGAGTAAAGCATAGAATTAGAAACACCTTGGTGTAAACTTTAGCAACGAGGTTAAAAAAAATTCTCAATGCTTAACAAAGTCATCGCTTTTTCACAAATTACTGTATAAAGAATTGGCAACATTGGTAAAGAGAGTGAACAATAACCATAGCTAAACTTGGAGTTTTGCCAACCTATGCAGCCAATTCGCACATTTAACGTATCCCCTTCACTACCGCCGAGACTTGAATCACTACGGCGGTTGGCATATAACTTGCACTGGGATTGGAACGTTGACACTAAAGATTTATTCCGTCGTTTAGACTCTGACTTGTGGGAGTCTAGCCATCATAACCCGGTGTTAATGTTAGGTACTATCTCTCAATCGCGGCTTCTGGAAGTTGTCGAAGATGAAGGCTTCCTAGCGCAAATGGATCGAGCGAACCGTCAGTTAGACGATTATTTGCAAGAGCGTACCTGGTATCAGAAACAACGGGAGCATAAACCAAAAGAATGCTACGCCTATTTTTCGGCGGAATTTGGACTTGTAGATTGTTTGCCTGTCTATTCTGGGGGCTTGGGCGTTCTGGCGGGGGATCACCTCAAATCTGCCAGTGACTTGGGGCTACCTCTTGTGGGCGTAGGTTTACTGTATCAGCAGGGCTACTTTGCTCAGTATCTCAATGCCGATGGCTGGCAGCAAGAACGCTACCTGCTCAACGATTTCTACAATATGCCCTTGCATCTCGAGCGCAATCCTGATGGTTCAGAACTGCGAATTGCGGTAGATTATCCAGGACGCAAGGTGTATGCCAGAGTTTGGCGCGTACAGGTAGGAACGGTTCCCCTGTATTTGATGGACACCAACATTGAACCCAACAATACTTACGACCACGACATCACAGATCAGCTATACGGTGGCGACATCGATATGCGTATCCACCAGGAAATGATGCTGGGGATCGGTGGTGTGCAAATGCTCAAAGCTTTGGGGTTGAAAGTCACCGCTTACCACATGAATGAAGGCCACGCCGCCTTCTCTGCCCTAGAACGCATCCGCTTGCTGATTCAGGAAGAGGGACTGAATTATCTCCAAGCTAGACAGGTGGTGGCTTCCAGTAATATCTTTACTACCCACACGCCAGTACCGGCGGGAATTGACTTGTTCGCTCCTGAAAAAATGCTGTACTACTTGGGGTACTATGCAGAGATATTTGGGTTGCCCAAAGAGCAATTTTTAGGACTGGGACGCGAGAATACAGGCGATTTATCTGGACCTTTCAGTATGGCAGTGCTGGCGCTGAAGATGGCAACATTTTCTAACGGTGTCGCCCAACTGCATGGTGTAGTGTCGCGGCAAATGTTCCAGGGCTTATGGCAGAATGTGCCAGTAGAAGAAGTGCCGATCACAGCAATTACCAATGGTGTCCATGCTCGGAGTTGTGTGGCAAAATCTACTCAAGAGTTGTACGAGCGCTACTTGGGGCCAAACTGGTCATCAGCATCACCCGATAGCCCATTGTGGGAGCGGATGGACGCTATACCCGATGAAGAATTATGGCGCAATCACGAACGCTGCCGCTTGGATATGATTTTGTATGTGCGGGAGCATTTGGTCAAACATTTAACCGATCGCGGCGCTTCCGCCTCCGAAATTACCCAAGCCCAAGAAGTTTTAGATCCTTACGCTTTCACCATTGGCTTTGCCCGTCGCTTTGCCACCTACAAACGCGCTACCCTTTGGATGCGTGATTTGGATCGCATTAAGCGGCTTTTACTAGGCAATAAAGACCGAAAAGTGCAATTCGTGATTGCTGGTAAGGCCCATCCCAAGGATATTCCTGGTAAAGAACTCATCCGCGAGATCAATCACTTTATCCGCGAACAACATTTAGAAAAACAGGTAGTGTTTGTTCCCAATTACGACATTCACATATCTCGGTTGATGGTAGCGGGTTGCGATATCTGGTTGAACACACCGCGTCGTCCACGGGAAGCTTCTGGTACCAGTGGCATGAAAGCCGCAATGAATGGATTGCCAAATTTAAGCGTACTAGATGGCTGGTGGGATGAAGCTGATTATGTCCGCACAGGCTGGGCAATTGGACATGGTGAGAATTACGACGATCCCAACTATCAAGATGAAGTAGAAGCAAATGCTCTCTACGAATTGTTAGAGAAGGATGTTGTACCGTTATTTTACGATCACCGGGATACTGATGGTTTGCCCCGTCCGTGGGTTGCGAAAATGAAGGATGCAATTCGCCTGAATTGTCCCTTCTTTAATACAGCGCGGATGGTAGGAGAATATGCACAAAGGGCTTATTTCCCAGCTAGCGATCGCTATCATACCCTGACTGTTGATAACTATGCCCCAGCGAAAGAATTAGCTGCTTGGAAAGAAAAACTGAGGGAACACTGGTTCAACATCAAAATCAAAGATATTGACGTATCAGCAGCTTCAGACATTGAGGTTAACCAAACCGTTGCTGTCAAAGCCAAGGTTGACTTGGCAACTTTGACAAATGATGATGTACAAGTGGAGTTATATCAAGGTGCGATCGATGCTAATGGTGATATTGTCAACGCTGTGCCAGTGGTGATGGATTATCAAGGTGAAGATGGACAGCAATTGGGTATTTACACGGGTAATATTACTTATACGGCTTCTGGTTTGCAAGGTTTGTCTTTGCGTGTATTGCCGAAAAATCCACACCTGGCTAATGCTTATGAACCAAGGTTGATTGCTTGGGCAGAATAAGAGTGCTGAGTAATTGTTGAATACTTAAGATTAGGCGTTGCTGATTTAAGTTTAGCAACGCCTTTTATTATGCTACGCAGTCACGCCCAAAAAATAACTACTGCTAGAATTATTCCAGTCTCAGCTTTTTTTTGCTCCTTTTTCAACCCGTCGAACTCACGTCCTCTTAGGGGTTTCAAAGGCTATTTTTATGTCTCGTTCAAGTTTTCTAGTTACCCAAAACACACCACAGATTCAGCAAGGCATCCTCGACTTTTACCTGAAAAAGGCTGACAGGTTTCGGGCGTACTTTCCAGGAGGGGAAGAGTTAAGTGGCAGTAGACCAGATTTTTTAGCGCTTGAGGAAGTGTCTGTACAACCTTGGTCAGGAATGGTGGGCTGTATAGTTGTTGAAGGCACTTTAACACCAGCAGCAAGAGCGCTCATTCGAGAACGCGGAAAATTTGAGGAAGATGGCTGCTATAATCCTTTGGAACAACTATGGAGCTATGAGTTAGTCAATGACACTGAGGTGTTAGTGCGGATCGAAGACTTTTCGGTTTGGATGGTCTTCGCTACGCTAGATGAGCTACAGAGCTTGGAGAAACAAAAGATTCCTGTCAGTGAATGGCAAGAAATTTCTTTTGAACCTGAGGAAGGAGTAACGCCACTGCCAATGGATAAAACTGACCTAGAGCAAGTCACCCAGGCAATTAAGGAAGCGTTTTTTCCCAAACACAATTAACTACAAATCTACAATACCTCCGTTGATTAGTCTAGTTTACTAGGGATAAGATATTGCGATCGCGTCGCAATATCTAAATTAGAAGCAACGACTCTAAAGCAGCATCTGCGAAGCTTTTGCTCAAATTCTTTGAGGGATGACAATATAGCCTGTGGTGCGATCGCCAAGTACCAAATTACGTTCTTCTCCCCAATACCACCAATAAGCGGCAATATAGGCACAAATTAAGCTATCTAGTTTATCTTCAGTCGCTTTGAGGGCTGCACCTGTGGTGGGAATTTCGCAAGGAAACGAACCGCCAAGACGCAGAGGACGCAGAGGGGGAGAGAAGGAGGAAAGGATATCGAGAAGATAATTTTGGAGTTTGATTAGTTCTAGGCGGCGCTGACTGAGTCGTCCTTTTTTGTATTTGAGGATGCGTTCTAAGTTGAATAGGTTAACGATTGCTGGGTGGGGAAAGACTTCTATTTGATATCTGCTGAGTTTTTGCGGTTCTATGGTGGGGGCGTGTGCAAAACCGCGTGATTCTAATTCTAAGCCAAAGTTGATGGTGCGATCGGCGAAGGGTAAGTTTTGATTAGCTGGGTAACATCCTGCATGATATTTACCGAAGTATTTGTGGCTGAGTTTGTCGGGAAGGCGGCTTCCGGTGGCGTTGGGTATGAGGGTAGGTGCATCTACGGCGATGATGGCTGGTTCGTCTGGTTGTATACTCTGATCAATCCAGGTAAGGATGTCTGCAATGGCTTCTTTACGATTTAGATCGAGTAGTTGCAGTTGTCCATCTATCCATTCTAAACAGCACAGTCCACTTGGTTGAGATTTCCAGCCTAAATCAATGCCAATAAATTTCATGGTCATAACACGACTTTGCAATTATTTTTGCATTTACCGACAACGATTTACCTAAATTTACTTGCTAAAAATTGTAATAAATAATCTTATAATCTTAAATAGCTTGTCTTAATTTATTTTATCTGGCAATAAATTAATCAAGATTATTCCAATGAAAGTTTTATTTTTACATCCCAATTTTCCCTCGCAATTTCGCAATCTAGCGATAGTTTTAGGTAAAGATCCTAATTGTCAAGTCGTCTTTGGGACAAATCGTCGTGAAGGCGAAATACCTGGCGTTTTTAAAGCTCTTTATACTCCTTCTCGTGAAGCTGCTCCCCAAACCCACCATTATGTTCGTAACCTCGAAAATGCTGTTCTCACGGCCCAAGCTGTCTATCGCGTGTCAGAAAAATTAAAGTCCGAAGGTTTCGTTCCAGATATAGTTTATGGTCATTCTGGTTGGGGACCGACTTTATTTATGAAAGATATTTTCCCGAAAGCAGAATTATTATGTTATTTCGAGTGGTTTTATCATGCTCACGGTTCTGATGCAGATTTTGATCCCAGTGAACCACTAAATGCTGATGATGAATGCCGCATCCGTGTGAAAAATGCGCCTATTTTAACCGATTTATATAGCTGCGATCGCGGTCTTTCTCCAACAAATTGGCAGCGTCAGCAATTTCCCAAAGAATATCATAGCAAACTCACTGTCATTCATGATGGTGTTGATACCAAATATTTTGTTCCAAAACCAGGTGCAAAGTTAGTTTTACCAAGAATAAATCTTGACCTTTCCCATGTGGAAGAATTAGTAACTTATGTGGGACGCGGGATGGAACCTTATAGAGGTTTTCCGCAGTTTATGGAAACAGTGGCGCTAATTCAGCAGCGAAGACCTAAATGCCATGTGGTAGTTGTGGGAGAAGATAGGGTGGCTTATGGGAAAAATCTTCCTGATGGTAAAACTTATAAACAATTAATGTTAGAAAAATTATCTTTGGATTTATCGAGGCTGCACTTTACAGATAGACTCCCTTACAATGAGTATCTTCAGGTTTTGCAAGCTTCTTCTGCTCATGTTTATTTAACTCGTCCTTTTGTTTTATCTTGGTCAATGTTAGAAGTAATGGCAGCAGGATGTTTACTAATAGCCTCTAAAACTCCGCCAGTATTGGAAGTCGTACAGGATGGGATGAATGGACTGCTGGTAGATTTCTTTTCTCCCCATAATATTGCTAATAGGGTTGAAGAGGCGCTAAATCATCCTCAAGAAATGCAAGCAATTCGTGCGAATGCGCGAGAGACAATTATCAAGCGTTATGAATTGGCGAAACTGTTACCACAGCATTTGCAATGGATGTTCGCTGGTAAAACTTCTGATAGTTTGAAAAAGCGCTCAGTTTCTAAAGGATTTGGCAAAAATTAGTCATTAGTCATTAGTAATTGGTCATTACCCTCTTGCATAAATATTTTTTGCCTCAAGCAAAGGTGCAAATAAAAACTTGAAAAGAACGAATCTTGTAAAAAGTATATTAATTATTGGTCAATAACAAATGACAAATGACAAATGACAAATGACAAAAAAATATAAAAGCGATATTTAAAATGCGGATTATTTTTACCATTGCCCATTTTTTCAAATCTAGCAGTGAGGGTCGTCATGCTTCCCAACGCAAAGACCCACAACCCCGCTTGCAAGCATTAACCAATAGCCTTACCGTCTTGCACCAATTATTTGGTAAATCTCAAACTCTCATTAACATTGCTCAACGAATAGCTTTTCCCGCTAACCAGCCGCAGTCGCACGAATTAGATATTGTTATTTGTACAACCCAAGATAATCATCTTTTGAATCAGCTTCCCTTACCATCCCATTTATATAAGCATCATTCTACTAATGTAGAGCCTATGCTTTTGGGGTTTGAGTGCCAAGCTGTTCTGCAAAGTTGTCTCGGTCAGTATGATTACTACTGCTTCCTGGAAGATGACCTAATTATCCATGATCCTTGGTTTTTTATAAAATTAAATTGGTTTACCCAACAAGCTAGTGACTTAAATTTGCTCCAGCCAAATCGTTATGAAGTCTCCCCTTACGGTTTGGTTCACAAAGCTTACATTGATGGGGATTTGGCTTTACGAGTAACTGCTCCTTTTCAAAATGTACAAGAGCAACAGGAACTCAAGGGTGCAATCATGAATGCACCAATTACCTTTCGTCGTGCCCTCAATCCTCATGCAGGCTGCTACTTTTTAAATGCAAATCAGATGGCTCAATGGGCTAATCAAACTTATTTTCTCGACCGGGATATTAGCTTTGTTGGCCCTCTAGAAAGTGCTGCTACTTTGGGAATTATGAAGACATTTCGGATTTACAAAACCTCACCAGAGCAAGCAAGTTTTTTGGAGATTCAGCACTTTGGAACAGGATTTCTAGGGCTAATTGGAGGACAGGTGGGTTTAGCACAAAGGTAGAAAGATAAATCGAGTTTAAGAGTTTGGCTGAATAATTATCATTAACTCAATTGCAAACGGTTGAGACGTACAGAATTCTTCGCTCCTGCACAGAATGACCTTTATCTAGGTGGGGAAACTCCTCTAGACAAGTTAGCTGGATGAATGAAGAATCCCACAGATTGAAGGCGTGGGTGCGTCAACTAAGTAGGTAGGCGTAAATAATTATCGTTGGGATAAGGCAGGGGACAGGGGGAAAAGAGTTTAAGCTTTATTTACTTTTCTTCACACAATATTATAGCCTGCTCTGGAAGTTT
The DNA here is from genome assembly GCF_036916735.1 of Nostoc sp. GTDB lineage: Bacteria > Cyanobacteriota > Cyanobacteriia > Cyanobacteriales > Nostocaceae > Nostoc. Next base: position 34,817 of record NZ_JBALFV010000051.1, read on the forward strand.
AGCTGGATTGCGATCGCACCAAGGGACTTCCAATTAAAAAAATAATCAATCGCTGTGTAGGCAGGGGAGCAGGGAGCATACTTCGACTCCCTTCCCTACGGGACGCTACGCGCTAAGCGTAGCTATGCCGCAGGCTTTACGACTACGCTCAGGACAAGTCGCTCAGTAACCAGGAAAGCAGGGGGAAAAGAAAAATATCATCTAAATAAATTGGGTAATTTATTCTCTGGAAGTCCCCAAATAAAGGTATATCTAAAGTATGGTTCAGTGCCGCTCAAGACGTGTAGCACCCGTCTGATTGCACTGATGTCTACGATGGGCTATTCGGTGTCGCCTGATTCATATTTTGATTCAGCAATGCCCAAAAATCAAATATGAGTCCTATAGAACAATTACCAGAGGCTTTAAAGAAGTTATCAGAAAATTTATTCCTTATTTATTTGTCATCAGTTTAGATGTAATCCTGATACACAGATGCTCTCGCTATCACTATGACAAGAAAAAAATAGTGATTTATATTTGGATAAAATTTGGCTAAATAAAACAAATGTTTACATTATTGCTACTAATTCTCATTTCTCTGAGATTATATTATCAATAATAAGTGGCTTTAGCAATAGCAGAAGTATAGTATTTCACTATTTAATAAATATAAATTATCAGATAAATTAATGAATCTATATATATTTAGATAGATGACCTTGACTGCAAGGTCTTCAACTCACTCTCCAGAGAGTAATGAAAGAGGGTTAAGTAAATCGGCGTCAGAAAACCAAACTATGTAAAGATATGCTTAGTGGGCTGCATATACTGGTGCATATACTCCGCAGACGAGTGGGCTGCATTAAATTAACAACTGTGGAGAATAATAACTTTAGTTGATAATTGTAATACTTTATACTTTATTCTCAGCTTTTCAAGTCTATTTACTTAAACAGTTATTTTTACATCTATCAAAAGTTATAAATAATTTAAAGCATCTAAGATTGATAGTTCCTCAGCTTATTGATAATAATTTTCTATTAATTGTCGCTTGCTAAATTGTATAGGTTGGCATTATTGTTAAGCGCATAGGCGAAAATAAACCAAATTATGAAAATCCCTCGTAGTAAGGGCTAAAGCGCTTTAGCCCTTATACAAGTCTTTAATTATTTATACTTACTTAAGCATTAAGGGGCTTCCAATTAAAAAAAGATCCCATGCATTTAGGGCAGGGGAGCAGGGGGCAGGGGGAGGAACAATCATGTTGAGTCTAGAAATTGGGATAATTTATTATTTGGAGTTCCCTAAAAGGTACTAAAAACCTTGCCATCATTCGTAATAATTTCAATTTAGCCAGAATTGAGGTATGAAGCTATACTTGATCTCTGCAGTGCGATCGCTTCGCTGATATTTGAGAAAGTTAAGCACAGACCCCATTTGGTTCGTCGCACAATTATTTAAGAATGGAGAAATTAGATAGGCCTCCGATAGTATTAAAACTTAAATAAACAAATAAAGATATGCTTGAAACCTCAGAAAAAATAGTTAAAAAAAAATCAAGTTTTCTTACTTTATTTGTTGCTACTATTACTTTATTTGTTTTGGTCTATTACTTGGTAGCAACTGAATGGAATGTAGTTGAATTACTGCGTTTTTGTTTAGGAACAGTTTTACTTTGGATGCCTCTTGGCGCGTTGTTTTATCTGCTGTTAAAGCGACAAGTACAAGAACCAATAGTTCGTTTGACATTTAGTGCGATCGCTAGCTATACACTGACAACCTTAATTTACTTTGGTTTGGCTGTACTTCAGCTAGAGTTATTATTTTACATTGGAGCTATTGCAATTTTTATTGGGTTGATAATTTATTCAATTCATCAAAAGTTTTGGTTGAATATTCAGATTAATCGCCTTAGTTGGCGGCAGTTTGATTGGGTACTTGCTTTATTGATTGTGGTGAGTTTAGTAGTTAATATTCCCTACCAAAAAGCTTGGGAATATAACCCCACAACTAACACCTATAAATCGATACTGTGCGCTGATTGTCGTTACTTTACAAGTATAACCTACGAATTGGCTAGACACGTACCACCTCTACAGCAACCTAACAGAGTAGGAACACCTGATAGCGCTTATCACATGTTTCCCCATCTGACAACGATGTTACTGTCACGCTTTACAGGTCAGACGGATATACAGAGGGTACAAATTGTTTATCATTACATCATTATCGCAATTGGGATGTGTCTGGCACTGTACAGCATCGTCAAAATATTGACTAACAGTAGGGTAGCTGGATATCTGGCAACAGCAGCAATGTATATTACAGCCATTCCATATCCGCCTTTGGTGAAAAGCGAGCGTTCCTTTTTTTATTTTACTTTGTTTCCTCATGTTACTAGTGGAATAGAACCATTTATGTTAACTGCTCCACAAATGTATAGTGGGATGTTAGTTACTTATGGAATTCTTTTAGGAATTTTGCTGATTTCTATTCGTTGCTATAAAAAGCAACCTGTTGATGTATTTATCATTATTATTGCCATCATGGTTGCGGCAACAAGCCGCTTTCGGGTTCATGTATTTTTACCAATGCTGCCAGGTTTTTTGTTACTGGCAGCTTACGGCTGGAAACGCACTAGGCAAAGCGTATACCTTATTGCTACTGGTCTTGCTGTGGCTTTAAGTTTACTAATTTGTTTGGAGATGAAATCATCATATTATTTGCCTAATACTGCGAGTCTCAAGTTAGGCTTTAATAATTTAACAGATCCTAAAGAATGGACTAATTGGATTAATGCTTGGCCATTTTCTACAAATATTTATGACTTATTAAGCCACTTAATTCATAATTCGACAGTATTTAGATGGGTTTGGCAAATAGTATCTATGTCTGCTTTTGTTGCATTGAATATGATAGGTATTCCTTTGCTCATTATCAGTAGCATTTTCCTATCAAGCAAACCAGCACGTCAAGAGTTTCTCCTCTTTACTAGTCTGATTTTATGGATGATAGCTGTATCAACTTTAGGTGGAATGTGTCTAACAACTGATTTTGATAGTTTCTCACTTGGGGGAGAACTGCTGTATTTGACACGCTGGTATCTATTTTTCTTGATGATTCCTGGACTCTACCGAGTTTACCAGTTTTTCCAGCCTCATCTATCTTTAACCAGATCGATGCAGATTAGTTTTGTAGTTGCTTTTATTGTAACATCTTCGATTGCTCAACAGATGGCTAGACCAAGTCTTCTAATGAATGAACTTCATTCTTACGGAATCACAATAAGTGCTAGCGAACGAATAGCTCTGGCCTATATGCATGACAATACGCCACTAAACTCTGTTATTTTAACGGATAAGTATATGCCGCCTAATGATGAGCGTGATGATAATGACCAAATTTTCTTATTAACTAGTATTACTGGGAGGGCAGCATATCTAGAAATTACTTATACTTTTGACTATTCAAACGAGGTATTGAAAACCTATTTCTCAGATAATCGAGTGCAAGTTATTAAAGACTTATGGGCAACATCCCAACCAGAACAATTTTGCCGACTCCTGACAAAAACTCCAGCAACTCATGTTATCGAGTATTCAACTCATCCCTTACTTGTAAATAACCCATTCTGTATGCAACCCATCTGGGAAAGCTCTAATAAAGTTATTCCTGCTTCATCTGAAAAGGTGACTATCTGGAAACTCAACCGTTAACTCTGAAATAATATATGGAAAGTATCAGTTGTTATTGAATTAAGTTTATGAATTATCCTTCAAAAATATTTATAAGATTTTTGATAGTAGGAGTGATTAATACACTTTTCGGTTATTTGCTATTTAGCTTGCTTATTTTACTAAATTTCCGCTATGAAATTGCAGTCTTAATATCAACTATTTGTGGAGTATTATTTAACTTTAAAACTTTTGGAATTTTAGTTTTTAAAAACAAAAATAATACTTTAATATTTAAATTTATAGGAGTTTATACTATTATCTACTTGATGCAAGTATTTTTATTAAAAAAATTAATAAGTTATAAAATTAATGTTTTTATAGCAGAAGCTTTAATTTTACTTCCTCTTGCCTTAGTTTCATATACATTAAATAAAACATTTGTTTTTCCCAAATCTCAAAAAAGAAAAATGTGAATTATCAATATACAATCTGCCAAAATATAAAATCACGGAGGAGTTAACATTGGCTTATATTTCTGTTGTCATTCCTGTCTACAAAGCTGAAGGTTGTCTACATGAGCTTTATCAAAGGTTAAAAGCCTCTCTTGAAATTATTTCGGAAGATTTTGAGATAATTTTAGTTGAGGATTGTGGAGGCGATCGCTCCTGGCAAATCATACTAGAATTAGCTAATAAAGATCCACGAATTAAAGGGATTCAATTTAGTCGCAACTTTGGTGAGCAATATGGTATTACAGCTGGCTTAGATCACTGTAATGCAGAGTGGGTTGTAATTATGGACTGTGACTTGCAGGATCGTCCTGAAGAAATTCCTCGTTTATATGCTAAAGCACAAGAAGGCTATGATATAGTATTGGCTAGGAGAGGAAAGCGAAAAGACCACATTTTGAAGCGCCTTACTTCCTCGCTATTTTATAAAGTTTTCAACTATCTAGCAGATATTAATTACGATGGACAAGTTAACAACTTTCGTATTGTTTCTAGGAAAGTTGTAGACAGTTTTCGTGTATTACGTGAACAACTAAGATTTTTTAGTCTTTTGGTACAGTGGATTGGTTTTCCCACTGCTAGTATTGACGTTCAACATGGTAGTCGTTTCGCTGGAAAAAGTACATACACCTTTAAAAAATTGTGGAAACTGGGAAGCGAAACTTTAGTTGCTTATTCTGATAAACCTCTGCGATTATCAATTAAGCTGGGTTTCTTAATATCTTTCCTAGCTTTCCTATATGGCATTTATACTTTTATTGATGTCTTACTTTATGGAACAACCGTTACAGGTTGGACTAGCCTGATTGTTTCTTTGTATTTTCTGTGCGGAATTATTATTGCTTTTTTAGGAATCATTGGTCTTTATTTAGGTAAAACTTTTGATGAGACAAAAAGAAGACCACTATATATCATTAGACAATATTCGGATAGTAAGGATAGCTGTGCATCAAGGTTATATTTAAGTAACCGTTTAGGGAGGTAACAAGACAATGAAAGTTACAGGTGATTTGAAAGAAAATCAGACTAGCATTCAGCAATATCGATTGATTGATTTACCGAAAATTACTGATCCTCGTGGCAATTTGACTTTTGTTGAAGTGAATAAACATATTCCTTTTGAAATCAAAAGAGTTTTTTATATTTATGATGTGCCTATTGGCGCAGAAAGAGCCGGACATGCTCATCGCGAGTTACAGCAATTCTTAGTGGCAATATCAGGTAGCTTCGATATAAAAATAAATGACGGTCATCAAGAAAAAAAATATCACATGAATTGCTCACACTCTGGTCTTTATTTCGGCTCGATGATCTGGTGCCAAATTGAGAATTTTTCGCCGGGAGCAGTTTGTATGGTTTTGGCATCAGATTTTTATGATGAATCTGATTATTATCGTAACTATAAAGATTTTATGAAAGCTATAAAAGGCAGAGCATGAAAATATCGTTTCTTGATTTAAAGGCATCTTGTTTAGAAATAAGACAAGAATTAGATGAAGCCTATAGAAAATTTCTAGAGTCCGGCTGGTACATTCTTGGGCAAGAGTTAGAAGCTTTTGAAGCAGAATTCGCTTTTTATTGTAATGTCCAGCATTGTATTGGTGTGGGAACCGGTTTGGATGCACTACATCTCATATTAAGAGCAATGAATATTGGCTTAGGTGATGAAGTAATTGTTCCAGCCAACACTTACATTGCGACTTGGCTAGCAATTTCTCATGCAGGAGCTACACCAGTTCCTGTAGAACCTAATGAAAAAACTTACAATATTGAACCAAAGAATATTGAAGTAGCAATTACTTCTAAAACAAAAGCAATCTTAGCAGTTCATCTTTACGGTCAACCTGCTGATATGGATTCGATTAACGAGATTGCTGCACGATATGAACTTAAGGTAATTGAAGATGCTGCACAAGCTCATGGCGCACGTTATAAAGGCAGAAGAGTTGGTAGTTTAGGAGATGCAGCGGGCTTTAGTTTTTATCCAACTAAGAATCTAGGAGCATTGGGAGATGGTGGAGCGGTAACAACAAATGATGCTGAACTAGCAGATAAAATTAACCTGCTGCGAAACTATGGTTCTCGTGTTAAATACTTCAATGAAATTAAAGGCTTCAATAGCCGACTTGATGAGCTACAGGCTGCCTTCTTAAGGGTGAAGCTAACTAGGCTTGATGAGTGGAATGCTCGCCGTGCTTGGGTAGCTAACCAGTATCTTGAAAAACTCTCCAGCGTAACAGATTTAACCCTACCTTTTGTTCCTGCCTGGGCAGAGCCAGTATGGCACTTGTTTGTAGTATGTCATTCAAAGCGTTCTGATTTCCAGAAGCACCTGAAAGATTCGGGAATTGGCACTTTAATTCATTATCCTGTTCCACCTCACTTATGTGATGCGTACAAAGAAGAACAGCATTTAGGCAGTTTTCCTATTACAGAACAAATGGCTAAAAATGTTCTGAGTCTACCGATAAGTCCCCATATGAACAATGAAGAGGTCATGAGAGTGATCAAAGAATCTAATGTATGTTTAATGAAAGATATGACTAATACACTGAAAACTTCCTCGCTTTCATACAAATAGCCGCTACCATTATTTGTTTTAGAGGTTTTTAAGATAAGTTATACTGCCATTGACTTATGATTGAAAATGAGATCGAATATCAAAAAATGGCCAAAACAGAGGAAACTCTCTGGTGGTACAGAGCGCTCCATGAATTGGTACTCGCTGCACTTTTGAAGTTATCGAACGATAGAGAACTTACCATTCTCGATGCAGGTGCAGGAACAGGAGGACTGCTCAGCTTTCTGAAGCAGCATGGATACTATCAGCTTCGTGGATTTGATATATCTCCCTACGCTATCGACTATGCGCGAAGGAAGGGTATCTCGCTTGAGCTTAGTAGCCTACAAGATATATCACAACGAATTGCGCCTCAATCGATCGACCGTATTATCTGTAATGATGTGCTCTACTTTCTGTCTCCAACCGAGCGAGAAGATGTTGCTCGTCAGTTTTACAACGTGCTAACTCCAAACGGATATGTGCTCTGCAATCTTCCTTCAGGGCAGGCATTTCGTGGGATTCATGATATAAGTGTTGGCATCTCGGCGAGAGTAAATCAAAACGACATTCCTACGTTTTTCCCCTCTCATCTGTTCTTAATACACACAACCCTCTTTTGGCCTTTTCTCCTTTCTCCGCTCATTTATATCGTTCGAGTCGCACAACGTATTCGACTCCGATATGGAACAAAAAAGATTTCCTCTGATGTTTCATTACCTCATTTCATTATTAACGAGATTTTATATCGATTAACAGTGTTTGAAAATAGATTTTTCTCATACAAGCCTTTTGGAAGCTCTCTATTTATTGTAGCTCAGAAACGTCTGTTGTCGTAAATGATAACCACAATCAGTAAGTGGTTGCATTTGACTTGATTAGTTTGATTATATTAGTGCTGTCTGTATTGTTCTTCTCAGCTTTACAAGTCACAATTTATATTCTTTTTCATCGCATTTCCAAGTTGGCGATCGCCAATTTGAAGTATAAGAGACTATTAAGGATGAAAGAATCGAATATCTTTGAGGAATAAATTTACAAGTTAATTCAGGACAAGTCCATCTTGTGAATAACTAATAGCACACACTCTGATACTCGAATATCTTTACGGTAATTTTTAGTCTGTGAGGATTGTAAAATGAAGGGCATAATTTTAGCTGGTGGCTCTGGGACACGTCTTTATCCTTTAACTTATGTTGTCAGTAAACAACTCATGTGTGTTTACGACAAACCAATGATTTACTATCCTTTGTCGGTATTAATGTTGGCTGGAATTCGAGAGATTTTGATTATTTCTAGCCCTACAGATTTGCTTCTTTTTCAGCAACTTCTCAAGGATGGTAGTCAATGGGGTCTCAAGTTTTATTATGTTGAGCAACCTAAACCAGAAGGTTTAGCTCAAGCTTTCATATTGGGCAAAGATTTTATTGACAATGAACCAGTATGCTTGATTTTGGGAGACAACATCTTTTATGGAGACGGTTTAACTGAAATACTTACTCGCGCTGCAACTCTGTGTCAAGGAGGGTTAGTGTTCGGTTATAAGGTAAAAGAACCTCAAAACTACGGCGTGATTGAATTTGATGCCTACGGGCAAGCAATTAGTATAGAGGAAAAACCGATAATTCCTAAGTCAAAATATGCTATACCTGGGATCTACTTTTATGATTCCCAAGTTACTAAGATTGCTGCTAATCTCAAGCCTTCCCCTCGAAATGAGTTAGAAATTACTGATTTGAATTTAGTTTACCTTCGTCGAGGTCAACTGCAAGTGGAAATATTGGGTCGAGGATATGCTTGGTTAGACACTGGTACACACGAATCGTTGCATCAGGCGGCCAACTTTATCCAGATCCTAGAGCAACGACAGGGATTCAAAATAGCTTGTGTTGAAGAGATTGCATATCGCAAAGGATATATTGACTCAGTTCAGGTTCGTAACATAGCTGAATCTATGGCTAAAAGTAGCTATGGTCATTACTTGATGCAAATTTTAGATGATGACACTGACTCAAATCTAAGAAAACAGAGTATAAAACAAGAGCAATTAGTGTTTTAGAACAAGAATTTTCTGAGGCTAAAAGCATAAATTTCTGAAAGTGACACAAACGGAAATTCTCGATGTGCTGATTATTGAACCGCATATTTTTGGCGACGAACGCGGCTTTTTTTTGAAAGTTATAACAAAAGAGCTTTTTTGGACAATGTAGGAATATTATCTCGCTTCGTACAAGACAATCATTCCCGTTCTGCTAAAGTTGTCATCTACGATAAATACCAATCGTCGCCAGCCTCAATGCTTACAATTGAGCAGCTATTCTACGCGCTTACCTAATTTTGATATGTTATACCAATTCTGTATGAAGATGCGCTAAACCATAAGTATAAGAAAGAATCTCTCATCCCGTAACGGCGAGTTGACCTGGAAAATGTCAAAATTAAATGAGTTTTGCGTAGGCGCATTCGCGCAGCGTCTCGTAGAGAAGCGACTTGTCACTAGACATCGCCACTTGACATAACGCGGATTTGAGATAACTAAGTTGAAAATTATGGGCAAGCAACGTGTTCTTTCTGGAGTTCAACCAACGGGCAATTACCATCTAGGTAACTATTTGGGAGCGATTCGCAACTGGGTAGAAGGTCAGAGCGAATACGAAAATTACCTTTTTGTGGCTGATTTGCACGCGATTACAGTACCACACGAGCCAACGCAATTGGCAGCTGATACCTACACCCTTGCTGCTCTGTATCTCGCTTGTGGTCTTGATTTAAATCACTCCACCATCTTTGTGCAATCCCACGTTTCGGCCCACAGCGAACTCACTTGGTTGCTCAACTGCATTACACCTCTAAACTGGCTGCAAGACATGATCCAGTTCAAGGAAAAGGCACTCAAGCAGGGAGAAAATGTCAGTGCAGGCTTGTTAGATTACCCTGTGCTGATGGCAGCTGATATTTTACTTTACCAAGCGGATAAAGTGCCAGTGGGTGAAGACCAAAAGCAACACTTGGAATTGACACGGGATATTGCAGCTCGGTTAAATCACCAATTTGGTAAACCAGATCAGCCAGTTCTAAAGTTACCAGACCCTTTGATTCGCAAGGAAGGGGCAAGGGTAATGAGTTTGGCGGACGGTACACGCAAAATGTCAAAGTCTGATCCTTCTGAGTTAAGCCGGATTAATTTGCTAGATCCACCAGAACAGATTCAATATAAGATTAAGCGTTGCAAAACCGATCCCATTCGTGGGCTGACTTTCGACGATCCAGCGCGTCCAGAGTGTAATAACTTATTAACGCTGTATACATTGCTTTCTGGTAAAACCAAGGAAGATGTAGCAGTTGAGTGTCAGGATATGGGTTGGGGACAATTTAAGCCATTACTGACGGACACAATAATTGAGTCCCTGAAACCAATTCAAGAAAAATATCAGTCGATAACGGCGGATAAAAACTATTTGGAATCTGTGTTGCGGGATGGAGGGCAAAAAGCTAGAGCGATCGCAAATCAAACTTTATCACAAGTAAAAACTGCTTTAGGCTACTCTCTTCCTCTATAAGTTTTCCCTTTTCGGTGTGATTTGCTATACCATTTAATAAATGGAAATTCTTAATTTTATGCATCACACCCATAGCCCTACAGCCTTCCAGAAAGCTGTACAAGCAGGTGAATTTTTAGTTACCGCCGAGGTAGCACCGCCGAAAGGGGGAGATCCAGCGCAGATGATTCAAATGGCGGCGACTCTTAAGGGGAGGGTTCATGCTGTCAATGTTACTGATGGTAGCCGCGCAGTATTACGGATGTCTTCGTTAATGGCCTCGGTGATTTTGTTACAAAACGGTATAGAACCGATTTGTCAAGTTGCTTGCCGCGATCGCAACCGCATTGGTTTACAAGCTGATTTAATGGGCGCTCATGCCTTGGGTATCCGTAACATTTTAGCTTTGACTGGCGACCCAGTAAAAGCAGGCGATCATCCAGATGCTAAAGCAGTATTTGACTTGGAAGCGGTGCGACTGCTGCAACTGATTCGGAAGATGAATCAAGGTGTTGATTGCAACGAGAAACCTTTGACTGATGGAGCGTTAAATTTATTTGTTGGTGCAGCAGTAGATCCACAATGTAATAGTTGGTCGGGTTTGCAAAGTCGATTTGAACGCAAAATAGAAGCAGGAGCGCAGTTTTTTCAAAGTCAGTTAATTACCGATTTTGAGCGGCTAGAAAAGTTTATGGATACTATTGCTGCTGGCTATAAAAAACCGATTTTGGCAGGGATTTTTCTGTTGAAATCGGCAAAGAATGCCCAATTTATTAATAAATGTGTTCCGGGTGTAAATATTCCCCAACATATTATTGATAGATTGGCAAAAGCCAAAGATCCTTTTGAGGAAGGGATGAAAATTGCTGCCGAGCAAGTGCAAATAGCACGGCAATTGTGTCAGGGTGTTCACATGATGGCGGTGAAGCGAGAAGATGCGATCACGCCAATTTTAGATTTGGCTGGGGTTGCTCCAGTTAACCAATTGGTATCGAAGTAAACGAAATGATGGATTTTTTTATTAAAGCAGATGGGAGCAACCATCTGCTTTTTTTAACGTTGAATTTCCCCTTAGACGGTCAGGAAGGGGGTTATGTTAATCGTTAGCTTTTCCTACATGATCTCAATTATCAGAATCAGACGCGGATACACTATTGCGGAGGTGGCTTTAATTTTTTGACTAATAGCTTAAATTATTTGCTTTCTCAACTGCTTCCTTTAACTCTTCAAAGGTAATACTACCGTCTTCGTCTAAATCATACTGTGCTAGTAACTCCCGGGGACTAGTGGTCTTTGTTTCTGCTGCGATGACTGCACTTAAGCCAGGACTTAAAAAAAGCTCATTAATGGAGACTTTGCCATCTTGATCGCGATCTAATTGATTAAAAAGAACTTGAAGCTCTTGCTCGGTTGTCATAAGTTTCTATCTAAATTAATCTTTCAATTTAATATCTCAAAATCTTGACAAAGACGCAAGGACAGTTAACACAAGTTTAGCTTATAGTGGGCGCTGCTTGCGTCTAATGTAATCAGCAAGTGCGTAGGCGTAGTCTACGCACTTCAAAACTTGGGTTACATTTTACCGTGTTGTAACACTTGTTGTAGATGTTGACGAATCTCTTGTGCGTGTTCAATATCAGATTGGCGCAATTTTTGGAACAACTCTACACAAGGCTGAGAACCTACTTGTTCTGCATCTTTGATGTAAGTATCGTAAGCTTTAACGGCTTCAGCCTTGTTGTGCAAAACGGTGATAAAATCATATTCCAAGTCGCTAATGGCTTGTTGAGACTGTCCGTTACCTGTATTTGTAACCATTGCTTGAACCTCTTTTAAGATTTCTAATTAACGTTATACTCACCCTTAAAAAGCGATTCATCTTCCAAAAAGAGTATATTTCAATACGTCGTAAGTACCTTGCAAAAATAATTTTATGATCCAGTTTCACACAAAGGAGTGAGGAAAATACTTTTTCCCCATTCCCTAGTACAGACGTGAATAATCGCGTTTCTCCCACTCCCCATTTTCATAACAATTTATCCAAGCGGTTGATTTTCTTCACATTGACGTGAATACTGAAATTCCAACTCGTTTTGCCGTTCCATACCTCCTTTATAGACAATCGGACAAAGCTTAGTGTTAGCACTCATGCAATCCATGTGCGGCGTTTTAGCACACACCACAAGTAGTCCACCCAGAACAAACAACAAACCACAAATTGCAAGCGTATTAATCCAAGAAATTTCCAGCGCTCCGTGAACTACTATCTCACGCAATAGAGATACAATTGTTACCTCCACTGCCACTCCTACTGAGATACTATGTTCTTGCAAATAGACCATTAATAGTCGGAATAACTCGACTAAAATCAACACAAATAGTATTTTTGCAGTCACATGTTTATAATCCAGTTGCTGCATAATGGCGATAAATAACCCCCACAATTGGATCAGCATGACGGCAAACAATCCCAAACACAAGACAATCACTATTAGGTCTTGAAAGGCTTCCATGTTGCGAACAATTGAGTGCCGATCAAGCCAGCGATCGCTAAATAAAAATCGACTTTTCTGGCGCTTTTGCATGTACATTTTTCCAATCGGGACTAGTTCAGACAACACCAGCGAGTCAACCCAATAGTTTTATCTTATGCAATATTAAGCTTTTGCGCCTCAGCGAGGTTTGTAATTTAAATTTTGTGCTTGTTGCAACAATTGCTGGGCATTTTTCGCCCACTGAGGATTTTTCTGAGCATTATATAAATCTCTAGCAAATTGCAATACTTGTACTGCATCTCCATATTGCTGTAACTGCATAAAAACTAACCCTGCACCATAATAAGCGTTGGGATAGTTAGAGTTAGCTTCAGCTGATTTTCTAAAAGCCTCTAATGCCTCTTGTGATTTGCGTTGCTCAAACCATATTGAACCGAGATTGTAGTAGGCTTCTGGATACTTCGGATTAATTTTTACTGCCTGATTAAAAGCATTTCTGGCTTGTTCGAGTTTCCCTTGTTGGAGATAACACATCCCAATATGATAAGGAGGCTCTGGTGCATTTTTGCTATATTCTATGGCTTTTCTAAAAGATGCGATCGCTTGTTCGCAATTTCGTTGCTGTTCTCGTACCAACCCCAAGTTATAGTGAGCAAATCCTAGCTTGGGATCGAGTTCTAAGGAGCGTTGCAAATAATCGTTAGCTAACTTTAAATTATTCCCTTCTAATAACGCTCCGCCTAAATTAGCAAAAGCTGGAGCAAATTTAGGATCGGCTTGCGTGGCTCGATAAAATGCATCCGCAGAGGGTTGTAATTGTCCGGTTTGTCGGAGTGCTAGCCCCAGATTATAGTGTGCTGGTGCTAAGGTCGGATCTAATTTAGCTGCTTGTTTAAAGGCGGCGATCGCATCTTCTACCTTTCTGGTCTGAATTGCTTGTAAGCCTTGGTTTAACCAGTCAATAGCAGTTTTACCATTAGATTGTGCCAGCTTTGAGGGGACAGAAGCAGATAGAGAAATAAAAGGGGAGGTAATACTAACAAGCAGCATCAAACTTACTAACCCTGCTATGCGATATTTAAAGAATGATTTTCCCATTGATTTTCTGACTTGCAATACCTTCAGTTAAATTTACTTTATAAAAAGTTTTTTACAAAAATTTTTATTTGGCCATAAAAGTCCGTTTTTGTTAATTTTTATTAAGCTAAATTTTACGACAGGCTACAATTTTTTTAAATTTAGATTAAAAGGAGCATAATAACAAATTAAAGAAGGGGTAATTTTGACTCCAGAGAAGCATTTTTTATCCCTGATATATACAGAATCATGCGGTTAGGAAAGACTTACCGCAAGGGAGGTTTTATGAACGAAAAAGTAAAATCGGGTTCGCGGAATGTTGCAATTGTCGGTCCTTATTTAAGTGGAAAAACTACTTTACTAGAAAGCCTGTTATTTGTCACAGGGGCAATTTCTCGTAAAGGGAGTGTTAAGGACAGCAATACAGTGGGAGATAGTGCTGCCGAGTCGCGCGATCGCCAGATGAGTGTAGAAGTCAGCGCCGCTAGCACTGAGTATAACGGTATTTACTTTACTTTTATTGATTGTCCGGGAAGTATAGAATTTGCCCAAGAAACATACAATGCTTTAATGGGAGTGGATGCGGCAATTGTAGTTTGCGAACCCATCCGCGAACGAGTCCTTACCCTCGCCCCTCTATTTAAATTTCTCGACGATTGGGAAATTCCCCACCTCGTCTTCGTCAACAAAATGGATCGGGCAAATATTCACGTTTTGGAAACGTTACACGCCCTGAAAGCAGTATCTAGCCGTCCCCTGGTAGCGCATCAATATCCGATCATGAACGGGGAACAACTCACCGGCTTTATTGATATGGTCAGTGAACAGGCATATCAATATCATCCAGGCGCACCTGCTGACCCCATTCCCTTCCCCGAAAGTTTAAAAGAAGAAGAACATACAGCACGGGCAGAAATGCTTGAAGCCTTAGCAAATTTTGACGACCATTTACTCGAAGAACTTTTAGAAGACATTGAGCCACCCCAAGAGGAAATTCTCAAAGATTTAAAAATGGAATTAGGGGCAGATTTAGTAGTGCCCGTTTTCTTTGGTGTGGCAGAACAAGATTATGGTGTTAGACCTCTATTAGAAGCCTTGTTACGGGAAGCCCCTGAGCCAGAAACCACAGCAGAACGTCGTTTAAAAAACATAAAAGGTGATACACCTCTAGCACAGGTATTAAAAACTTACTACACTCCCCAAGGTGGCAAACTTTCCCTCGTGCGTGTTTGGCGAGGTAAATTAACTGATGGCATTGTTCTCAATGGCATTCGCACTGGTGGAATTTACCGCCTCATGGGACAACAACAGCAGTTGGTTAACCAAGTTAGTGCTGGTGAAATTGTCGCATTGAGCCGTTTAGAAGGAATCAAGACAGGCGATACAATCTCTATAGAACAGCAGTCGGCAATCAAACTACCCAAAGCTGTAGAGTTGGAACCAGTGTATGCTCTGGCCATTACACCAGAAAAGCGCAACGATGAAGTTAAACTCAGTGGTGCTATCACCAAGTTATTAGAAGAAGACTGTTCACTTGCTTGGGAACAACACGGCGATACTCATGAAGTAATCCTGTGGGGTCAAGGCGAGATTCATTTGCAAGTTACTTTAGACAGACTGCGCCGCAAATATAACTTGCCAATGACAACCCACTTACCGCAAGTGCCGTACAAAGAAACCATTCGTAAAACAGTGGCTTCAGTTCATGGGCGTTACAAGCACCAAAGCGGTGGTCACGGACAGTTTGGTGATGTTTTTCTCGACATCAAGCCTTTACCACGCGGTACAGGTTTTAACTTTAATGAAACTATTGTTGGCGGCGTGGTTCCTAAACAGTACATTCCTGGGGTAGAAATGGGCGTGCGGGAATTTCTCACACATGGACCTTTGGGCTTCCCAATAGTGGATTTAGCAGTAACTTTGACTAATGGTTCGTATCATAACGTTGATAGTTCC
Organism: Nostoc sp.; assembly: GCF_036916735.1. GTDB lineage: Bacteria > Cyanobacteriota > Cyanobacteriia > Cyanobacteriales > Nostocaceae > Nostoc. Next base: position 50,612 of record NZ_JBALFV010000051.1, read on the forward strand.
GAACAAGCCTTTAAGCAAGCTGCCCGATTGGCAATGCAAACAGGAATACCCAAAGCGGAACCTACTCTGTTAGAACCAATTCTGCGGGTGGAAGTTACCACACCTAGCGAATTTACCTCGAAAGTGCTGCAACTATTGAGTGGTAGACGGGGACAAATTTTAGGCTATGAGGGCAGAAACGATTGGCAAGGCTGGGATAATATCTCTGCATACTTGCCACAAGCAGAGATGCAAAACTTTATTGTAGAACTGCGATCGCTCACCTTGGGCGTTGGTTCCTTCCACTGGGAATATGACCATCTCCAGGAAGTGCCGGAAAAGCTTGCTGAACGCGTCATTCACAGCAATGGCAATGGTGCTAACGGCAACGGCAAGTAATACCAATTTGAAAAAATAATGCGATAAATAGACCATTTGTAGAGACGCGATGAATCGCGTCTTTACCCAAGGATGTGTTGCAATCATTAATTGAATTGGTATAATTTTTGATTTTGAATTAATTGTAGAGTAGCGTAGACTTTGCCCCCCGCAGGCATCGCTTCAAGGCTAAGATTCCTGACTTATGAGAAAAGTCGGGAATCTTTTGGTAGAAGGGTTAGTTGATAGGTTTTCTCTACAAAATCTGTATAAACCCTTGAAGGTTTTAATAAATTTTGTACTAAAGCTGGATTTTTACTAAATAGGTTAAGTTCTTGAATTTGACGTGTAACTTCTGTGAAACTCTTATCCCATACTCTTGAGGCAAGTACGATTTACTTTAATTGACGAGACGACTGAAAAATATCTAGACTAGGCTGAAGCAGTTTTTGCCAACTATAAATTTGTTTATTTAAATCTGTATATAAATTATCTTGTATTAACTTATCTTGTGGCATCAGTCTTGATTTACCAGATAAATTTTGTAATAATTCAGAGTGGGCAAACAGTCTTGATTTACCAGATAAATTTTCTAATAATTCAGAGTAGGGCAATAGCTTTGACCTGCCAGTAAATCTCTGATCTATCCCGCTAATTTGCTCAGAAATTTTTGAGAAAGCAGATGTGGTTGATGTTACTTCTAAAACTCAACTTGATGCTTACGAAGCATTAAGAGTTCCTGAACTGTGGCGATATGAAAATGGCAAGCTACAAATTAATATTCTTCAGGATGGCAAATACATTGAGTCTGAAATTAGTTCTACTTTTTTTAACTTGCCCATTGTTGAAGTGATTCCCCAGTTTGTCGAACAGAGCCGAACTTTAGGTAGAAGTTCAACACTTAGAGCATTTCGTCAATGGGTAAGAAAGCAAAACACCCCAACTTAATGTAATTCTTGCTCCATTCGTGCTAAATCTTCTACTCAATGGTCGAGTTGTCCCATTCCCACCTTGCTGCTGGCTGAATGATACAGTATGAGCGTTGCTAAAAACTGATGACTATGAGCGGCGAGATTGTTGAAAAACTAAAGGAAGCTAGTAGTAGCTTATTAATGATGAGCGAATCAGATTATCCTTTCGAGGTTGTTCGGTGGGAAGGTGCTGCACCTGCAACACAGGAGAAAATATTACAGCTAACAGGTTCTCAAGACTTGCCAGTAGAAGTAGTAGACTTAGACTATCTCTTTCGTAATTGTGCATTTGAGCAAGAGTGGCACAATGAATTCCAGAAAAAAGATGTTCAAAAGTTTCAAACACTTGTCCAAACACTTAAAGATAATCTTAGTGACATCAGCGTTTATCGTGTTGGACGAATAAATATTGACGCTTATATCATAGGACAAACTAAAGATGGTGACTTAGCTGGAATAGTAACCAAACTAGTTGAAACCTAGTAAACAGTTTGGAAATTTATCTAAATAAAAGCCTAGCCGCACAGATGGCTATGCTTTCTCATTTTTGAAATTATCCCAACTTATAAATCGTCAACTTGCCCTTCTATTACATACTGAATAGATGTTGAGACTTGTGAGAGAAAATTGTATCCAGTTAGGGATTCTAATGAGTCAACGCTAACCCGATAGTTTCTCCAATCCGCTGTTCGCACCCCTTGCATGTTGGGAATATTGACAGCAATGACTCTTGTGCTGGTTGTCACACCAGCAAGACCTGAATCTGGAATATCCAGTACAACAATAATTTTCCAAGTTGTATTAGGAACATGAACCCGTCCATTAGCTATTGTATAGAACCTTCCGTTTGACCCAGTACCGCCCATCCCATATCCACCAGATATGATGTAGAGTTCTTTACCCTGTCCTACTAAAGTTCTGGCATATTCCTCTAAGTTTGCCCAAATCCCCTGATTGTTATCTGGGGCTTGAGCAATCATGTTGCTCATCAAAAAGGTGGCAGAATTATTGGTAACACTATTAGTTCTGTCACCACTAGGTGTCATGTGACCACGATCAAACCCACTTCCGCTAAAATCGGTAGATTGAACTTGATAGCAGCCAAGAGGAAGTGTTGTATCAGCTCGAAAATTATCTTGCCTTGGTGTGCTACCTAACCAACTACTATTTAACTGCCAAGACACCCAATTTGCTCTACCTATTGAGCAGTTGTAACCAATTACATACTGTGGTTTTACCAGCAAGTAGTTATTTCGGCTGAAAGTTCCAGCATTGCTAGGGTTGCCAAGGGTTAGGTGAACACTTACCGATGACTGGGCTGGTACGATCTTGGCCAACCCAATTATCAATAAAACTCCTACCACAAATGGCAGCAGAAACTTGAACATCTTGATTTTTTTCACGTTTTTGTACTTTTGATTGCACAAACAGTGTCCGAGTTCTTTACTTCAATATCAAGTATTCAGTGATACAAAAATCTTTATTTTTGTAATGATAAATATGTGGTGACACATAGTCGTAAATTTTTGTTCAGCAATAGTTAACAATCAACAAATTACTACTTTACCACTACCTTGGTGAGGAGCGATGTCTACGATGGTCACTGAGCGGCTGGTGAGCATCTCGGCTTCGCTCGATGGAGCCGGAGTCGAATCATGCCGTTCGCGCAGCGTCTCGTAGAGAAGTGCGGGCTACGCCTACGCTCAAAATTTTACATCCCTACACCAAGATTTATACATCTAATCAACAAACCAATCTTTTTTATTAGAGAAAATTTAATTATCCAAAAAATGAGGGCTATTCACACAGCAGCACATAGAAACTTTAATGCCAGCAGTTAATAGACCTCTTGCAAAAGTCAAAAAATCAGGAATGTCATTTTGAGCAGAACGCAGCGAAGAGAAAAATTTCACCAGATGTTTCGCTCCGCTCAAGATGACAATTTAAGCATTTATGCAAGATGAAGGTAAGTATACTTATTGCCTTAATCTCTAATTTTCTAGTTGCAGTGGCAGCTATTTAATTACCTTAAAATTCTCATTTGTGAGATATTTTTCTTCATCAGCTATCTGACTATTGTAATCGATATCAATTTTGGTTGGATAGCCGAATCCAGCGCTGTACTGCACATTCAGGCTGAAGGCTTTACGGTTGATAGCATCTTGAATCACATCAAACAGCTTAGGAATTGTGTTGTAACTTTGAAAGTATTGTGGATTAACTGGTTTACCTGTAGCTACAGAAGTGATGGAAGTTGTTTGACCATTACGTACTTGAATTTTTACTGGTCCCCTTGCATCGGCTATACAAAAGCAACTATTGCTCAATGTATATTCATAGTTGGAAATATTTTGTCGATTCCAAAAATTGCGATTAAATTCTAATCGCTTTTGTGCTCGTCTTAAATTCGAGTTATTACTCGCTGGCGATTGTGCTATCTCTATGGGAGATTTAGACATTACTGGTAGGTTCAGTCCGAAAGATAGCAATAATCCGGCACTGATAATCATAGGTAAACGCATATCAATCCCTTGAAATTCAAAAGTATTATATATGTATTATATATTTTAATTTATCTACTTGTTTAAATACAATTTATCTTTTTATTAAAATTCATCAGTGGGTAGCCAAGGGCAAATAGCAAATTTATGACTGTACGGAACTGGTGGGGGAGTGTAAGTGTATAGCTAAATCAGATCCGAGGCAATCGCATACATGCAAGAATATTTTTTCTATGTCGTAGAATTTTTACTGGAAAAAACAAATATTTATTTAAAGTATGAATTATCCACAAACTTGGTATATTGTCAAGCATTCTGTTGGTAATTGCAAAATTGTCCCCAGCGACAAAGTTAGCGACGATAATCTAGAGATTGTAGAACAGTGGGGGCCTTTTAGTTCGCAAGAAGAAGCGATCGCTCGCCGTGTCGGACTTATTAGGGCTGGAAAGTGCCAACCAGTTTAAGTAGAGACGCGATTAATCGCCTCTGTACAGGGGTTAGGAGTTCACAATGATGGTTTTTATTCCTAACTCCTCACTATTGACTCCTAACTTTATTCCTAACTCTTCATTTTTCTGCTGTGGCTGCGCCCTTAGCAGCAATTTTTTTACCTATTACTTCTACTGCTTTAGCGAATTGGGGGTCTGCTAAAGTAGCGAGTTTGTCACGTTCATGAAGCCACAATTCTTCCATCTGGGCTTTACTCAAATCCACCTTCACATCTGGACTAATACCTTTATGATTAATATCTGTACCGTTGGGGGTATAGTAATGAGCAATTGTTACCGCCAATCCTGAGCCATCTTCCAAAGGACGTACTGATTGCACTAGTCCCTTACCAAAGGTTTGAGTACCAACCAAAGTAGCACGCTTGTTGTCTTGCAAAGCCCCTGAGAGGATTTCACTTGCACTGGCTGAACCTTTATCTACCAGCACTACCAACGGTTTATTCGTCAAGGCGCGTCCGTTTGCCTCTTCTTTTTCAGCCTCGCCTTGGCGTTCAACGGTAGAGACAATCTTACCTTTATCTATCCACATCCGGGCAATGTCTACACTAGAGAAGAGTAAGCCACCGGGATTACCACGCAGATCCAGAATATATCCAGCTACCTTTTTGCTTTCTAAATCCTTGATAGCGGTTTGCATTTCTTTACCAGCATTGGCGCTAAACTGGTTCAGGCGAATGTAGCCAAGATTACCTGCTGGAGTTTTCTTTTGGGAATATTTAACTGGATGAATTTCAATGCGTGCCCGTTTAATATCAAACTCTTTTGTCTTACCGTCGCGGTCAATCGTTAAGCTGACTTGCGTTCCTGCTTCACCTCGAATCAGGGATACAGCCTGATTAGTATCCATCCCCTTGGTGCTTTTGCCGTTGATTTTGAGGATGACATCTTTCGCCAAAATACCAGCTTTGAAAGCTGGTGTATCTTCGATTGGCGCAATTACAACCAATTGCTTAGTTTTTTCATCCTGACTGATCGTGATCCCAATACCTATTAGTTCTCCAGAGGTATCTACTTGCATATTCTTGAATTCTGCTGGGTCCATAAACCGGGTATATGGGTCTTCTAGCTTTTTGAGCATTTCCCGAATGGACTTATACGCTTCCTGGGGATTACTGTAGGACTTGCTTAAGTATTCCTTACGAACAGCCTGCCAATCTACTTGATTAAAAGTACCGTCTACATATTGGCGTTGAACAATTTGCCAAACTTCATCTACTAATTCTTTGGGACTTGCTTTAAATAAAGCCTGACCTTGGGAATGAATGCCACAGCTAGTAAAAGCGATCGTGGAGAGTGTCACTGCCGTAGCACCCAAAACAGGTATACTTTTTGTAATCACCATAATGACAGCTGCGTTAGAGGAAAAATATATAATCAGTATGCTCAATCTAACACAGGCTACCACTGTACAGACCGAGTATGTATCCTTAATTTAAACAAAATACTTGACAATCCGACAAAATTGATGGTTTATACAATATTTTTGGGAGTAGGGAGTGGGGAATGGGCAAAGGAGGCAGGAGGCAGAAGTTCTTTAATTTTGAATTTTGAATCGATTTCTCTCTCTATTGCCTACTCCCTACTCCCCTAACCTTTTATGGTTCTACCCAGCGTTCATCTCCCTTAATCAGGTTAATTAATTCCTCTACACCTTTATCTTCTGGCACTTTTTTAATTTCCTCTCTGCCACGATACAAAGAAATGTAACCAGGTGTTTTGCCAACATAACCATAGTCGGCATCCGCCATTTCTCCGGGCCCATTGACAATACAACCCATAACCGCTATATCAAGGCCAGTTAAGTGTTTGGTGGCTTCCCTAACTTTGTGCAGCACTTCCTCCAGGTTAAACAAAGTGCGTCCACAGGAAGGACAAGCGACGTATTCTACCATTGTTTTTCGCAATCCCAAAGCTTGGAGAATGCTATAACAGACGGGAATTTCTTTTTCTGGTGCTTCTGTAAGTGAGACGCGAATTGTATCACCAATGCCATCAGCAAGTAAGGTAGCAATACCAGCTGTGGATTTAATTCGCCCGTATTCGCCATCACCTGCTTCCGTAACGCCTAAATGTAGCGGATAATCCATACCTAGTTCATCCATGCGCTTGGCTATCAGGCGATAGGCGGCTAGCATCACTGGTACTCGTGAGGCTTTCATGGAAATTACCAAGTTGCGGAAATCAAAGGATTCACAGATGCGAATAAATTCTATGGCAGATTCTACCATGCCTTCTGGGGTGTCACCGTAGGTAAATAGCATCCTTTCAGCGAGGGAACCGTGATTTACCCCAATTCGCATCGATTTACCTTGGTCGCGCAAAGAAACCACTAGAGGTTCCAAGGTTTCGCGGATTTTATCGCCAATTTCGTCAAATTCAGCTTTAGTATACTCGGTTCGATTGACGTTGGGCTTTTCAAAGACATATAATCCCGGATTAATCCGCACTTTTTCTATGTGCTTGGAGACTTCCAGAGCTATTTTTAGCCCGTTGTGATGGACATCAGCCACAATGGGCACGTCTTGGTAAGTTTTTACTAATTTTTGTTTAATTTCTGCTAAAGCTTTAGCATGAGCCATACTTGGCACTGTGACGCGGACAATTTCGCAGCCTATTTCGTGCAGACGACGAATAGCAGCTACGGAACCATCAATATCAAGAGTGTCTTCGTTAATCATTGACTGCACTACAACAGGGTAGCCACCGCCAATGGTGACATTTCCCACCTTTACAGAGCGGGTTTTACGCCGCTTGATAGTTGTATCAAAGGTAGGTTGACTGGATGTAGTGTTTGAAGTAACTATTATGGGCAGAGTTTGCATAACCTGATTAGGTAAATTTGTTGTCGTTAAAATATCAGATTTGATAAATCTCTGTTTCCCAGATTGCCACAGGTGGTGGCTCTTTTGGTGATTCTATAGAAAAAAATGAACAATGAGACAGGCGAAGACATAAAGAGCAATTCAAAGGTTTTGCTCATTTATAAAGATATATTGCTGAAAAATTCTTTTAAGTAAGTAGCTTGAGTAGCGATCGCGCAGGTTTCACAGGAAAGCTTAACGAAGCGATCACCTATTACTAGGTTATAAATATTACTTGTGTTTCAGGAATTCTATGACCCAATCTGCAATACTTGTAATTCACTCAATTCCTAATAGTGCGGCTTTAATTACAACTGTACTCTGTAAGTATCCAATTCCTAAGCCTCATACGTGTAAGTAATGGAAATTAATACAAATAGTAAATAAATTATTGATCATCATCATCAAAAGTTAATTTGTCATTATCTAATATATAATCAACCTTTTCAGGCTCTTCAACCTCATGTAGTTGAATTTATAATTGTATAATACAAAAATACTATTGAATAAAGAAAATTCAAAGTGATCGCCCCTACTACCAGTTAAATTAGATTTATCGCTAATGGGAATTGAAATCATAGATGTTATTACACAATAAAAGCGGCTGTAATTATGAACACCCAAATAACACCTCAACTACTAATTCCCCCACACTTTAAGCCTGAAGAAGTGGGTAAAGTTTGGCGCGTACCTTACCAAGAACGTGCCACCGAAGCTGAAATCTGGGTGAAACAACACGATATCAAACCTGCATCTTTAGATAAAACCCGTATTTGCTTACTGTTAATTGATGTCCAAAACACCTTCTGCATCCCTGGATTTGAATTATTTGTAGGTGGAAAATCCGGTAATGCGGCGGTGGATGACAACGTCAGATTATGTGAGTTTATCTATCAAAACTTGGGAATAATTACGAAAATTGTACCAACTCTAGATACTCACACAGCAACGCAAATTTTCCATCCAATCTTTTGGGTGAACGCTGCGGGAGAACATCCCACTCCAGCAGCGACTAGCATTACACCTGCAGATATTAAGCAAGGTATCTGGAAAGTCAACCCAGCAGTTGCTAACACTGTTACTAATGGAGATTATGAATTATTAGAAAAACACACTTACCATTACCTTAAAAAACTCAGTCAAGACGGGAAATATCCTCTCACTGTTTGGCCTTATCATTCTATGTTGGGTGGTATTGGTCATGCTTTAGTTTCATCAGTGGAAGAAGCAATATTTTTCCACGGCATGGTGCGTCAGAGTCAGACGCAATTTGAAATTAAAGGTGAAAATCCCTTAACAGAAAACTATTCTATCTTACGTCCAGAAGTATTGGAAGATTTTGAACAACGTCCACTTGCTCAAAAGAACACGCGCTTGATTAAACAACTTTTAGAATATGATGCAGTAATTATTGGTGGTCAAGCTAAAAGTCACTGTGTCGCTTGGACAATTGACGATTTATTAACAGAAATTAAACAGGTAGATGCTACCCTTGCTCAAAAAATCTATCTCTTAGAAGATTGCACTTCCCCCGTTGTTGTCCCCGATGTTGTGGACTACACAGAACAGGCAGATGCAGCATTTGCAAGGTTTGCAGAGGCAGGAATGCACATTGTAAAATCTAGCGAATTTGGGAATTGGGCATAGGGCATGGGGCATGGGACAATTCAATTTTGGATTTTGGATTAAGGATTTTGGATTAAATTTCAATCTAAAATCCAAAATCTAAAAAATCTAAAATTCTCTACTCCCTATTTCTTCATTTCTTCAAATAACCCTTGGGATCTTGTGCTACCCAACCTAGAGATGAGCTAGAACGCACTTCAAAATGGAGGTGCGGTTGAGTGGATGTTGGTTTTCCACTAGTGCCTACGGTTCCTAGTAAGTCTCCTTTTTTTACTTGTTGACCGACAGAAACCTTGATACTGTCAAGCTGGGCGTAGCGGCTTTGGAGTCCGCCACTGTGGTTAATAATGACTAATTTGCCATAAGAACCTTGATCGCTGGCAAAGGCTACAGTTCCAGGCGCGATCGCTAGAACATCTGTACCAACTGGTGCTAATAAATCAATACCACTATGGAAGAAAACTTCACCTGTAGCAGGATTAATTTGCCAGCCGTAAGCTAATCCGACATTTGCTACTTTCCCTAAAGGATATCCAGATAAAGATGCACGGTTTGGTGTACCTGCATCAGTGGGTAAAGGGGACTTAGTTACAACACCATTGGGTGACCAATTTACCCCCGGAACAAACACAATTCTGGGGTCTTGTTGGCAGCCATTCAGCTCAAAAAGGCTATCAGCACGAACTTTGTATTTTGCTGCCACTTGTCGCCAAGTTTGACCACGAGGCACTTCAACGACAATCCCATTGTAGGGAGGAATCTGAAGTACACTACCAACGGCTGGAATCGCACCGCTCTGCAAAGCTGGATTCATGCCGATAATAGTTGTAGGTAGGAGATTGTAGCGCTGCGCTATGTTCTCCAAAGTTTCGCCACGAACAACTTTATGCCGTTGGAAGCGAGATAGGGCTGGAGTTGGGCAACCACTCACACCAGCCTTGGCGCTGTTGACGTTTGGCAGTATAGATACTAAGCTCAAGGCGCTAACTAAGCTACAGAGAAACAGTTGACGAAAGGGTAGAGTCATGTATACAGGTCAAGAGCGCATTAACTTTAAATTTTAGATGGGAAGAGTGGGGAGTGGGGAGACAAGGGTGAGAACTTGCACAAGTCTTTCCCACTTGTTCTTTATTCTCCTTGTCCTCTTCCCCATACCCAATCCCCAATTCCTCGTAAATTGATCTGTCCACTTGCCGTTAGCTTGACTACACTTAGAAGTTAGCAACTGCATTTCTGTCCTTAAGCAGAATGATTATGAAGTTATCCTTAAAGCAACTGGCGGTTTATATATTTTTACTGATGTTTGGCTGTGGTGCTGGTTTATTTGGCAGTCGCTATTTCCTGCTCAAAAATTCTTCGTTCCAACAGTTAAAAAATGTAACAATGGCTTCACCTCCAGAGTCTGTAGTGCCAAATTCTTCTAACGGAGCGATTGGGGCTACTGGGGGCGATAACGTGAATTTTATTGCAACAGCAGTGCAAAAAGTTGGCCCGGCTGTGGTGCGAATTAACGCCACTCGCAAAGTCGCCAATCCTATCTCTGACGCCTTAAAAAATCCCCTCTTACGGCGATTTTTTGGAGAAGATGAGCAACCAATTCCCCAAGAACGCATTGAGCGCGGTACAGGATCGGGATTTATTTTGAGCGAAGATGGAGAATTACTCACCAACGCTCATGTGGTAGCTGATACAGATACAGTACAAGTTACCCTCAAGGATGGTCGGAGTTTAGAGGGGAAGGTGGTAGGAGTTGATTCGGTAACAGATGTGGCGGTGGTGAAAATAAAAGCGGATCATTTACCAACTGTGAAATTAGGCAATTCGCAAAACTTAATACCAGGACAATGGGCGATCGCTATTGGCAATCCTCTTGGTTTAGATAATACTGTCACTATCGGCATCGTTAGTGCTACAGATCGCACCAGCACTCAAGTTGGTGTCCCAGATAAGCGAGTCAGCTTTATCCAAACTGATGCCGCAATTAACCCTGGTAATTCTGGTGGCCCCTTGTTAAATGCCCAAGGTGAAGTGATTGGTGTTAACACTGCCATCCGCGCTGATGCTCAAGGACTCGGTTTCGCCATACCCATTGAAACCGCCGCCCGCATCGCTAATGAACTTTTTACCAAAGGGCGTGTGGAACATCCCTTCTTGGGTATTGAAATGGCAGACCTTTCTCCCATCAGAAAACAACAGATTAATCAAGAAAAACAGATCAACATTCAGCAGGAAGCTGGGATTGTGATTAAAGAAGTCACAGAGGATTCCCCAGCCAAGCGTGGAGGACTGCTTCCTGGAGACGTGATTCAAAAAGTTAACGGTAAACCAGTCAAAACCTCAGCCCAAGTCCAGAAGCTCGTAGAGTCCAGCACAGTTGGGGATATCTTAGCGATCGAGGTCAACCGTAACGGTAAAATTCAAACCTTCAAAGTACAATCAGGAGCTTATCCTGAAAGGAAGTAGTAAAAATAATTCGTAATTGATAATGACGCTCTCTACGAGACGCTAAAAGCGAACGCGGACTAGCTACCGTTAGGTTAACGTAATTCGTAATTGCAAGACGCTGGCGGACTGGCTTAGTGCGTCGCTATCAGTGGAAGCTTTAACTTTCCACAATGTCTTGTTAACCACTGAATTAAAAATTCAGTGTAGGCTACTGTAACCTTTTTAATTACGAATTACGAATTACGAATTACGAATTAGTAATTATTTGGTCAATAGTTCCAGAATATTTGACTACTGACTATTGACCATTAGACAAATGCTCTAACTGCATTCTTTGTTCCATCTGGCGCAGAAAATACCCTGTCATCATAGCCGACGCTAAAAGCCCAGCTAAATTCTCCCGATCTGTTGTAATTTGCACGTTGAAATTTTCTGGCGGGAGCATGCCCACAAGCCCTTGGACATTTTGCGAGATGATTTGTTTAATTTCGGGGCTAGCGGACTGAGCAATCCTGGCTAAAACATCAGGAGACTGATGCTGTAGATATTTGAGTAACTGATTGGGGTATTGCTCAGAGTGGTCTGAAAGAAGTTGATTAGGGTGTTCCTCAGAGTTGTCATTTAAAAAGTCAGGATTAAACACCATTGGCAGTTTTATTTAGCTTAATTGCTAACTCTACTTTAAACCATAGTACAAGGGTAGCGCATTCACCACAGGTATAAGTCAAGAGGAGGCAGTAAGGAATAGGGAGTGGGGAATAATCAATAGTTCTTCCCCTACCTGCCTTGCTCCCTCATCCCCTTCATTTCCCCACTCCCTACTCCCCATGCCCCTAATCCACACTGGGCTTCGCCCCGCTTCGCTAACGTGGGGGCCCCGAGTTCCCCACTCCCTTCAGTTCTAGTTCTAGTTCTAGCTGTTCTTCCTTCTGGCTAGTGGAAAGTATTTGCGGGAGTTGTTCGATTTGGAAATATTGATGAAATTTTGGGGTTACTTGCAGTGAATAAGAGCGAGAATCGCTGTCTCGGCGCTTTCGGATGAAACCAAGTTCGACGAGTTCTGGAACATGCTGATATACTCCTGAACCGCGCAGGTTAATCAAGTCACTCTGGAGTATGGGACTATTAAGGGCGATCGCGGCTAAAGTTCGCAATGCACCTACACCCAATTCTACTGGGATCATAGTTTGCACTAAGTCATGAAAATCAGACCGTAGTTGCAAACTGTAACCATCTGAAGTTTCTACTACCTCTAAGGCGCTATCTCGGTGGGCATAGTTGTCCATTAGTTCAATTATGCCTTCTTTGACAGTGGCGCGATCGCACGCGGCATACTCGGCGATTTCGCCGAGCGACAAGGGTTTACCTTTTAAATACAGAATTGCTTCTATCTTCGTCGCTGTGGCTGTAATCATTTAGTTATTAGTCATTAGTCACTTGTACTGAGCTTGCCCTGAGCGTAGCCGTAAAGCCTGCGGCATAGCTACGCTTAGGGCGCAGCCTAAGAAGAGAAGGGCGTAGTCGAAGTATTAGTTATTAGTACATGACAACTAATAATCAACAAGTGTGTGGCATAATATCGTAAATTGTCAAAATATTGTTTTAAACTCTCAAATAGGGAATTGAGGATTGGTTATTTTTCGTGCCTCCCTTGTCCCCCTCATCTCCCCCAGTCCCTAATCCCCATTCCCCAGCGATGCACTGAGCGCAGTCGTTGTATCCTAATCCCCAATCCCTCTACTTGTGAGAATAAATTCTGCGATCGCTAAATCTTGTGGAGTTGTCACTTTTAAATTTGTCTCTTCTCCCTCGATAATTCGCACTTCAATACCACATTTTTCAAACAAAGCGGCATCGTCTGTTACTTCCCAACCTTGACGAACACCTTCAGCGTGGCACTGTTTCAACAACTTGACATCAAATCCTTGGGGAGTTTGTGCCGCCCATAATTGCCGTCTGTCGGGTGTTTTTTGAATTATGCCTTGTTCATCGACAACTTTGATAGTGTCTTTAACGGGTACACCAGCAATTAAACCGGGACAGTGGCGAATGGCCTCGGCGCAAGAGTTAAATAAATCCGGTGTGGCAAGGCATCTAGCCCCATCATGAATTAAAACTTGTTCTGCGGCTACTGGTAGCGCCTGCAAGCCATTGTAAACAGATTCTTGGCGGGTGGAACCACCTGTAATCAATTCCACTGGTTTAGTCAGCTTCAGATCGGCGAGAATTGCGTTGAAGTCTGGCCAATCGGTAGGCTGAGAAATAATTCCGATCCAACTGATCGTACTGGCGGCTTCTGCGGCTAATAGAGTCCAAGCAATAATTGGTTGCGATCGCACCAGGAGCAAGAGTTTATTGCGGTTACTCCCCATTCTTTTTCCGATTCCTGCAGCTGGAATTAGTAAATACACAGAATTCCTCAATCTTTAAGCTATATATTTTCCCCTAAAATAGGGAGCGAGTAAGCGTCAATAAATATTATGCGAGTAGTAGCCCTTGTACCTGGCGGAATTGGCGACCAAGTTCTCTTGTTTCCGACTCTAGATGACCTAAAGCGCCATTACCCTAACGCTCAGATAGATGTCGTTGTTGAACCCCGGTCAAAGGCTGCCTACCGAGTGAGCAAGTCAGTTCACGAGGTGCTGTACTTTGATTTTAATGACCGTAACAGTCTGGCAGATTGGGGTAACTTAGTGGGGACAATTCGCGATCGCGAATACGATGTTGCTATTGCTGTTAAGCAAAATTGGTTGGTGGGTCTTATACTCTGGTTGACGGGAATTCCTATACGTATTGGCTACAAAGGCAAAGGATCGGGTTTTCTTACCCATACTGTGCCATTCAAACCATCCCAGTATGCGGCAGCAGTTTACCACGATTTGCTGCAACCATTGGAAATAAATAGTCCTGTGCCAGAGTTAGCCGTAAATGTGCCAAAACCAGATATTGACTGGGCAGAAAAGGAACAAAAACGCTTAGGGGTTCATGAAACAGGCTATATCTTGATTCATGGCGGTTCTGGGCAGTTATCTCAGGCTAAAGAACTGGATAAAATCTACCCTGTCCAGAAGTGGCAGCAAATTATTCAAAACTTCCAAGATAAGCAACCGGATCTGCCTGTGGTAGTCATTAAGGAAGTTGACGATGAGCAGTTTGTGCGATCGCTTCTGGGGTCTTCTCCAAATATTAAGGTGACTGCCCCAGATGATATTGGTAAGTTAGCTGCCATAATCGCCGGAGCAAATCTGATGTTGTCTACTGATAATGCAGCACTACAACTGAGTGTTGCAGTCCAAACCTATACCATCGCCCTATTTGGGCCTACTGACCCAGCTAAGTTGTTGCCAAAAAATGATAAATTCCTGGCTATTGAATCCCCCACAGGAAAAACGGCAGATGTTTCACCAAACGCAGTTTTGGAGAAAATTTGGGGTGGCTAAATCAGCAGTTCGTCTCAATTTGTGCAATCAGTTTATTGGATATCCAATATAGTTATGCGTTTGTTGAATGACCGCAAAACCTAGACGTGACAGCTATATTTTGCGGTTATTCAGTATTCTTTTTGAATACTAAATACAGAAGTCCTCCTGAATTCTGACTCCTGACTCCTGAATTCTTTCTTACTAAAATATCTCAAAAAAAGCATCCTCTAATTCATAACCTAACATTTGGGCCATAGACTTCAACCGCGAGAGGCTGGGAATATTTTGTTGTTTGAGCCAATCTCCTAAAATAAAGATTTTGTGCATCAAAAATATTTCTAAGGCTTCAGGATTGTACTGAATGCCTTCTTTAGAACTGAACTGGTGTGGTACAAGCATGGCGCTATAACGAGCAAATTCTCCAGCTTTCCAATCTAGTAAAAATGGTAACCACGGGTATTTGGCATCTAAGCGTACAAACCATAGCCGCACCTCTGGAATTTCTGAGAATTCCCGTGGATCGCCAGGTTCAAGTTCATAATTGATATCAAAGCGTAGCTGCTGTTCATGGGATGCGACCCCATTTTGCAGCAGTTGTTCAATCACCGTTGACGCAGGCGACAGATCCAGATTGTTAATGAAGTCATTATTGAGTGCGATCGCAATTGTCTTTGATTCAGCAGCCACTTTTTTGATGCTCAACTGTAGGATCGACAATCTACAGTAGCAGCTTTCAGGGATTGACGCTAGATTGACCTTTATAAATAAATTAGTATTTACTAATACTTTTTTGCTTATACCAATTCTGTATGAAGATGTGCCTATAGTGTAAGAAATAAAGAATGAACCGCCCTTGGGGTGACGCTTCTTTGTAGCTCATAGCGTTGCCATGCCGTACCACTTTGTGGAAGCAAGCGGGAGCAAAGCGTCTCCAAGAGTTGGCTTACGCTGCGCTAACACCAGTCGCTTACGGTGGGAAACCCGTCTACAGCGCTGGTTCACCAAGAGCGCCAAGTACACCAAGAAGTAATAAATTAAGAGACTTGGCGCATTTTTACAAACAAATGGTATTAATAATTGGTCAATCTATACAAGGTTTATACACAAGTCTGAGCTTCTCTAATTTATTTGATACTTTTGCTTAGTTTTCGCTAGTTATTACAAATATACGTTTCGTTGCTAGCTTTAATATGAGCAGATGGTGTAGCCGACGGCAGGCTATGCCTATACCACTCACGTACACCGAATTTTTATAGTTAAATGTTACTTTTATAAGGGTGATAAATACTTGCATTTAACTAAAAAATTATTACACGATTAAAATGGTGTGAGATTAGAATTAGCCTACTTGGGGCAGGCGTTACCTTTGCCAAAGTGGACATTTACAGCAATTTTAAGTTAAAGTTGTAATGAGTTTGTTTTAGATTAAGGTGTGACAAAGTAGCCGTCAAGAAAGAAAAAAATCATTATCGCAACCTGTAACTTTCGCAGCATCAAAAGCCAAAACACAAGTACAGGTAGAAAAAGTAGTGTGCAATATCATTACATATATTAAATAAGCAATAAACATTTAAATAGGAAAATTCCCTCAACAGTTAAGAAGCTGTAATATGCAAAAACAAACAATTTCTACAAAACCAATTCGTTCTCTAGAAGATGCGCTTGAACAGTGTCAAATTTTGGGCATGCGCGTCAGCCGCCAACGTCGCTTTATTCTGGAATTACTTTGGCAAGCAAATGAACATCTTTCTGCTAGAGAGATTTATGATCGCTTGAACCAACAAGGTAAAGATATTGGTCATACCTCTGTCTATCAAAATTTAGAAGCATTATCCAGTCAGGGTATTATTGAGTGTATTGAACGCTGTGATGGGCGTTTGTACGGCAATATCAGTGACTCTCACAGTCATGTAAACTGTATAGATACAAATCAAATTCTTGATGTTCATGTAGAACTTCCAGAAGAGTTAATCCGCAAAATTGAGGAAGAAACAGGAGTGCGGATTACTGACTACAGTATTAACTTTTTTGGTTACCGTAACCCGCAAGAAGGCTAGTGCTGCAGGGCGGAAGTCAAAAGTCAAAAGTCAAGGCTTCGGCTTACCTCGGCTTACTCCGACTACGCTCAGTACAAGTCGCTCGGCCTTGACCCTGAGCGCACTTGTACTGAGCTTGTCCTGAGTTCAGCTCGAGCAAACTTGTCCTGAGCTTGTCCTGAGCTTGTCCTCTTGGTAGTCGAAGGGCGTAATCGTAAAGCCTGCGGCATAGCTACGCTTAGGGCGCAGCCTCTGGTAGAGTTGGGCATAGTCGAAGTAGCCGAGGAGCAAAACCATAAAGCCTGCGGCATAGCTACGCTTAGGGCGCAGCCTCTGGTAGAGTTGGGCGTAGTCGAAGGTCAAAAGTCACCCATGCTTTAATTTTGGGCTTTCTGGCTGTAATGAAATGGTAGGTTTATTTCCACCGACCTGTACTAGGGAATCGGAACAAGGGGACAAGGACGAGACTAAGCAATGCCCTATTTCCTATTCCTCAATAGAATTATTGCCAAAAATTGTCTCATCATCGGCATCATCATCATATAAATCTGCTGGTAAAATTGTGCCTTCAGAGCTTTCAATAAGTCCGATCGCAGGGAGTTTGTTCCAATTATTATCTGTATTTGTCGCAATTTTGACGGTGTTTAAGAAGGGCTGCTGCGATGCCTGCGGCGGTAAACTACGCGAATGCTTCAATCTTTGAAACGACTCTTGGGAGAAGGAAGCATCATTTTCGCTGGCTAATTTTTTGTCAGCCTCAGCGAGAATGGCATCAAATAAGCAGGTGTTGGTGAGATTGGCAGAATTAAGATTTGTCTTGATCAGATTTGCCTGTTGCAGGTTTGCACCTGCAAGGTTTGCACCTGCAAGGTTTGCACTTGCAAGGTTTGCTCCTGCAAGGTTTGCTCCAGCCAAATTCGCCCCGATTAACTCCGCATTGGATAAGTTTGTTTGCTCAAGATTTACCCCAGCTAACATTGCTTGTAACAAAGAAGCTCCCGATAAATCGAGTCCAGCCAGAGACTTAATTCGGGTTGCGAAGGCACTTTTATACAAAAGGCTTGTTCTAGCAATCAGCGCACTTAAAGCCTCTGGATTGAATTCTGCCAAATTGATTAGATTTCCACAAGGATAAAAGGGAACTTTTGTTTCTCGGTAGCAAGTACAAAGCAATAAAAATACATTCAGTCCCACCGCAGCATTTACCTGCTCAACATTCACCGGGTTTTGCAATGCGTAAAAATGACTCAAAGCTTTGTGGGCTATACCTTCATCCAACCAATAGCCTTGACAGTAAGCACGCCAGAAAGACAAAAGCCGTTGGAACAAAACTTCAAAAGAAAACTTGTGCTTTTGCTCTTGGCGTAAAATTGCGATCGCCAATTCCTCAATTTCTTGGCTCAGTATCCCGTAACCCAGTAAATTGTAAATATTCTGGGCTACAGCATTAGGAGAATCAAGCACAAAAGTGAGCGTCTCATAAACCTCATCTTGGCACTGAGTTAGTAATTTCAACTCAGCAGTTATAGCCTCAGCACAAAGATATTCTCCTAACTTAATATGCGAAAATTCAATTAAACTAGTTTTTGTTGCGCTTTCTAAATCCCTAATTTTAAAATAAAATGCTGGAAAAGTATTAAATTCACCAGCCAATTTAATCTGATGACGTTGTGAGTGTAAAATTTTCAGAGCGATCGCTCGCATCTGCTCAAGTAAATCTTGGGGATGACGATTAGCGAGTAAATTAGCGATCGCTTCTGGAGTCCGGTAGATATGAGCCGATCCTGAGCGTAGTAGCATCGTCTTAATACCGCCAGTTAGCGGATAGCCCAACAACCATCGACTCAGGCGATGATGAATTTCCCATAATAGAGAATACTTTGGGTTATTAGCAGCTAAGTGCAATAGTTCATCATCTAGCAGTCCCTCGCGGTGTAAAATGCCCAATAAGTGCAGCATTAGGGGTTGACGGACAAGGGCAGAAAATTCTCTTAACTTTGATTGACTGGCAAATAATCCTGTCTGTTTTAAAAAAGTAAATAAATTTTGAGCGATCGCCAATGATTGTACTTTTGTCCACTGTTGAAACCATTGTTTGAGTTCTTTTGCATCCAACGGCTGAACGATTATTCGCTTCAATGGCAACGGTATCTCTGGGGCAATTTCTTTTAATGTCGTTGATCGACTCGTTAAGAAAATTTTGTGTCGGTGCTGAGATTGAAAGTTCAGTAATTGCTGAATAAAAATTGCTTTTGCCCTGATCGCATGAGCAGAAGGGGGAAGTTCATCTAAACCATCCAGCAGCAATAAACAAGGGAGATTTTCTTGCTCTAACCAAATTGAAAGATTAAAACTAAAGGCAGAATTTAAGGTTTCTATAAAAGTTTTCCCATAAGTTACATTTTGTAACCTAATTACTATAGGCATCCAATTAGGGTAAAATTCCTCTGCTACCTGTGCTGCCCAAAGTTGACAAAAACTAGTTTTTCCATAACCAGGTTCCGACTCAATAACAGCGATCGTTTCTAAATCAGCTAGCTGTTGCTGCGCCCATGTTTTTAAATCAATCGGCTTAACAGTTTTTTGATCCTGCTCAGAAATATTTTCCTCTATTGGTAAGCCTTTTTGTGCAACATAGATATCCTTGAGGGCAAAGGATTCCATGAGCAAAGGCATACTAAGGTTTTTAATCAAACTTGCACGGTAATGTTCTCGCTGCAAATCAATTTTCTCAGTGGCTATAGAACCCGCTTTTGGGGCGAGCAAATTGGGAGATAATGAAATTCCCAAACGAAAAAATTTTTGCAATTGAGCTAAAGGTGCAGCATTTTCAGTAACGACTACTAGTAAGTGACCAGGAAGTGAGTTGACCAAACGCTGTGTTAAGAGTTTAGCTTCAGGTTCCTCTGCACCATTGGCAACTAACCAAGCTATGGCAGCGTTGTTTATTTGTTGCACCAGTAATGAATCAGCAATTAAAGACAGCGCTTGTTCAGCTTGAGTGTCAGTTAATTTACCTGGACTGAGAGTTTTTAGTAAACCTTGCAGTTGCGGATCTTGGAGGGTTTTACCCACTTCCTCCTTTAAAATGTGTGTTGGGATGGGTATATTTGCTCGGTCTAACCACGGTCTTTGCAGGCTTGCTTCCTGCTCTATAATTGCTTGCAAAGCTTGGAGATAGCCAATTTGAAAGGCTAGCCATGTACCTTCATTACGTTTTAAAGGTTTTTTTTGGCTAAGGCTACGCAACAGGTTTTCTGTTAACTGGGAAATGAAATTGATTTCTTCCCAAACAATAGCTAAGGGCAGTTCTAAGACCTCTACTAAGGTACAGATATCAAAAGGCATGAGGCTTTTGACTTCCATATCCTGAACAATCCGGTAGGCAATACCTGCTAATTGTCCCGCCGAAAATCCTTTGATTTGATTGATTGCGATATAGCGTTCTGCCAACCAGTGCCGAATACTCAAGTTCATTTAGTTACACAGTGACCAAAAAATAATTTGGATGCAAGCCCCTAAATTTATTTTTGGGGTTCAAAATTATTGACTTCCCCAAAAGGGCTGACGGCTGCATAAGGCAATTATGATCGATTTATCAGTTTGCGAAAACAGGTAACAATGGGGAAAACAAAGTTTTGTATCAAAGTTGTTTTCTGATTGGTAAAAAACAGTGCTTGTGTAACTGAGTAGACTATGAGCGATCGCCCTCTAAAATTATTGTTAATCGACCAAGACCCAATTTTTCGTTTGGGATTACGGGTAGCTCTGGAAGCAATTCCTAACCTAGAAGTAACAGGAGTGGTAGAAACTGATACTACTGCCTTGCAGATTCTCGCAGAAATTGCCCAAGAAGACCCAAATCAGATAAATTTGGTAGTTTTGGAATTCGGTAATGGTCGCTCCACCACCAGTCAACAGCTAGGTTTACAATTCTGTCGGCAACTCAGAGCCTTATATCCTAACCTGCCAATTTTGCTTCTCAGTTCTGTTCAAGAACAAGGACTGCTATTGGCTGCAAAATCTATTGGTATTAATGGCTACTGCCCCAAAGGTACACCACTTTCTGAATTAGTCGCCGCCATGCAACAAGTTGCAGATGGTGGTGACTATTGGTTCCAAGACACGCAAGCAATAATAACTCCTAACTCCTGTACAGACGCGATTAATCGCGTCTCTCCTCCCCACGCGATTAATCGCGTCTCTCCCTACTCCCCACTCCCTTTATATAGACTCCGAAATAATTTACGTTTATCAGGAATTGCTCAGATTGAAACTACCCTAGCCGCAGTAACAGCACAATTACAAGTTCCCGGACTCCCAATATTAGATCGAGCAATTCTAGCTGGACAGAGGCGAGAACTACTAGCGGCTCGTTGGTTGCTAAATCGATTGTTGGTTTCATCGCAAGAAAAGCAAGAAGATATTCCCGTTGCTGATGAGCCACCTATCACTGCTTCGTTGAGTAGTGCGATTCAACAAAGGCAAACTGTATCACCTTTACTTAGTCCGGGAACACTACAATCTGCATTATTTGCATCTTGTGTTAATAAACTTCAATTTTCTTTACGAAATGTCACAGATATACCTTTAGAAATTGACATATTTCGTGAAGATAAAAAACGAGAATTACTTTATCTTATCCTGCAAAAATTGGCTCAACAGTTGGATGAATTGCGTGCTTCTCAAATAGAAATAAATCAATTATATGAAGTAAAGTTTAGACTATTACGTGAGTTATGGCAAGCAGCCATTACGGATTTTTTTGGCAAGTTTTATCGGATAAAAGTAGGGGATAGATACATAGAAATTGTTAATTATTTATTACCAAGCATAGAAGTTGTGCAAAGAGATATTCTTAATAAAATTCCGTTAGTTTATGAATTATATTCATATCTAATGTTTCAAACAGAATTGAACATTGATAATACCTCTTATCCAGTAGTCAGCGCTGAAGCCAAGTCCCAAGCATTAATGATTTTAGAGAACTTGTTGATTCAGGTAGCGAATGGGGTAGTGCAACCACTGTTAAATTCTTTAGCAGATGTAGAGGCGATTAAGCAAAATTTTTATGGAAGGCAATTGATTTCCACAAGAGAGATTGAACGATTTAGAAATGATTTGTCGTGGAAATATCGCTTAAAAAATTATATAAGTGAGCCAAAAGCAGTTTTTGAAAGCCGTTACGAACTATTTGTAATTGCGCCTCGTGGTATCGCCAATACTTCAGTTTATGCTCCTCGAAATCAGGAATTAGTAAAACTTTCTAATATTCCTTTAGTAGTAACTTTACTTTTAGAATTTAGTGATGCGATCGCACCGCGTTTAAAATCACTATTAGCTGTTGTAGGTAGCGGTATAGTCTTCATTCTCACCCAAATAATTGGTAGAGGTTTAGGTTTAATCGGTCGTGGTATTCTTCAAGGTATTGGTAGTGCTTCGTTAATAGAAAAAAACTTGAGACGAAATAGCGATCAATCCAAGTGAGGGACAAGAATTAATAACCAATCCCCAATCCCCAATGACAAATGATTTTATCGGGCTAGGAATTTCTTATATTTATGCTATTGGTCTGCTTGTCATTGGCGAGGGACTGCGTAGGCTATTTGATGTAAAGCCAGATTTGACCCGCAAGGTAATCCATATTGGTGCAGGGATGTGGGTTTTCGGTGTCCTGCTACTGTTTAACCACTGGGAAATCGGAATTATACCTTTTGCTAGCTTTATTGGACTCAACTATCTGTTTTACCGCTACCGAATCATCGGCGCGATGGATACCCAGGATAGCTCACCTGGTACAGTTTATTTTGCCATTTCAGTGACGCTGCTTTTCGGGTTACTATGGCGACCAGATGGACCAGTAGATAGCGCCCCAATTGCTGTTGCTGGGATAATGGCGATGACCTGGGGTGATGCACTAGCAGCATTAATCGGTAGGCGTTTTGGGCAGCATAAATACCAAGTGGAAAATTCTGTGCGTTCCTGGGAAGGTTCAGCAGCAATGTTTGTAGCGAGTACAGTAGTGATTTTTTTAGTGCTGTTGCTGCTACCTGGTTCGTCACTCAGTCCCCTAGCAAAACCTTTTAGTTTGGGATGGACTTTGTTGACGGCGGTAATAACTGGTACTTTTGCCACCCTAGCAGAGGCAGTTTCACCCCACGGTACAGATAACCTCAGTGTGCCTCTGGTAGCGGCAGGAGTGGTATGGGTTCTGATGCAGGGTTTTTAAACCAACTTCCGAGTTCAAAGGCTCAACTTCCGAGTTCAGAGGCTCAACGTCCGAGTTCAAAGGCTTAACGTCCGAGTTCAGAGGCTCAACGTCCGAGTTCAGAGGCTCAACTTCCGAGTTCAAAGGCTTAACGTCCGAGTTCAGAGGCTCAACTTCCGAGTTCAGAGGCTCAACGTCCGAGTTCAGAGGCTCAACGTCCGAGTTCAGAGGCTCAACGTCCGAGTTCAAAGGCTCAACTTCCGAGTTCAAAGGCTCAACTTCCGAGTTCAGAGGCTCAACGTCCGAGTTCAAAGGCTCAACGTCCGAGTTCAAAGGCTCAACTTCCGAGTTCAGAGGCTCAACTTCTAAAGGCGTAATATAACTCATAAATTCCAATTGCGACGGAAATGGAAGAAGCCTTCTAAAAACTCTTGCAAAGCAATATTACTATTTAATCTTTGCTTACCCCACTCCCTGGCAGTTTGTTCTAGAATTTCTGAAAAACTCGGATAGACGAAAGATAAATTTGCTAAATCTTTGACTTTAGTTTTTTGAGACATTGCTAAGGCAATCAAATTAATCAACTCTTCAGCTTCTGCCCCAAATATCGAAGCTCCCAAAATTTCGCCATTGTTTAGCACAATTAATTTACACATACCAGTGGTTTCGTTCCGAAGTTGGGCTGCTGCCACTGTTTTAAAATATTGTCGCAAAACTAAAACTTCATCTCGGCTAAATTGCTGTTTTGCCTGCGCCTCTGTCAAACCCATTTGCGCCACCATCGGCACAGAAAACATTGCCCAAGGAACGAAGCGATAATCTACTCGTAACCTGGGGAAAAAGAGTGCATTGTTCAAGGCAATTTTTGCTTCATAATTAGCGATATTGGCAAAATCGTAACCACCAATTACATCACCACAGGCGTAAATGCGGTGGTTAGTGGTTTGCAGTTTATCATTCACTACCAAGCTACGCTGATGCCATTTCACACCTACTTTCGCCAAATTTAGAGATTCAATATTCGGCTGTTGTCCAGTCGCCACTAAAATCTCATCAGTTTCAATAGCTTTATCTCCTGCTTGAATCCACTTTTTATCGTCAATTAGCCTCACCTGAGTTACTGGTCTTTCAGTGAAGACGCGCACACCTTCGACTTCTAACTGTGCCTGAAGCAATATGGCTATATCAGGGTCAATATTGCGTAAAAGATAGGGATGTTTGACTACCAGCGTCACACTGCAACCAAACCGCGCTAAAGTTTGAGCAATTTCAATGCTTTGGGGAATTCCGCCGATAACTACCCAATTTTTGGGTAATATCCCTCGCTGGAAGGATTGCCAAATATTAGATAGGGTTAGATAGCCAGTGGCTTGCAATCCTTCAATATCTGGAATTTCTGGACGCGAACCACTGGCTAGCAAATAGCTACGGGCGCGTAAGATGCGATTATTAACGGCAAAAGTCAGTTGAGGTGAAGATTGAAATTGACCATTGCCAACGATGATATCTACTCCCGACGCGGCTAGGATGGCGGGAGAATGCTGTTCTTGGAGATTTGAGGCGACGCATTGAGCATACAGCATAGCTTCTTGCCATGCCATAGATATGTGGCATTCTTCTGAGGTATCAGTGTGTGTTGCATGAATACCAAAACTAGGTGCATCATTCAACTTCTGCGCCAGTTTACCGATTTCAGTAAGAGCATGGTGATTAGTAAACCCGTAGTCTACTTTAGGTTCCACCAGAGCAACTGTAGCACGTAGCTGGGTTGCAGCAAGGGCAGCATAGTATGCAGCAAGACTGCCGCCAATAATTACAACATCGTAGTCAATAGTCATTTGTCATTTGTCATTTGTCATTGGGCATTGGGCATGGGGCATCCCTTCGGCTTCGCTCAGGGCAAGTGGGCATGGGGCATGGCTGAATAATCAATAATTCTTCTTCCTCTGCTCCCCTGCCTCCTCTGCTTTCCCTGCCTCCCCTACTCCCTACTCGCTACTTCCCACTCCCCACTCCCACTCAACGCTGTTAGTAAGCGTTGGTTATCTGACTCTTCGCGTATAGCAACCCGGAAAAAGCGATCGCCTAGTTCTTTAAAACTAAGGCAATCGCGGATTAAAATCTGGTGATGCTTGAGTAATTGTCGCTGTAACTGCGAAGTAGACTGTTGAGATTGAATTAGTAAAAAGTTAGCAGCACTTACTTGGGGTTGTAATCCTGGGATTTTAGCCAAACCCTGAAAGAGTTGGTTTCGTGCAGGTGGTAGCCATGCCCAGGTTTGCTGCTGAAACTCCGTATCCTGGAGTGCCGCAATTGCCGCCGCCGCCGCTAGCGTGTTTACGGGCCAGGGGTCACGCCATAGCTGCCATTTAGCTAGGCAGTCGGGGTGTGCGATCGCATATCCTAATCGCAGTCCAGGAAGGCTGTAAAATTTGGTCAGCGATCGCAATACTACTAAATTCCTATATTCCTGCACCACTGGAATCAGGCTTTGTTCCTCATTAGGCAGCACAAAATCCATAAATGCTTCATCCACCACAACCAAAGCAAATTGCTCCAGGTAGGGCAAAATAGAGTCCCGCGAAAATAGTTTTCCGGTTGGGTTGTGGGGATTATTCAGCAATAGTCCTTTGTCCTTTGTCCCTTGTCCTTTATCAATGACCAATGACGTAGGCGCTTCGCCTTCTTGCAGGGTATGACCAGTGACTAATACTTCGGCAACTCTACCAGACGCTACGCGTAGCTTGCTTCCCCGTACGGGTACGCTCAGTACAAGTGACAAAGGACACTCCAGCACTTTAGCGTTGTACGACTTCAGGGTTCGGTAGTAGTCGCCAAAGGCTGGAGTTATTAAGATTGTCGTGGCTAATTGGGCTAATTCCCTACCTATGAGAGTGAGTAATTCTGCGGAGCCGTTACCCGGCAGAATCCACTCAGGCGGCAATTGATGGAAGTGACTGAGAGCTAGTCTCAGTTCACTATAGTTCGGGTCTGGATAGTGCTTCAGATTACCAATTTGGGACAGTATAGCAGCGATCGCGCTATTTGGAGGCCCCAACGGGCTGATGCTAGCAGAAAAATCCAGAATAGCATCAGGGGGACAGCCAGCCAGTGCTGCTGCCCAGGCTAAATTTCCCCCGTGTGCAGGTTGCCGCATTAAAAAAGGATTCCCGAAGACAGAACCTATGCTTTTGGGGGTGCTACCTTTTCTCTAAACAGTTTTCCTGCCGAGAAGGCAGGAACCCTCGTGGCTGGAATTTCCATTTTTTCATTTGTTTTCGGGTTGCGACCTTCACGGGCTTTACGTTCCCGTGATTCAAAAGAGCCAAATCCTACCAACGTTACCTTATCACCAGAGGAAACTGCTTCAATAATCGTTTCCAAAGCGGCAGTTAAGACTGCATCCGCTTGTTTCTTGGTAACACTAGCTTTTTCAGCTACGGCATCAACTAATTCACCTTTGTTCATGTCAAACTCCTGAAGGTTTACTTGAGATTCTTACAGATGCACCCTGATGCATCTGTACTAAAATCTTTGTTTGCGAAAATACAAAAATCATCCTTTGGGAGTAGCTTTACTCAAAACGGCTGTACATCCCATCGGCTCGACTTTTCAATGAATCATTCTAAGGTGTTGTAGCCTGATGTGGATAGATGAAACCATTAATTTATATAGATTTCAGGATTTTTTGTAATTTTAGGGTACTTATTTCACTAAAAACCACCCCAAAAGTAGGAAAAAATACCTAATAAATTCCGCGTAGGCGCAGCCCGCCGCAGGCATCGCTAAGAAAATAGGGCAGTAGAGAGGTGGGATACCGTTTATATTTGTTGGGATTAATTACCGATAGTGAAGAGTTATTGCTGAAATTAATTAATATTTATAAAAAATAGTTTGTATTAAGCACAAAGTGTGGGTTAAAAATAAGGACTATAGTCCTTACCCTTCGGGTTCGTTAGTCGCTCATGGGGGAAACCCCCAAGACCGCCCTAACTTACTACGAACTTGCTTACCCATCCAATACGGTTTGGATAACCAGGGGAGGCTTTTGAGGAAAAAGAATTCTTAGTAAGCTGTCGCGGCTACAAGTTGTACTATTTTCATTATCAAAAAAAGCTGCAAGCCCTGCCCCCTAACTCTTGATTGAGTCATGATTTTTCTGTTTCATCACCAGAAATTTTTTGTTGCACCCAAACCCGAAAAGCGCGGGTAGTAGCAATTTCCCCATTCTTCTTTGCTTCTTGGATAAATCGAGGAATCTCCTTCACTGACACAGGCGCAAAAGTAGGGCTGGTTTCGACTTCTGAATACTGCCCATCTACAAGAGTGTAGACTCGCAACACACTGCCGTTATAACGCCAAAATTCTAGGACTCCCATCGCAGCATAAAGCCTCAGCTTGTCTATTGCAGACCTGGAATATTCTATCTCTAGCACTAGGTCAGGGGGTGGAGCGAGCTGGGTCAATATTTTCTTTATCTCGAACTAGGGCTTCATTTTGAATATAGTAGCTACTATCTGGCTCGGCTCCCTTCTCTAAATCATCCCGCGTTAAAGTTAATGAACCAGCGCGTTTAATTTCCCAGCCTAACTCTTCGCACAATACACCAACAAAACCTTCAATTACACGGTTTGAGTTCTCGTGCGGCATTTGTGGGGTGATAATTTCTATCGTTTCATTGTCATAAGCAAATCGGGAATTACGTTCTGAACCCATTTCAGCCAGCATGGTTTTAAATGTTTGCCAGCTAATGTTATGGAGTAAAACCCTATTTTCTGCGGATGTTGTTATTGCCACCATAGTTTAGTTCTTTGCAACAAACTTTTTCGAGTACAGTACCCTTTAATATTACTGTTAAGGCTGAACGTAAGAAAGCGATATGATCAAAACGACTATTAGGGGTGATAAATCATGACTCAAACCATACAAAAACTAGTAACCTTTAAAGATTTTGCAGCGTGGCGACCTGAAGGTGGAAGATATGAATTACATGATGGAGTGATTGTTGAAATGGCAAATACCAAGTTACTCAATTTAGAACTAGCGATGCCTGCGGCAACCCCTGCGGGGAACGCATCGTCTTGCCTACTTTCCCGGAATTTAATTTAATAGCCGAACAAATTTTTCAAGCTGGAGGTCTACCCACGTAGCCACAACCATACTTATTGTTTTACACTACTAAAAAATGTCAGTTAAAGAGGCGTGAATATGAAAAATAAAAGAACAACTTATCGAAGAAATTGAATCAGCACCAGATGCACTTTTGACTGAAACACTTAATTTTTTACGTTTTTTGAAAACAAAGTAAAACCAAGTGCAACCAACACAACATCAAGTAGAATTTGCTAGTCATACTACTGTTAATTCCACAGGAAGCTCACTTCTAGAACATCTGAAAACTATAGGTACTTGGGAAGGTGATGACTTAGAGGAGTGCCTGAAGCTAGTAATTGCTAGCCGTGGTCAAGCAGAGTTTAATGAAGATAATCCTTTTGAATAATGTACCTAATCGATACAAATCACTGTAGTCTAGCTATTTTAGGTAACGTCAATATATTAAGTCGCCTTGCTGAGGTTGAAAACAGTCTAGTTTCAACTTGTGTCATTGTGCAGGGAGAATTGATAGATATGGCAGCACGTTCTCAAAAGCAACAAATTAATTTAGCATTAGTAAAAAATTTTATTAAAGGTATATACATTTATAATATTGACCAGGAAACTGCTAATACTTATGGTCAACTTAAAGCTGCTTTATTCAATCAATTTGCACCAAAAGAAAAAAATAACGTAGAAAAACTAAAATAACTGATTTAGGTTTTGGTGAAAATGATTTGTGGATTGCTTCTATTGCTCTGCAACAAAATCTCACTATTGTCTCAGCCGATAGCGACTTTCAACGTATTCAACAAGTAAGAATATTATCTATTGAATCTTGGTTTACAAGCTGAAAACTCAATATACAGCAGATTTCAAGTTGGTGAGGTAGACAAGCTAAGTCTGTTATCCAAGTTTAAAGCGTGTTTTACTCCTGTATTCTATATTCTGAATTCTGCTATAAGTTATTTCATTCTTCCCCACCCTGTAGCCCACCTCTGCGACTGGCGAGTTCTTTTTCGATTTTATCTTCATCTAATAAATGTTTACCAGAAGCAACAATCCTAGTGCAAATTTGCTGCAAACGTTCGCCCAATGAGATTTTATTTGCAGAGTTTTTCAAACCAAGAAATTTAACAAAATCTAAAACTTCCTCTTGTTTGTATTGTGGAAGAGAACGCCACTTTGTTAATAACTCTTGTTCTGAACTCATTAGTATTTACCCACTACTGTTACTTCTATTGCAATTGGGTATTTTTATTGTAGAATGACTTTAAATTTAATCCTATTCGTGAACAAAAAGATCCTCGACTTCTTCAAGAAGTCGGGGATCTGAGCCTTTGCCAGAGGGAACTTACCTGCTCATTATCTTTATTACCTGCCAGGAAGCTTTAACCCCCGACGCTCAAGGATTTGCCGCACCTCTGGGCTGGGAGTGTAATTATAGCCGTAGGAGGAATTCTCAGAGTCATCCATGATTTGAGGCGTGAGTAATACAATTACCTCATTACGCTGGTTCTGTCTGTTTGTACTTCTAAATAGCGAACCAATTAGTGGAAGATCACCCAAAATAGGAATCTTGGAGATAGAAGTCCGGTCTGTGTCTTGAATAATACCTGAGAGAATCAGCGTCTGACCATCTCTCAAGCGAATCGAGCCAGAATTAAGAGAGCGCTCAGATACCAAGAATATTTGTTGACTACCACCCCCGCCAACATTTATGGTAGCTGGAGCTTGGGGTGCTTTGACAACAGGAGCTACCGATAGAGAGACAAAACCGTTATCATCAATCCGCTCAACTTTGACAGCTAGAGTTAAACCCACTCGGTCTTTTTCTGCTGAAATCGTTTCTGTAGCAAGATTCGCATCACGAACGATTTCCCTTTTAATATTGCCTACCACTTCCTGAGTCAGGTTGACATTAGCGGTTTGACCTTCTTGCACAATTAAGGTCGGGTCAGTCAAAATCTTGGCATTGCCATTTGTAATCTGAGCTTGCAAACTAGTGAGAAGACGTTTTGGGAACTGGTAAATAGACGGCAAGCTATATGTATATTGAGCAGGGGTTTGGCCAGTTACCTGATTACTATATTGAGTCGGCGCACCAGTAATTGGGTCAAACTGAGTTGGGACAGATGTAATTGTTCCTGGAGTTCCTGGGGTATATGATGAAAGTCCTGGTTGCGTTGGGTTAGAGTTTACACCAGCAGTAACTGTTCCTGTGGTTGGATTTTGTGGATTAAGAAAAATATTTGCGCCACTAAGTGGATTAACGGTTGTAGGTGTACTAGTCACACTGGTTGATGCTTCGGCTCTTGTAGCTGGTCTAGAACCACCAAAATTTAGAGATGCTGCACCACCATCATTTGTAAAGTAATTGTTACCAACCCCAAAAGAAAAGCTAGTGTTGTAGTCCTGAGTATTCAAGAGGTTAACATCAATAATCTTAACGTTAACTACCACTTGACGACGGCGGATATCAAGCTGAGTTAGTTGAGCCATCGCCATCTCAACTAGCCGGGGAGGGCCAATTAAGGTTAGAGAATTAGTACGCTCATCTCCTAATGCCTGTAAACCTCTCAGTAATGGGTTAGAGTCTGTAAAATTAACGCGTTGAGTTTCAACTCTGGTTTCCGTCGTCGTCTGACTTTGGGTGATAGGCACAGCTCCAGCTCCAACAGGTACGGCACTAACGCTGGTAACTTGTCGTTCGCGGCTGACGGCACTTTCTGCCCCCAAGCCGACCAAAAAATTCAGGGCAACTCCCACTGTTACCTGATTGAGTCGCAGGCTACGCATAACCATGTCACGAGTGGAATTAGGTAGTTTAGGCCCAACAAAAATCGTGCGATTACTGCGGTTAGCTTCTAAACCACTCAAGCGCAAGACGTAGTTAAACACATCTTGTACTGGCTCATTTTCTATATCTAGGGAGATTGTTTGAGAGGTTGCTTGTGCAGCACCACCCTGCTGACCTCCACCACCTTGCTCACTTCCAACATAAGCCAGGTTGAGATTAGCCGCACGCGCAAGCAATGACAAAACCTCACGCACCGGCGCATCTCGCAGCACTAAACGGGGTACACGTTCTTGAGTTCCTAAATCAATGCTACTAGGAGAAGCATCAGTATTAGAGATGGCAATATCTCCCACTGGTGGGGCGACGGCTCTAGGTAAGAAAGGTGGAGCCTGACTCACAGGTTGACCTGGCCCAGCAGCTTGTGCAGATTGTCCGTCAATAGTGACTTCTGGATTGGGAACGAGAACATCTGGCTTTTGACCAGGTTGGGCCGGGGTATTAATAGGCGGTGCTGTGAAAGTTTGCGCTGTTGGCGTTGGTACTGATGCTATAGTGCCTGCGGATGGGCTAAAGCTGAGTGTAATTCCATTTTGCGATCGCACCATAGGTTGACTACTAGGCGTATTGTTGCTACCTGTTACCGTCACCCGAATGCTATTGCTATCAAGCTGATTAACTTCAACAGATGCAATTCCTGGTACTGGGCTATCTTGACGAAAACTCTTACCTTGTGGTAATCGTAATTGAGTATTAATAATATCTGCGACTAAAGCCTTGCCTCTTTTTGTAGTGAAAACTTGGGCACGCGACCCAGAAGAAGTTTTCAAAGCGACGCTAATTCCACCATTAACTGGATTTAACTGAACATTAGTAATTTGACTAATTTGTGCCCAAACTGGTTGAGCTGTCAAAAATACAAAAGCGGCAGTACCTAAAATAAAACTATTACCGTGAAGCTGTTTCACAGTTTATTCCTCACCTGATAAAACTTTGTTTACAAACAATTCTGAGAAGTTGAGAAAAAGTAGTTAGGAGTTAGGGGTGAATAGTTAGGAATGATAATTTATAATTCTTAACTCCTGTACAGACAAGGGTTAATCACGTCTCTACTCATAATTCCTGTACAGACAAGGGTTAATCACGTCTCTACTTTTTCGGAGCAGTTTTAGCTGCGGCGGCTGCGGCTATTTCTTCTGGAGTAAGTGGCATCAATACCTGTAACTGGAATGATGTATTAATTGCTGTTGGCCCTACCTGCATCGGCGTTTTATCCAATGGGGATTTTGACTCTACTGGAGCCAAAGTTGATTGATAATCTTTAACTAATAACAAAGGCTGCAAACGCTCAATGTTACGAATTATTGATTGTGTTTGCTCATAAGTTCCAGTAATTTCGACATTGATATTACTGCGTTGCAACTTACCGTTAACCTGTAGTCCTAAAGTTCCATCGGTAATCGCTTCTGGTTTTTGGGAAACTGGCACAAATTTATTCAGTTTGGCTCTCACTGCATTAATAGAAGTTGGAGTATTGCCAGACTCAATTAAACGGTTAACATCCAACAGCAATGTATCTAAGCTTTTTTCGTTAGCAAATAAATCTAAAACCTGAACTTTTTGCTGTTTTGCCTGTGCTAGCTCATCTTTAACTTTGCCAATTTCTTTGATACTGGCTTTTTTTTGCTGAATTTGCCCTTGCAGTTCAGAGCTTTTGGTTTGCTGCTGCTGATAGCTTTCCCAAGCTGGCATCAGCAGGTTTAACAATATATAACCTCCTCCTGCTAAACCAATTACCCCCACCAATATGCCAATAATTTTTGGTGTAAAGGCAATACCAAATAGCACCGGGGATGCTGGCGTTTCCTGCTCGAATTCCCCACCTTGTTCGGCAAAATTTAAGTCATCACTCAGCGTCATTTTGAAATGACTCCTGTTTGTTGCATAGTACGAATTCGAGTCACTAACCCCACTGTGCCTTTTTTTTCTAACTCTCGAATTAATTCTGAAGCTGGAACATTGTTCATATTTGATTCAATAGTATATTCAACTACTTTTGGCGTTCTAATTGTTACACTAGTAGCAGGTTGACTCACACCTGGAGTTGCAGGAGCATCTACTAGCGTTGCCGTTACAATTCTGCTTTCTGTGGGCTTTAAGAATTGAGACTGTTGTAGACTCAATAAAAAATCATTGACATCGTTAAAAGAACGAGCTAATCCAGTAATTTGTAATCCTCCAGCAGGATTGCTTGGTGGCTGCCCTTCCGCAGCCGGGATGGGTGGGGTTTGCCTGATGGTCTTAATTTGCACTGCTGCTGGAATGCGATCGCGCAAATCTTGCAGCATTGCTGACCAAGGTCGAATTTGGTCAAATACAGTAACTAAAGTTTGGGTTTCCCCTTTAATTGCCTTCGTCTCGTCTTTGATTTTATTAATATTTCCTATTTCTGTATCTAACCTCTTACTTTCTTGATCTAGTTGTGTTATTTGACCATCTAATTCAACAATCTTCCCTTGCAACAACCACCAACCAAGTCCTAATAAAGCTGGAAGAGTTACACCTACTGCAACTCCCACATACAGTAGTGTCAAATCTCCTGTAGGATACTTTAGGGATATTCCTCCCTTTCTCTGAGGCTGTGGCAGGTATTGTGGGCGATCTTTAAGAAAGTTAACATCTAGGCTGTACATTTTGTTACACCTCCCGCATTCCTAGACCAAGTGCGATCGCCAAGCCAGAGCGTTGCACCTGTGGATATTTGTCAGCGTCAACTTCCAAGGACAATGCCCCGATTGGATCTATTTGGGTAGTTGGCAAGCTCAATCGTTGGGTAAAGAATTCATCTAGCTGTTGGAGTCCACCTCCTGGGCCAGCTAATATAATCTGTGCTACTTCCAAATTTTCACTTTGATTAAGGTAAAAATCGATGGAACGGCGCAGTTCATCGGTTAGTTCTCCCAATACTCTCAATATGGCTGCCATACCAGGATTGATCTCAGTAACCCCAGTTTTCCCGCCGTCTAGGGAAGTTTGGGGAATCACCATTCCGTGTAACAGTTCCATATCTCGTGATGTGGGTAAGCTCATTGCCCTTGCTAAGGCAGTTTGCATTTGATAAGTCCCGATTGGGACTGTGCGCGAAAATTGCGGTACTCCGTTAACGATGATGGCGATTTCTGTACTGTCAAACTCTATATCAACTAATACTGCTGCTTCTTGCGGCCCAAATTGTCGCAATTGCTCACGAATAGTCCGAATCAGAGCAAAACTGTTAATTTCTAAAACATCGATTTGTAATCCTGCCTGCTCAAATGTACTTATATAGGTATCTGTTATCTCCTTGCGGGTAGCAACTAGAAGTACGTGTACTTTTTCAATGCCATCTTCATCTACAAAGTACCCAAGTTTCTGATAATCTACATCAGCCTCTTCACGAGGATAGGGTAAATATAAACCTGCTTCATGGTTAAGAACCATTTCTCGTAGTTCTTTATCATCTAACTCTGCTGGCACTGGTATGATCCGAACGATGGAATCTCGCCCTGGTACACCAGTAGCAACGTGAGAAGTTTTAATTTTGCTTTCAGTTAGCGCCTGCTGGATTAACTGCGCCATTGCTGCGGGGTCGGTGATTTGACCATCAGTAACTACACCATCTGGAACTGATACCGATGTAAAGGTTTCTAGCTTCAAGCCTTGACCATGCTTGCGTAGCTGAACTACATTCACCCGTTCGGGAGCAAGTTCAATACCGACCCCTTTTTTTGATTTGCCAAACAGACTTTTGAAGCTTTTTACCACAGTTATGCCCGATGGACTGCTAAATTGAAAATTTAAATTTTTTGTCGGTAGAGACGTAATATATTACGTCTCTACAGGTAATTTATTTAGCCTATAATCTCGACAATTCTGATCTAGGTTTTTCACACTGAGCAAGCGTAAAAATACTGGGAAAATGATTCAATTGCGAAAATTTAAACAACTTATTGCTTTCACACTACTTGGCTTATTAACCAGTTGGATTGTAAGTTGCAGCACAAGTAATGTTAGTACAGGTACAAAACAGGCTACTTCAGGAGCAGCAACTATTGAGTTTTGGACGATGCAACTCCAACCTCAATTTACCGACTACTTCAAAAGCCTAATTGCGAATTTTGAATCGCAAAATCCAGGTATAAAGATTAACTGGGTTGATGTACCTTGGGCGGCGATGGAGAACAAAATTTTAACAGCTGTCTCAGCAAAAACGCCACCTGATGTAGTTAACCTAAATCCGGGTTTTGCTTCCCAACTTGCCGGACGAAATGCCTGGTTAGATTTAGATGCAAAAGTCCCAAAGGATGTACGTTCCTCCTATCTACCGAATATCTGGGAATCTTCTGTGCTGAATGGCAAGAGTTTTGGGATTCCCTGGTATCTCACCACACGGCTAACCATTTATAACACCGATTTATTAAAACAGGCAGGTATCAATAAACCACCTGCAACCTATGCAGAATTGGCACAAACAGCGCAACAAATTAAAGATAAAACTGGCAAATATGCCTTTTTTGTGACTTTCGTACCGCAAGATTCTGGTGAAGTGCTGGAATCTTTTGTGCAAATGGGAGTTACTCTAATAGATGCTGAAGGGAAAGCAGCGTTTAATTCAGCACCAGGTAAGGCAGCGTTTCAGTATTGGGTAGACTTGTATAAAAAAGGCTTACTTCCTAAAGAAGCTTTGACCCAAGGACATCGCCACGCGATCGATTTATACCAATCTGGAGAGACTGCGTTTCTAGCTTCTGGGCCAGAGTTTCTGAAAACGATCGCTAATAATGCCCCAAAAATCGCTCAAGATTCGGGAATAGCACCTCAACTCACTGGTGACACAGGTAAGAAAAATGTCGCGGTGATGAACATGGTTATTCCCCGTGATAGCAAACAACCAGACGCCTCTGTTAAGTTTGCTTTATTTGTCACCAATGACGAAAATCAGTTAACCTTTGCTAAAGCTGCAAATGTCCTACCTTCTACAATCAAAGCATTATCTGATAGTTACTTTAAAGATGTTCCAGCTAATGCTTCAACAATAGAAAAAGCGCGAGTTATGAGTGCTGAAGAACTGGCAAAGGCAGAAATATTAACCCCTACTTTGAAGGATTTTAACAAACTGCAAAAGGCAGTTTACGAAAACTTGCAAGCAGCAATGTTAGGGCAGAAGACTGTAGATAAAGCTGTAGAAGATGCGGCGCAAGAGTGGAACAGTACTAGGAGTTAGTAGACAAACGAAAAATAGCTTTCGGGTAGGAATTTCGGGGTGGGAAATGGATGTAGGATTTATTAGACCTCTTGCATAAATCAAAAATCTCACCCCCCATTTGAGTAAAGCAAACGCTCTTAAGGGGCTACTGTGTATACACAAGTCGAATTACCCCCCTTAATCCCCCCGATATATTGGGGGAAATAGAAAAAATGTTGTTCCCTCCCCTTTATAAGGGGAGGGTTAGGGTGGGGTAAAATCGATATTTATTAACTATTTCAAACTTGTGTATACACGGTAGTGCTAATACCAATTCTGTATGAAAATGCGCCAAACTATATAAGAAACGAACCGCAAAGGGCGCAAAGGAGAGGCAGCGCAGTCTTGGGGGTTTCCCCCATGAGCGACTGCCGTCACAAAGAAAGAAAATTTGGTGCAGCTTCACGAATAAATGGTATAAGGGGTGGGGTATCAGGACTTAGAGGATATTTGAAAAGTCTAAGAGCGTGTGTTTCACTACCCTGGCTACCGAGAAACTGCCACGAGAGAATCGGAGTTTTGGGATTTGAGACTGCGCCCCTGAGTTGCACTTGAGGCTCAAGCCGACCCTTTTCAAACAACCTCTTACGCAATAACTCTCTGAAACTCTTATTCCTTTGTGTTCTTTGCGTCCTTTGCGGTTCGTTTCATCATGATTTTGCGTAAGTCCTGGGGTATTAGGAACTTTTGCAAGAGGTCTATTGAAAAAGGTGTCTTGGACGAACTACGCTTGCACCACAAAATCTAATGCCATAAGAGTTGGCGCACCAGTTAGAGTCGCAAATAGACCACCGCTACCAAAACCAGCCGCGCTGCCATTTTGGTTGTAGAACAACTGCCCACTCACAGGATCGTAGACAATTGTTGCCATGCTAGTCGCTGCTGAAGAAGTGATTTTAAAATCACTGGCGTTACTAAAACCTGTTCTTGCAGCTGAAGTAATTGCATTAAAGGTAGTTTTATCTAGGATAATCTTGTCACCTTCGGAGTGTTTGAAGTCACCGATCGCATCTACACCAACAGCAGTCAGGGCAAAGGCTGCATCAGTGTTGTAAAGGAATCTGTCAGCACCCGCACCACCAACGAGGATATCATTGCCTGCACCACCTACAACAGTATCATTACCTTCTCCACCGATGAGAATATCATCGCCTGACCCGCCCCGCAACAGGTCATTGCCACTCAAGCCATTAATAATGTCGTTACCCCCTTGACCATTAATCACATCATGGGAGTTGTCAAAACCAGCGATGTTATTGTTTAAGTCATTCAGGAAAGTAACAGTATTTTTATTAAAAATGTTAGTTTGAGTGGAGTTTGCATTAATCACATCAAAGCTGTCGGTAATACTGCTTTGTCCATCAAATAGGATATTGCCTAGTGCAGGTCTTGAAGAAGTTGCTAGCAGGTTATCCAAGTTTTCTAACTGAAAGTTTTGCAGAGTGACTTTGGTGTTAGCGACATTTTCAAAGTTGACTTCTAAGTTGTTGCCATGTTGAGTTAGTTGCAAATTTCGGGCAGTTAGTCCCGAACCTGTAAATTGCAGTGTATCAACATTGGCAATGACTGCTACTGATGGGTTTGAGCCTTTACCTACGCCACCAAAATCACTGATGGTGTCATTGCCATCGCCAGAGCGAATTACAAACTGATC
Organism: Nostoc sp.; assembly: GCF_036916735.1. Taxonomy (GTDB): domain Bacteria; phylum Cyanobacteriota; class Cyanobacteriia; order Cyanobacteriales; family Nostocaceae; genus Nostoc. The sequence goes on from NZ_JBALFV010000051.1 coordinate 88,377, forward strand.
TTGACCACCGTTGCCTATGAGGGTATCGTTACCAGCTTTGCCGTCGATGATATTGTTGTTAATTGTGCCTTTGAGAGTATCTGCACCAGGCGTGCCCGTTAAAACAGGGGTGACGCTGATATTTGTCCCTCCAAACACCACATAGCTCTGCCCTGAATTGTGGGAGCCATCGAGATTGACATTGACACCCGGTGCCCCGATAATCAGGTCGTTGATGCCGTCACCGTTGATGTCTCCCGCACTGCTGACAGGAGTCTTGTTTAGGTAAGGTGCATCAATGCTGCCGTTGATGGCAAAGCCATTAGTGCCGTTGAGGGTAGAGAGGTTAAATTGGGCATCAAAACCCCCCTTGCTGCCATACACCACGTAGCTCTGCCCTGAATTGTAGAAGCCGTTGGGGTCGGGACCTGGTGCCCCGATAATCAGGTCGTCGATACCGTCGCCGTTGATATCTCCCGCACTGCTCACAGAAAAGCCTGAACGGTCATATCTATTAATGCCGTTGATGGCAAAGCCATTAGTGCCGTTGAGGGTGGAGAGGTTGAGTTGGGCACTAAAACCCCCCTTGCTGCCAAACACCACGTAGCTCTGCCCTGAATACTTGCCGTTGGGGTCGGCATTTGCTGCCCCAATAATTAGGTCGTCGATGCCGTCGCCGTTGATGTCTCCCGCATTGCCAACAGAGATGCCTAAGAAGTCACCTGGATTGATGCCGTTGATGGCAAAGCCATTAGTGCCGTTGAGGGTAGAGAGGTTGAAGTTGGAATCAAAACCCCCCTTGCTGCCAAACACCACGTAGCTCTGCCCTGAATACTTGCCGTTGGGGGAAGCGTGATATGCCGCGATAATCAGGTCGTCGATGCCGTCACCGTTGATGTCTCCCGCACTGCCAACAGAGTAGCCTAACAAGTCACCTGGATTGATGCCGTTGATGACAAAGCCGTTAGTGCCGTTAAGGGTAGAAAGGTTGAGTTGGGCATCAAAACTCCCCTTGCTACCATACACCACATAGCTCTGCCCTGAGTCGTAGGAGCCGTTGGGGGAGGCACCTGGTGCCCCGATAATCAGGTCGTCGATGCCGTCGCCGTTGATGTCTCCCGCACTGCTAACAGAGATGTATACTAGGCTACGTGTATTAATGCCGTTGATGGCAAAGCCATTAGTGCCGTTGAGGGTGGAGAGGTTGAATTGGGCATCAAAACCCCCCTTGTTGCCAAACACCACGTAGCTCTGCCCTGAGTAGGCGATGCCGTTGGGGGAGGCAAAAGGTGCCGCGATAATCACGTCGTCGATGCTGTCGCCGTTGATGTCTCCCGCATTACTAACAAAGTAGCCTGATTCGTCACTTGCATTGATGCCGTTGATGGCAAAGCCATTAGTGCCGTTGAGGGTGGAGAGGTTAAGTTGGGGATCAAAACCCCCCTTGCTGCCATACACCACGTAGCTTTGCCCTGAGTTGGCGATGCCGTTGGGGGAGGCAAAAGGTGCCGCGATAATCACGTCGTCGATGCCGTCGCTGTTGATGTCTCCCGCACTGCCAATAGAGTAGCCTGATTCGTCACCTGCATTGATGCCGTTGATGGCAAAACCGTTAGTGCCGTTGAGGTCAGAGAGATTCAATGATGAATTAACCATGATTTTCTCATGTATTGGTAGTGATTTAGGAAGTCGAGAGCCTTGGTAAATGGAATTGGCGGCTACACAAAGTCTTTTTGCCTGCGCGGACTCACAAAAAATTCCAGTTTTGAAACCTGCCTTCGTGTAACGTCCCCTTCGTAATTCCAAAAGCAAGCATTTTTCTTCTATGAAACTTAAATTACTTGTGTGAGTGATGATACACCAACACCTACTTTAAGCCGCTTCTCTACGAGACGCTCTGCAAATGTGTCTAGATGAATTGCCGCTACAGCTTGCAGTTTTGCCTAAATCCTGTAGGCGTATCTTCAAAAATAAATGGTATTAGTATCTCAACTTTGAACATTTGCAGCAAATACTTTAACCTTTGCAGCAAATGTTATTCCATGTATAAGAAAGGCTTAAGTATTTGCAGGAAAGGTATAATCATTTGCTGCAAACACTTTAACCTTTGTAACAAATGTTATTCCATATATAAGAAAGGCTTAAGTATTTGCAGGAAAGGTATAATCATTTGCTGCAAATACTTTAACCTTTGCAGCAAATGTTATTCCATGTATAAGAAAGGCTTAAGTATTTGTAACAATCATTGTAGTGAACTTATAGATATAGCTGTTGCTAAAAAATCGCCTACTAAATAAAGGGAACCACACACAATGATTAAATCGTCTGTGGTAGCGGTTGAGGTTGCGGCTTCTAGTGCTGTGAATAAATCTGGATGAATTTGGCGATCGCTTAATTCGGGGCAGAGGCTGTAAGCTAGGTTTCCTAAGTAGTCTAAATCAGCAGAAGTTCTACCTGGCCAAGATTCTACTGGTATTGGTACTAAAAAAAGGCGATCGCCTGGGCGCAGTAAGGCGGTAAAAATATCAGCATGATCCTTATCGGAAAACATTCCCATAACCCAATTGACGGGCTTGGGGTTAACTGCATCTAAGCTATCGACATACTGGCGAAGAACTTCGGCGGCGGCGGTATTATGAGCGCCATCAAGTAATAATTTATAGTTTTTCCAGGTAGTCCATTGCATCCGCCCGGGCCATTTAGTTTTTGCCATGCCGTTAGTTATCGCTTCTTCAGAAATCTGCCATCCTTGTTGTTGGAGAATTTCTAAAGCTGCTATTGCCAAAGCTGAATTTGCTAATTGAATTTGTCCGGCTAATGGCAAAGGGTATTTAATTAAGTTTGAATTTTGAATTGTTTGATATTCTGCCCATCCTGTAGCGATTTGACGGGCGGGTTGAGGCGTAAAAATCGGGCATTGTAATTCTAAGGCACGCGATCGCACAACTTTCTGTGCATCCGGTGGCAATGCTCCAACCACAATAGGACATCCAGGTTTGAGGATACCAGCTTTTTCTCTAGCAATGTCAGCAACAGTAGGGCCAAGTTGTTGCCAGTGTTCCCGGCTGATGGAAGTGATAATCGTAACGAGTGGTTCCAAGCAGACATTAGTAGCATCTAAGCGCCCTCCTAGCCCGACTTCTACCACAGCCACATCGACTTTAGCTTGTGCAAAATATAACCAAGCAGCCGCCGTAATTACTTCAAACTGAGTTGCCGATTCGTCTTCAGGGCGAATAGCAGCTTGGACTTTTTCTAATAATTGACTCAATTCCTCAGAGGAAATTGGCTGTTCATTGAGACAAATACGTTCCGTCCAATCGACTAAATGGGGAGAAGTATAACGTCCTGTACGATAACCAGCCTCAGTGAGTACGGAGGAAAGATAGGCACAAACTGAACCTTTCCCATTAGTGCCAGCAACATGAATTACTGAGACTTGGTGATGAGGATTACCAAGGTTTGCTAATAGGTTGAGGATGCGATCAAGTCCTAAATGGACACCAAACCGCTGCAGGGGTTGTATTACAGAATCGATGTTCAAGGAAGGGAGTGGGGACTTGTACTGAGCTTGTCTTGAGCTTGTCCTCTTGGTAGTCGTAAAGCCTGCGGCATAGCTACGCTTAAGGCGCAGCCTCTCGTAGAGAAGGGCGTAGTCGTACCACTTCGTGGATGGAAGCAAGCTACGCGCAGCGTCCCGTAGGGAAGGGCGTAGTTGTAAAGCCTGCGGCATAGCTACGCTTAAGGCGCAGCCTCTCCAATAGTTGGGCGAAGCCGAAGTAGTGAGGAGTAGGGAGTGGGGACAAGGAGAATAATCATGCCCAATGGCCCATGCCCCATGCCCTATTGATAAATTTAAGCTTCTCTATCTAAAAAGCCTTGGATTTGTCTTAAAGCCGCAGCGCCAATATTAAACGCTGCCCAGCTAGCAGCAATAACAACTGGTGCTAAAACGATCGCTATACGGAAATCGATATCCATATCTAGAACCCCTCTCTTAAGTAGAAATTAAAGTTTTGTCAACTGCTCTCATTTTTATTTTTAGCTGAAGTGGGCAACTTTTCCAAGTAGATATGTAAAGAATGATTAAATTATTGGGCATGAGGCACTTCCTAAGCCTTACTAAAACCAATATCAGTACCTTTACCAGCATGAACTAAAGCTAACTTTTGGTAACGTTTAGCGTGTTCAATCAGTTCTGATGCTTCAGTCTCTGTTATTTGGCGTAACACTTTGCCAGGAATGCCCACAACTAGAGACAAAGGCGGTACATTTTTAGTTACTACTGCACCAGCACCGATAATGCTACCAGCACCCACTCGTACCCCGTCTAAAATCACTGCGCCAATGCCAATCAAACTTCCACGTTCAATGTAAGCGGAATGTATCACAGCACGATGCCCTACAGTGACATGATCTTCTAAAATTGTCGGAAAACCAGGATCGCCATGTAAAATTGCACCATCCTGAATATTTGTGCATTCGCCAATTTCAATCTGTTCTACATCTCCCCTAACCACTGCTCCATACCAAATGCTCACCCCTGCTGCTATATTTACCGAACCTATAACAACAGCATTAGCTGCGATAAAGGCAGCTTGAGAAAAATCAGGAGATGTCCAGTAAGAAGCGGTAGACACGATAGAATATGAATATGGTACCCAGGAACACTGGAGAAACTCCAACCTTTGAAGCTGGTTGCACAACTAGGATATCACAGTGTCAAGCCTCTATAGTGAGGAAAACACTAGTGAATATTGCTACTATTTAAACTCAGTGTCGGTGCAGCAGTAAGCAAGTAACCCAAAGTAGTGGAGCATAAGTGTATAATATAATACACAAAAATGCTGGTGAAGACAAAATTATGTTTGTACGCACTTCATGATGAATCCAGGCTTGCAGTACCCGATGTTTGGGCCGGAAATACAGTGTCCGCATTGTCGCCAGACTATTCCGGCGCTGACATTAACAGATACCTATTTGTGTCCCCGTCATGGCGCGTTTGAAGCTAATCCTAAAAATGGAGAGTTAATCCATTTGCAATCGGGGCGTCATTGGCGAAGGTGGAACAATGAATGGTATAGACAGCATACTCATCCCGATGGTATTCGCTTTGAAATTCACGAAGCATTAGATAAGCTCTATACCCAGGGCTTTCGAGCAACAAGAGTAATAATTGCTCGACGCTATCAGGAATTGATGAGTGGCTACTTGGAGCGCAGCACACCTTGGCGTTCTGTACAACCAGAAGCTACTACTGCGCGTTTATACGGTTTACCCGTGGAGTTTAGCCCTGATACCTCAGATGATCCCTGTTGGGAAGTGATCAATTTTGACTTAGAAAAAGAGCCTGGTGTCCCTGTACGCTACCCTTATTTCAGGTTGTTTGAATAATGATCATTGGTCATTAGTCATTGGTCATTTGACAAATGACTAATGACAACTGACAAAGGACAAATTATGCACCACGCTTCGATTCGGACTGCGAATATTCATCGAGCGATCGCTTTCTACGAACATTTAGGGTTTACAATTTCAGAACGCTTTACTACAGGCTACACTCTAGCTTGCTGGATGGAAGGATTAGGCGGCAGAATTGAACTAATCCAAATTCCCGAACCAAAACCAGCCCCAGATGCCTTTGCTGATGAGCATTATGTGGGGTATTATCATCTCTCGTTCGATTTAACTGAAATTACACCAGATTTACCTAGTTGGTTGACAAGTTTACAAGAACGTGTATTACTATCGGCTGAGAGTCAACCCGAAGAATTACAAGCGTTGAAGGTACTTTTAGAACCGACACAACAGCAAATAGGCGATCGCATTTACGAAGTAGCTTTCATTGCCGATACCGATGGCTTACCTCTGGAATTCATTCGGGTTTTAGCAAAATTCCCATAATTTAGCTTTTTATTACCTTATATTGCTAATATATTTTTTTCTGTATTGTTACTGAGGTAACAGATTTTTTAGACAGATTAAACTATCCTAACTTTCCCCAATAATTATGTAATTTAATTGACATAATCTGCTAAATACATGTATGGATTTTCCAGATTTTATAAGTATCCTTTGCCATTATTATTTTTAAGCTTATGGCTAGTAGCAGTTTTTTTGTTGAGCAGTAAACCTGCTCATAGCCAACATGCAGCCATATCTAATAAACAAAACTACCAGTCAACCTTGCTAGCAAAAACAATAATGCCCTCAACACTGACACAAAATGTCCGCAAGACAGTGCTGGAGAATGGTCTAACTGTCTTGACAAAGGAAGTGCATACTGCGCCAGTCGTGACGGTGCAGGTGTGGTATAAGGTTGGCTCACGCAACGAAGAACCGGGCGTAAATGGCATTGCCCACCAGTTGGAACACATGATGTTTAAAGGTACTCTAAACCGTCCAATTCAATTTGGCCGTTTGTTTAGTGCTTTAGGTAGTGATTCCAATGCTTTCACCAGCTACGATCAAACTGCATATTACGGTACTGTAGAACGAAACAAGCTGAAAGCGCTTTTAGTGCTGGAAGCAGACAGGATGCAAAATTCGCAGATTGAGCCAGAACAACTGGCAAGTGAGAAGCGGGTAGTAATTTCCGAGTTACAGGGTTATGAAAATAGCCCTGAATATCGCCTCAATCGTGCCGTCATGCAGGCGGTGTTTCCCAATCATGCTTATGGGTTGCCTGTAGGTGGCACTAAAGCTGATGTCGAGAAATTTGAGGTTGAACAGGTACAGAAATATTACCGCAATTTTTACAGTCCTGATAATGCCGTCTTAATTATTGTTGGAGATTTTCAAACTGCCAATACCCTGGAAACAATTAAAGAGGTATTTAGCAAACTACCCAGGGGGCAGGGGGTAGGGAGACTCGGGGCCCCCACGGAGTGGGGATTGGGGGAGAGGGGAGACGGGGCAGGAGTTATTTCTTCCTCATCCCCCTCATCTCCCATAATATTGCGAGAACCGGGGGCAGGGCGTTTGTTACAAGCGGTGTATCCGCTACCGGATGCAAATCAACCGGATGTGCCTGCGCTGGATGTAATGGATTACATCTTGACAGAGGGACGGAATTCTAGACTTTATCAGGCATTGGTAGAATCAGGTTTAGCTAGTGAAGTTACAGCATCCGTTACCAGTTTGCGAGAATCTGGCTGGTATGAGGTGTTAGTGACGGCTGGTTCTAAACAAGATTTGAAAAAAATTGATTCAGTTTTGAGTAGCGCGATCGCTAATGTAGCAGAAAAAGGCGTAACCTCTGAAGAAGTAGAACGAGCCAAAACCCAATTAACAGCAGATGTAATTTTGAGTAACCGTGATATCACCTCTCAAGCAATGCAATTGGGTAATGATGAGACAACTGTTGGTGATTATCGCTATACAGACCGCTATTTGGCTGCTGTACGTCTGGTGAAGCCGAGGGATATTGTCGCTGTAATTAATAAATACTTGAAAAAAGGAGCCAGGACAGTAGGCTTTTTTGAACCAACCCAGAAGCGGACAACAGAAGTTGGTGATAAACCAGACTCAGCCCAAACTACAGAGAATTTTTCTCCTGGCGTACCTGTGCTTCCTTCTGAGGTGGGGAAGTACTTACCGCCTGTGGATTTGGCTACAGATGCAATTGCCCAAGTGTTACCACAGGAATTCAAATTTACCAACGGTTTGCGGTTATTACTGTTACCTGATCGTAGTACTCCCACCGTCACCTTGAGCGGACACATACAAGCCGGGACGGAATTTGACCCAGAGAATAAAGCTGGACTGGCTGCTTTCGTGGCAGACAATTTGCTGAATGGCACTAAGAGCAAGGATGACTTAACTATTGCCAAACTCTTGGCACAACGAGGGGCAAGTCTAGATTTTCATGCCTACCGCGAAGGTGTGCATATCGAAGGTGATAGTTTAACTCTTGATTTGCCGATACTCCTTGAGATATTGGCAGATGTTGTTAAAAATAGTACCTTTCCAGCTAAAGAATTGGAATTACATCGCCAACAAACTTTAACTGACTTGCAATTGGAATTAGATGAGCCATCAGAAGTAGCCAGAAGAATATTTGTTCAGTCAATTTACCCGAAAAAACATCCCTTACATACTTTTCCTACAGAAGAGAGTTTACAGCAGATTCAGCGCCAGGATGTGATTGATTTCAAAGCTAAACATTATCGTCCAGATACGACAGTGTTGGCGCTGGTGGGAGATTTTGATCTAGACAAAGTGCGATCGCTGATTAAAAATGAGTTTGGTAACTGGGAAGTTCGCGGCCAAGCACCCACATTGAAATATCCCACGGTATCAATGCCGGAAAAAATAGTTAGTGTCAACCCAGTTTTACCAGGTAAAGTCCAAGCTGTGACATATATGGGTTACACAGGAATTAACCGTTACGATCCTCGGTTTCACGCGGCCTTAGTATTGAACCAGATTTTGGGAGGCGATACCTTATCTAGTAAACTGGGTGCCCAAGTGCGCGATCGCCAAGGTTTAAGCTATGGAATTTATAGCTCCTTCCAAGCCGGGAAGAATGCAGGCACATTTTTGATAGAAATGCAAACTAGTCCTGAAGATAGCAGTAAAGCGATCGCTAGCACCCGTCAAATACTACAGCAAATCCATCAACAAGGTGTTACCGCACTGGAAGTAGAAACAGCTAAACGCACCCTCATCAGTAACTACAATGTTTCCCTGGCAAACCCAGAGGAATTAATAGATAGAATTCTGATGAATGAGGTATATGGACTCGATAAAGTAGAATTGCACTCCATTACTGACAAAATCCAGAAAGTCACCCTTACCCAAGTTAATCAAGCGGCTCGTGAGTTACTCCACCCAGATCAAATCGTAGTCGTTACTGCTGGCCCATCTGTTTTAGCAGAGAAAAGCATGAAATAGTACAATGTCCAAGCTATTGAGGGTTTGTAGTAATCACTAAAGTGCTAAAAAAACAAGCACTAAAGTCCTTACCCAACGGGAAAGTTAGTTGCTAATGGGGGTTTCCCCCATTAGCGACTAACTCACTACGAACTTGCTTACTCATTAATTTAAATTTGACCAGTAGTAGAGATGGGCATTAGGCATGGATAATATAAATAGGACTTACACAAAACCCTCTTAAACTCTCATTTCTCCGTAACGCGCCAGTTGCTACCCTTCTCCTGACGGAGACGCTGCGCGAACGGGAACGCTAAGAGCGAACAAGTCGGGGAACCCGCAAGGGCGCACTGGCTTCTGTGCGTATTCTGTGGTTCGTTTTCCGTTACCTGTGCGTAAGTCATAATAAAGAATGGATAAGTAGTTTTTACCGCTACCTATTAATAGCATTGCCTTTTGAGAACTAGTGATGAAAATTTGCAACCATTTTTACAAAATTGTAATTACATCTGAAATCTGGCACTTATGGCTTGCGTTGTCCAATAGCGGGACATACGGAAGCAGGTATGACGGGAGAAATTGCCATCAAGAATTAAAAATTATTTAACTCAGTATTTGACAGGGATCTAATGTTTCAATTAAAGATAATTTATCTCAGTCCTATAGTGTGCAGCGAATAATAAGTTATAGCGATTTTGATTCAAGCCCAACATATCAGGAGTAGCCGAATGTGTTATTATATATACGTTAGCGGCTAAACTGGAAGAATCCCTATCAGGAATTAAAATAACTTAAATTATAGATATTATTTCTCAAGTAATTTAGATAAAGCATTAATACTCAGTGTCAGAGCCACCAGTAATTATTAATTTCCCATGAACATTTTCAGTAACTTACTTCCTCAAACAACTCAGCCTGGAACATCGAAAAAACAGCGCCGAGGAATTGAAATTAAATCACCGCGTGAAATTGAAATCATGCGGCAATCAGCGACAATTGTGGCAACTGTGCTAAAAGAAATTTCCGAGCTAGTAAAGCCAGGAATGACTACGGCTGATTTAGATGCTCACGCAGAAAAACGTATCCGCGAAATGGGTGCAACACCAAGTTTTAAAGGATATCACGGTTTTCCGGGTTCTATTTGCTCTAGCATTAACAATGAAGCAGTGCATGGCATTCCTAGCCCCAAGAAAGTTATCCGCGTGGGAGATGTATTAAAAGTAGATACGGGCGCTTATTACCAAGGCTTTCATGGTGATTCTTGCATTTCAATTGCTGTAGGTGAAGTGACCCAAGAAGCTGCTAAATTAATTCGCGTAGCAGAAGAAGCTTTATATAAGGGCATTGAGCAAGTAAAAGCTGGTGTATATCTGCTTGACTTAGCTGGAGCAATTGAAGACCATGTGAAAGCTAACGGTTTTACTATAGTTGAAGAATTCACTGGACACGGTGTCGGTCGTAACTTGCACGAAGAACCTTCAGTATTCAACTACCGTACCCGCGAGATGCCAAATGTTAAACTCCGTGCAGGGATGACGCTGGCAATTGAGCCAATTTTAAATGCGGGTTCTAGACACACCCGGACATTATCTGACCGTTGGACAGCAGTCACTGTAGATAATTCTTTGTCGGCTCAGTTTGAGCATACAGTATTGGTGACAGAGACTGGTTATGAGATTTTGACAGATCGTTCTAAGGTGTAATTGTTAGTTGTAATTATCTGTTGTTGAGAGAGGTGAAGCGTCAAAAGAGAGCGATTTGCCTCTTAATTTTTTTACGAAAATCGAAAAGCTCGGATTCGTAACTTCTTAGATAAATCATAAATATTGTAATCGTTTTTTAGTTTTGAATTATTTATCTGAGCGCCGCAGCACATCAAGTCTGTCCCCCGATAAATTCACCTCACTGTCTCACCGTCTCAGCGAATTTTCCTTTGGTGAGACAATAGTGAGACACCCTAGAACCCATACCAGCCCATCTTGAGGGGATGGGCTGTGTCCTAATGGCTTATTTGGGAAACTGGGATTGGCTATTGGGTAGCGAAGGGGGACGGTCAGGGAAAGATTAGGGTTGTAAAGATTAATAATTTATTTTTGTAATTTTCGGAGTTTGTACTTTAATTTAAAACATCTACCATTGTTAAAAATTTTATGAAACTCTTAAATTGTGTAGGTTCTAGGTTATTGTCTTTGAGCGGTTTGCTATTGCTCGGTATGACGACGACTACACCTGCTGCAGCGCTGGACACCCTATTCTTATTAGGATGTAACGATGGATACGTTTGTATCTATCCGACTGGTAATATCACTTATGCATATCCTATTCCGGGTGACATCTATTACACCTATGGTCCTCACAGAATATATAATAAGATAGGTGAATATTACGTCAAGAATAACCAGACTGGAGGTGCTTCGGTCAAGCTATGTACAGACTTGAATGGAACCAAGTGTCCGAATACGGATACATATAATATACCTGCGGGTCAGTATAGGCGCGTCGATTTAACTCCTATTAATTCTATCAATCTTGTAAAATAGCTAATCGTTTTCAAATTGTTATTGGTTAAGGGTTACAGGTTCTACAGTCTGATAACAATTTGAAAATGATTTGACGATAGACTCATCAGCTGCAATTGTGGACTTTGCTCTTTAATTATCCAATCACCAAAACCCAAGATTAATAAACTTGAGGCTATGGGCAAAGCTGAACGTACTATTTTTGGCGTCGAAAATGCTACTATTTCTACATGCTGGCTAATAATTGGTTCTTTACTACTTTCTTGTTTAATCTTTTTTAGGGCTTGTTTTGTCTGTTTCTTTAAAGTATCACCCTGAACAATTAAAGCAGCAATTTGTTGTTGTAAAAAATCACAATCATTGAGAATATCTGTCAATTCTTGGAATTTTCCTTGACTCGATATAATTAATTCGTGGTCATCATCTAACCACTCTAAGACGAAACCAGACTTACCACAGAAAGCAGACACACCTAATACAATTTTTAATAAAGTCCGGCTATTTTTAATAGTATCAAAAACATAATTTAACTTCTGTTGCAGTTATAATAATTCATTTTGATAATTGCTAATTTTTTGAATTTGACGCTCGAAAAGATTAATATCTTCAAAAACTAAGTTATTTTTTAAATTTTCAGCAATAATCTGAAATTTGGTGCGTATATTTAGATGATTAATATCAGAATTTAGTTGATTTACAAACAGAGTATCACTGAGAATATCAGCAGCTATTGCCTGCAAAAAATAACCCCATTCAATCCAGCTATCAACTTTTAATAGTAGTTCAGTTAATGAAATTTGAGTTTTTGAGTGGCCAAATTTTTCTGCGATCGCAGGTTCTACTAATCCAACACTAGGTATAAACAAACTAGGTAGACTACCTATCCGAGGAAGTGTAGCGATCGCAGAATTTTTGACGTTCTCAAATCTCAATTTCTGAGCAATTAATTTCTTAATATTACGTAGTTGTTCCTGAATATTATTGATCAGGAAAATTTGCTCCATGATTTGATTAGAATCGCCAATAGTCAGCTTAAGGCTCTGAATCAGTGTTGGCAATCCACTAACAAGTATTTTTAGTTAGCCATAAATACCCCTTATACCAATTCTGTATGAAGATGCGCTTATGGGGCAAGAAATAAAAAACGAAGCGCCAAGAGCGCCAAGTACGCCAAGAAATAAGAAATTAAGAGATTTAGCGCACCTTCACAAAGAAACGGTATTAGGGATTTGTTGAAAGTTTATGCAAAACAATTAAAATGGCTTGAAAAAGAGGTAAGGGAGTAGGGAAAGACTTGGGGACAAGGTGACAAAAGTTAGAACTTGCAACAAGTCTTCCATTCTCCTTGTCCCTAAGTCTTCTTCAAGAACTGCCTCTTCCTTGAGTGGCAATTTTCAGGAGCCATAAAATGTATAGTTCCCGCAAATCCTGCTAAAGTAACAATTTAAGTTTCAAAATCCCAGAGAAAGCCAAAACTACCCATTCACTAATCTATGAATGAAGTTGATTTAGCATTTACCCCAGCACTAGAGTTGGCGCAATTAATTCGTCGTCGGGAAGTATCACCGCTAGAGTTAGTAGAAATATATTTAGAACGGATTGGGCGGTTGAATCCTCAATTAGGAAGCTATTTTACGGTAACGGCAGAATTAGCGATCGCAGATGCCAAAGCCAAAACAGAATTATTGACAACTACTTCAGAACTACCACCATTTTTTGGTGTGCCGATTTCCATTAAAGACCTCAATGCTGTAGCAGATGTTACTTGCACTTATGGAAATCCAGCATTACTGAACAATATCCCTAAATATGATGATGGGGTTGTAACAAGGATTAAGCAAGCTGGGTTTACTATTCTCGGTAAAACAGCCACTTCCGAATTAGGTTCATTTCCATACAGCGAACCTACGGGTTTTCCCCCAGCCAGAAATCCGTGGAATTTAGAATACACTCCTGGCGGTTCCAGTGGTGGGGCGGCGGCGGCGGTAGCAGGAGGATTGTGTGCGATCGCTCAAGGTTCTGATGGTGGTGGCTCAATTCGGGGGCCTGCCGCTTGTTGTGGTTTGGTGGGAATAAAGCCATCCAGGGGCAGGGTTAGTAAAGCACCCGTAGGCGAACGCCTCGCTGGAATAGCCGTCAACGGGCCGATAGCCCGGACTGTGGCTGATGCTGCTGCCCTTTTGGATACCATATCTGGCTATACAACAGGCGATCCTTACTGGTTACCAGATCCCGAACCATCATTTCTCGCCGCTACTGGGACAAAACTTGGTGCTTTGCGAATTGCCTTTGATACTAGCATTTCTCCTTTGGGAGAAGCTGACGCCAATTGTCAGCAAGGTGTCCGCCAAACAGTTGAGTTATTAGAACAACTCGGCCACCACGTTGAACAAAAATCTCCAGATTTTAGCGGTTTAGTTGAACCATTTCAAATCGTTTGGCAAGCTGGGGTGGCTGCGTCAGGACTTCCTGTTGAAGCCTTGCAGCCAGTGAATCGCTGGTTATTTGCGCGCACAGATTCTGTTGCCCAGTACCTGCAAGCAGTTTCTCAAATGCAGATAGTGGCACGGCAAATTGTAGCGTTTTTCGATACTGTGGATGTGCTGGTATTGCCAGTTTATTTACATTCACCTATCCGGATTGGGGAATGGGCTTCTCTGAGTCCAGAAGAGACATTCCAAAATATTATTGAGTGGGTTGCCCCTTGTCCGCCTGCAAATGCAACTGGACAACCTGCGATCGCAATTCCTGTAGGCTTTGATAGTAATGGTTTACCCATCAGTGTGCAGCTAATTGGTAAACCTGCGGCGGAAGCCACACTGATCAGCCTAGCAGCACAATTAGAAGCAGCTAACCCTTGGATTCATCATCGTCCAGCCTTTGCAATATCAGGCTAATCATGCAGGCATCCTTGGAACAACTTTCACAAATAATTGTGTTTACAGGTTTAGAAACAGTAGAAAAGATAAATTTGCAACCTCATACTCAGGTGCAACGGTATCGTAAAGGTGAGATTATTCTGCATGAGGGCGATGTCTTACCAGCAAAACTCTATGCTGTTGTCAGTGGATCAATTCAAGTTACCAAAACAGCAACAACGGGTAAAGAAACAATTCTCCGCGCCTTAGCTGCTGGAGAAATTTTTGCAGCTCCTGCTTTGTTGGGAAAGGGAATTTCTCCGGCAACTGTGACTGCTGAATCTGATTGTGAAATACTCACTGTAGAGCGAGATGCTTTATTAAAAACTATTGGACAAAATCCTGAAATTGCATTACGAATGCTGATGGTTTTTAACAGTCGAATTCAGCAATTACATGAAACAGTCCACGGCTTAATTTCTGAAAGAGCTATTGTTCGCCTTGCCAGATTAATTCAATATTTTGCTGCTGAATCGGGAACTGAATCAACTTCGCAAGGCGAGTGTTTAAAAGTGAAATTACCTTATTATCGCATGGCTCGGAGTAGCGGCATTACTTACGAAGAATGTGTCCGGTTAATTAAAAGTTTAAAACCAGTAATTGCCTATAGTCGGGGTGGGAAGATTACAATACTTGATACAAAGAAATTGAATGCGATCGCTTCTGGTACAATCCTACCTAAAGATATTAACTAATACGTTCTATAAAACTCCTATTTGATTTTTGAACAAGACTCACTCAGTACGTATTGATCCCTGTTCCCTGTCCACGTAAGTAAATTCAGGAATCAAAGCGGATTCTTATATTTCTATTCGCGATCGCCATTCTGTTCAAAATCTAAGATTTTCCGTAGTCAAAGTTTTGTAAGAGTTGGTTCATATTATTTGCCTATATGAGATAATTTCCAATTAATTATTCAACATAGAGAAAATTAGCTCAATATTCGTATGCAGCAACTATTAACCCATAGTGTAGAGTTCCCAATTCATTTCAGTGCTAAAACAATTGCTCGACGTTTAAGTATCACAGTTATCTGCCTCACCTTAGCAGGCGCTCTAGGTGGCTATTTCTGGCTATCGAGGTTTCCCTTCCCAGCTTCCAAATGGTTTTACGAACTATTTGACCTAAATGGAGAATTCAATATTCCTGCCTGGTATTCTTCATTCTCTCTATTATTTTGTTCGGGATTACTTAAAGTAATTACCGCTATTAAGACGAAAGACCGCTATTTTACTTACTGGAAAACCCTATATTTGATATTTTTCTTTTTAAGTTTGGATGAAGCATTTAGTTTTCACGAGATTTTGATCATTCCGTCAGTGCGAGAATCGCTTCATCTTAATCCTGTATTTTTTGAAACCTGGGTTATCCCTGCTATTGTTTTAATGGGAGTTTTTGCATTTAAATATTTAAAATTTTTGCTCCATCTCCCTCATAAGACTCGGTATTTATTTCTAATTGCCGCAGTTGTTTATGTGGGTGGAGCATTAGGTATGGAAATGGTGAGTGGAGTTTTAAGAGTAGATTTTGGGCGACGCACTCTAATATCGTTAATTGGCATAATTGCTGAAGAGTTTTTAGAAATGGCCGGAATTGTGATTTTTATTTATGCGCTGCTAGCTTACCTTAGCAGCTTGAGAGAAAGCATTCAACTGAAAATCTATATATCTGAAAAGTAATATGAAGTCTAGGCTTTCCTAAGCTTACGCGCATCTGGACGCAGAGCGATAAAATATTGTATCGCCGTTAGCATTTGCATAGTTTGTAGAGCAGACGATAAACCTGCTATTTTTTATATTCAATTGTCAAAAATGCCTTTTACTTATAACCGCACGGTTCGCTTTCAAGATACTGATGCTGCTGGGGTAGTTTATTTTGCTAATGTTTTGAGTATTTGTCATGAAGCTTATGAAGAATCTCTAGAAACATCAAGCATTAATCTCAAAGATTTTTTTACTAATCCATCTGTAGCTTTCCCCATTGTTCATGCTAGTGTCGATTTTTTGCGCCCTATGTTTAGCGGGGACAAGTTACTAATTAGTTTAATTCCCCAAAAAATAGGTGGTGATAAGTTTGAAATTACTTACGAAATTACAGTGGCTGAGGTAATGGTTGCTAAGGCTATTACTAGACATGTTTGTATTGATGCAAGTAGTAGAAGTAAGCAGGAATTATCTGATGAGATAGTTCAGTGGTTGGAAACGAACCGTAAAGACGCTGAAAGCGCAGAGAGAAGAAAGTCGAGAGAGATTATGTGATGGGATTTTGCAGGAATTCTCTGGCTAATTGCTGTAACTGTTGGCGGTTAATTTTACCTTGGGAGTTGCGAGGTAAATTTTCCTGGGGAATCCAATATTTTGGAATTTTAAATTTGCTGAGTTTGTCTTTGAGTAAGGTTTGGATTTTTAAGGCAGAGGTATTTGGTTTTTTGGGAATGTAAATCGCTGTTAAAGCTTGTCCCCAGTGTTTATCTGGGATGCCGATAACACAAATATCGGCAACTAATTGAGTTGATTGTATAGCTGATTCAATCTCTGCTGGGTAAATATTTTCTCCACCTGTAATAATTTTGTCGCTGTTACGTCCGAGAATATTTAAATGACCTTGCTCGTCTAAAAAGCCTAAATCATCTACTTGGAAATCAGCTTGATTTTCTTTGGTTATCGGATAGTAGCCAAGGGCTAAAGATTGAGCCTGAATGGTGATATTTCCGATTTGATTAGAAGTTAAAATCTCGCCTTGCTGATTACGAATAGTTACTTTTGCATGGGGAAGAATTTGACCACTACTAATTTTACCGCCGAGAAAATCATCGGGTTTGAGGGTAGCAATTTGAGAGGCGGTTTCTGTCATGCCATAAGTAGGTGCTAACCGAATGCGATGAAATCTAGCTTTTTCTAATAGTTCGTTCCATGCTGGCGCACCTCCCAGAAGTACAGTATTAAATTGGGATAGCCATTCAGTTAATTTGGAATTTTGCAGAAGTCTTTGTAACTGGGTTGGAACTAAAGATATTAAAAATTCCGATTGTTTAATATTGAATATTTGACCTGCTTCTACTGCTTTGAATGGCAGAATAGCCAGTTGACCTCCTGTGGTGAAAGAGCGCATAAATTGCATTAAACCACTGACATGATATAACGGTAATACACAAAAAGAATTGACTCGCTTTAGTTGAAAGTATTCTGTAAATCCTTGTACAGATGCGATGAGAGTTTCCCAAGTATGGATGGCAAATTTAATCTGCCCTGATGAACCACCTGTGGGAATCATTATGAGTGGGCATGGGGCACTTGTACTGAGCTTGTCCTGAGCGTCTTGCCCTGAGCGGCGCCGTTCGCGTAGCGTCCCGTAGGGAAGGGAGCCGAAGGGCGGCGTCGAAGTATGGGGCATGGGGCATTGGGCATGATTATTCTCCTTGTCCCTTTGTCCCCACTCCCGATTCTCGATTCCCCAAATAATGTCTGGTTTTACTAAATCAAAGACTTGCTGCCATTCTTGTGTTACCCAGTCGGGGTTACAAAGAAAAACTGGACAATTAGCTGCACAAGCGGCAATAAAACTTGCTATAAATTGTAATGGCTCGCGTTCGGCTAAGATGATTTTTTGTGGGATTCCAGACGCAGATAATTGTGTTAGTTCTAAATATAATTCTTGAGCTATTTGATTAAATTGACGACTACTATAACCAATAAGCCAATCATTTTGAGCTAGGTTATTAAGACAGTCTAAAGGTCGTTCCATAGACTTTGAAGCCATGTTTCTTCTTGTTCAAAAAAATGGTCAATGCCAAAACCAGCGGCCCTATTGTTTCGGGATAATTCCGCCGCTAGCCGGAGTGCTGCAAGTCTACCGATCGCAGTTTCAAATACTGATGAAAATACAGTATCAATTTTATGCTGGCGGCAAAATTTTCTCAGACGAGATGGTGATCCGACTATCCCAGGCTTAATCACAAAAATTCCTTGCCAACCTTGTTGATGACAGGCGGCGAGTTGTCTAAGTGTGGCGACAGATTCATCTAAAGCGATCGCAGTTTCATAACTCAGACTTAATTCCAACATTTGCTGAAATTGCTCAACGGGTAGCGGTTGTTCGATAAATTCAATTTCTATGGGTAGTTCTCTATTTGCCTTAAAATTGTCACAAGTCCGCAGCCATAAGTTAGCTTCTTCAAAGCTGAGTCCACCATTGGCATCTAATCGCAGTTTGGTAAAGTCTGGCAAGGTGTGTATCAGTGACTCAAAAATTTCTAGTTCATCAGCGATCACATGCACACCAATTTTCCACTTAAACGTGTGATATCCCTGCTGCCACAACGTTTCCCATTGATTTAAAGCTGCTTCTCCGGCTGGTAATAAAGCACTGTAGAAAAGTGAATTAGGAGTAGAGACGCGATTAATCGCGTCTGTACAAAGATTAATCGCGTCTGTACAGGAGTTAGAAGTTATAAAATTATCTCCCTCATCTCCCTGATCTCTCCCACTCCTCATCTCCCAGGCTGACTCAAAGCCAAATTGACAAGCAGGTAATTCATCTGGGATGGAGAAAATTATCTCGTCTGTGATTTCTCCTGGGAGTTGGCGACAAAAATCTAAGGCTTGTTCTAGGGTTTCGGAACCAAACCAGCTAATGGGGGCAATTTCTCCACAGCCGACTCTACCTGACTCATCAGTAAGACTGAGGATAATACCTTCACGAATATCCCAATTACCATGATTGGTAGTCAGCGATGTCTGACGACAAGCCACTCCGTGTCTACGCACAAATCTTCGCCGATAAGGACGAAATTCAAATTTGTATGTCACGACGCGAGAATCAAGCTTTATCATAATTGTCATTTGTCATTAATCTTTTATCTTTTCTCAAGAATCATTAGTTATTCTCCTTCTGCTCCAATGCTCAATGTTCAACTAAAGCATGAATCCCAGTCCAAGCAGCAAGCAAGCCCAGAAATGCACGGCTACGGCGATGAATTTACAGTTACTAACTTTGTCTGGCTGGTTGTGATTTTTTTGGACGTGGCGACATAATTTGACTGCAAACGGTAAACTTACCCAACTCAATAACGTCCACGGTGGAGAAATTCCCAATAGCACAAACAGCAAGGTGAGGGGATAAATGCTACCAGTAAACCAAACTAGGAGTTGGGCCCCTTTTTGAGTTCCCAGACGGACGATGGGCGATCGCTTGCCTGCGGCTATGTCATCCTTAACTTGGTGAAAGTGTGAGCAAAACAAAATTAAAGTTGTGGCAATCCCGACAATGACTGAGACTGCTAAACTTGTCATTGACCAAGTTTGGGTTTGGCTGTAGTATGCTGCCTCCACTGCTAAGGGGCCAAAGGCAAAAAAGCAAAGAATCTCGCCTAAACCCTGATATCCTAAGCGAAAGGGAGGCCCTTGGTACATATAGCCTAAACCACAGCATAGTAAAATAATGCCGATAACAGTTAGGTCTTGTTGCCAAAGAGCGATCGCTAGTATGCCCAGCAACCCCAAACTTAAACACAAATTTCCTATCCAAAATATTAATGGCTTATTATTTGTTAAGTTAACCAGAGAATGATGCTTATTTTGATCGATACCTGTTTCGGAATCAAAGACATCATTACTGATATTTTCCCAGGCAAGAATTAAGATTGCCGCAGCTACAAAAGTAGAAAATACTGCACCATTAAAATTTTTAGTTTCGGCAAATGCTACTGCTGTTCCTACCCAAATGGGCATAATGGCAACGCTGTACATTGGCGGTTTAATCGCTGCCATCCATAACTTAGTGTTGGGATATAAAATCTGTTTGGTTGTCATCAGTCGTGATTAATTAAATTGCCGGAAAATTACTTACACTTGAGATTTTATATTTAAAGATACATACCGCTACGCAAAAGTCAAAAGTTAAGATTGAGCGACTTGCCTTGAGCCTGTCCTGAGCGTAGCAGAAGGGCGCAGTCGAAAGGAGTCGAAGTGTCAAAAGTGAAAAGTCAAAAAACTTATGATTTGGGCTTTTTAACTGTTGAAATGGTAGCTTTATTTATGCCGTGCTGTACTAGATATTCATAAGCTAAAAACAACTACTACTTTGACTGTGGCTTGTTAACCTTGTGTTGTTAACACTCTACTCTCACGTTCCAGACTTGGGCTGAAACTGGCTTGTCAGGGTCTAGGAACACCATAAACAACGCAAATCCTACGCTGGTGAAATAATAACTTAATATGTTACCTGTAGAAATACGACCACGATTAATTACACTTTAGGAAGTTAACTTAAAAAAAATTTACTCTAGATCCATGACAGTTTCACCATGTCGTAACAACCTCTTTGTACACAAAGATTTATATCAATTTTTGGTAACAGTGCAAGAAAAGTGCGTCAAAAGTAATTGTAGGCAAATTGTCAGTATCTCTCAGGAGATCGATTTAGTTGACCCTTTACTTGTATTAGATAAACTTACACAAGCAAATGAAATAAATTTTTACTTTGAGGACAAAGGTAAAGGAGAAGCGATCGCAGCAATTGATGCCGTGGCAAAGTTACAAATTGATGGTGTAGATCGTTTTACTCAAGCTGAACATTTTATCAAATCTTGTCTAAAAAATATAATTAATTTTAGTAACGCTAACCAAGGTTTTTCTGGGCCTCACTTTTTTTGTTATTTCAGCTTTTTTGAAAAAAATGCTCAAGTAGATTATCCGTTTCCATCTGCTACCATCTTTCTTCCCCGTTGGCAAGTAGCTGTAAAAAATCAGCGTTGCATATTAGTAACAAATGTAATTATCAGTGAAAGTGTAAATATTCAAAGGTTATTGGAAAATGTGCAAAATAAAATTGAATTTATCCAATCTTTAGAATATTACTCTACCAATATTGATTGTTTTCCAGCAAATTTCTACAATAAATCTATCACTAATGCTACTGGGTTTAAACGTTCAGTAGTCTCTGTTTTGGAAAAAATTAGGTCTAGTCATTTAAGCAAGATTGTCCTCGCAGATATATTAGATGTAAAATCAAGCAACCACTTTGACTTAGTTAAATCCTTAAATAATCTTAGGCAAATACATCCTAATTGTTATATTTTTTCTATAAGTAATGGCAAAGGACAAAACTTTATTGGTGCAAGTCCAGAAAGATTAATTAGTATTAATAATCAACAGTTAATCACTGATGCTTTAGCTGGTTCTGCACCACGAGGTAAAACCCCTGCTGAAGATGCAGCTAATGCCAATCGCTTGCTTAATAGTGAAAAAGAAAAGCACGAACATTCACTGGTGCTTGATTTCATCACACAACGCCTATCCCAGCTAGGTTTATTACCCCAAATATTAGCACCACGGCTACGACAATTATCGAATATCCAGCATTTATGGACACCAATCAGTGCGATAGTTCCAGCTAACATACATCCATTAAAAATTGTCGCTCAATTGCATCCGACACCAGCCGTTGCTGGTGCAGCACGAGATGTAGCCTGTGCGGAAATTCGGCGTTATGAAAACTTTGAAAGAGGTTTGTATGCTGCGCCACTGGGTTGGATAGATTCTCAGGGGAACTGCGAGTTTATTGTGGGAATTCGTTCAGCATTAATTGATGGCGATCGCGCCAGATTGTATGCTGGTGCTGGTATAGTGGCTGGTTCTGATCCTGACAAAGAATTTGCAGAGGTGCAGCTTAAACTTCAGGCGTTACTCAAAGCATTAGTTTAAAGGAATAAAGGTGTACTAAGTTTTTTCACGCAATCAAATATGAGTTCTATATGTGAGTTGATTTTAATTATGCTTCCGAGTTGTAGGCTTCATCCAATCTGGTGGCTGACTCTTCTAATAAACGTTGTTCATGAGCATTTCTTGGTAACACCAGTTGGCGCTCAATACCTTGGGAGCTAATGATACATGGAAGTCCAAGAACAACTTCACTACCAATTCCATAGTTAGAATCTGCTCTCACCGATACTGGAAATATCTGCTTTTCATCTCGCAAAATGGTATCAACTAATTGAGAAACTACTATTGATATGCCATAGCTAGTATTTCCTTTACGTTCAGAAATGTTATAGCCTCGCTTACGGGTTAACTCTGCGTACTCTTGCTGAATTTGTTCTAGCGTTGCTCCTTGTGGTATGGGAAATTCAGTTAACGGAATTGCGCCAATAAATGCACTAGACCAAACGACAAATTCACTGTCTCCATGCTCTCCAATCACATAAACACGAACGTCTTGTTTACTAACGTTCAGTCGCTTACCAAGTTGATATCTCAGTCTAGCAGTATCAAGAACGGTTCCTGAACCGAAAATTAGGTTTTCGGCTCTAGTGGAACTGGCGATCGCAATCCGTGTTAGTACATCCACTGGATTGCTAACGATAAGTACGATTGAATTCGGTGCAACTCGATCCAATTCTTTCATCGTCGAACGCATGATCTGTGCATTGTCGCTCAACGTATCTAATCGGGTCTGTCCAGGTTTCTGCTGCACCCCAACAGTCACGATAATCATATCAGAATCCGCTAAATCTTCATACTGATTTGATGGTATAATCTCCATGTCTTTAAGCAGGGGAATGGTGTCTTCAATATCCCATGCTTGCCCCTCAGCTTTTGATAAAGTTCGGTCAAAAAGGACGACTGTTACACATTTACCGAGTAGCACTAAAGCATTTGCTACATCTGCACCCACATTACCCGCACCAATAATACCGACCTTGGATATTTTGCTAGTCATGGGAAATCTACTTTTTTATAATTGGACTGACTATAGAACTCCGATTTGATTTTTTAAAACATATTGAGACTGAAAAGCCCGTTTTATCAGGGTTTCATTTTAAATATTGTTCAGAAATCAGATATGAGTCCTATATGTGAGAATACTTTACACTAAATCCTGATGAGTAAAAGCCTTAGCATTCGCCCCAGTGTAAGTAGCTACAATATGACCATCGCCAGTCATTTGATATTTATATGTCACCAATCCTTCTAACCCAACGGGGCCACGGGGAGGCATTTGTTGTGTACTAATTCCTACTTCTGCACCGAAACCATAGCGGAAACCATCAGCAAATCTGGTAGAACAATTGTGAAATATATTAGCTGAATTTACCAGTCCAAAGAAAGTTTCTACAGATGCTGAATCTTCAGTAATAATCGCGTCAGTATGACGAGAACCATATTTGTTAATATGCGCGATCGCATCTTCTATAGAATCTACAATCTTTATTGACAAAATAAAATCACTATATTCTGTTTCCCAATCTATTTCTCTTGCAGCTACGATATTAGGCAAAATTTCCAATGTGCGTTTATCACCTCTTAATTCCACATGGCGTTCTTGCAAAGCCTCAGCGACTTTTGGTAAAAATTCTCTAGCAATTGATTGGTGAACTAGCAAAGTTTCAATTGCATTACAAACAGCAGGATATTGTGCCTTAGCATCTACTGTAATCGGAACTGCTTTAGAAATATCGGCGGCTTTATCTATATAAAGATGACAAATACCATCGGCGTGACCTAATACCGGAATCCGCGTATTTTCTTGCACAAAGCGCACAAAGGAATTAGAACCTCTAGGAATAATTAAATCTACATATTTATCTAATTTCAAAAGTTCTAGAGTTTCTTCTCTAGTTGTGAGTAACTGTACCGCATCAGGGTTAACAGCAGTTTGAGATAATCCCTGCTTAATTGCC
Organism: Nostoc sp.; assembly: GCF_036916735.1. Classification (GTDB taxonomy): domain Bacteria; phylum Cyanobacteriota; class Cyanobacteriia; order Cyanobacteriales; family Nostocaceae; genus Nostoc. The sequence continues at coordinate 112,346 of NZ_JBALFV010000051.1, forward strand.
TTAACTATTGCTTCACAAGAACGCACCGCTTCCTTTCCACATTTAAGAATCACACCATTACCCGATTTAATTGCTAAGGAAACAATTTGAATCGCCGCCTCTGGACGTGCTTCAAAAATAATTCCTAAAACACCTAAAGGACAAGTAATTCGCTTGAGAATTAAGCCAGTGTCAAGTTCGCGGTGAATCTGTACTTTACCGATAGGATCAGCTAGCTTACCAACATCTTGTACCCCAGCGATCGCATCTCTTAATTTATGTTCATCCAACTGCAAGCGTTTATAAAGCGGTTTGGGAATTCCTTCAGAACTAGCAGCTTCACAATCAGCAACATTTGCTTGTAAAATTTCATCTCTAGCTGATTCTAAAGCTTGAGCGATCGCAACAAGTGCTTGATTTTTTGCTTCTGTAGAGAGAATCGCTAGCTTACTTGCAGCTTGGCGGGTTTGCCCTGCGATCGTAATTAGGGGAGAAGCAATGTTAACAATAGTCATACTACAAATCTTTACCTTTTCCTCATTTTATCAATGTGAATTCATCATTGCTTATCGTCTTCCCCCAATCGGGTGAACCATCTGGGTAATCAATAATTAGTCTGATCGGGTGAAGCAAAACTTGGTTCAAAACATCTATTCTATGGTTATTGAACCCAGACAAATTAAAAGTAATCAACTTACCGCACTAAAAATATTAATATAAGTATTGTTACAGAGCTTAGTTGAAAGTCTTAAAAATGATTTATGCGTACCGGGGACTAGAGAGACATGGTAATTCATGTTTCTCTAGTCTTTTCCTTAAGGAAATAATTTATACCACCAATATTTGAATTTTTCCGAAATTGTGATGACGATCGCTGGATCTAAATTTGGTTCCGATTTAAAAATTTAGGATCATAGCGGAATGCTTTATCTGCATTACGCCTCATGTTTTGGCCACATGGCAATTTTTTGTTTGGCATGAAGCAAGTCAAAAGCTTGATTGGCGAACAAGTTGGGATGATGGGTTGCTTCCGTCGGGGTGTTGCACCTTGGCTGGATTTGATTCAACTCCAAAGTGAAAATGGCACAATTGTTAACAGTTACCATCGCTTTTGGTCATTCATCCTTGGCAGTGGATCGATTATCCTGAGAATGGTCTTGATTATGTTCTTGAGTAGCTAGCTGAGTTTCTAGCCTGCGATCAAAGCATTTCTCAGTCCATCCAAGCTTTAATTTATCAAGAGGCAGTTAGTAACTGCCTCCTTTTTTTATGCAACTTAGAAATCATACCAATTCACGAAAACCTGATACATATAGATTTATTGTAGAGGCATGGCGATGCCCATACGTGTCAACAAAAGCCTAGAAATAGCTTCAGTGTTGGGCAATACGGTTCGGATAAGATCCCCCCGCCTACGGCGACCCCCTTAAAAAGCAGGGCTAATTCATTGTGATGAGAGAAAATTAGGGTAACCAGAAGTTAGCATACACAAAATTTTTTAGCGACTGAT
>NZ_JBALFV010000052.1:0-110412 GCF_036916735.1 Nostoc sp.
AAACGGCTGCCCATTTCACTGTTACCGTGGTAGATGGATTATACGTATTTAATTATCTTTACACAGTTTGGTTTTTTCGCCCTGTTCTACTTATACTCTTTAGCAGAATACAATGTAAGTAACGATACCTCATTTGAGAGTGATTATATTCAAGGTAGATATGGCGCAATTCCATATATTGGAAATTTGAATCATCTAATCGACTCTCATGGCTAGAACAAAAGCAAACTCTCGTGGATATTCACCGAGAAAAGTTAATACTAGGGAAGTTAAGCAGAGATTCTTAATCGTATGTGAAGGAGCCAAAACCGAACCTAATTACTTTATGAGTTTTCGTGTTCCTAAAAATGTCGTTAAAATAGACGTGCAGGGTTTAGGAGAGAATCCCAGCAAACTAGTTCAAAGCGCCAAGGAACTGAATAAGCAAGAAGAGTACGATCAGGTTTGGTGTGTTTTTGATCGTAATTCTTGGACTATAGAAGATTTTAATAACGCTATTAAAAATGCTGAAGCTCAAGGGTTTCAAGTAGCTTATTCTAATGAAGCATTTGAATTATGGTATGTTCTGCATTTTGAATTTCTCAATACTGGTATTCCTCGAAGTGATTATTTGAAGAAGTTAACTTCTTTATCTGGTCGGACATATCAGAAAAATAGCGAAACGATTTATGATGAGCTATTTGATAAGCAAGCTATTGCTATTAAAAATGCTGAAAATCTTCTTAAACAATATGTTCCTCACACTCTAGCCAAAGATAATCCATCAACAACGGTGCATTTATTAGTGCAGGAACTCAACAAGTTTATTCTGTAAATAGACTCGGAGTAGCTGTTTCATGATGTCCATTTACCCTTGTAGTACTTAGCTCTATATATAGCGATAGCCTAATACTATTTCTTTGTGAGGCTGCGCCAAATTTTCTTTCTTCCTTTGTGTCCTTTGCGCCCTTTGCGGTTCGTTCCTTATATAATTTGGCGCATCTTTATACAGAATTGGTATAAACTTTACAGTGGCGAGACTTTATGTGTGCTAGTTTTGGGGAAGGCTGAGGTAGCTTTGTGACTTTTGTTCAAGAAAATTCCCGGCTTTTTTAAAAAGTCGGGAATCTGAATATTTAGATTTTCACTAGTACAGCACAGCGCAAATCCTCTTATTAAAGATATGCAAACTTCCGCCACAATGTACTAGGGAGTGTCAACTATTCCCTAATGAGGTACAGCCACTTGTGCATCGGCTACCTGGGTATTGTCAGCAACAATTTTGCGGAATGCATCACCTTCAATTGTTTCCTGTTCTACTAACAAATCTACTAAACGCTCCAAAACTATGCGGTTGAGTTGCAACAGTTCTATTGCTCTAATATAGGAATTGTTGACAATTTCGCGCACCTGTGAGTCAATTTTGGCGGCAATTTCCTCAGAATATTCTGATTTATTCATCCAGTCACGTCCCAAAAATACCTCTCCACTCTGATTTTCTAGTGACAATGGGCCTAATTCTGACATCCCGAAGCGTGTCACCATCTGCCGCGCCATTCCTGTAACTTGTTGCAGATCATTACCTGCACCTGTAGTCACTTCTGGCTTCCCAAAAACAATTTCCTCGGCGGCGCGACCACCCAAAGTAGCAGTAATTCTGGCTTTGAGTTGGGAACGGGAAATTAACCCCTGTTCTTCGTTGGGAGTAAACCAAGTTAATCCCAGTGCTTGTCCCCGTGGGATGAGTGTAACTTTTTGCACAGGGTCATGGTCTTTGAGAAATGTGCCAACTAAAGCATGTCCAACTTCATGATAGGCAATCAATCGCTTGCTCTTGCTGTCTACTAAGGCGGTACCTTCCATACCTGCAACGACTCTATCCACAGCAGCATCAATTTCTAAAAGGGTGACAGCTTCTTTGCGTCTCCTAGCCGTGAGAATGGCAGCTTCGTTGAGTAAGTTGGCTAAGTCTGCGCCAGTAAAACCAGGAGTGCGACGAGCGATCGCTTCTAATGATACGCTAGAATCAATTTTCTTATTGCGCGCGTGGACTTTCAAAATTTCCAGTCGCCCTTTGAGATCCGGTGCATCCACCATCACTTGTCTGTCAAAGCGTCCTGGTCTGAGCAACGCTGCATCTAAAACATCTGGGCGGTTAGTGGCAGCAATAATAATAATGCCTGTGTTACCTTCAAAACCATCCATTTCTGTGAGCAGTTGATTGAGGGTTTGTTCGCGCTCGTCGTTACCACCACCGATACCAGCACCTCGTTGTCTACCTACTGCGTCAATTTCATCGATAAATATTAGACAAGGGGCATTCTCTTTGGCTTTCTTGAAGAGGTCACGCACGCGAGATGCACCTACACCAACAAACATTTCCACAAATTCTGAACCAGAAATACTGAAGAATGGTACACCTGCTTCACCTGCGATCGCTTTAGCTAGTAAAGTTTTACCAGTACCTGGAGGGCCAATTAACAACACTCCTTTGGGAATACGTGCGCCTACAGCAGTAAACCTTTCCGGTTGTTTCAGGAAAGTAACAACTTCTTCGAGGTCTTCTTTAGCTTCTTCAACCCCGGCTACATCTTCAAATTTTACTCCAGTTTTTGCTTCCATTTGGAAGCGAGCTTTGGATTTACCAAAATTCATTGCTTGGCTAGAAGCATTAGTAGAGCGACGCAGGAACAATAGCATTAAAGCTGCCAGTGGTAAAATCCACATGAGATTGATCAATAGTCCAACAGCAGCTCGACTATTAGCTGAGGAAACTTCGCCAAAATCAACATTTTTATCTTTGAGGATGTTAATTAACTCTGTGTTTTGTGCCAGAAGTCTCACCTGTTGCGGTGGTGTATCAGCCTTTTGCCCTTTGAGATAAACCTTTGCTAGCTGTTCAGTTTCGTCAAGCTCTACTTTTTGGATTTCTCCCGCCTTCGCTTTCTTGATTAAATCGCCATAATTTAAAGAGGTGCTATCTGCCTTTTGTGCCAAGACGGGAGTACTCCCAAAAATTCCTGGTAACATAATCAAACTAGCTGCGATGCCTAAGGTAGTCACTGAGCGCAGCCGTTCGCGCAGCGTCTCGTAGAGAAGTGCAGGCTGCACCAACGCACTAACCCAAGCACCACGCTTTGACGACTGTCTTTTTATCAATGGTTTTTTTCCCAAATTTGTCATAATAATTACCCTTTATCTGCTGGCACAAGTTGAGCTATGGTTTTATGCCTATTCTTCTACCAAAAATTGTAATAACTGGAAATTACACTTTTCTTATCTAGTCTAACTTCCAGACTAAGTATTGGGGATTTGGGATTGGAGATTGGGTATTAGGGATTGGGTATTAGACATTAGGATTACAATAATTCTTTCCCAGTTTCCAGCCCCCAGCGATGCACTGAGTTTCGACTGCGCTCAACTACCGCTTGTGGTTGTGTCCCCAGCCCCCAGTACTCAATAGATATCAATTTGACACATCCCAGCACAAATCGCTAAGATAAACATAGTCATAACGATTCCGCTTTTTTAAGAAGTCTGGTAATAGTAGCTAGTTAATAGTTTGTGGGTTAATTATGGTGAGAATTGTTGGTATTGGTGGTAGTTTAAGACCCAACTCCTATACCCAGCTTGCTTTACAAATAGCAGTGCAAAGGGTTGAAGCTGTGGGTGCAGAGGTAGAAATTCTCGATTTACGACAGTTACAGCTACCGTTTTGTACTGCTGCAAAGGAGTATCCAGAGTATCCAGATGTTCAGCGCTTGCAAGATACCGTCAGCCGCGCCGATGGGTTAATTTTAGCGACACCTGAGTATCACGGTAGCGTTAGTGGTGTCCTGAAAAATGCCCTAGATTTGATGAGCTTTGACCAACTGTCTGATAAGGTGACAGGATTAATTAGTGTCTTGGGTGGTCAGTCTAATAGTAATGCTTTAAATGACCTACGGCTAATTGTCCGATGGGTGCATGGTTGGGTGATTCCAGAGCAAATTGCGATCGGACAAGCTTGGGGTGCTTTCAGTCCAGAAGGCAAGCTAGTAGATGAAAAACTTTCGCAAAGATTCGATCAATTTGCTCAGAGTTTAGTTGATAATACTCGCAAGCTGCGGGGTGTTGATTAGTTAAAGCTTTGCTACTCTACTAAAATTTAATGGTAGTCAGGACTTACGTAAACAATAGCCGAAACCCTTATTTTCATGTAGGAGCAATTCATGAATTGCTTCTGAGCGCGTTTACTTTTGCGTAAGTCCTAGTAGTAATGCTTTAAATCACCTACGGTTAATTGTCCGATGGGTGCATGGTTAGGCAATTCCCGAACAAATTGCGATCTGACAAGCTTGGAGTGGGTTCAGTCCTGAAGGCAAGCTGCTAGATAAAAAACTCTCTTAAAGATTTGCTCAGAGTTTAGTTGATTAGTTCTAGAGTCGGCAAGTTCGTAGTAAGGACTTTAGTCCTTATTTTTATTTTCTAATCACTAAAGTGCTTACTACAAACCCTTAAAACGAGCTTGACATACTACTAGATATTGATACTTTGTGGAATTTGGGAAGGTAGCAAGAACTTGTAAGGCATTATCCTTGTACGATTCTTCTGATGAATTTCTTGCTCAATTCCTTTTAGTTCATTTTGAAAAGTAAGCAGAGCCGAACTCAGTTGTGGCTTGGATTTAAAGTATGAGTTGGAGTAGTGCCCCAACTGGGTATAGTAGACCGAGCCAAGCAAATAAGTTAGCTTAAGTTGGGTTTTGGCTTGGTCTATAGGAGGTAACATACTCATCAAATCGCCTGGTTCGTCAGGATTTGTGGGTGCTGGGGAGTAACTGGCTAGAGGAAAAGCAGGTGCATAGGTCATGAGTTCGCTTTGCGGAAAATTAACCGCAGCATGTTGGGCGCTAGCAGTAAAAATGATTGTGGAAACAGCGTCAATTAAATAATCTAGTGTCTTAATTGTGCCTGAAGCATCTTCACCAAAATTCTGGAGGCGACCTCCTTGTTCGGAAATTAATTCCTTTGCCCAATTTTGTAAAGCTTGGTCTGCTAGTAGCTGTGACTCACTGGTATAGTAACTGCTCAAATAGGCACGCACCCATTTATGAATAGCATTCCAAATCAGTAGTCCGTCATCTCGATAAGGATATTCAGGTAGTTCAAAAGTATTATCAACACCGCGACTTGCTAAAATGTTGGGAAACATGGCATTGTTGAAATGATGCAAATAATCTTGAGCGCCCTCAACAGTTAGCTGGCGATCGCTTTCAATGGTACTAGCTAAAACTGCATCTACTTCACGACCATTGGCAATCAAGATTTTATGAGCGCCGTAATTGATTAATATAGTTCCCTCAAAATGAGGGTCGAGCAAAATTCTTAAATGGTGGTTTGCTGGTAATCGCCGCTTAGTAGCAATTACAAAAGGTTCGATAAATAAGTGAGTGCGACCAAGATGACTAATTAGCTCATGGTAGTTGCTATCCGCCATTTGCACAATGCTTTTAGCGATCGCCCAGTTATCACCATTTAGAGGTGTGAATACTGGATCTTCCGGCTGACACTGAATAGCCACTGGTACTAAAGACCGAGATGAGCCATCAGATGGTGGTACTGCAAATAATGCTAAAGGCGAATAGATATACTTCTGTTGTTTAGGAAAAGTTCCATTTTCCATGTTTTTTAACTTGGAATAATCAGCTTTATACAGCCGACCTTCTCTCTTTGCAGCTTCAAGAGAGTCCGACGTACCAACTATTTGCTGGTATTGTTCGTTAGTAATTTGTAAAGTTTCTTCTTGTTCTGATACCTTTTGAAGCATCAGTGGATTTGGGCCAGCAACCTGCATATAGGCAAAAACCAAATCCTCTTGAAACCTAGAGCTAATTTCTGGAAGAGGGATTTTTCTAAATAATTTATTATAATCTTCAAAATTTAGTCTATTTGCAGATTCTCCTATAGAAAACTCTACTTCTATAGACGAGGGTTGAGTGTTTTCTAATTCCAGCAATTTTGCATCAGAAGTAATGATTTTCTTAAAAGCAGAACTTAACAAATCTGTGATTGAATCTTCTACGTTAGATGACGCAGAAAAATCTACATTTCCTACATTTTCCTGAAAATAATGTAATTCAAATTCCTCATCAATAGCTATAATATGTCTATCAAACTCAGAGGTTTCTTCAATTTCAAACGATACCTCATTAGAGGGATTGACAGCAACAAAATTTTCGGTAATCTCTTGAGTAATTGATGCCAAATCAAAAGCAATTTTTTCTAACTCTTGATTACTTTCAGCATCTTGAATTTTTTGCTCGATATCTGCTAAAGCTTGGACTTTAGTGTTGAGGGACAAGTTATCGCTTTGGTCATCATCATCCAGTCCGTAAGACACGCTGCGATCAAATAAATTTGAAAAGCTACTGACAGTATCATTTACCAAAATCAGTGTTAGTTTTTGAGTTACTGAAAGTACCCATTTTAAATTAGGTAACTCTTGAACTGGGAGTTGTACTTTAATGACTGGCAATGGTAGAGCGCCTGTTATAGCTAGAGGCGGAATATAATTATAATTATATTCATATTGCATATATTGCAACGATGCTTTACTAAATTTTACTAATTTATATAAAAGCACTAAAAGACTTTGTATATCTGATTTTGTTAGTCCTGAAGAAGAAGATATGAGATGAGAAGCTATGGACATATTGACTCCTGTTTTTTGGTAACTATTTAACTGCTATGTCAACACAAATTGGCTAAAAAAGGCAGTTTTACTAATTGCTAATAAAGGTTATGCTCACCTTTTCAATAATCCAATTAACCATAGCACAACATATTAAAAATTAGGAAAAAATAAATATTAAAAAGTTGTTTAATCAAATGATAAAAAATTAAATATTTAAAATTAGTGTTTATATTAAAAATAGCTTCCTTTACTGACAAAAATTTGGTATTTTATAATAATATTTTAAAATACCAAATTGATATTTGTAGTTGCAACTATTATTTTTATTCATAGTGGCTATAAATTTAAAGGTAAAATCGTTTTGATAATTGCAATATCTATGAGGTAAATAACCACTATAAAAAATTACAATAGACAATTTTATTGGTTGAACCTAGCAAATTATTTATTAGTAGCAATGCGATCGCATTTATCCAAATGACTCTCTTGTATACCACCCGAATTAAATGTGGAAGAGTTGATTAATTTAAAATTTTTCAAAATAAAATAGACGTTATTATCAAAACTATTAATAGTAGCAATATTAGGTATATTTTTACTGTAGGCATCCCACAATTGATGATAAATAATAAAGTCAAGTAGGTTGCCAACTACAATAACTCCTACAGAATTAGTTGTTTTTACCGTTTTCTGTTCTGGTTTTTCAGTTAACCACTTCTTTTGAGCGTTATCGCAGTCATCTTCCATCTCAAATCTAGACTGAATATAATAAACTCCTGCTTTTTTGGGTGCAGTTAGGGTGAAACTTTTGTTTCCCTGTTTATCTCCAGTTTCGATTACTTCGTTCATTATACAAGCTGTTTGATCTTTGTCTTGAATACCTACTACAATTTGGTGTTTTGCACCTTGTAGATCAGGTTGTTTTTCTATAACGAAAAAGTATTTATATTCTGTAGTTCCTTGAATCTTTTGCCCAGGAGACGCAAATACAATATTGGGCTTCTGTCTCAAAGTCAGTAGTATTGTTCCTATTACCGTTGCCGCAGATGTGCCGAACAGTAAGATGACTGCGAAGATAGCGAACCTGAGTCTCAATATTCTCCTTCTACGCGCTTTTTCATCCCTATGTTGGCGATCGCGAAATTCTACACAAGCATCTACATATCCAGCCTCTAAGTGGTTCAGAAAGCTGGTTTGTTTCGCTAATACCTGAGCATCTTCTAACCTTCCACCGCGATGTGCCAAATAGTTCTCGTCTTTGTGCTGCTTTTCCCACTCCAAAGCTGCTTGACGAATAGTTTCGCGTAGTTGTAAGTTAATCTGGTTATCATCTAACCACTTAAGCAATCGGGGCCAATAGCGGATTAAGGCTTCATGAGCTACTTCCACCTCTTCACGATTTGTAGATCCGTCTACACTCGTAACTACCAATCGCGCTCCTTCGCCAGCCAACCGCCGCACCAACTGCTTAGTATTTGCTAAATCGCCACCCGTAGGTACTAGTTCGTCTAACCAAACTCGCCGTCTTGTATCCCGACGTTTCTCTCCCTGGAGAGCGCTTTCATCCAAGCGGGTTAAGCGGATGAAGATATTCTTAACTTGGTCTTGTTCTGAGGGTGACAAACTATTGTAGACATCATCGGCAGTTTGAGCGATCGCCATATTTACACCACCAATCGCTTCATACTCCACACAGCGCAACCATCTACCATGTCGCCGCTTCCACATCTCTAACAATGCATGTTGCAACAGTGGCATGGCTCCTGGCTCACCTTGAACATCATCAAGAATCGAGTTGCTTAATCCTGGTTCAAAGCGCAAACCCACTTGGGCAGCTTGCATTTCCATTGCCTTCCGTAATTCTGCCGCATCCATTGGGCCAATTAGTTTTTGCCTTGCTTCCATCAAATCTTTCAGGTTGCGGTAGGTAGCACACTCGCCCCAAAAGTCTGCCCGCATGGTAATCACGACTTTTTGATATGGAATCAGACTGAGCAATTTTTCGATGAAAGTCACCCTTACAGTTTCATCAGTACAGAGGGTAAACAGTTCTTCAAATTGGTCGATTACTAATATTGAAGATTGGCCTTGCACCGGAGAGAGAGTAGTTTGTAGTTGTTCAATAGGGTTACTGCTTGGTGTCATGTATGCTGTAACTACACCAGGTTGCAACTGTTCTAGCATCGGGATCAATCCGGCTAACACTACCGATGACTTACCACTGCCAGAAGCGCCTAACACAGCTAAAAAGTTATGTTCATTCAGCTTTTGTTGCAGTTGGACAATCAGTTGTTCTCGCCCAAAGAAAAACTCGCGGTCTTCTACGCGGAAAGGATACAAACCCCGGAAGGGACAACGAGAATCATAGATGGGTGGTTGCTGACCCAATGCCAAAGCATGAAAGTTGAGGTCAAGTATTTCCTCACAGAAGTTGTTAATCTCTTCTAAAACCTCCGATCGCTCTTGGAGGGCTGGTTTGCTCAAAGCTGTAACATCCGCCCCTAGTGTGTTTTCTAACTGCTGTGCTAGTTCTGTAAACCTTTTTTTTAGGATAGGCGATCGCTCTGGTAGCAACTGTACAAGGCGCTCTAGACCATATTGAATTTCGGCGTTGGTTAATTCTCTGTCAAGCTGATCGCTAAATAAAGGTCGTCCCCCTAAACGGCTAAACAGCGCCGGTACAGTAACGTCACCACGTTCTGCTAGAAAGGCTGTAGCTTCATGTAATGCTGAGTCCACCTCCCCCGACTCTCTAAGTTGGAAGTAAAATTTCTCTGCTAATATCTGAGCCGTCTTGATAGTAACCTTCTCAGTCATCGCCACCACCGCAGGCATACCCAAATCCCGCACTAAGCGCTGTCCTAATCCTCCTAATCCGGCTTCTGCATCTGGGCTAGCGCTCTCACAAGTACAGAGAAAAGTAAAATGGGGTAGTCCTCTAGCTCCCCGTAACGTACGCACTCTTTCCAGTAATCTTGTTGCTGTCACCACCTCGACTGTATTATCAGCTTTTGACCAGTAGAGGAGAGTTTCGCCATCATCAAGCACCCTACCGTGGCTGACAAAGTGCAACATTGTATACTGCTTTGTCCGGTCAGTTAGTTGAGCGCAAAGTTCGTCTAGAGTCGGTAAACCAATGGCATTATCAACTGTTGCTAACACATCAGTAGGGATATCTCCCAAGGCTAACCGGACACTTTTGACCGTAGCTTCAACATCAAAAGTATCCAATTTATACTTTTGGGAATCCCAAGGACTTGCCACCAAGACCAACGCCCGCAAGTCTCGCCGCCCAATGGCAGGAAAGAGTCGATCAGTAATGGCAGGAATGTAGAAGCAAAAAGGCACTCGTTGGTTGAGGGCTAACATCTGCCAGTCGCCATCAATGGGAGCGCATAACCTTTCCCAGCGTAAGGTTCTGAGTTCTTTGTCTGGGGCTTCAATAAATAGCAATACCCGCAGTGTTTCTTTATTCTGACTCAGTGCCCTAATAAATCCATCCCGCACTTCGTCTCGTAACAGTGCTTTGCCTAATAATGTCCCGTAATCCTGTACTTGTCCCAGAAGACTGGTTAAATGCTGGAAATCTTCAGCAGTTAGGCAGAGATTACCTTCCGATCGCAACGGTAGGAGGACACCTGGTTGACTGTGTTCTACTACAATTGGCCAGTTGTCTCCTGATTTGCGTTGGATGGTAATCTCAAAGGTGTTCATTGGTTTTGATTGAGGAATGGAGAGTAGAAAGTGGGGGGAGTGCCAGGGCGAACGCACGGTATTTCTGAAACCCTTGCTGAACAAGGATATTGACGAAAAAATAGGCTAAATTTAAAAACGCCAAAACCCTTGCTATTAAAGGATTCTTATACTTTAGATGCGTTTGCCCTGGGGGGAGTGCGGGGAGCAGGGGAAGCAGGAGAAGAATAACTATTAATTATTGACCAATGACCAATACTTCGGCAACTCTTGGAGACGCTACACGTTAGCGGAGCTTTCCCTTTAGCGATACGCTCAGTACAAGTGCCCAATACCCCATGCCCAATTATTTCAATTTTTTCAAGGTATCAACTAGATTCACTACGGCTGAGAGTGCTGCCTGAAGTTTTTCCGTGCGATCAACAGAAGCTTGCTCAACTGTGTTGATAAACTTTTCTAGGGCTTGGGTTAAGTTTGCCTGGGCTTGCCCAATTGCTGATGTATCAGATGCTTGGGATGTTGCAGGGGCGGCGGGTAAATTCACTGATGAGATAACAGAGCGATCATTGCTTGTGTGATTGTCACCTACAACTAATTTAACTGCGGGGTCACCAATAATGGCATAACTACGAGCATCATTATTTGCCGTCCACATACCAGATAAATTCATCGGATCGCTGAGCGCACCATATTTAATTTCTTCTAATTCTGTACTCAAATCAGACGAAAGTTCAGCATAGCGCTCGTTGAAATACTCAACAGCTGACCCTATAGGATGACCATCTAGCAATCGCTTTAAGGTACTTTGAAAAACTGCCAATTGCTTACCAGTTTTTTCCCAAACGAAAGAGCAACCCCAAGCTCGTTCCACATGACCGATGACAGCCAAAGCACCGCCGTTGGGGTGGCTTAGAAGCCTGCGGGGTAGAGGTGCAATAAAGGCATTAGGAGCGATCGCTGGCCTTTCATTGGAGCCTTTTCTATGGGCAAACTCATCAAATTTAGGTGTCCCAGCACCATAACAAGCAAAATGAAAGGCAATTAGCCCTAGTAATTTAGCATCATCACCAACATCGTCCGCAGAGAAGTAAAATTCTTCAGGAATTGGTTTACTCCACTTATCTTTGCCGGGCCAGTCCTGACAGAGTAAAGCGCCCTGATGGCGTAGTTGCCGCTCATTTCCATTTGGAAAGCCCATACCATGACTAGCGGTGAACAGCAAAGCGGGTGTTTCTTCACCTCCTAACAGTTTCCCTAACCGCGCCTTGGTGGCTTCTTCTGCAAGTAAGGTTTGTACTGTCCAACTATTGTCTTTATGCTCATCAAGCATCCAATCAGCTAGGGGTCGAATCAAGTTGTCAGCACTCAGTTCAGTGGCTGCATCACCCTTTGTACGTACTCCAAAAAAGCTAGCGCGACGAGGTAGGTTTAAATTAGTAGTTTCAGCCTGTACAACACTGCGAGCATACTGAGCATATTCTTGGGGGGTATCAAAGTAAATCCGACCCACCGCATATTGCACATCAAGTTGGTACTGAAAACGATAAGGAATGGTTTCTGGATCGCCAACAATTAACAGATAATAAGGCATTTTATCTGGGTCAGCAGGGCCTGGTCCAACTCCATGACGCGACAAAAATTGATTTTTTGATTCCCCTGGACGATAACCTTTAGGGCCAGTGTATTCTTTATAATAGTTCTCGTGATTTTTCGAGGCTTGTTTTTGCCGATGTTCTAACAGTTCCTTCAGTGCTTCTTTGATTGCTGGGTCGGCATTAAAAGCGAAGATAACTCCCCAACCTGTCTGTGCAAGGTCTTTAGGATCTACTCCCTCTATTGGGGCAAAGTCGGGTTCTAGACCTTTAACATGCAGATCCTTTTTTTTGAGTTCGCTGATTTCTATGGGGTCAAAGTCTTCGCCCTGAGCAATCTTAGAAAGCTGCTCAGGTGTCAATGGAGACAACAAATACTCTCCTGATGCACCGTCAATTCCATTGAAATATAGCTCTCGTGTCAGCTGTTCTATGCTCATTTTACCTAATCCTTGTATTTGGAATTCATTGAACAAAGCAAAAGTAAAAAGTAAAAGAAATGGTTGTGAACCGCCTAAATTTATTGATGGATAAAAAAGGCGATCGCTTAAAATTTCCTAATTTTTATTACAGAGATTCTCTTTTTACTTTTTACCTTTTAAGACACTGTTTCATTAACTAGCAAGGGCTGCCGACCATAGAGCATGAGCTACTTCAGCTTTGTCAATAGCATTGTGAGCGCCCATGAAAAGGTCTAAGAGACTAGGAGGAACAATGATATATTTACTACTTTCCAAGTTGTAAATTTTACCAGGTTCAAAGTTGTAGGCTTCTTGCAGGGGTAGCATACCTTTTGGCTGATTAATAATTTCCAAACCATCACCTTGAATTCCATAACAACCAATGCCACCGACACCAGGATATGTTTTCTCACTATCAGGGTCAAAGTCTATATCTTGCCCTCCAAATATTCCTAGTGTTCCCGCCATAGGATAAGCATTTTTGACAGCTTTATCATGCTCGGATTGGGTAGTAACAATCGGCCCTATAACTTTGCGATCGCTAATAATAGAGCGGAAGTAGCCAGGAATATTTTTTCTATGAGGGACATTTGAGCAAAAAGACCAGAGTGATAAAGCGCCTTGTATTAAGACAAGAGAATTAACTGGACGGATTAATGTGTTATTTTTGGTACCTGCTACGGTAGCTGAAACAAAAATACATCCAAAACTGTGCCCCATCAAATGAAATCGCACAGTATTATCTGTCACCTGTTGAAGTCTGTTTAACAAATTTAAGCCGCTAGTTTGACCAATTTTCCGAGCACGGTCTTTCATTTTCCAGAAAGATAACAATCTCGGAATGTTCAAAAATGCATCTCCGGCTGATTTCAGACTATCCCCAATTCCGAAGCTGACATCTTCGTTTTCTTCTATCAGGGTAGCTTCATATACACTTTCAGGATCTAAATTTAATGATTCGTTTTCGCTCCACGCATCTGCATCTTCTGCTTCACTACTCAAAGATGCTTCCTTAATCAAAACCTCATAAGCTTCACGCACCTCTGATGGTAATGTGTCAGGTGCAAAGTCATATTCTCCCGCCGCAGCGAAAATTGTTCTGAGTGCTTCTCTACTAGTTTCAGTATCAGCTATCCGTTGAGCATACTGTTCAACTAATTCTTCCTGAGAATCATCTGTCGTGTCAAAAGACACAATTGTTTTGTCTGGCGATACTGCATTTAGGTCTTCATCTCCCCAAGGCTTACTAGGCCAATGTAGACCAATCAACAAGGGGTTAAATCCTGATCGCACCTGTTGCATTTTTTCAATATCAGCCTGGTTTTTAGCCATAGCTGCAATCCATCTGTCATATTGGTCTTTTGCCGCCGGAATGTCACCTTGCCATCCGTGGCTCATCAAAAAGACATCTGTGATTGGTTTGTCAGATTTTTTGGCGCTGGATAAGATTTCTAATACCTTTTGGCTAATTAGCTCTCCATTGTTTTCGCGTTCTTTGCCATTAGCATCAAAAGCGATTAGATAGTAATTCAAAGAAGTTCCGATTTTGGTTTCAATTAGCATCCGTAAATCCTTGTGACTCAGGGTTTGATTTCTATGTATGATGCTAAGTTCGGAGAAAAACAGTGTATTGATTCCACAAAAATTCTGGCTGTTCGATAACAGCACGCCAACTTTTTTGCCTAAAAGTAGACTTAGGCAAATACTTCACCAACAACTTCTTTTGGATACACTGTGATGCAGCGAACTTCTGGCGCGTTTCCCACTCTCTTTATTTTTATGTAGGTTACACCTGTATTTTGGGATTCGCAGATGATTAATGATTCATGTCATGGCTTTAAGAGAGTTTGGGGCATCTTTACACAGAACTGGTGTATGATAATTAACGCCTAAAGCAGCTAAAAATTGTTTCTGTTTTAGATCAGTCAAGAGGTTGAGTTAGCGGATAAGCCTGCCAATTAGTAGCTGGTTCATCATTAAGAACTTGTGGATGCTCATTTAGCTTCCTGGCTTGCGATCGCTTAACACGTAGTCAAGTCGATATCATTGGGTACACGATAACTTGATAAAGTCTAAATATCCTGGGTAATAATACTGAGTCTGCTGGGAATTTTACTTAAGAATGATTAAAAAAAAATAATTTTATCTGCATACTGAGGGTTAAAGAGAAATTTAACTGTAAGTAAGATATAAAAAATCCCACGCCTTGAAGCGTGGGAGTCTCAATATAATTCGTAGTTGTAATCAGTGCTTGCTTTACCCCTCTTAATTACGAATTACGTAAAGCCTGCGGCATAGCTTTGCTTAGAGCGAAGCGGGGCGCAGCTCATTACGAATTAGTAATTATTGAGCAAAGCTTTGCCCACGTTACTCAACTTAATGATGGTGGTGATGATGGTGATCCCCAGCCAGTTGAGGATTAACTGCCAAAGCTTGCTCTGACAACAACTCTGCAATATGAGCATCAGCCCATTGGGCCGCCATTGCCATAAATTCTGGATGATCGTTAACACAAGCCATTTGCACGTAGTTCGTACCAGGATGCTGTTTCTCTAAAGCATGGATGATATGGTGTACATCCAATAAAGTTTCGTGGTTTTCTGTAGCAAAGCCAATTGGCATAAAAATTACCACTTTTGCACCCAGTTGAATCAGGTTATTTGCCGCTTGCTCTGCATTTGGCTGTGTCCAATCAATTAGGGGTGTGTCATGGTTGAGCCAACCCACTGAGATTAAAGGATAACGATTAATCAACTTATCCCGAACTAAATCGTACATTGCTTCACTTTCGGCAATCCCAGAAGTAAAGCCTTTAGCTTTGTGAGGACAGCCGTGATTCATTAACACAATACCGATTTGAGAAGGTAGATAAGCTGTGGTTAACTCAGCAATTTTCTCCTCAACCAGATGAGCCATCAAATCGATGTAAGCTGGTTCGTTGAAGAAAGAAGGAATATAACGCTGTGCTTTAACCCAGTGTTCTCCACCATCAGTCAACTCAACCAGAGCATTGTTAACTTGCTCGATCGCAATGCCACTGGTAAAGATAGAATCAACAACTAGCAGTGGGTAAATCAGCAGCTTCTCAAAGCCTTGGTTTTTGATTTCTGCTAAAACTTGATTAGGTAGAAAAGGGGCGCAGAAGTTGAAAGCCTTGAAAACTTGAACCTTATCGCCCCATTTTTCTTGTAAATTCTTCTCGATTCCAGCCCTCTGCTGTTCAAAGATAGCATTGTGTGGGGAGATAAAATCGTGGTGTGTGTGTCCCCACTCGTGGCGGTCAAATAGCGCCAAAAGTTTTGCCAGAGGCGGATAAATCCAGTTTGGTACTGGTGCAAATTTTGCTGTCAGTAGATTTAAAGCCTGTTCGTTATAGTTAGCGAAATCCTCGTAGCTTTCGACTTCGCCATAGCCCATAAGCAGTACGGCTACACGGTCTTTACCTGATAGATGCTCGTGGGTGTGTTGTACTTTTTCCGGCGTGGCAACCACAATGAGTTCCTCAATATAACCAGCGTGCAGAGAGATATGAAGTTGGGGAATACCTTAAATATTTCCCCTACTAGTAAAATAGTATCCCATCCAGGGGGATAGGATAGGTGGGAAAATCAAGATAATACATCAAAAGACATATAAAATTTACGAGTAAAAAAATCAAAAGTTGTGTAAAAGATGTATATAATTATTTGCCCTGGAATTCATGAGCCAGAGTTAACTCAAAGCTTTAAAATAGGATTGTTAGATTTAGTTTCTAATAGCGCGATCGCAGACAATCCCCCAAATATACTGGTTTATCCGGGTAAAAATGTTTTGGTTTTATCAGCCTTGCACATTGTGCAGTTTTTGCGCGTTAGCGTAGCTCACCGCAGGTATCGCTTGACTGGCTCTTTAAAATCACCAATTATATTCATTAGTTTTAGTGCTGGCGTAGTTGGGGCAATAGGGGCAGCACATTTGTGGCAACTCTTAGGTGGTCGTGTCAAAGCGTTTATTGCTATAGATGGATGGGGAGTACCACTACAGGGTAATTTCCCTATTCACCGGATGAGTCATGATTATTTCACCCATTGGAGTTCTTCTTTGCTAGGTTGTGGGGAAACTAACTTTTATGCAGAGCCAGCAGTTGATCATTTGTCCATTTGGAAATCTCCTCAAACTGTACAAGGCTGCTGGGTAGATTCATCCATTGAAATTTATCCACCTAAAGGTCGTCTGACAGCAACTGAATTTTTGCTTATGCTGTTAAAGCACTATGAAGCAAATTAATCCGGACAATGGAGTAAGTAAAGAGGAGTTAGGAGTGAGGAGTTAAGAGTTAGGAGTTAGCGTTTATTCTCCTCTCTGCCCCATGCCCAATGCCCAATGCTCTATCCCCATCTACCCAAATAAAGTATCTAAATGTTTCCAACTGAACCGGCTGCTGTTAATAACGGGTTTGGCGCACTGCTAAAAAACCGTGGTTTTATGCTCCTGTGGATTGGACAACTCCTGTCCCAGTTAGCAGATAAGGTCTTCTTTGTTTTGCTGATTGCTCTGCTGGAGAACTACTCACCGCTTCCTGGCTTGGCACAAAACTCCATGTACTCAACCTTGATGCTGTCGTTTACAATACCAGCAATTTTGTTTGGATCTGCTGGTGGCATCTTTGTTGACCGCTTGCCAAAAAAGCTAATTATGGTCGGCTCAGATGTCGTGCGGGGAATATTGACGCTGTGTCTTCCCTTGTTACCACGACATTTCTTGATTTTGTTAATCCTGACTTTTGCCATTTCCACAGTGACGCAATTTTTTGCACCAGCTGAACAAGCAGCTATTCCCTTATTGGTGAAGCGAGAAAATTTGTTGGCAGCCAATGCGCTGTTTAGCAGCACGATGATGGGAGCTTTAATTGTTGGCTTTGCTATAGGAGAGCCGATTTTGAGTTTGGCAAAAAGCTTGATAGGAGAAGAATACGGTCAAGAGGTTGTGGTTGGTGGATTATACATATTATCGGCTCTGATCATGCAGCCAATTAAGTTTAAAGAACCCAAACTCTCAAAGGAACATCAGGTATCAAATCACCCTTGGGTTGAATTCACCGAAAGCCTGCGTTATCTCAAGAAAAACCCTTTGATCTTAAACGCCATGCTGCAACTGACAACTTTATATTGCGTGTTTGCAGCCTTAACGGTGCTGACGATTCGATTAGCCCAGGAGTTTGGTCTAAAAGAAAAACAGTTTGGCTTTTTCTTGGCAGCAGCAGGGGTGGGTATGGTATTTGGTGCAGCAATTTTAGGTAACTGGGGTGAGAAATTACATCGCAAGCCTCTACCTTTAATTGGGTTTTTGATGATGGCACTAGTTTTAGGAGTGTTCACTTTTACACACAACTTATTACTGGCGCTAGGACTCTGTGCATTTTTGGGTATAGGTGCTGCCTTAATTGGTGTCCCTATGCAAACTTTGATTCAACAGCAAACACCACCTACCATGCACGGTAAAGTATTTGGCTTTCAAAATCATGCTGTCAACATTGCTTTAGCGTTACCTCTGGCGATTACTGGGCCCTTAACTGATGCTCTCGGCTTGCGAATTGTGCTTATAGCAATGAGTATTGTTGTTGTAGTTGTCGGTATTTGGGCTTGGCAAAATACCCGCAAAGTCTTGCAAGATGTTATTTAATTAATGTAGGCTAATAATCTAGCTTTATATTTAATATAAAAATTAATCAGATTTTGATTGAAGTTTTCAATTAAAATGAAGTCTTAAATACAGAATTCAACATTAACTTTAGCTATAGTCTGAGGTTTGACCGTGCGTTTACAAAGTGTCTCCGCAGGAGAATTGCTTTCCCAAATCAGTCTCCCACAAACAGAGAATCACAAACAGTCTCGTGCTTCTAGCCCCCCAGTCGTGCCCAAACGTGCATCTGGCGGTTTTGCTCTGCTTGATAGCCTTCATCGCCACGGCGTTGATTATATTTTCGGTTATCCTGGTGGGGCAATTCTACCAATTTACGACGACCTGTATAAGGTGGAAGCAACTGGTGCTATTAAGCACATTCTCGTAAGACACGAACAAGGCGCAGCCCATGCCGCCGATGGTTACGCCCGTGCAACTGGAAAAGTGGGAGTATGCTTTGGCACTTCTGGCCCAGGAGCAACCAACTTGGTAACCGGGATCGCCACCGCCTACATGGATTCAATCCCGATGATTGTAGTCACAGGACAGGTAGCACGTCCGTCGATTGGTACAGATGCGTTTCAAGAAACCGATATTTACGGGATCACGCTACCGATCGTCAAGCACTCGTATGTAGTGCGTGACCCCAAAGATATGGCGCGAATTGTCGCCGAAGCCTTCCACATCGCTAGCAGTGGGCGTCCGGGGCCAGTTTTGATTGATGTCCCCAAAGATGTAGCTTTAGAAGAATTTGACTATGTGCCTGTAAAACCAGGTTCAGTGAAGTTACGCGGTTATCGTCCCACAGTGAAGGGAAATCCCCGACAAATTAATGCCGCGATCCAGTTGATTACTGAAAGTCGCCGTCCTCTCTTGTATGTCGGAGGTGGTGCGATCGCAGCTAGTGCCCATGAAGAAATCAAACAACTAGCTGAATTATTTGATATCCCTGTCACCACAACCTTAATGGGGATCGGTGCATTTGACGAACATCATCCCCTAGCTTTGGGAATGTTGGGGATGCACGGCACTGCTTACGCTAACTTTGCCGTTAGTGATTGTGACTTGCTCATTTGCGTCGGCGCTAGATTTGATGATCGCGTGACAGGCAAGTTAGACGAATTCGCCTCCCGCGCTAAAGTAATTCACATCGACATCGATCCGGCAGAAGTCGGCAAAAACCGCGTTCCGGAAGTACCTATCGTCGGCGATGTGCGGAACGTGTTAGTAGACTTATTGCGTCGCTGCAAAGAAACAGGCATTAAGGCTACCCCTAATCAAAACCAAGAGTGGTTAAATTTAGTTAACCGTTGGCGCGAAGAGTATCCTCTAATAGTGCCGCAGCATCCCGACAGCATTTCACCCCAAGAAGTGATTGTAGAAGTTAGTCGCCAAGCACCCCAGGCTTTCTACACCACAGATGTCGGACAGCATCAAATGTGGGCAGCACAATTCTTGAAGAATGGGCCAAGACGCTGGATTTCTAGCGCTGGTTTGGGAACGATGGGTTTTGGCTTACCTGCCGCAATGGGCGCGAAAGTAGCGTTTCCTGATGAAGAAGTCATTTGTATTAGTGGTGATGCTAGTTTCCAAATGTGTTTGCAGGAACTTGGTACATTAGCACAGTATGGAATAAATGTCAAGACAATAATTATCAATAACGGCTGGCAAGGGATGGTGCGCCAGTGGCAGCAAGCCTTCTATGGTGAGCGTTACTCATGCTCCAACATGGAAGTAGGGATGCCAGACGTAGAGTTATTGGCAAAAGCTTATGGCATTAAAGGCATGGTAATTAGCGATCGCAGTGAATTAAAAGATGCGATCGCCGAGATGCTGGCACACAAAGGCCCGGTGATATTGAATGTCCACGTCACCAGAGACGAAAACTGCTATCCAATGGTAGCCCCAGGTAAGAGCAACGCTCAAATGGTCGGTTTGCAAAAGCAACCGCCGAAAGCGGCAGCAGAACCAGTGTATTGTAGTCACTGCAATGCTAAAAATGCTCCTACGCACAACTTCTGTGCTGAGTGTGGGACAAAATTGTAAGGCTTTTTGATAATTCAGACCAGATACAAAATGTCGGGGCAATTCATGAATTGCCCCTACGGTAGATCAAGGCTTTCACTGTCTTTTTGGATAAGTTCATTATTTTAACAATTATTCAGTTATCAGTTAAAAAATGCAACTCAACTGGGAGCGTGGTAACTGTTCATTGTCCCCTGATAACTGATTTAAATCCTCGAAAGAGTTACCGTAATAACTGATAAATGTTGACTGTTCACTGATTTAATCTTCTTGATTAGGTTGAGATAAAGAGATATTTCTTAAGTAATTGACTAAATCACAGCGATCGCCTCGCCTTTTTCACTCCTTTGCAATTGAAGCCACAAACGCTTATTTGCTAAGATTTTCAGTGCGACAACATTGAAACAGGGCACTTCTCATCACCATGCCAATATCTACAATTGATGATAAAGACGCAGCAGCTATCCAAGCAGCCAGAGTTGGGGTTGCGATATGCGATCGTACTGCCTGGGGACGCATCAAAGTATCTGGCGATGATCGCCTCAATTTCTTACACAACCAAAGTACTAACAATTTCCAAATACTCAAGCCTGGACTAGGTTGTGATACAGTTTTTGTCACTTCTACAGCCAGGACGATTGATTTAGCAACCGCCTACGTTAGAGAAGATGCAGTAATCCTGCTAGTTTCACCCAACCGCCGCCAATATCTTATGGAATGGCTGGATAAATATATTTTCTATGCCGATAAGGTGGAATTATCTGATATTACACAATACACCAACACCTTCAGCCTCATTGGCCCAGGAAGCGACGCTGTTTTAGAAAAGTTGGGTATTGGCGAACTCATCGGGCAACCTTACGGAAGTCACAAAGTATACACCATTGCTCAGGCTGAAGGGGTACGGATTGCTGTGGGTAGTGGGTTAGCGGCTTCCGGATACACCTTTACTTTCCCTTATACTGACAAAGCAATAGTGTGGAATAAATTATTAGAAGCTGGGGCGATAGAGATGAGCGATCGCGCCTGGGATGCTTTGCGAATTTTACAAGGTCGTCCTGCCCCAGATGCGGAACTCACAGATGATTATAATCCTCTGGAGGTTGGTTTGTGGCAAACAATTTCTTTTAATAAAGGTTGCTATATTGGGCAAGAAACTATTGCTCGGTTAAACACATACAAAGGTGTAAAACAACACCTTTTGGGTATCCGCCTCAGTGCCCCTGCGTCAGTTGGAAGTGTGATCGCAGTTGGAGATGAAAAGGTCGGCAAACTTACCAGTTATACAGAAACGGCTGATGGTTACTTTGGATTAGGTTACATTCGTACTAAAGCTGGTGGTGTAGGCTTAAAAGTCCAAGTGGGAGAAACTGAGGGTGAAGTCATAGAAGTCCCGTTTGTTTCTCACGATTACCCATAAATAATTTAAGTCAAAACATCTTCTTTATTCTTAGCGCCGTAACAAAATTCATCTACCCAAGAAGCTATACTACGAGCGTTTGTGGTTGGTAAATTTACTTTGCTTTTAAGATATTGTGGTTGAATATTTGGTTGTTTGCTATTACTTTTGACTTCAGTATTAATTGCTAGCGATCGCACTGGTTTGCGGTTACTACAAATATCAATGGTAGTTGCCAGCAATGCGCCTAAAGGGATTCGGACAGATGGCGATATCTGACGACAAGCTGCTTCTTTACGAGACGCTTTGCGAATGCAGGTAGGCACTGTTTTATCGCTGCTCTTAACCTCGGTAGCTAATGCCACAGATGCCATAGTTTTAGCTTTGCTCTTAACTTCAGTGGTCATTGTCGGCGATGCTCCTGAAGGGAAGCGTTCAAGAGGCGATGTCTGATCACAAGCTGTAAAGCAGCTACTTACTGGTTCATATTCAGTTAGTAAACCAGAGGATGGCATTTTCTCCTGAGTATTTGGAGCAACTTTAGTAGTAAATGCAACTACTAACTCAGGTTCGCGTGTGGGAACTACCTCAGTGGTAGCTGTAAATGATGGCACAATTTTCTCGATGCCTGGCAAATTGGAGTCTAGAGTCTTGACAAGAGAATCAGGCGCAGTGTTACTGGCAGTTACAGCCGATGACAGATATTTATCCTCAGAATGCTTCTCATCTGGCGACTCGCTTTCAACTTGGCTTATAGCCATAGAATGGTCTAATTTTATTAAACGTAACTCTTCATCAGGATTAAAGTTAAGACCTAAAGCGGCGACTATTTTATCTGGATCGTTATTCAGATCCAGCATAAGAGCAAGTATTTCATCAAACTGGGGTTCTAAAACCGAGAGTGTTGCTAAAATAAAACCGGATAAAGGACGGCGCAGACCATTGTAAGTGCCCCAAATTCGTATTTTGACCAGCCACGAAATATTTTGCTCGTAGTAACTCAGCCACTTTTGTTTTAAGGATTGACGCAGCTGTTGGATATTCATTGGATGCCTCACTTCAGTCAACAATATTGCAGACATTGATATTGTTAATTAATTTGATTTCTGGGGATGAAACCGATAATAGAGCATCTGTTGAACTATTTGACCACCTAGCAAATGATTTTCTATCAGTAGAGATACTTCATCGGGTTGAACACCGCTATACCAAACCATATCAGGTAATACCAGCACCATCGGCCCATTGCCGCATTGTCCCAAACAGCTGCTAGCCGTTACCGTTACACCAGGGATTGGCAAAGCTGTAAAAGCTGCTAAAACCTTAACTGCACCTTGCTTTTTGCAAGTGCGATTTTGACAAACTCGCACACATTTAGGAGAAGAGGGTTGGTCTATTGTGGGGAAGTTTGATGGTTGAGTTATATTTGACATTTGTCCTTTGTTGTTTGTTCTTTGTCATTTGTCCTTTGTCAAAAGTCGGAAGCTAATGACTAATGACTAATCTATTGAAAGTCCTTTTGAGGCTAGCCATTCAGGGTTAAATATCCGCGACTGATAGCGAGAACCACTATCACATAAGATAGTGACAATGGTATGTCCTGGACCCAACTGCTTCGCTATGGCAACAGCTGCGCCAACATTTATACCCGTTGAACCGCCCATTAACAGCCCATCTTTCCTTAGCAGTTGATAAACTACCCGTAAAGCTTCTTGGTCATCGATTTGAATAGCATCATCAGCAGGTGCGCCTTCCATATTGGCTGTGACACGACCGTTACCAATGCCTTCGGTGATAGAATTTCCTTCTATATTGATTTCGCCAGTTTTGACATAGCTATAAAGTCCACTACCCAAAGGATCGGCAACAACGCATTTAATTGCCGGATTTTGTTCTTTCAAGTACAACGCCACACCAGCATAAGTACCACCAGTACCAGTTGCAGTTGTCCATGCATCTATTTTACCATCTGTCTGCATCCAAATTTCTGGCCCTGTGGTTTCGTAGTGGGCGCGACGGTTGGCTAAGTTATCAAACTGATTCGCCCAAATAGCGTTTTCCAACTCAGCAGCAACTCTGCCAGATAGTTTGACATAGTTGTTTGGGTCTTTGTAGGGTACAGCAGGGACGCGACGAACTTCTGCGCCTAGTGCTGTTAGTGCATCTATTTTTTCTTGTGACTGAGTATCGGGAATAATAATTAGGCATTTGTAGCCTTTGGCGTTGCAAATATGCGCCAATCCAATGCCAGTATTACCAGCAGTTCCTTCTACAACTGTGCCACCGGGTTTGAGTAAACCTTTCTCTTCTGCATCTTCGATGATATAAAGTGCGGCGCGGTCTTTGACGGAACCGCCAGGATTGAGAAATTCAGCTTTAGCGAGGATTTCACATCCTGTTTCTTCACTGAAACTATTTAAGCGAATTAGGGGTGTGTTGCCAACAGCACCGACGAAGCCATTCTTAATATCCATTTTGGCTATACCTGTGTGAGTATCTATAAAAATTTTGGCTTATAGCAGTGGCATAATTTACAACTGATTTGTCTAAAATCCTATGATGTATATAAACCAGCCTTTTCAAGATGACTGGTAAAATTTATTTTTTCCCTAGATCCTTTGCATCTGGACGGTTCAAAAGTCTTTTATTTAATCTTATTAGGCATAGAGAACACAGGCGTACACTACCAGACTTTACTCATATTTAGAACAAACCCAGGTAATACCGATTCACCGCTAACAGTCGCACGATTTTCCAGACATTCCTTTGGTACACCAGGACGATAAATATAGACTCGGCGATGTTTGCAATCAATTAGCAAACCTAGCTGTACTCCTGACTCCCTCATATATTCTTCCATTTTTTCCTTCAACGGTTGGAGGTTATCAGAAGGCGACCTCAGTTCAACTACAAAATCTGGACAGATGGGGGCAAATCTTTGCTGTTGTTCTAAGGAGAGAGCATTCCACCATTCCAGTTTAATCCAGAAAACATCAGGCGATCTATCTGCACCTGTTGATAGCTTAAATCCTGTGCTGGAGTCAAAACAAACACCTGTCCCGTCTTTTTCTGCCCAAACATATAATTGACCAGCGATGCTGAAGTTACGATTACCTGTCTCTGAACCAGTGGGAGGCATAATTGATATTTCTCCAAATTGATTCCGCTCAATGCGTAATTCACGATTAATCTGACAAAAGTCAAAAAACTGCTCGTCTATCATTTGCATTGAGGGAGGAATTTGCACAACTAAAGGGGATGAAAACATGATGATTTCCTCTAGATTTTGCTGTCTACCCGACTGGCTTGTATTTCTTATTTTTACGCAAATCATTCTTTTAGTGAGACGGTAATATTTGTTTTTGCCACAATTTTCTGGAAAGCAGGTGTATTTTGTGGTAGATACCTCCAGCTTAAGTTTAGCAGTCAATGAAAATTAAAATAGTAATTTTACTGGGGATATTAAACACTTGTGTAAGTTACGATACAGTATAAATAATGAGTAAATATTGACATCTTTTCTTGGTCTTAAACGGGATGGACACTGATGACATCTGAAAGCGATCGCCAAAAAGAACTTGAATAGCGAGAACACTTATTACGAGAACGAGAAATTGAATTGCGACTCCGGGAAATGGAAAGTAACATCCATGCTACCGATATAGCTTTTCATCAAACTGTGAAGCATCAACCAGAAAATTCCCAAAAACCTTGGGTGAAAAAAGTAATTCTGGGTGGAAAACTTTTTGTTCTTGGTGTGATAGCGCTGGTTGCAGTGAAAATAGCCTCAGTACTGGCTGGGTTTATTATTGTTGCTGCACTGGGGTGGATGTCTTACAAATTATTTTTGGAATCTAAAAAAACCAATCTTTAGTTAAGGTGTAATTATGATCAGCGACCGGGTAGCAACTGACAGATTTATCCAAGATTTAGAGCGCGTTGCTCAAGTGCGAACGGAGATTTCTGTATGTTTGAGTAATTTAGCGCAAACAATTAATCAAGCTGAGTTGGTTGGAGACTCTTTATCAGGAAAACTCAGTTTAGAGCGAGATATTGAAGATATTAAAATAGCTAGTAAAAACCTCCGCCAAGGTGTATTTCGTCTTTTAGTATTGGGCGATATGAAGCGCGGAAAAAGTACCTTTCTCAATGCCTTAATTGGGGAAAACTTATTGCCGAGCGATGTTAATCCTTGTACCGCAGTGTTAACAGTTCTACGCTATGGGCCAGAAAAGAAAGTTACCATTCATTTTAATGATGGAAAAGGCCCACAACAGCTAGACTTTCAGAACTTTAAATATAAATATACCATTGATCCGGCTGAAGCTAAAAAACTAGAGCAGGAGAAAAAACAAGCATTTCCCGATGTTGATTATGCAGTAGTTGAGTATCCCTTAACGCTACTAGAAAAGGGAATTGAAATTGTTGATAGTCCAGGATTGAATGATACAGAAGCGCGAAATGAATTATCTTTGGGTTATGTAAATAATTGCCATGCAATTTTGTTTGTGATGAGAGCTTCTCAACCTTGTACCTTGGGTGAGCGTCGCTACCTAGAAAATTACATCAAAGGTCGAGGATTGACAGTTTTATTCTTAATTAATGCTTGGGATCAGGTGCGGGAATCATTGATTGATCCTGATGATGTCGAAGAATTACAAGCATCTGAGGATAGATTGCGGCAAGTATTTAATGCGAATTTAGCAGAATATTGTACTGTAGAAGGTCAGAATATTTATGACGAACGCGTGTTTGAGCTTTCGTCAATTCAAGCACTCAGACGACGGTTAAAAAATCCCCAAGCTGATTTACAGGGGACTGGCTTTCCGAAGTTTATGGAAGCGCTTAATACTTTTCTTACCAGAGAACGTGCGATCGCAGAACTTCGTCAAGTCAGAACCTTAGCAAGAGTTGCCTGCAATCATACCCGCGAAGCAGTTGCAAGACGCATACCATTACTTGACCAAGATGTAAATGAATTAAAAAAACGGATTGATTCAGTAGAACCAGAGTTTAACAAACTCACAGGTATTCGAGATGAATTCCAAAAAGAAATTATCAATACTAGAGACACTCAAGCAAGAACAATTTCCGAATCTTTTCGCAGCTACGTTTTAAACTTAGGTAATACCTTTGAAACCGATTTCTTACGCTATCAGCCGGAATTAAATTTGTTTGATTTCCTCAGTAGTGGTAAACGGGAAACATTTAACACCGCATTGCAAAAAGCTTTTGAGCAATATATTACTGACAAATCTGCTGCTTGGACATTAACTGCTGAAAAAGATATCAATGCAGCTTTTAAAGAACTTTCTCACAGTGCTGCACAATATGGCGCGTCTTATAATCAAATCACAGACCAAATCACAGAAAAGCTCACTGGACAAAACGTCAAAGTAAATACGACTACCACTGCTGAAGAAGATAACTCCCCCGGATGGGCAAAATGGGCAATGGGATTGTTATCCTTGTCTAGAGGAAATCTTGCTGGCGTGGCGCTAGCTGGCGCTGGATTTGATTGGAAAAATATCTTATTAAACTACTTCACTGTAATTGGTATTGGTGGGATAATTACAGCAGTGACAGGTATTTTTCTTGGCCCCATCGGGTTTGCGCTGCTAGGTTTAGGAGTTGGATTTTTGCAAGCAGATCAAGCGCGTAAAGAGTTAGTTAAAACGGCGAAGAAAGAGTTAGTTAAACATCTACCACAAGTGGCGCATGAGCAATCTCAGGTTGTATATAATGCCGTTAAAGAATGTTTTGACTCTTATGAAAGAGAAGTGAGTAAACGGATTAACGATGATATTGTGTCTCGTAAATCTGAATTAGATAATCTAGTCAAGCAGAAACAAACCCGCGAAATAAATCGTGAAAGTGAGTTCAACCGTTTAAAAAACTTACAGGAAAATGTAATAGCTCATTTGCAAAAAATTGAGGCAGCGTATAGCAATCTATTAGCGTATTATAGCTAATACATCTCGTTACTCTTGTTCCCAGTTAGAAACTGGGAACAAGGAAGATAAAGGAACTATGCAACAACAGTATGAATGTTATAAGGATTTAGCAGATTCTCTCAAATCTGCATCTGCATTATTGAATTTAGAACGCAAATCGCAACTGCATCAAGATATAACTACCATTTCCAATCATCTAGTTAATCCTAGCTTTCGGATTGCGGTGTTTGGCCCCTTTAATCATGGTAAATCTACTTTACTCAATGCCATGCTAGGGAATCGCACTTTACCAATTGATTTAATTCCCACTACAGGCACGGCGATTACTGTCAGGTATGGTTCTGATGTGCGGACTCGCATCATGTTGCTAGATGGGAGAGAAATCTATCGCAGTGGTACAGAAGTTTTACAACAATTTGCAATTCTTGATGGCAATAGGCAGATGCGAAAAGATGTAGCATCTGTGGAAGTTTTTTGTCCCCATCCCTTTTTGGAAACGGGTGTAGAATTTCTCGATTTACCAGGAACTAATGATAGAGATGAACAAGATAATTTAATTCGAGAACAACTATTAAGTGCAGATTTAGTCATCCAATTATTAGATGCACGTAAGTTAATGACTTTAGGTGAGCGAGAAAACTTAAGAGACTGGCTATTAGATCGCGGTATTAAAACAGTTATATTTGTTGCTAATTTTATTAACTTACTCGAACCAGACGAGCAAAAACAAGTTCAAAATCGCTTACGGTTCGTTGCAGAAAGCTTTCGAGCCGAATTCCCTCCAGATTTTAGTAATTTATATCGCGTTGATGCTTTACCTGCTTTAAGAGCCAGATTAAAAGGCGATGTTGCTGCTGCCAATAGTAGTGGGTTAGCGGCTTTTGAAACAGCTTTGCAAAACATTGTGGGGATTTTGCAACCAAATCGTGGTAATGTGCGTTTGCCAAGAGTGCAAGCGATCGCTTCTCAAATCCAACTTTTGTTAAAATCTAAAATTGACCCGATTGCTATTGAAATAAAATCTTTTAACGATAAAGAATATAATAAAATTGAAATTAAACGCAAAGCTGTCGAATTAATTTCTAAAGGTTTTACTACTAGTGTAGGAGAGTTACGCGATTGGTTAGCATTACCCAAGCTACTCATAAAATATCAAGCTGATGCAGCAGTTGCATTAGCTGAAAATAACTTTAAAACTTGGCAAACAAATACTCTGAAAAAAGACCTGAGTCAGTTACAATTAGTTTTAGTCAAATGGCTTAATCAAGCTTACGAATTTTTCCAAAAAGAACGACCACAAGATTTAATAATTCCCTTTCCGAGCGAACCACAAGTAATATTACCCTCAAAGCCAAGCAATACTGATGATTTGAGTGAAACTGGTTCCATCGCTGTTGGTGGTGGTATTGGTTGGTTGTTAGGCGGCCCAGTTGGTGCTGCTGTCGTTGGGAGTATTTCTTATTTGCTAAACAAGAATATCCAAAAACAAGACGATCAATTAGCAAAAGAATCTTATCATCAGGAAGTTGCTAAACTTTGTATAATAGCAATTGAAGATTATTTATCTGGCTTCAGTAGTCGAGGATTATCTCTTTTGGCTGAATATGAACAGAAAGCCGAAAAAGTAATTTGTTTTGAAGTTAGTCAAGAACCGCTAGAAATTACTGAAAAACGTGAAAGGTTGCAGCAATTACAAAACGGTTTTAATCAGTTGCTACGAGAGCTAGAAAAAGTCAAAATATCCTCAAATTATCAACCTTATAAAGATATACCTAAATCTAGCAACACTCATAGAAAAAATTCGCCACAGCCAGAGAGAGTTCAAACTTCTTCTAAAAAAGATACTAGTGTTAACCAACAGCAAAATACTGTTAAGAATACTCAGACAAGGGTAAAATCTGTTTCTCCACCACCGCCAAAAGCTTCTCCCTATCTACGGGAAGAAGACTTAGAGGCAAAATTTCGTGATTGGGAAATCAGTGAGGAAATAGCGCGAATGAAAGCAGAGATGCGCTCGCCTGGTTCTCAAACTGGTAAACAGCAAAATGCAACTCAAAGCAACAAAGCACCCAATCAACCAAAAACCCAGACGGAAAAAGATAAGATTACTCGTGCCTACAGCATTTTAGGATTGCAAGCAAATGCTTCTTTGGCTGAGATAAAGCAGGCTTATCGAACTTTAGTAAAAAAATGGCATCCAGATTTGTTTATTAATCAGCCGCAACTGCTAAAACAAGCACGAGAGAAAATGCACTTAGTTAATGAAGCTTACACAATTTTAAGTGATAAATGAACAATAAGAACCCTGATTTATTGAAAGCGACGGGAAACGCCATCCCGCAAGTGGTGTGGAGAGGGATAGTCGCCCCGTCGCTTGGGGCATTGGGCACTTGTACTGAGTTCAGCCCGAGCAAAGCCGAGGGGCGTAGTCGTAAAGCCTGCGGCATAGCTACGCTTAGGGCGCAACCTAAGAAGAGAAGTATTGGGCACTTGTAACTTCTTCCCCATGCCCAAAACTCCATCCCCTTGTGGGTGGAGTTTTTCATCAAAGAAGTCGGGGTTTTTTAGATTTCATCAGTTGAATAAAAAACCTCTCCCTGGTTTTACTACGCAAAACCTTTCCCTCTCCGACTCAGAGACGGAAAGACTTGAACTTTTGTTCAAAACAGGGAGAGGTTCATCGAACTCACGTTAAATATAGAATTAGGAAACTGTTAGGTGAGATTTATGCAACTGCTATCTTTGAGGAATGGGTTTTTGGCGTTAAGCTTGAGTATGATCGCTTCAGCAGGTGGGTTAATTACAGGCTGTACCAATACTGCTTCTCAAAACCAAAGCCAAGCGCCGGAGGTAACTGCTACCAATGCTAATGACAAGCAGATGATGAACCACGGTAGTGATATGAATCACAGCATGGCAATGGATTTAGGCCCAGCCGATGCTAATTTAGATTTACGATTTATCGACGCTATGATACCGCACCATCAAGGGGCTGTGCAAATGGCAAAAGAAGCGCAGCAGAAATCAAAACGTCCTGAGATCAAAAAGCTAGCAGACAATATCATCAAATCGCAAAACCAAGAAATCACTCAGATGAAGCAGTGGCGAAAAGCTTGGTATCCCAAAGCGGGAGATAAACCAATGGCTTATGACAGTCAAATGGGGCACATGATGGAAATGTCGTCTGATCAAATGAAAACTATGATGATGAGTCAGGATTTAGGTGCAGCCGATGCTGAATTTGATCTGCGCTTTATCAATGCGATGATTCCTCACCACGAAGGGGCCGTAATAATGGCTAAAGATGTCTTGAGTAAGTCTAAGCGCCCTGAAATCAAGCAATTAGCCCAACAAATTATCAAGGCACAAAATACAGAGATTAAAGAAATGCAACAGTGGCGAAAAAGCTGGTATAACAAGTGAGTCTAATTCAGGAGACAGAAGGCAAAAGGCAGCTATGTTGGAGAAACCGCCTTTACTCATGTGCGACGAGTGACTGTAGACGTTTTATACCGAGTGATGGTATTCAAGGTAAAGGAAAAAGAGGAAACTACAATACGCGGTATATAAAACTTAACTCCAATTCCTCTGCTTAACTTTTCGTTCTATACTTAGAAATTTTTACAATCACAGCTTAAACTTTTACTTAAATAAACGAAAAATTAGTAATATTTATTACTAGAATTTTACTTATTTAAGTGTTAACACTCAAATAACCCAATAACTTATTTTTATTCAAAAACAATAGTAAAAATACTGATAATAATAAATTTTGCTCAACAAAAATCCTATTATTGTTAATAATAATTTTCCAAAAATTTGCTAAAAATACTGATTTATTTTATAAAAATAGAAATTATATTTGTTTATAAAGACAGGGATATAAATCAAGAGCTAAAACTTTATTTCATACCGAAATTTACTTATATAATATTAGCTCGATTAAATAAATTCCCTTTTTTTGATAAATGTCCTGGTGGCTAGAGTTGATGAGCCATTGATAAACTAGCTAATGACATCCAATTTTTACTAGTAAATAGATGCACTACTAAACAGTATTTAATTTATTTAAATACTACTCTATTAATGTGAAAAAATTAAAAGCTTTTAATTTTTAAACAAGTGGCATTTTTAAGACAAATACTGAATTTGGAGCAATAAAAAATGGTTACTACAACTGTTAGAGACGTAATTAAAAACTCATATCTTAAACAAGATATATTGCCTCAGAATTCTTCAGTTACTATAGTTATTCCATGTCTTAACGAAGAAGGAAATTTAGAACGACTCCTGCTTAATATAGAAGAAACTTTTGAGGATATGGGCTTTAGTTTGCCAGTATTAGTGGTTGATGATGGCAGTACAGATAATAGCTATCAAATCCTCAAGCAAATGAGTGAAAAATGCGATTATTTAAGAATCATTCGCCATCCCTACAGGCTTGGTGTAACTGAAGTATGGAAGACGGCATTAGAATATGTCAAAACTGATTGGATCTTTTGGGGACAAGCAGACTTAGAGTCAGATCCTCGGACTGACTTACCATTACTATTAAAAGCTTGTGTACCAGGGGTAGATGCAGTAGCAGGTTGGCGGCAAAAACGAGGTGATGGGAAGATTCTTGCTTCAAAATTAGCCAATACCACTTGTCGTTTACTCTTCGGTTTAAAAATCCATGATATGAACTGGATTAAACTAGTCCGTCGTGATTTATTATCGACTCTGCCAGTTGAAACAATTACCCATCGCTACTTATTGGCAGTATTAGCAGCACAGAAATATAACGTTATAGAAGTTCCTACACCTTGGCATCCTCGGCACTCTGGAATAAGCAAATTTGGCAAGAAGCGTCTTCTGACTTCAGCTATTGATTTTGTCAAGTTATGGTGGTGGTTTCAAACTCAAGGTCGTCTAATTAATCGACGCCAAGAGAAAAGAATTAATTCAGTCATAAACTATGTTGGTGTTGTTCAACAGGAAATAGTCTAGTAAATTCAAATAGCCAGAAATAAACCCAGAGAGAATTAGTCATATTCTCCTGGGTTTCATTTTTATCCTAATGTAGTAATTTTTTCACATCTATGAATATTGAAGGTAAACACATTCTTGTTATCACTTCTGTATATCCTATGACTGCTGACGACAATCATGGTGCTTTTATACGTGAAGCAATTTTACGTTTGCAAGCAACAGGGGCTAAGTTTACAGTATTTGCTCCTGCCTACGAAGGTTCTAAAACCCACGTATTAGATGGAGTAAAAGTATATCGCTTTCGCTACTGCCCAAAAAATTTTGAAAATTTGACAAGAGATGGTGCTCCTACCAAGTTGCAAAGACAGCCTCTTTATTTGATAGCTGCTGCTTTTTATATATTGTTTGGTATGTTGCAATTGTTTTGGGTATGCTGCAAGGAAAAGCCAAATTTACTCCAGATTCATTGGCCCTTTCCTCACGGGTTAATTGCTTTACCTGCAAATGTATTATTGGGTATTCCGATGGTATTTAGTTTCCACGGAGCCGAACTTATGTTAGCTAATAAGTTCAGTTTCGTGACACATATCCTCCATTGGTTACTCCCTCTGGCTAAAGGTGTGACAGCCAATTCTTCTTTTACTAGTGGGTTAATTTGTAAAATTTATGACGGGCCTGTTACCGTTATCCCTTACGGTATGACTATAAAGCCAAAGCCACCTAAAAAACCTTTGCCAGAGGAAGTATCTAAGCTTCTATTTGTTGGTAGGTTAGATGAACGTAAAGGTTTGCGATATTTATTGGCGGCTCTACCTTTAGTCTTAGCGAAATATCCTGTACGCTTACGTATTGTGGGCAAGGGAATTCTTGAAGATGAGATTAAATCACAGTGTGATGCAATAGGTCTAAATGATGTAGTAGATTTCCTTGGCTTTGTCAGTAAAGAAGAATTAGCTGATGAATACGCTGGGTGTGACATATTTGTACTACCAGCAATTGTAGATAGCAAGGGCGATACCGAAGGCTTAGGAATAGTAATGATAGAAGCTTTAGCCCATCAAAAGCCAGTAATTGCCAGTGCTGTAGGAGGAATTGTCGATGTAATCCATTCTGGAACTACAGGATTATTAGTACCAGAAAAAGACCCAGAAGCTTTAGCACAAGCAATCTTGACTTTGTTATTGAATCCCACTAAAGCCCAAAAAATGGGTCAACAAGGTTTAGCAGATATACAAGTTCGTTTTAACTGGCATCACATTACGCCTATGTGGCAGCAAGTATTGGCAAACGCATTGAATAACACTGTACCCGAAAAAGCTACCGAAACTATTGCTTAGTAAAATTTGCGATTAATTGTAATTTTATAAGGAATGTTAGTTTGTTATCCATTCAGGGAAATATTCATATAGCCTTTACACGATTAATTGCGATTTTTATAAGGAATGTTAGTTTGTTATCCATTCAGGGAACTATCCATATAGCTTTTACAAAAATACTTAAGTAAATCCAGACTTGAATAACGTTTCCGTATACCATGATACAACAACGTATTCTTTTAACTCGCGGGATTCTTACTACTTGCGTAGTAGCTCCTTTAGGTTTAATGGGGATTTTAAGCTTTACTGTACTTTTCCCTGCTCTCAAAGATCCAGAATCAAGATTTTACTCTTCAGGTTTTGGTTATCCAGCTTTACAACGTATGGCTGGTAAACCTATCCAAGTAGAAACTGCGTTAGTAGAGTCAAAAAGTTTAGAGGATAATCTAGCTGCTCCTGGTGAATCTGTTGGTATGGAGGAGGTGAATGTTCGTTCTTTAGTATCGGGGCCTGTAGAAAAACTTTTCGTTGAGGAGGGGCAATGGGTGCGCCGAGGCCAACCTCTGCTCCAGTTACAAAAAGCTCCCTTTGTAAATGGAGTGAATACGGCTCGCAATAACCTCGCTATTGCAGAAAAGAACCTCACAACCGTGGAAAACTCAGTATCAGAAAAGTTATCAGACTTGAAAGAGGATGTTAAGTCTGCTCAAGACAGGTTTTATTCAGCTAAAACTAGACTAAGAACAATTGACAAACTTGCAGAGCAAGAATTAAACAACAATATCCAGGCTGCTCAGGTAAGGGTAGGGACTGCTGAAGAGAAACTGAGACAAATTAAAGTTTTAGCAGATCAAGGAGCAATATCCAAGTTTCAACTCTATGATATGCAAGATATCTATGCAACGCGCAAAAGAGAACTAGCAGCTGCTCAACAGGGAATTATTAGTACCCAAAGCCAGCAATTTACCAACCAAGATTTCTACATTGCTCGCCAAAACGACTTCATTTCTTCTCACCAAGCTCTGTTATTAGCCCAGCAGACACTAGATAAAGATGTAAAAAATGCTCGCCTGACAGTTGACAATAGGAGAATAGAACTACAAGAGGCTCTGAGAAATTTAAGTAGAACAGTTATATATGCCAGCACCGATGGTTTAGTGAGTTCGGTAAACATAAATGCTGGTGAAATAGCGGATGCACGGGGCCGTGACTCGTTAATAACTTTAACTCAGAATGTTGTATTTAAGGCTTACATTGATCAAGCTAGGCTTAACGCTGTGAAAGTTGGTAATAAAGCTATAGTCCGGTTGGTGGCATACCCTGGACGTACTTTTGAAGGAACAGTTATTCAGCTAAATCCGACTGTACAAACTAATACCGATAAACCCAGTAAAGTGGGTATTGACCGACAATTTACCTATTCTGTTTGGGTTGCTGTTGATAAGTTGCAAATGCCTCCGGGTTTGCAAGGTTATGTTCAGTTTACTGAGCAAAGTAGAACAGCTTTAATGATTCCAGAAAGTTCTGTTACTCATTTGTCTGGTGGTGAAGGTATGGTGATGGTTGCCGAAGCAGGCAAAGCTGTTGTAAAAAAAGTCAAATTAGGAAGAACATTTGATAATCAACGCGAAGTACTAGAAGGCTTAAAACCTGGAGAACAGGTAGTACCTTCTCCTAGAGCTTTAAATCCAGGCGATCGCCTAAACACGAAATCTGCATCATTGCCAATCGCAGAGAGAAATTAACAGATGAATCAAAGTTATTGGAGTTACAGATTTTTTGTCTTTACTAGTTGGTTTAATCGAGAAAGAATTACTCTGCTAATTGGCTCTATTTTACTATTACTAGGAGCTATCTATCCTTGGTATCGGTTACCTCCAGAAACCCTAGAAGCATTCGGGACAAATCTATTTTGGGCAAATGCTGTGAGAGTGCCATTAGCTTTGTGTGCGATCGCTGGTTTTACTTACACTTTTGTATTTCATGTTCGACAAGCTCCACGCTTATTTTTTTGGGGTGTATTAATACCAATATTATTGTTTCCCTATTTCATTACAACTTGGTCGCCTGCTGTATCTTTCGTTGCAGCAGAATACTATAACCAGGGAGAAAAAGTATCATCTCATGTAGATAAAAATTTCTCAGAAGTTCAAGCTCAATGGAAACAGAATATAGTTTTAGATAATCCAGATGATCCTACTTCTAGTTTTGGCATAAAAATTGAGGATAGCCGATTTTTTCAATTTCCATCATGGGATAAAGTTATCCTTGAAGGATTTGGTTATAAAAATAGTTTTTTTGCTTTTATTGGACAAGGTTGGAGCTTCAGCCTAATTGGAATACTGATTTGCCTAATGAGCCTTTATCTAGCATGTGAACAGCAGGGAATCAATTCTCTAACTAAAGACATGAAAATCTTAGTGCCTGTGAACTTACTATTATTTACTGCTATTTTAGGCTCTCATATTTATTTTAATATTGTTAATTATCAATTAAATGTGCAGTTTGCCAAAGGTGAATATTCTCAAGTAGTAAACACCAGCCAACTTTTAACAAGATTGTATCCACCTTTGCAGGGAGATGAAGAATTTTTAGAGCGTCTGGCCAGAGCAGAGTTATATACAGATGTTGCTGAAATAGGATTAATTAATTTCATTCAGGGTCTAGAAAATTA
This sequence comes from Nostoc sp., assembly GCF_036916735.1. GTDB lineage: Bacteria > Cyanobacteriota > Cyanobacteriia > Cyanobacteriales > Nostocaceae > Nostoc. The sequence goes on from NZ_JBALFV010000052.1 coordinate 36,401, forward strand.
TCAAAATAGTAATTTTTTAGAAGCAGAAAACTATTTTCAAAAATCTTTAGATACTCAGCCTAACCGCTTTTTAGTAAGAGGGTATTTGGTTGCAGCCATTTTAAATAGAGGTGTTAATTATTTTAACGAAGCTAATACTAGAAATGCTGGCACAGCAGCAGATATTTTTGAACAATCATTTAACATATTTCCAGGTCATGTTGAGGCTTTATATGACCTGATGTTAGCCAGGGTTGTGAATGGAGAATTTCAGAAATCGGCTGAAGTTGCTAAACAAATCATAGATGGACAGAAGTATTTTCAAGAACCAGGGATTGGTTTAATGGGACAAGCCTATGTCCATCTGACTTGGAATGAATATAACAAAGGCAATATTAGTAAAACCTGGGAAAGATACCGTCAGTCGGTTGACACTAAGGCTTGGGATGAATCAGGATTAGAGGAATAATAATGGAACGTTCAGAGCGTTGGTTGCCATTGGGGTTAATATTAGCTTTAGGATTATTACTGGGAAGTTTGATGTTTTCTATTTGGGAGAAAATACCTACTTCTGTAGAGCGCGTAAATTGGTCACAACAAGTCCAATGGATTGCCCCTCAAACACCTAATTACCGTTTTTATACACGTAATACCTTTAACTTACCTGATAAGGCAAAAGCAGGCTGGCTAAGAATAAGTGCTGATAATGACTTTACTTTATATGTGAATGGAAGGCAGGTAGCAAAAGAAAACAATGTTACCAATAGTTCTCGTGGTCTTGGTGCAGGTCTAAGACTACCTTTTCAAAATATTAATGATAGTAATCGCTATGTAACTCAAACATCACTTAATTATTTACTGGCTAGTTCCAATGACTGGAAATTAACAGCTTATGTAGATATAACTCGTTATTTAAGCGCAGGTAAAAATGTTATTGCATTAGAAATTCAAAAAGGACAAACTAATCCTCGTGTAGTTGTTGAGGGGGCTGTTTATCCTACAGATGATGCTACACCGATTCGTTTGTCAACGGGAGAAACTATCTGGAAAGTTTCTAATCTGTCAGAAACTCGTCAATCTCTTCAATGGTTTGACCGAGATTTTTCAGATGAAAATTGGTTAGAAGCGAAATTACTGGGTTCAGTTAGAGAAGCAACTTACAGTCGCTTAAGTAAAAATTTGTTTGACCGCCCTCTACAAGGTAATTGGATTGCAGGAAATCAAAGTTCTCAAGGGCAAGCATGGCTCAGAGGTAGTTGGCAAATACCAAAAGATCGGATTTCTCGCGCCTACATTCGATTTGCTGGGCAAGGTGCATATTCTCTGTTAATCAACGGCAATCTTGTTAATAGTTACAGAAACGAAAATAATAACCAACTGCATCTTTTAGAAATTACAAGGTTTCTCAAACCTGGAAATAATACATTAGCTATAACCTTAATTAGTCCACTAAATACAGTATTAATAGGGACTAATTCTATTAACCCTAATAATATTCTTAATTTTTTTCTCGATGGATGGGCAGAAACAACAACAGGCGAAATTGTTGGCAAAATTAACACTGATAATACTTGGACAAGTTTAAATCAACCTATATCTAGATGGACAGAAGGTGCAGGTGAGGATAAACTTGTAAGTCTTTTAGGTAAACCTAAAGCAGAAGGTTTCCAACGCAACTTTGAAGGTAATGCATATCTGCTCAATTACCCTAATTATTTATGGCATCAAAGTTTATGGTTAATAGGAGGAGTTGTCTTTGCGGTAATTTATGCTCCACTTTTAGGTTTATGGCTGGGATATGGGAATCGTTGGTGGGATAACTTTGTTGCAGGATCTGCAATACTCTCACCAAGTACTTTATTTTTAGCGGCTATTGGTTTACTAAAACACCGCTTTGCAGAAGCAGAAGTTGGTTTACTATTTGCCCAACCGCAAAGTAACTATGTAATATTGTTTGGGTTTACAGCCATACTTATATTGACATTAGTTTACATTCGCGTCAATAGAAAGATTAATAAATTACCTCTATCTTTTATTTGGTTCTCGCTGGGTTTAGTAGCTTGTGTTAGTTTCAGCTTGGCATCGAGTGGAAATGTCTTCTTTGTCTTTAGCTTAGTATTTGTAGTAGCGATTATTGCCTACATTTTCGTTTGGATGGAAAGACGGGAACAATCACCAATCCGAGTATTGCAAGATAAATTTAATTTTATACAGCAGAGATGGCCTATTTGGGGTGAGTGGATATTTCTTATCCTAATTGTCAGTGTAGGATTTGGGCTAAGAGTTTATAACCTTGGTTTTATTGACTTAGATTCTGATGAAAATACTTCTTTGGATGCAAGTAGAGGTATTCTTCGCACAGGTGCACCTATAGCTACTTCTGGTATTTGGTATACTCGCGGTCCTTTTTATCAATATCTACTGGCTCTTTGGTTACGGGTAGTAGGAGATTCTATAGTTAATGCTCGTTTGCTATCTGTAATTTGGGGTACAGCAACTTTAGTTTTAATTTATATCTTGGCTCGTAAAGTTACTGGTAAAGTTTGGATTGCTTTACTAATAGCATTAGTTTTAGCCATAGAACCTTGTGAACTTTGGTATTCACGTTTTATACGAGCTTATCAACTTCTCCAATTTTTAACTATTCTTAGTTTTTGGTCATTTTTAAAAGGTTTTATTGAAAAATTAGGGCGACATTACCAGTACATCTTTTTTGTTTCTTTAACTTTGAGTTTACTAACTCAAGAGATTAATTTAACAGTTATACCAGTATTTTTTATCGGTTTTATCTACTTATATCGCCCATTTTGCCTACGCAATGACTGGCAGATTGTTGTAGGTAGCATAATGACTATAGCCATTTTTATTTATAATTTGGCTATTGCTGTTATACGAAATATAACTCCTCTAGCCGCATTATCTAATGCAACCGCTTCTTATTTGCGACTTCATTTTTCTGATGTTACAGATTTGTTTGCTATGTTATTGATTGGATCTGATAGATCACATATAGTTTTGAGCTTATTCTTTTTACTTGGTTTCCTTTATTTTGTAAAAATTAAAGAGACAACAATAATTTTTTTATTTAGTACTATATTGATTAATTTTTTGTTAGTTACTGTATTAACATATAATCTTGCAGAACGTTATGTATATAGCGTTTATCCATTAATTATATTGCTTTCAATTTATAGTAGTATCTGTTTAATTAAAGTTTTAATAGAAAAAATAAATTTCTTATTATCTAGTTTTCCTTATTTAAAATCATTGGCCTTATTTAGCCTTGTTATATTAATCGGATTTAATTTAGAGCCAATGAGAGTTTTAGCTAGTTACCAAGAATCTTTAACTAGACGAAATAATGAACTATTAACTTATGTCAGAAATCATAGAAAACCGGAAGATATCGTTATTTCGCCTATGTCTTCTTTTACACCCACTAGCTTAGGAAAGCTAGATTATTATTTATTCAATCCTAAAGAGCATGAGAATTTTGATGGACTATATTGGCATAATGGCAAATTGATTGATCGTTGGGGTGGTGGAGTTGTTCTTAATAATGTAGACCAGTTAAACCATATTTTAGAAAAGTCAGATCGAGTATGGATTAATATAGATGATGTTAGAAATACCAGAGTAACACCTCAACTAAGGGACTATATTAAAAACTTGGGTCAACCTGTTTTTGAAACTTTTGGAACTCGTTTAAGGCTTTGGCAACCAGAAGATGGATTACCAAATCGTATACCTAACCAAGGTAAAGATTTAGGAGCTTACTAACACTCGTTGAGCTAAAGAGATTAAAGTGAAAATCAAACCAATAGTACTTTTTAAAACTGTTATTAGTATAGGACTTATAGTCCTAATATTCACTCATATAGATATTAATCAAACCTGGAAACAGTTTCAGACTTTATCTTTGCCATTTGTTGCTTTTGCTCTAATTTATTATACAGGCTGTCAATGGTTGAGTTGTTGGCGATGGCTAGTTGTACTCCATTCCACTGGACATTCAGTACCGATGATTAGTCTCCTCAAAAGTTATTTTGCTGGAATGTTTCTCAATATATTTCTCCCTGGTTCTTTTGGTGGAGATGCCTATCGTGTCTACCGATTAACAAAAGAAACTAAAGATTCTGAAGCTGCACTTGTATCTGTATTTTTAGAAAGATTTACAGGGCTTTTTGCTTTATCTGCTTTAGCTATATTAGGCTTACCTCCTGCCGTGAAAGTAGTTGGACGTTGGGATATTATTCTACTTTTCTTTGGTTGTGTTATTTCTTTAGTTGGTGGAGTGTTTTTAATTGTTAGTCCTCAGTTACTAAAGTTAGCAGAACCTTGGCTACAAAAACTACATTTGCAAAATTTAGGAGTCCGCTTTGCTAAAATCCAAATGCTTTTAAGACAATTTGTTCAACATCGCCAAGCTTTAGGCTTGTCGATCTGTCTTTCTTTTTTATTAATGCTTGCTATAGTTTATTATCACTATCTTATAGCTCAACAACTAAAAATTCCTATTTCTTACCTGGAGCTTTTAGTTTTTATTCCGATCATAGCGGTAATTACGTTAATTCCTATATCTCTAGGGGGTCTTGGTGTAAAAGAAGGTTTATGGATTTACTTGTTCAATCGAATTGGTCTAACTGGAGAGCAAGCTCTTTTGTTATCTATTACGATGACAATGCTAAGTTGGCTATTAGCCTTACCAGGAGGTGTAATCTTACTGTTAGATTCTGCTGGATTCCAAAAACTTAAGCAAGTAAATGATTCGCAAAATTCTTCTCGTTGAAAATTTACTAAATACTACATTTGATCTGAGGCACTTATGAACCGCTCTATTTTTCTAAAGATATATCCATATATTCTCAAAAAACGTTCTTTCTTTTTTAAACTAGGAACTCCCTATCTTTATATACGTTCACTCTGGTATGCTGGCAATGATGTTTTCTGCCCTTGCTGTGAAAGAAATTTTCAAAAGTTTTTACCTTTTGGCGCTCAGAAGCGACCTAATGCTATATGCCCTAGATGTTTATCTTTAGAAAGGCATCGTTTACTTTGGCTTTATCTCAAGAACAAGACAAATTTGCTTTCACAAAAACTCGAATTACTTCATGTTGCACCAGAATATCTTCTCAAAAAATCTATATCTAATCTGCCTAATATTAGTTACCTCAGTGCTGATTTACAACCAAACGAAGCAATGGTGCAGATGGATATTACAAATATTCAATATCCAGATAATGTGTTTGATGTAATTTTGTGTAGCCATGTTCTAGAACATATTCCTAATGATTGGCAAGCTATGGCTGAATTATGCAGAGTATTAAAACCTGGCGGCTGGGCAATTTTACATATCCCCCTTGATCCTAAGCTAGAGAAGACCCTGGAAGGAACAAGTGATTTATCACCTGAAGAAAGAGAACGGCTATTTGGTCATCATGATCACATGAGAATGTATGGCCGTGATTATAAAGAAAAGCTTGAAAAAGCTGGATTTACAGTAAAAGTTGATAGCTACGCGCAAGAATTAGGGATTGATAATATTCAAAAATTTGGCTTGATGCCAGATGAAGATATATATTATTGTACCAAGCCAGGATTGGTAGCTTAGTCTCTAGTTTTTTTAGCTAAACAAGAATAGCAGCAGTAAATTTGATGGTAATATCTGTGACTAAAAAAAGTTTTTTGCTTATACTGAGATGTCTAGTATCTCGGTTCTCAATATTATTGTTATTGCAGCTAGTAACACAAATCGTCTTTATTGCTGCGACTTCTAACAGAAGTACTGTAAACGCTGGAATCCATACATTGGTAAAGGAAAATAAACAAATTCCCATCAAACTTTCTGCAAAAACAGATTTTGAGCATGAATCAACTGATTTAATCGCCAATGTTCTCTACCGACATTTGTCAGGTTTGCAGAAATCAATGATGCCTAATGGTGCTAATGGTGCAAACGTCCTTTGGATACGTAATCAGGCTAAACGTTGGTATATTGAAGAGCAACGATATGGGGAAGACTTAATTATTGGTGGGTTGATTAACAATGATCCACAAGCCATTGAAGCGGGATTTAAAATGTTTGACTGGGGATTTGCCCATCAAGCTGATGATGGTAGCTTCTTTATAACGGGCGATCGCTTTCACAGTACATCTTTTTTTGTACAATCTGTTGCTCATACCCTTCTAGTAATAGAACAATCTCCGTATTCTGAAAAGTATGCTAACCAAGTAGCCAGATATAAACCTTTGGTGCATCGTGCTGCGCGATGGATGATTTTGCCTAATGTCTGGAAAAATGGAATCAGACGCAACGAACCCTACACCCACCGTCGTTATTTAGTTGCAGCAGCTTTAGGGCTTACAGGTAAACTGACTGGCGATGAAGAATTGATTAAATACAGTCGTGAATCGATTAAAGACGGCTTATCCCTGCAACTTCCAAATGGTGTGAACCCAGAAAAAGGTGGTTATGACAGCAGTTACCAAACAGTAGGTATGATATATGCCCAACGTTGGGTAACATACTTCCCTAATGATTCCTTGACTCCCAAAGTAGCACAGATGATTGACAAATCACTCTCCTGGGAACAAACACGAATCTTGTCTTCTGGCGAAATTAGCACCGAGGGGAATACCCGCACAGGTGGGCGAGAAAAAACCAGGGATGGTTCCCGATATAAAAAAGTAGGACCTGGATCACAAATTCGTGCTTTTGCTTATTGGGCATCTGTTACAGGTAATCAAAAGTGGGAAGAAAGTGCCCGTAAATTAACAAAATTTTACTATAAAATACCGTAAATTTGACTATACATTCAAGGACTTAGATGTGTCACAAAATACTAATCTAAAAACAGATAGACTTTTCTCGGTTGATATGCTGAAAGCAATAAGCATTACAGCAGTTGTTTCTTACCACAGTGTTTTTATTCCTGAGTCCACTTATTCATCAGCTTCGTACTTGATGGATATACTATTTGCACCCTTAAGATTTTGTGTGCCAGTATTTTTCACAATCTCTTTTTTACTGCTTGAGCGTAGCTTAGAAAAAAACTCTACTGCATTTTTCTATCCTGTGTTAAAAAAACGTTTTACTCGCTTGCTAATTCCAACATTATTTTGGGGTGGTTTAGCTGTGGCTTTGAGATTGTTAGGTAAAGCAAATCAAACTGAATCTCTTCTTATACTTGTTTTACGGGGCAAGATATTTCCTGGCTATTATTACCTTTTGGTAATGTTGCAGTTTTTACCTGTATTTATTATTTTTAATCGTCAATTGGGGAAACTTCAAAACTTTTTTATAGTATTAGTCTTTCAACTAATTGTTCTGGCTTTAATCTATTTATCCAACTTAAGAGTATTTGGTACGGATATAATTATATTTTTACGAAGTATCGGTCGTCCTTTTTTTGCTTACTGGTTTGTGTATATGTCATTAGGTGCTTGCTTTTATAAAAACTGGTTTAAGCTTGTAAAATTATCTAATCATATACCTGCACTAGTAAAAATATTTATGCTTGTATCTACCAGCTTGATTATGATTGGTGAATATAACTATTTGCATACTGTTACTGATAGACAGGTTATTCCTTTTGAGTATGCAATATTTTCTTGTATATTGAGTGCAATAGTTATGTTTATATGCTTTTCTTCTATCGAGGAAAATCAAATACCTTTACCTTTAAGGATAACTGTCAAACTATTATCAAAATATAGTCTTGGTATTTTTTGTATTAATGGTATTCTCAGCCTTATTTTTTTACAACTAGGTACTCATTTTTTTTTAGGGATAAACTTTACTTTTACTGAAATATTAGCAATTAAGTTAATTAGCTGGAATTTACTCTTAATACTTTCTCTAGGACTCTCTATGCTGTGCGAACGTATAGGGCTTGGAGCTTGTGTTCGTTAATTATACACAAATGCGATTGCTTTGCTTGACTACGTTATGCTAAAAATGACAATTTATGTTTTTACACATTCGGGATGCTCCTTGATCGCAAAATCTCAGCCTGCGCTTCGTTAATGCCTTGAGAGGCTAGGTCAATCCCATTTAACCTGATAAAAGTCACAATTACTCGCGTTCCTTTATCTACATCGATAGGTTGTTCAGTGAGTTCCACTCGACCATTACGATATATTCCTTCAACACTAGTCAACATTTTTAACCTCATTGCTCGTGAATAGTTAAATTACTTTATAGAACTTTACCTACCAAACTTTATTCATATTCAAAATAAACCCAGGCAATACCAACTCGCCGCTAACGATAGCAGGATTATCTAAACATTCCTCTGGCAATCTAGGATGATAAATATAAACTTTACGGTGTTTACGGTCAATCAACCAGCCTAACTGTATTCCTGGCTCATTCATATATTCCTCCATTTTTTCTTTCAAAGTCTGGAGGTTATCGCTAGGAGATTTGAGTTCGACTACAAAATCTGGACAAATGGGAGCAAATTTTCGCTGCTGTTCTGGAGATAAAGCATTCCACCGTTCTAGTTTAATCCAGGAAGCATCTGGAGAGCGTTCTGCACCTGTTGATAACTTAAATCCGGTACTAGAGCTAAAAGTTATACCTGTACCATCTTGTTCCGACCAAACCCATAACTGCCCAAATATGTTACCTTCTCGGTTTCCTGTCTCTGAACCAGTCGGAGGCATAATTACCAATTCTCCAAATTTATTTCGTTCAATGCGTAAGTCACGATTCATCTGACAAAACTCAAAAAATTGTTCGTCTGTCATTTGCATTGATGACGGAATTTGCAAAACCAAAGGGGATGAAAACATCGAAATTTCCTCCAGGTTATGATGCCTAGCTCACTGACTATATTCTCACGCAAAAAACAAAGACGCAAAGATATAACTTTGCGTCTTTGCTTTTTTATCCAAAATCATTTTCAGATTTACTTGTTAGGCTGAGGAGTTAGCCGCAGATACGGTTTAACTTCCTCGTAACCTTTGGGAAATTTCTGTTTGAGTACTTCTGGATCTTTGAGTGAGGGGACAATTACGACATCCTCACCGTCTTTCCAATCAGCTGGTGTCGCCACGCTGTAGTTATCAGTCAATTGCAGAGAATCAATTACCCGCAAAAGTTCATCAAAGTTGCGTCCCGTGCTGGGAGGGTAGGTAAAAGTGAGGCGGAGTTTCTTGTTGGGGTCAATCACGAAAACCGATCGCACCGTCACAGCTGCATTAGCATTCGGGTGGATCATGTCGTAAAGGTCAGAAACTTTGCGATCTGCATCTGCCAAAATTGGGTAGTTGAGGGTGGTGCTTTGAGTTTCTTCAATGTCTCCCACCCAGCCTTTGTGGGATTCTACATCATCAACGCTGAGTGCGATCGCTTTGACATTGCGCTTGTCAAATTCTGGTTTTAGCTTGGCAACTGTGCCGAGTTCTGTTGTGCAAACAGGTGTAAAATCAGCAGGGTGAGAAAACAGCACAACCCAGCTGTTACCTGCCCATTGGTAAAAATCGATGTCGCCGTGTGTTGAGGCTTGTGTAAAGTTGGGTACTGTGTCACCTAGACGGAGAGCCATGAGAGATTTCCTGTAGTTAGAAGATCATATGTGTTCTACTTTGCCATCATGACATAAAACCCCTATTTCCCAATCGGACTTTAGCGGTTTGAAACAAAATTTTAGGTTATCAGCACTCTCAAATAAGGGACGAGCGGTGAGAAACGTTCTTTAACTTTCTCATCCCACCCCATAATCACTCATTTCACGCATAAAAGGAGGATGGAACCCCAGCACAATATCTTGTTTTGGTACACCCAGCCTGACTAGATCGGCTGCGATATCATGTTCAGTTGAATTGTAGAAAATCCAGATTTTTTCATTCCGAATATCAAGATGCATTACACATTGATGAATCCAGCGCTTATGTTGCCAACCCAAATGCATAATTTGATAGTGATTTCGCTGAGTATCAAAAATAGTTTCAACTTCAATATCACCATAAGCAGGCTTATTTTGAGCATAGCCCATTAATAATTGCTGCACAGTTTGCTGATAGTTCATTAATTCATCTGTCAGATTTTCCATTGTACAATCTGCTCCAATTGAATATCGTATATCAGCAGTTTGACAGTATTTTCTTGTAAAATTGAGGCGGGAAAATCAAGTTGAAAGAAGCTGTTATAAGTTAAGTCAGGGACAGCTAAATAAAGGACGCGATCCGGTTCTTCACGACGCAAAGCTGCTCGGTAGTTAATGAACTGACCCAATGCTGTATGAAACTGGTAAATTGGGGATGCGCTAGCCAGAAAACTTTTGACTTCAACCGCAATTTTTTCATCACCTCGCTCTGCTGCCAGTAACCGTTCCGCCCCTAAATCAATCTCCATATCAACACCGCCTACCTTTATTTGTAATGGATCGTGAGTAATATACCACCCATCCTTGGTGAGAGATGTCTTAACAACTTGATGAAAGCGATCTTTAGCAGCCACAAGAGATGATTGCTCTTAACAGTTTGCTATTTCAACCTATCACATTGCTCCCATGACACTTACAGTTTGTTTGCCAGAATTTTCTGGTAGGCTTGGATTGTTTGACGAGCGATCGCATCCCAGCTAAAATTTTCCAATGCATATTTTTGGGCGTTTAATCCGCGTCGTTGGCGTTCTGCTGGATTTTGCAAAGCTTCTTGCAGTAACTCTAATAGTTCTTGGATATCTGTTGCACCCACCCAACCCGACTCACTATCACGTATCTGTTGACAAATATGCACTTGGTCAGAAATTACTACGGGTATACCTGCTACCATTGCTTCAGCTACAGCAATCCCAAAATTTTCGTAGTAGGAAGGCAAGATAAATAAATCAGCAGCTTGTAGTAAACTAGCTTTTAATTCACCAGTAACAAAGCCAGTAATTGTAGTGTGCGATCGCAGTGGTGAATTTTGAATTTGAGATATTATCTTTTTTTCATAATCTGGATCTTGGGGATTTGTCCCAGCTAAGACAAAATGAAACTTATAACCAACCGCTAACAACTTCTCTAGCGCCGGAATCAACAAGTTTAACCCCTTTTTCGGGTCAATTCGTGACATAAACAATACTAAAGGTGCATCCTCTGGTATTCTTAACAGACTATATACATTTTGAATGGGGGATTGAGGGGGGATTACACCCAACGGAATCACCAAATCTGGCGTAGACACTCCAAATCGTTTTGAGATTTTAGCTTCTTGAGCGCTCGTGAAATGAATTGCTGCTGCACCAGCTAAATTTTGACGTTCTATAATTGCGACATAAAGCTGCTTTAATTGTTTTTTCTTTTGTAAATCAGCCGGATCGAGAGTACCTAAAGGACGGAAAATATAAGGTAGCTTTTGCTGACGACACACAATAGCAGCAGCACTACTTATAGGAGAGAATAGAGCATGAATATGTGCTATATCAAACTCATGAGTATGACGTTTTAGCCAGTTTAATAAATCTATGGAAAATTTGTAGCGACGAAATGGGGCGCAACGAAAGTAAATTACTTCATAACCATCTTGTTTAATTGGGCGATTTAAAGGAACATCTAGAGGGATTTGACCATTATCACCATTACTATCAGTTGTAATAATTGTAACTTTTGCTCCCTCTCTTACCAAAGCTGGAGCTAATCCTAGTACCATTTGACTGGGACCGCCGTAAATCAGAGAAATTGAAGGAACAATCTGTAATATTTTCATTTGTTTGTCATTTGTCATTTGTCATTAGTCATTTGTATTCACTAATGACTAATGACTAAATCTTGATAAAACTCTAATTGTTGTTTAGCTAAGGCTTTATTTGTATATTGAATCATTGCTTTTTGATAACCCATTTCACCCATAGTATGAGCAAAATCTGGTTTATCCATTAATTGAACTAAACAATTAGCAAGGGCTTGAGCATCACCTTCAGGAAATACTAAACCAGCATCGCCAATTACATAGGGAATTTCACCAGAATTAGAACCAATCACAGGTACTCTGCAAGCCATTGCCTCAATAAGCACATGGCCAAATTGTTCTTTCCAGCCAACAGAAGTTAAAGTTTTAAACTTGTAAGTTGTTTCTGACGGTAGTACTAAAGTACTCATTAAATTAATATAGTTTGCAACTTCGTTATGGGGAACGCTTTCTACCAAAATTAATTGTTCTTCAATATTGTTTTCTGCCGCGATTTTGATTAATTGACTTTGCAACTCTCCTCGTCCCAGTAGAAGTAGTTTCCAAGGTTGATTTTTCAAATTAATTAAGGCTTGCAAAAGCGTTAATAAACCTTTTTCTGGCACAAATCGTCCAACAAAACCTACAACAAAATCTTCTTTTTTAATATCCAAATTAGCTGCTAAATCAAATTGAGGTTTGGGAGTAAATAAACTTTCATCTACACCCAGTTGCGGCATGACTTTAATTGCCCCTTTATATCCCCGTTGCCGTAAAATTTCTGCTCCATCTTGATTACCAGAAATAATGCCGTGGCTGTGATTCAGATTATATTTTTCTAATAAAGCAACTGGTAATTTCAGATTATATGGTAAATTCCACCAGGTAAAAAATACATTTTTTGCTTTTAGCCCTAATAGCTGATTTAAAGCAATCATTTGAGTATAAGCTAGTCCCCTAGACCCTTGTTCCACTTGGATGATTTGGGGACGAAATTCTTTTAACAAAGATATCAAATCAGTACCAAAGGTAAGGAGTCCCTGATGATTTTGACTAAAATTAGAAATGGGAACTATTCTAAATGTGCCTTCATCACAGTATTCTGTTTCAATAATTCTATTTTGTACACCACCTGGTTTCCAACGCTTTGGGACTACAACTGTCACTTCAATATCGGCTTCTAGTTGAGATAAAGCACGTAGTTTTTCACAGTTGAGGTCTACGATATAAGTGTGGCTAGCAACTAAAATTTTCATTGATATTTATTAATTGATATTTATTTTTTGTCAGTTATTATTTAATATTCACTAACTTCTAACTCCTGACTCATAAATTCTAATTAAACTTGTTCATCCAATCGGCTATAAATTTGACCATCGTTCCAAAGTGATTGAATGACAGTACCCAAGGCTTTCAAAAAACCCAAAGTGTAGAAAATAGCACGAGTGGCAATTTTAATGGGGGAACCACTTTTGTGACAAGGTGGGCGTCCAAGAACGTGACAATCAAATAAACGGGCGTATAAGCGTAAAGCTTGACTAGCAGTAAGGTTTTTCAACCCTAATAGGAAATGGTTGTGATAAAAGGTGAGTTGATATTTGAGCGATCGCATACTAATATCATGACAACCCCCTGTTTCTTCGCCTAAATGCACCAAATGAGCCTCTGGGTCGTACCAAATTTTATACCCCGTCTGTCGCACCCGCAAACAAAAGTCTGACTCTTCGCGCACAGCACTACCGCGAAACCTCTCATCAAACCTTAGCCCATACTTAGTAAAAATTTCGCGGCGAAATGACATGTTACAACCCCTGGCTGTCAGTACTTGCTGAGGTTTGATGGTATGTACTAAATCAATATGATACCAAGCAATTCCTGGGTCCATAGCTTGGGGAGGTAGATATTCAATCTGTAAATCTCCTCCAGAATCACCCAATTTCATTCTGTCAAATACCCGACCGGCTACAGCCCCTACTTCTGGATTTTGCAAATAATTCTTCGCATGGGCTGCTAATAATTCTGGGGTTAGCTGAACATCATCATCAATAAATAATATTATTTCACCAGATGACCGCCGCACAGCATAATTCCGTGCCCCTGGCAAACTTGCCCAATCTAAGCGCAACCACTTAATTTTACCTGCCTTCGCCATCTCTTCTAGATAGGCTTGAATTTCTGGTTGGTGTTTAGGGGTTTGGTCTACCACTAAAAGTTCAAAATTTGGATAGTCTTGTTTCAAAACATCTACAATACTATCTTGTAGGGCTTCCTCTCGACCATAGGTCGGGATAACCACAGTAATTAATGGCCAATTATCCATGATTTTTATTCAGTGATTTTTCTAATTTGATAATAACCTTATAAAACTTAATTTTCATTTACTTTATTAAGTTACTATTGCCTTAATTTAAATTCAGTCAATAGCAAATGACTGCTTAAGATTGTCTTTAATTCTTTATACTGCTGCTGCATAAAGTTCATCAAATAACTCATTTTGCTTTTCAGAGTTATGTACAATTTGCGCTTGAGCTAACGCTCCCGCACTTAAAAATTCGTAATGTTCTCGCTTATCACTTCTATCAAGAAATTGGGTGATTTGTTGGAATGCTTGCTCTGCCAAATAATCATAAGTGCTGTTTAAAATTTCCCAATATTCAATAGTTTTAGTCTTTTCTTCATACAGCCAATTACTCCAATGCCTATTTTCATTAATTGGTAACCTTAAAATATAGCCATTTTCGCCGTGACGAATAAACTCGGGTAAAGCGCATACATTTGTTGTAATTGCAGGAGTTGCAACTGAAAAACCTTCGATGATACTATAGCCGTAAGTATCATGTAATGTCGCCATTAATTGAAAATGACTTTGCGATAATAACTCAAGAACTTTGTCATTAGGAATATTTTTATGAAAGACAACGTTATTTAAATCCAACAACTTTAAATCTTCTACATATTTGGTTTCATCGGGGAAATCTGTGGGAACTCCTGAACCACGCCCCAGATCGGAAATTATATGTATAGTAATAGGTAAACCTAATTTTTCAGCTTTTTTAGCAAGTCTTAAAGCAACAATCCCACCTTTGCGGGCAATGTGATTTCCTATAAATATAAGCTGGAGGTTTTGCTGTTGTTGATAAAGTTTCGATTCGTTGACCCTTACTGGAAAGCTTGGATGGATTACATCCAACTTCTTACTTACTTTTTCTTTTATCTTCCAACCTTCCATCCGCTTAATTAATCTCAATTTCGCATAATCTGAGATAGCTATAAGTTTTTTGCAATTTTCTAGTGCTAATCGATTATTTAACAATTCATAAATTGCAGCTTTACCTTGACTTTGAGCATTTCTATATAAAAAACGATGATCCTCAAAGGTAACAAACCAAGGTTTGCTTGTATATAAAATTTTGTTGAAAGAATGAATAGCTTGGTATCTTCCCCATATAGGTTGCCAGGGAAAAAAGCTGCTTAAAGGATACCAAATTTTTTCTATAGGATATCTACCTGTGGGGAAAGGCTTGGGGCGGATAAGTATATGCCGAGAATTTCGAGGTGAGTTGGGAATGCTTAGGTGTTTTTGTCCTACTATGATAACTTTTGCCATTTTTCTTTCATTTAAATTGTTTTTAGACGTTTTTTCTGATTTTTTTGCTGAGGATTAGCATCTTGTATATCTTGTTTCTCTAGTTCTGGCAATTTAAAAAGAACTCCCGCAAAAAACCAATAATAGACAGCAACCGGGTCAACATCCAGAGGATAGTAATAGGTGTTGTAGCTAATAAACAATATAAACACCCACAAAGCCGCTCCGTAACTGCGGAAATTACGGTTCTTTATGGAGCGATAGGTTTTAAAGCCAATAATTGTTAAACTAGTGACCAAACCCAGAAAAGCTAGCACTCCAATAATTCCCACTTCAAAAAGTACTTTGGGATAGTAGGTTTCCACTAGCTTAGTTTCACCCATTACGCGGGCAGAGTTAGTTGCTCGACCTAAACCGCTTCCTAATGGCCCATCTACGTTTTTCCAATTTTCTTGAAATTGCTGAACGATAAAATCTTGAGGTGGTGAAGCCTCCCATCGTCCTGTAAAACTCTCGGTTCTCTCTTGAACAACAGCAGGGTTAGTCACCATTGCTATTCCCAGAACAAAGGCAAGTCCTATCCCTATGGGGATAAATCTTTTTAAATTGCCAATTTGACCAGTGAGCAATAACAAAATTCCAAAGCAGATTGGTACTAAAGCTAAGGCGATTCTCTGTCCAGAAATTACAGCATTGATAAAAACTGTTACTAAAGAACCTAAACCAACTAGTCGCCATATTGGGGAGGGGTCGGTAAAGCCAGTGGCAAAGGTAAAAAAGGTGCTGGAAATTAAGAACCATGCCCACTGCCAAGGAGCTACAAATGTCCCTGGTAGGCGAATGACTCCTTCTTCGGGACTATATAGGAGCGCTCCACCAAAATAACACCGGGCTTCTAGTGATGTGACAAATAAAGCATTTCCTTCCAGACCTCTTGTGCCTTGACATACACCAGTTAGTAGTAATAGGTATTGAATAAATCCCAGCACACAGCAAATTAGTGTAAGGACAATCTGGAGGCGCGATAAAAATAGAAAATCCTGTTTATTACGAATTAGATAGTAAGCACAACCAATCAAAGGGACATAGCCTAAAAATACTTTCAGTCCCAGAATTCCCATACCTAATGGTATTTCTTGGGGTGCTTTTTCCAATAATCCGACGCTAGGCGGGTTAAACTGCTGTCCACCATTAATAAATAATAGTGTTAGCAGACTACAACCCAAAACAATATAAAATGGGGTTTTAATGCCTTGGGGAATAATTAGGGGTAGCCCCTGGTTACGGCAAGTCTGCCAAAGTCCAATTAGGGCTGGAATGTAAAAGGCATCTTTAGCTAATTGGAGTATGGGACTATTGCCCAAGTAGTAAGTTATAGTACCCCCAATAGGTACGTAAATGATGAATGCATATAGCGCTTGACGCGGGTATTTGTAGGAAAGGGACATGATAATTATCCCCAAGACACCAGGGACTGCTGCTTTAATTCCACCTATGAAAAAAAGCACAATGCCAACGAAGACACCGCCAAAGGTGGCGGTGGTAAGTAAGCTAGTGAGTTCTTTACGTGCTTGGGCTGCTTTGCGTTTTTGGGCTAACTGTTCTTTGAGGTTAAGGGTAGAAGTTTCCTTTTTAGCCTGCTTTTTCAATTTTTTAGATGGTTGGGATTTTGATTTTCTTTTCGGCATAATGGTGCTGTAGCCTATCAGCCTCAGGGAAATATATTATAGTTGACAAATCTCTCTAGATTGCTGTAAGTTGTACAATCCGAATTCATCTATAAATGATTGATTTAATAATTTGCGATTAAAAATGTTAAATTTTAATCTTTTTGAATTATCAAAAAGATTTTCTCCTGTGTCCAATATATAAACTGCACCTAGAAATGGTAATGATTTAATGGGTTTTGCTCTGTTCTTTAAAATATCTCTGACTTTAGCGTGGTCTATATAATATCTATAATATCCATAGCCACGATTATATTCTGCGGCTTCAGGCAAATCATTTAAATCATATCGGATAATGTTACAACTGCCGCACATCTTATAAAAATTGTTTCTTTTAATATATATGTAATTACTGCCTTCTTGATATTTATAACCTTTATTTATAAACCATCCATTAGAATCTGGATATTGTAGAATAAATTTGGCTAAATTTTTACTAACACAATCGTCAGCATCAATTGTCATAGTGTGAGTGGGAGAAAATTGACGAGCATAAACCAATCCTTTTAATATTTTACGCCCCTTATCTGTATCTCCTTTAGCTACAGGGTTAGTTTCGTTGGGAGGGTAAAAATCAACTGTAATATATGTGATATGAGAATGAGTGAATTCTATTTTCGGCTTTTCATGACAAACAACAATAACGTGAAAGTTGGGTGAGGTTTGATTGCAAACTGATTTAATGCATCTTTCAAATAATTGTGTAACACGTTCCCAGGAATTAGAAACTTTTGCACTTTTGAGTGGGATAACAAAAACAAGCATAATATTATCTTAGAACATATAGCTAAGAATCTCGAAATAAATAATAACACGTTCAGAGTGATGCCATGACTAGTTATCCTAATGCGGTGAGTTTTGTTGAAAGGTAATAAGTCGCTCACGATCTAACAATGCAAATACAAATGTCACAGCTTCTACAAATTAACCAGCCCTGGTCATTAGTAGAAACTGTGACGTAAAATTGGCGCTTGTTAAAAGCTGAGATAATAACTAATTTAGTCCATCAGATACTGTTGAACTTTGGAAACTAATTCATTTGTCCAGTAGTTGGTAAGTTCAGCATTGGCAGCTTCTACCATAACCCTGATTACTGGCTCTGTGCCAGAGGCGCGAACCAAAATTCTGCCGGAATCATCCATTGCAGCTTCAGCAACAGCGATCGCTTCTTGCACAGGTTGACAATCTTGCCATCCTAAACGGCGATCACGATCAACAACTCGCACGTTCCGCAACAGCTGCGGATAGGTCTGGAAGCTTTGATCTACTAATTCGCTAAAGGGAACACCCGCCTCTTTCACCAAAGCTGCTATATGTAAGGCTGTTAATAAGCCATCTCCAGTCACAGCATAATGACGGCAAAGAATATGACCTGATTGTTCGCCGCCTAGCATTCCCCCAGTCCGCAACATTTCGGCTTGTACGTATTGGTCGCCGACTGCGGTACGAATTAAGTTACCACCAATTTGCTGCCAAGCTTTCTCAAAGCCTAAGTTAGCCATGACTGTAGATACAATCAGGTTATCTGGCAATTGTTGGTTTTGTTTTAAGTGTCGTCCCCATAGGTAGAGAATGTAATCGCCGTTAACTTGCCTGCCAGTATTGTCTACTGCTAAGACGCGATCAGCATCGCCATCAAAGGCAAAGCCGATGTTGGCGTTGTGTTCTTGTACTGTGGCTGCAAGAATATCTAGGTGCGTGGAACCGCAGTTGACATTAATGCGATCGCCATTGGCTTCATTATGTAAGCAGATTACCTCTGCCCCCATTTCTGTAAATACTGCTGGTGCTAACCCGACTGCTGCTCCCCACGCCAAGTCTAAAACAATCTTCATCCCCTGAAGCTTTGTGGCACTGTTCAAGGGTTTTTTCAGCGCCTCACTATAATGCCCTACTAACTCCAAACGTGAGTAATGCCGTCCGCAATTACTGACTTTAGCAATAGGTGATATTTTGCCACGTAGTCCGGCTTCAATTTCTACCTGCAATATTTGGGGTAATTTCCCACCATCGGTACTAAAAATTTTAATACCATTGTCTTCTGGCGGATTATGGCTAGCAGAAATCATCACTCCGCCAATGGCATCACTAATGCTGGTGAGATAGGCAATGCAAGGAGTGGGGCATAATCCCAGATACCAAACCTCTAGCCCTGCTGCTGTTAACCCTGCACTCAAAGCCATTGCTAGCATATCACTAGAGTTTCTAGAATCTTGTCCAAGAATGACTGGCCCTACTTGAGTAGCATATTTACGCAAAACAATTCCCGTCCAAAAACCAACTTGCAATGCTAGAGGTGCACTTAGTAATTCTCCCACTCGTCCCCGAATCCCATCTGTGCCAAATAAAGGATTTGCTGGTAATGAGATTAAATTCAGTTCAAAACTGCTCTCAATCCCTTTCCCTAATCCGTCAGTTTCAGAAGCAGAATCCCCCGGAATGCCCGGTGTCCGAGTTATAAATGAAACCATCTGTTTCAATACTCCACACAATCACACTAGAAAATAGCATTTAACACTTGATTTAACAATTTTGACAGAAAACCTTTTCTCAAATCTTACGCCACAAAACCGAACGACTGGAATGAGTGACTAAACAAACCTTCGCATAGGGTTCTATAGGGTAAGTTCCCTTTAAAATTCTGATCTAAATCTATGAGAAACTATCATTTAACGGAACTCGCATTTTTCATGCTAGGCGATTATGATAGCAATCACTTTAATGGGATGCTCTCAAAGGTAGTTTTAAAAGAAAATTGAGTTTTTTGTAATTGCGAAGCCAAGAACCTAGATTTTTTGCCCAAAAACCTGATTTTTCAACTTGGATAACAGTGTTAAGATATCAGTTTAACAAAGAAGAGCTAACAATTTTGAACCGCATTTTTCTGTAAAAATGCATAATTGCTTTTCCAAGTTTATCTATAGCTTTGCTCAGGAAAGGGCGTTTAGGGTATAAAATTTGTTCGTGAGCTTCAAAATACTGAGAAATTTCAGCCCTAGTTGATTGACCCTTGCTAATTTTTACTAATTCAATTTTATTATTGAAAAATGAAATGCCTTCCATCTCACTCCATCTAACTGCTAGACCGGCTTTATAAGCAGCTAAACCTATTGCGCTCCCTTCACCTTCATAAATTCCGTTTAGCTCAAAGTAATTGGCAAGCATATCCCATTGCTGCAAAAATTCAATTTCTTTACCTGAATCCTTAGTGACTGAGAATAAGTACTCGTGAACAAAATTAATATCTTTCCAACTTGTTTCCAAGTTAAGAATTTTTGTTGCATTTTTAACAATTGCAAACTCTCTGACGAATTTACTACTAGCAGTTCCTGCAAGAACTTTAGTAAATTTTTTTGGCATATCCATACAAGCTCTAGCGCTAATTCCTGGTGTTAGCAGCCACTGCATATCTTCTGGCACTGGTGCCAAGATTCGCATATCTGAGTCAATGAATATACACGAATTAAAAAGTGATAAAGCTTTTGCAATTGCAAATCTTTTATCGTGGTAACATTTAACACCTTTTTGCTGATGCTTAAAGACTAAAACTTGAGAATATTTACTAAATTCTTCCGGATGATCGCTTAAAATAATAAAGGAAGTGTTAGGAGAATATCTTTCTATATCTTTTGCTAATAAGGAAGCAAGAGCGCTATATTTTTTCCCTAATGCTAAAGTACAAAAGCAAAAGTTTTTTTCTGATTGAATCATTGTTTTTCCGGTTAATTTTAAATAAAGAGATTGGGATTTTGAAAGTAGACATTTTTTTGCACCAGCTATTAATTGATGTATCTATTACATCAATTAATAGCTATATAGCAATGAGAAATTGGCTAAAAACCACATTAAATCTAAGATTTAGTGATTAACCAGAAAGTGGTTGTTCCGAATCTTTCACTAATTTCTTTTTTGCCTTATTCATTCAAACAAAGTTAAACACAATTTCGTTTTTTTCAATTCCAAAGGATAAAGCTATAGCTTTGGAAATTATGATTTGAAAAAAACCTCATGAGGTAAGAAGAATCGCCAGAGAAAACCAGGAGGTAGTACCGCGCTAGATTCAGCATCTATAGGTAAATATTGAGAACGATAGGTTTTGATCGCCTCATTCTTTTTAGATTGTACTGTGTGAATAGATAATCGATGAGCACCTGCCAATTCGTCAAACTTGAGATCCCGAAATAGTAAAGATTTCCAAAGCAACCAGATGGCATACTCCCACAAATCCACCTTCACTCCAGCTTTAACAATCGCGGTCTTAACAAGTTGATAAGTAATCTCATGGTCTCGACTCCGATCTTTTTTGTGAGTTACGTAAACTTCTTGAGGCTGAAAGGTATGCAACAATTGCGCCATTTCTTCAATGGTTTGCTGCTGTTCGGCTTCTGTCATCTTGTGTAGTGAGCCATCAGATTTATTAAGAAAGTGAACATCTTTTGAATCAACACCCAGAATATTTAAAGCTGTCAGTGCTTCTTGTCTGCGAATTTGAATAATTTCGGAGCGGGTAATCTTAAGATTACCTTGATGAGAACCCCCTCCATCCGTGACAAAAACAACCTTAATCGGTACACCTTGTTCTCGCTTGAGTGCAATAATTCCACCACAGCCTAGTGCTTCATCGTCTTGGTGAGGAGCAAACACAATCAGCGATTTATCGTTAACATTTAGCGGTTGACTACCTCGATACAAAAGCCAGTAGAACTGTAGCCGGATCTGAAGTTCTCGCAATCGGTAGTTAAACAGCCATAGCTTGTTGTGCAAACTAACCTTTAAACGATTTAAAATATTTATCATATTGTTTATGTAATATTTATTAGAATTAATTAGCTCAAAGGTTGGAATTTAATTGATTGTGTAGTTACAGCATAAATAATTTACCAGAAGTTACCACTAAAATACTTTCTATTTATGGCATTGAGACTTAAATTTAGTAAATCACTGAGTTACAAACTGCTGGAGAATAGATTGATTAATAATGAAAATATAGGTTTTTTCCTTATTTAATCTATTTGTAATATATCACTCGCATATTGTATGCTCCTCAGTATCTGTACTTAAATTAGTATTAATTTTTGAATTCTTTGAAATAACTACTGAGATAATAAAAACTTGTTAGCTGATTATCTAGGCATTCATCTGGATAGAATTAATACGAGGATTAAGAGATGCTTAATTTGAGCATGAAGTTAACTTAATTTAAAAATCCATATTACTGTTGCGTGTTATTGCTGTCGTAATTTTGGAAACACAAAAGCTGATTTTCTGATTGGAAAATAGAAAATTGGCAATGGGGAATGTTGAAGAAGTAATTTTTATGCGTACAGGGCAATTATTTACTTAGAAAATGATGTATAAAAAAACACAATTTGTCTTGACTTAAAAAATTTTAATATAAATTCTCATCAAATAGTTTTAAGGTAACCTTTTAATGGCTTTTTTAGCCGTTAGTGAATTAAAACTTCGGCAGTTAACTTTTTAAAAGTTGAGAACTTTAGCATGAGCAGCAATTTAGCAACCAAATTACGTGTAGGCACTAAAAAAGCCCACACAATGGCAGAAAACGTAGGTTTTGTCAAGTGCTTTTTAAGAGGAGTAGTCGAGAAAAACTCTTACCGGAAACTTGTTGCTAATTTCTACTTCGTTTACTCAGCGATGGAAGAGGAAATGGAAAAGCATCGCCAGCACCCAATTCTTTCCAAAATTAACTTTCCCCAGCTAAACCGCAAGTATACCCTAGAGCAAGACCTGAGTTATTACTTTGGTGCTAACTGGAGAGAGCAAATCAAGCTATCTCCGGCAGGTAAAGCTTATGTACAGCGCATCCGAGAAATATCTGCCACAGAACCGGAACTGTTAATCGCTCATTCATATACTCGTTATTTGGGTGACTTATCCGGGGGACAAATTCTTAAAAATATTGCTGTAACGGCAATGAATTTGTCTGATGGACAAGGAATAGCCTTTTATGAGTTCCCAGAGATTCCTGACGAGAAGGCATTCAAAGCCAAATATCGTCAAACTTTGGATGAATTACCCCTCGACAATGCTACAACTGATCGCATCGTTGATGAAGCTAACGCCGCCTTTGGCATGAACATGACGATGTTCCAAGAATTGGAAGGCAATTTGATCAAGGCGATTGGTGTAATGCTTTACAATAGCCTCACACGGCGTCGTACACGCGGCAGTACTGAACTCGTCACAGCTGAGTAAATGTGCTGAGATTGCGGAGTATGGTGTGTGGAGTGATTAATTCAGATAGCTTGATTAAGGATAATTCATAGGTATTCTGGAAAAGAGCGATTGATGCTCAAAATATTTAGGGGCAATAGCCCTATGACTGCTTTTGATTAGTGAAAGCAAGCATGGGGAAATTGCCCCTCAATTATTGCCGCTTAAGTCGTTACTGAAACATCTAATAATTGGTTAAAAGGAGATAAATAACAATAATGCAAGCTATACAACAAGAACTCACACAAGAAAAAGTTCAACAAGCGGTTAATGCAATTCTTAAGGTTTTGGTTAAAGAAGACCCTCAAAGCAACTTGCATTGTAAAGCATTGAACGCATTTATAGAGGGCGATTACCAAACTGTGAAGCGATTGGCAGCAACTAATTTATCTGATAATTTCTGTAAGTCGCTTGGATATCTGGGTGGGGCGTTGAAGTTGACCCCTAACACTGACACAATTTTGGCAGAGTCAGCAAGGGCAGCTGCTGAATTTGATAAAGAAAGAACATTGAAAGAGTTGGGAGATGCGATCGCATCTGCTCTTAACTAAAATGTACATCCGAAACAACGCCACCAGTTAGAGAAGGAATTTGTTGCTAAACTTGTAGCTGATGAGAATTGGTAAGAAGTTGCTTGATGTTGTAGAACAGGAAATTTCTTAGAAAACAAAAGCGCGATCGCTTCTATACAATTCCAAGATGAGAGAGGGGCAATCGTTTATAAGAAGTGATCTAGAACTTAATTGATTACCATTAGATCGCCTTCTTAATTCCTATACAGATTCCGGTAGACTCCGCCAAATATTAGCAGTTTCTTCATAATTTTTCACTTCTTTGGCAGATGTTGGTTTTTGCTCCAACTCCTCTAACGTTTGTGCCACAATGATTTGAGGAATTAAAACCAAACCTAAACTCAACAACAACAGGAGTATTTTCAAGCTTACAATAGATTTTCAGCTTAAAATAACTAAGTCAATCTTCACACCAAGCTTCATCTCAGTATTTAAGTTTGTAATGCTTAAAACTTACCATACTGAGGACATCAGGCAAAAATATGGCTACGAAAATTCCTGTCACAGTAATTACAGGCTTCTTAGGTAGTGGTAAAACCAGCCTAATTCGCCACCTGCTACAAAACAATCAAGGATGCCGCATTGCCGTTTTAGTTAATGAATTTGGCGAACTCGGTATTGATGGCGAATTGTTAAAATCCTGTCAAGTTTGCCCAGAAGATGGTAAGGGCGACACTAATATCTTTGAATTAACTAACGGCTGCTTATGCTGCACCGTGCAGGAAGAGTTTTACCCGACGATGCAAGAGTTAATCAAGCGGCGGGATAGCATCGACTGTATTTTGATTGAAACCTCTGGTTTAGCCTTGCCAAAACCACTAGTGAAGGCTTTTCGCTGGCAAGAAATTCGCAACGCCGCCACTGTGGATGCGGTGATTACTGTAGTAGATTGTGCGGCGGTAGCAGCAGGGACATTTGCTAGCGATCTAGAGGCGATCGCAGCCCAGCGCCAAGCAGATGATAGTCTAAAACACGAAACACCCTTGCAAGAATTGTTTGAAGACCAACTTGCTTGTGCAGACTTAGTGGTGTTAAATAAAATTGACTTGGTGGATGCCCAGACAAAAGCGAGAGTTGAGGAATTAATTAAGCAAGAATTGCCCAGAGTGGTGAAGATTGTCGAGAGCAATGGTTCTCAACTAGACGCATCTATATTATTAGGATTCCAAGCCGCAGTGGAAGACAATTTAGATACTCGTCCTAGTCATCACGATAGCGAAGAAGACCACAATCACGACGAAGAAATTACCTCAACTAATTTAATTTTGGATCGTACCTTTGACCCAGAAAAGCTGCAACAGCAGTTAGAGAAATTAGCACAACAACAAGAAATTTACCGGATTAAAGGCTTTGTGGCAGTACCAAATAAATCTATGCGCCTAGTGATGCAAGGCGTGGGAACCCGATTTGATAAATTTTATGATCGTCCCTGGAAACCCGAAGAGGCACGGCAAACCCGCTTAGTTTTCATCGGACGTGATTTGAAGTCTTCAGAAATCGAATCACAACTTGTAGCTTTATGAGTTAAGAGTTAGGAGTTAGGAATAACTATTACACAGTGGAGAAAGTTTGCCTACCTTTAACAAGGGAATTTTACCCCTTGTTTATCGATTATTACGCGGCTTGGAGCAACTTAGAATGGTAAATTTATTCTGCTATTGTATATTAGTTAATTAAAATTAAATAATACTAATAACTAAAAGCTCCTAATTTTTCACTTTTCACTCCTAGCTTAAACCCTCAATCTTCATTTGATAATACTATGACTATCTCTCAATTATTTAACGTTGCTAATCTTTTTGTATTGCCTTTTTGGGCGTTGATGATTCTATTGCCAAATTGGAAAGTTACACGGCAGATTATGTCATCATATTTGCCATTTGTGATTTTAGCTGGAGCGTATTTGTATTTGTTTATCAACAGCATTACTCCAGAAAGTGCCCAGGCTTTATCGAATCCTCAATTAGCCGATATTGCACGATTTTTTGCAGATGAAATGGCCGCTGCAACGGGTTGGATTCACCTTTTAGTGATGGATTTATTTGTCGGCTGCTGGATTTATTGGGAAGGGCAAAAAACTGGTATTTGGACAATTCACTCCCTTGCACTGTGTTTGTTTGCTGGGCCTATGGGGTTACTGTCTCACATTTTGACTGACTGGATTGTTAAGACATTTTTCCCTCAATCTCAGCAGAATGAAACGGTGACGGTAGAAGAAAAAGCTGCGTCATAATCTGATAAATAGTAGGGTAGCACATCTGTGCTACCCTACTATTACAAATTATCTGATTTTAAAATCAATTAAGCGTTGTTGTGTCTATAGTCAGCATCTAACCAACAGCGTGGTAGAACTTCACCTGAAGGAAAAACAAGATTTTCCTTTTTAAAACTATTAGATTGCTGTTCTTCTTGACCTTCTTGGTCTTTTGCATGAACAACATCACTATTCGGATCAAGTAATTCCTGAATTTCAACAATCTTTACCAATTCGCCACTATCTTTGACTTGTAAAAGCATAGAAATTGCCTCAATGAGTTTGTTTGCATGGAAGTTAAAAGCGAGTCTGAAGATCAACTCGCTCAAGTCTCAACCGATTTTGAACGCGGAGATTCCTTAATTATTAAAGGAAATTCTTATCATATATCCACATATAAATTACACTAAATTAATTTATGTATATCTGTGGAGTTCATTTTTAGAAAATAGCTGCGGTAGATACCTAGTCCAGAGCTAAAATCGAATCAGGAAATGGTGATTAATAAAATTGTCCAACTAAGATAATTTTAGTTTTAGCGATTAAAAATCACGTTGATATTTTTCCAAAATATCTACTAAAGTTACTTGGCATTGCAGAGGTAGTAAATCGATTAAAGGAACTTCACGTTTCCCACCGCCAATTTTTATTGGAATCGATCCTAAGACTTGTAAAACTCGGTCTTCGTTAACAGCTTTGGAAGTAATTAAAGGATACAGTTGCTCGGCAACAACTGTATGCAGTTTGGCATTGGATAAATAAAGATGCCATTTGGCAACGTCTATATAGACATTTTCGCCAATTTCAGCTGCTAGGGCTTCTAGTAGTTCTGTGGTGTTTGTTTTAGCCATAAAAATAACCCTACATTAAGAAAAAGTGCGAAATCTCAGGCTTTCTTAAATTATTGCTCAATTAACAGCCTAATCCTACTACCAGAGGTTACAATCGCCCCAGCATGAGTAATCCATCTTCAGGTGGATTCTGGTGGAGTTTCGGTGTAGTTAGCGATCGCACTAATATAAATCAGATGCACCAACAATATTCCTGTCCAACTTAAAGTCACCCAAGGCAGCCACTCCCAAGTAGTGCCTTTCAAGATGTGAAAAAACCACAAGCCAGAATTGATAGTAGCAGCGATCGCTACATGCACGGCAAAATTCATTCTGTCATCGATCTTGCGGTAATCAGGGTCTTTGCGATCAGGTTTGCGAGGCCAACGAGGAGGCATAAATATTTGTTACAAATTTGAATATACCTTATTCATTCTAAGGTTTTTGTGGCAGTGGTTGCTATTAGACTCTTACAACCAGTCATAATTGAATTGGAAGTCAAGAGCCGATAGGTTAAATCAAATGACTATCTTTGAGCAAATAGACCCGGATATCCTCTATCCAGATAGCGACGGCAAATCAATGGCAGATAATACAGAGCAATATCGTTGAATTGTCCTGATTAAGGAGAATTTAGAGATTCTGTTTGCCAATAATGATCATTGCCCTAAAATAGAATAGCTTATTGCTCTAATGAAGAATAATCTTCTGATTTCCCGCCACTCTTACTAATTAAACGAATTGATTCAATTCGAATCGACTTTTCTAAGGCTTTTGCCATATCGTATAAAGTCAGGGCAGCCACAGAAACGGCAGTTAAGGCTTCCATCTCGACACCAGTTTCAGCTTTGGTTTTGACTGTGGCTTGAATTTGATAACCAGGTAGTTGCGGATCAGGTATAATTTCCACTGCGATTTTTTGCAAAGGCAAGGGATGACACAGAGGAATTAAATTGGCTGTTTGCTTGGCTGCCATAATCCCAGCCAATCTTGCAGTTGCTAATACATCCCCTTTTGGGACATTTCCGGCTTGAATGGCAGCGAAGGTGGCTGGCAGCATCCGCACATCGGCTGCGGCTACTGCTTGGCGGATAGTGGGTGCTTTATCAGATACATCTACCATCTGCGCCTGTCCTTGGCGATCCAGATGGGTTAAGTTGGCAAAATTAGATGGAATATCTTGCGCCATTTAGTTATAAGGTGTTAATATAGATTGTCGGTGAGGGCGTGTAGCTCAGTGGACTAGAGCACGTGGCTACGGACCACGGTGTCGGGGGTTCGAATCCCTCCTCGCCCGTTTTAAAAGTTAAGAATTAATAGTTAGGAGTGAGGAGTTACATTTCATCACTGCTAACTTTTAAGTTTTTCAAGGCGTAGGCATCTGGAGTTAGACCTAGTGCAAAACGCAGGGAGTTAGATAGGTTTTTGCTCGACTGGGTCAGGAAAAGGACAAGTGCAATAGAAGTGATTGCAGCACCGTAGCCAAACATATCGCGGTAGCCTACAAGTTCGGCGATGATACCCAGAAGAGGAGCCGCGATCGCAATGCCCATATCAAGTCCAGCTACGCATATAGCAAAAATTTGCCCCCGTTCTTGCGGCTGTGAGCGGTCTGCCATCATTGTGATCATCATGGAGATGAGTGTACCACCACCGGCACCTTCAGCGATCGCAGCCAGTAAGAAAAACATCACGCTGTGAGCCTGCCACAGCAGTACTAATGCTAAACTGTAGCAAAAAATACCAAATGTAATAAACAAACCACGACCAAAGCGATCACTTGCCTTACCAGCAAACACTCTGATACTAAAACTAGAAATTGCCGAAGCTGTAAAAAACAGTCCGCCATTGAAGTCCACATCAGTGGATTTGAGGTATAATGATACGAAAGTATGTACAGCACCGATAGATAAACCAACCAACAACATAACTATTGTTGGAACTTTTACCTGAGGACTGTCCAAAATTTGCCAAAAGTTGCGATTGTTTTCTTCTGTTTGCTGTTGTGTCTGCACTGGTGGATTTATAACTTGTACAATCTCCAACAGAGCGACAAAACCCAATTCGGCACAGAAGAGAAATAATATCCCGTAACTACTTGTAGCTTGCAAATATCCACCCAAGGCAGGGCCAATTGCTAAACCAAGGGGTGTTGCTAAAGTCATGTAACCAATGATTTCGCCACGAGTTTCAGTTGGAGCTAAATCTGCTACTAAGGCACTATAACCAGTGGTAAAAGCGGCAATACTAATGCCGTGAAAAATTCGCACCAGGATTAATAGCTCAATTGATTTGGTTGCCAAGTAACCGAAGGGTGCGATCGCAGCTACTATCGTACCAATCAACAAGACAATTTTTCGACCGCGTTCATCGGCTAACCGTCCCAGCATCGGGCGAGATAGTAATAAGCCAATGGCGAAACTACCCATCACAATCCCAATTTCTTGCTTGCTTGCGCCCACATTATCGATGTAAAGCGGTAGGGTTGGTAAGAGCAAAGACAGACTCGACCAGAATAATAAACTTGCCGTAAATAAAATCAGCAGGTTACGCCGTAGTTCGGTGTCAAAGGTATCAAATGCTTTCAAAGTAGATGCAATTTAATGAGGTTTTTATCAAAAGTAGAGACGCGATTAATCGCGTCTGTACAAGAGTTAGGAGTTAGGAATAAAACAATATTTACTCTTGACTGTTTGCTAATGCCCAATGCCCAATGCTCAACAACTATTGTTACCTTACTTAACATTTTTTGCTACTACTTCTCGCACGCGATAGATAGGCCGTCCTTGGGATTCATGGTAGGTACGCATGAGTAATTCTGCTAAAAGACCGAAGCAAAATAACTGCACTCCAGTTACTAGAAGGAGAACTCCTAAAATCAACAAAGGGCGATTGCCAATCATCTCACCTAAAGCTAATTTGACGAAAGTCAAGTAAATTCCGATCGCAGTTCCTGAAACCATTGAAATCAACCCCAACAGCCCAAAAACGTGCATTGGGCGGGTGAGGAATTTTTTCATAAACAGGATAGTTAACAAATCCATCAACACCCGGAATGTCCGCCAAATCCCATATTTACTACGACCAAAGCGACGGGCGTGATGGCGCACTGGTACTTCAGTAATTCTAGCTCCTTCGATGTACGCTAAAGCGGGTAAGAATCGGTGTAATTCTCCGTAGAGGTTCATATCTGCTAACAGTTCTGCACGATATGCTTTCAGTGAACAGCCATAATCATGAATATTCACGCTAGTGGTATGGCGAATTAGCCAATTGGCAATTTTGGAAGGAAGTAACCGATTTACAGCACCATCTTGGCGTTTTTGCCGCCAACCACTTACCAAATCGTAACCCTGATCCAGCTTTGCTAATAACATGGGGATATCAGCCGGATCATTTTGGAGATCGGCATCTAAAGTGACGATCGCTTTACCGACTGCATAGTGAAATCCAGCAGCCATCGCCGCAGTTTGTCCGTAGTTGCGACGCAAAATCACCGCCTTTAAATCTGTGCGGATTTGCGCTTCTTTCTTGAGAAAATCCCCAGAACCATCTGTGGAACCATCATCCACACAAATGATTTCATAAATTATCTGACTAGAAGATAAAGTAGATGCGATCGCTTCTAGTAAAAGCGGCAAACTTTCCACCTCGTCATGGATCGGTAGCACCACCGAAACATCTGGGACAATAGCTGAAATCGCCCCATTTTCCTGACTCAACCCTTGATCAACTAACACACTCCTCATAAGCCTCAGCGCCCTCAGCGTCTCTGTGGTTCGTAACTCTTGATAACTCTACCAGCACCTCGCAGCTGTTGATAGTACGACTGACTAACAGCATCTCCCTGTTCCGAAAGAAGATCAATTCCAATTCCATCCCGTCCCTGCTCTTTCCCAGAACTATGAATGTAATAACCATCTGCCAAATAAAGCCCGACATGGGTTGCTTTTTGACTAGTTCCAAAAAATACCAGATCCCCGGCGGTTAATTCTGCAATAGTAATCGGTCGAGTGAATCCTTCCTGTTGATAGGCATCTCTAGGTAGCCAAATACCCACCGAAGCAAACGCCGCCTGCATCAACCCAGAACAGTCATAATTTGGCCCAACCGTACCACCCCAAAGGTAATAATTGGATTGCTGCATCGCTTTTTGAGTAAAGGCGATGACCTCTGCTAGCAGTTTTTTAATTTCAGATTCAGAAAATGTTGCAGCCTGATAATGTACAGTAGCAGATTGTAATGAATCAAAATCTGAAAGGGATACCCATCCTGGATAGTCATCTTCACATAAATACACCTCAACCCCTAAATTTTGATGATTTGATGTTATCGACAAATGTCTCCCAGATGCAGCTTGAGTTGCTAAACGCGTACATTCAGGAGAATCATATAAATTCAGGTCAGTTAAACACTGATACTCCCCTGATTTTGGACTTCGGCTTCTCTCCAAGACGCTACGCGAACGCTCAGTCGAACGATTTTGGACTTCGGCTTCTCTCCGAGACGCTACGCGAACGCTCAGTCCTTCTCTACGAGAGGCTGCGCCAACGACTTCGCTCAGGAACCATCGAACGATTTTGGATTTTAGATTAAAGGACATTACTAGAGAATGGTTTTTTTTAATAAAGACGAACAACTGGAAAATCTTGGGTTAGGCATTTTAAATGCAACTTGGGCAGAATTTTCAACCTTAGCGCAAAATCAAATTGCCCTGACTTGGATTGTTTACGATCCACCAGTGCTAGTAAATACTGGTGGGGCGCTGACTCCCAATGCTTTTTGGGATCATCCAGTCCGTGGTTTTACTTATCGTGGTGTTGAACGGATTTATGCCGCCAGTGTAGTCAAGCTATTTTACCTGGTAGCGGTAAACGAATGGCTAGAAAAAGGGATGACTCATACTTCCAAGGAGTTGGAAAGAGCTTTGCGCGATATGATTGTAGATTCTAGTAATGATGCTACCAGTTTGGTTGTTGATATTCTGAGTGGTACCACATCAGGGCCAGAATTGCCAATCGGGCCCTTTGAAACCTGGAAATATCAGCGTAATATTATTAACCGTTATTACCAATCATTGGATTGGCAAGAAATGGAGACAATTAACGTCTGTCAAAAAACTTGGGGTGATGGCCCTTATGGACGGGAACGGGCGTTTGTCGGAGAGTTATTGGAAAATCGTAATATGTTGACAACAAATGCGATCGCTCGTTTACTGCATAGTATTGTAGGTGGGGTGGCGGTTTCAAGTGGGCGATCGCAAGCAATGATGGCTTTACTCAAACGTCCTCTCAATAATTTACCTACTGACACCGAGGAAAATCAGGTAACAGGTTTCTTAGGTGGTGGACTGCCTGAAAATGCTCAAATTTGGTCAAAAGCAGGTTGGACAAGTCAAGTTCGCCATGATGCTGCGTATATTGAGTTACCAGAACAGCGCCCTTACCTCTTAGTAGTATTTACTGAAGGTAAAGCGCAGGCTAAGAGTCAGGCAATTTTGCCCTTTGTTTCTAAACTAGTTACCGATGCGATCGCTAGTCTATAGATCTGACTTTTCCTGTTAAATCGTGAAACAAGCAAATAGCAAGGGTTTCAGACCAGATCCTCTTGAGAATAAATTAATATTAAGAGTAGAGTAAGCGATCGCTGAATTAAGGAGATAACGGGAAAAGTCAGGTCTATAGATTCAATAAAAGTTCAGTTAAGTATTTTTTCCTTCTCTATCAGACACTATAACAATGCGTAGCGTCTCGTAGGCGCAGCCTCTCGTAGAGAAGAGAACGAAAGGGGGTTCGTTAAATAGTTAACTTTTGTTTTACGGCACCAATTCTCATTATGAGAATAATTATCACCGCTCATCGACAAGCCTCAAATGGCACAAAATCGTTCCTGTTCTGGTAGTCCGTTCCGATTTATTGAGTGGTTACGTTTGCTTGAATACGTGTGATAAAGGGATGTGCTGCATCAAGGGTGTTGCCAGTAATTGTAACATCAACTGTATTAGTGTTGATTACTCCAGACAGTACTGTTCCTTGAGCCATACCCAAAGGAAAAGTCGAGACAAAGTTAGGTGCAATCTCCCTCGGTACGTTGATTAAGTTAGAAGCAAACGCTAATTCATTAGCAGGGTTTGTCAGAGTGGCATTAGTAGCTCCTGTTGCTGGGTTGTAAGCTATTGTCCAGTACTGCACTAGTAAGGGTCCAGCAGTAGGATCTGCATTAATCAAGGCAGAAGCTATTGATATTGCACCATAAGCATTAGAATACGCTAGCGATGAGTTAATAGTTAAATTAAATGGATTATACTTTACCTGCCCCCCTCCTTCTTGTCCTGGTCCTATGCGGACTGATACTTCAGTTTGGAATACAGGCTGTCCTACTATTTGTCCGTAGACATTTAGTACTTGCACTTGAGTTGTCGCAATTCCTGTATAATCTAATGCTATTGCTGCAACCGTTGTCGCTGCCCAAGTTGCCGCAGTTATCACAAAAGTTGCTAATCCCTTCATAGTCTTTTTCCTTAGTTGGGACACCGCTTGGAAAGTTATTGAAATTAAAGTTGGTAAAACTAGCTATTCTTACATTACCTGATCGCTCCTCATTTTTTCCGATGGCATGATCGCCGCCATTAACCGCCGCAATTCTTAAGAACCTACATTCCGTACTTCAAAATGTCATATTTTAATACTTCAATAAATCATACAAAAAATAACTGATTTGATTAAGTACTAACACTGTTACTTACTAGGCATTTAGCGATCGCTATCAACTACCATTAGACGACAAATTGTAATATTTGCGTATACAAAGCGAAGTGCGGAATGTGGGTTAAGAAAATCCAATCAGCAATTGCACTCCCAAGCTTCTTTTCTCCATCTCAACAACGCGATCGCACTTACTACTTGGGTATTGGGTATTAGATTATGATGTGATCGCACCTCTTTACAAAGCAAAAACCTTAGCTACTAGAGGCAGTATAGAGCGTTAGGTTGAGTGAATAGGGAAATTGGGGGTAAATTAAAGGATAATGTCGCTTGCCACTAGTGGTGGTGCTCCTGTAAGCTGAATCTCAAAGTTAGCCGATAGATTCCCAGCAGTGTTGCCTTGAAGAATACCTGCTGCATAACGAATTTGACCGACTGCAGA
Source organism: Nostoc sp. (assembly GCF_036916735.1). GTDB lineage: Bacteria > Cyanobacteriota > Cyanobacteriia > Cyanobacteriales > Nostocaceae > Nostoc. Next base: position 70,390 of record NZ_JBALFV010000052.1, read on the forward strand.
GAATGGGCGAGTCCCAATGAAAGTGAAGGCTTGCTTACCCGCTATAGTGGAGTTAGCGTCAATGGAAGATAGATCGATTTGATCGCCTGGCAAGTTACCGTTTCCAACAAAGTCAGTGATCACATCCCGTGAAAGACCAGGAGGACTATCTGAAACTGAGTTGAACTTGAAAATATCATTACCTAGTCCTCCAGTGAGAACATCATTCCCAGCACTGCCAATAAGGCTATCCTTGTCACTACCAATGTTAAAAGTATCGTTGCCATTACCACCGATAAGGGTACTGTTGCCGCCACTAACGTTAAAGGTACTGTTGCCACTACTGCTACTGCTACTGCTACTGCTACTGTTGTCACCACTGCTACTGCTACTGTTGTCACTACTGCTACTGCTATCAGTAGAACTGAAACTGAAATCGCCGCTATCGTTAAAGATAATGTCGCTTGCTATGAGTGGTGGTGTTCCTATAAGCTGAATCTCAAAGTCAGCCGACAGATTCTGATCAGTGTTAGCTTGCAGAATATCTCCTGAATAACGAACCTGTCCTGGTGCGGAGAATGCGCTAGCCCCAATGAAAGTGAAGGCTTGCTTGCCCGCTATAGTAGAGTTGCCGTCGATAGTAGATAGATCAATTTGGTCAGGGTCGAAGTCACTTAAGCCACCCTCGAAGTCAGTGATAACATCCCGTAAAACACCAGGTTTGCTCTCAGAAACTGAGTTGAACTTGAAAACATCGTTACCGAATCCTCCAGTCAGAGTATCAGTCCCAGCACCGCCTATAAGTGTATCGTTGCCAAATCCTCCAAGAAGGCTATCGTCACCCTCTCCGCCAAGAAGGCTATTGTTGCCACTACCGCCCGTAATCGTATCGTTGCCTGCTCCACCGTCAATACTATTCTGGTTGTCTAATCCAAATCCGCCAAGAAGGCTATCGTCACCCTCTCCGCCAAGAAGGCTATTGTTGCCACTACCGCCCGTAATCGTATCGTTGCCTGCTCCACCGTCAATACTACTATTCTGGTTGCCTAATCCAAATCCGCCAAGAAGGCTATCATTGCCCAATCCACCGTTAATCGTACTGTCACCACTACCGCCAGTAATCGTATCGTTACTGTCGAATCCGTTGATGATATAAGGGAGATTAGAAAAAAAAGGAACACTAAGATTGTCAGAAAAATTAGTACCGTTAATCGTTGGCATAGTGAGTTTCTCCTGAATTTATATTACAGAGTAAAAAAATTACCTCGTGACTTCTCCATCAGAAAATGGCATTGCTGATTAAGAGGATGAATTTAGTTTCCTTTAAAGGAGCAAAGGAAACAGTTTCAAACATTAAATTTTAGAATTTCACAGTTTTATTCAGCAGCACTGAAAAAACAAAGTAGAGAAATAACGAGTGGAAATCTTCTAACTGAAGCACACCTAATTAAAACAGATATTTGCTATTAACTCTAAAAATTTGAGAAAATTTAAGAAGCACTGGATTTTGGCTAATACTCATAATTTCTACTGAACGTAATGGTCAGCAATTCTACTAGCGTCAATTCTATATCTGTAGCCAATATCTCGAAGCTCAACAGTCACTTGCCGATATTCAAGGGCATTGCGGCATCAAAAATCGATTGCATTGGGTAACAGATGTGACATTCAAAGAAAACTTTCCACCACACTGTAATGGCAATGCCCCTGTGAATTGGGCACTATTACACAACTTTTTCATTAAGTAGGTGGACGCTAAAAAATACAACTAGATTAATAAATGTAAATTGCTTAAAAGCTTATATTCAAAGCCTTTATAGTGCTTTACATGAGTTTATATAGTTCAGTTTAATTGAACCTACTTACGATAATCCAAAACTCAGTTTCCAAACTTTTCCTCAAGCACAACGCGCCCTCTCTAACCAACTGCACAAAGTTTTTTCTTTATTTGGACTTACGCACACTCTACAATTCTTGGCGTTCTTGGCGTCTTGGCGGTTTGAAAAATTAAGCTTTTTGGCTAGCGATTTTTGCGTAAGTCCTATTTGTATGAAACCACCCTGCTCTCACATAATTGGGAAAGGGGAGTAAATTCTCTAGTTCCCTTTCTCCCAACATGGGAGAAGGGGTTAGGGGATGAGGGCAATAACTTCTATCTTAAGTTGACACCTATAACATCTGTGCATTCCTACTATTTCAACTTAAATTCATCAAACTTCAATACTTCCGAATCAGGCTTGCGAGTATCAAAACGATAACTACTTATCGTACCTGTCCCCGTATCAAAGATACTAAAAACCGTAATATCATTACTTGCAATATAAGGCATCAGCTTTCCATTTTCACCCAGCAAGGGGGCAATTGTTGGTACTATCGGTTCTAACCCATTAGGATCACCAAGCTTAACATAATCCTCTTGATATCCAATTGGCACTTCTCGCTTTCTATCACCCCAAGCAGCGCCGTAAGTATTGCCCACATTAGATGTTTCTAAAAAGTGCATTCCACTCTGACTAACAAAGCGGTTCCACAAATGGGAATGCCCATAGAATACCAATTGCACATTAGCTGCTTCAAGTATTGGGATAACATAGCGGATAATGTAATCTGCGTCTTTTGGGTACTCATAACGCACTGCTTTGATATTATTATCATCCCGTTCAATTATTTGAACTGGTTCTGTATAAGCAGGAACTATATTATCACCAAGAGTATGGGGCGGATGATGGAACATCACAACTTTGTATTTTGCTTGTTGAAACTCAGGGCTGCTGAGTTCTGCCTCTAGCCAATTATATTGCTTGCTGCCTTTAGCAATTGGCTCATAAATCACCTGTCCATAACCCCAATCTTCAGGATTATTTAAATCCTTTTCTGCTTCTCGATATCTACCCTTATACTTTCCATTTAAACTGGGAGTCCGCCACATATTCGTAATGTACAGTGCTACCAAACGCACATCACCAAAACTAACTGCATAATATCTTTTTCCACCGTCTTTACTTTTTGGTAAAGAGAAAATCTCTTCGTAAGTATTAGTATTAAAAGAATTATCTATTAAAAATTTGTCCCGATAGATTTTTTGAGCAATCGCACGGGGAATTGTATCATCAAATTCATCATTTAAACTTCCAGTTCTGGCAAAGCGTCCCATTACCTCATGATTACCAATGCAAGTAAACATGGGTGCATGTTGAATTATTTGCCCACCAGTGTAAGTTGTTTTAACATCGTCGTGCGTCATGTCATATTTAGCACGACCTTGTAAACCGGGAAATAACGCACCACCACCGTTATCATCAAACCATTCTGAGGCGCGATCGCTAACATTCACCAAATCACCCGCAAACCACACTCCATCAACCCTTCCAACCGTTTCTACCACCTTTTGCAGATTTGCCGCCGTCATCGGCTTTAATTGATGATCTGATGTGAGTAAAATTTTTAGTGGTGTATCCAGTTTTGGAGTAGCTGCGAGGCTAAAAACATCACTGCTAACAGTTTCGCCATCTTCTCGCACACTCGTAATGCGATAGTTTACCCGCAACCCAGGAGTTAACCCAATCACCTCAGCCTCATGTCGCCAAATATCACGCCAGACGGGTTTTTGATAAACTTGACCATCTTGGGTTTGGTTTGCAACTCTTGATTGCTGGTCTTCACGAGTGCGAGTGAGTTTGGTAGTATTTGCCTTAGCAGTTTGTTTAAGATTTTCCCCATAGGCTACTGTATGATTAACACCAGCAAACTCAGTAAACCAAACTACTTGCACTGAGGTTTGAGTTGGCAGTTGCAAAAATGGATCGGTGAGCAATTGGGGTGCTGATGTCATAATTCTTTGCCCAAATGAACGCACACTTAACAGAGTAAAGCATACAACAAGTACAAGCATAGCCACCGAGAAAATTTTACGGCTGCGTAAGCATCTGAGCATGAGTAACATACTAAATTTTTTAGCGAATTCACCGACTGAAGCAATTTTATTATTACTTCCTTTCCGCTACTCGCCCATGAACAATAAGGGTGTTAGGATATCTTTCACCAGCTGAATCTGACTTATGAAATTAGTTTGCTCCCAAAGCGATCTCAGTACAAATCTCTCACTCGTCAGTCGTGCAGTACCTTCACGACCAACTCATCCAGTACTTGCCAATGTGCTGTTACAAGCGGATGCCCAAACTAACCAGGTAAGCTTAACAGCATTTGATCTTAGCTTGGGAATCCGCACCAGCTTTAACGCAGAGGTATGGCAAAGTGGTGCGATCGCACTTCCTGCTAAGTTACTTGTAGACATCACCTCTCGTCTTCCAGAAGGCGAAATCACTCTAGACGATGAATCAGCCCTCACAGGTGCTACATCCGGTGGAGAAGGGTTAATTGTCACACTCACACCTAAGAGTGGACATTATCAAGTCCGAGCAATGGGGCCTAAAGAATTTCCTGAACTACCTGTAATTGAAAATACAGAAGTAATCCATCTCACTACCACCGCATTAATTGAGGGATTACGTGGCTCATTATTTGCTACCAGTGGTGATGAAACCAAGCAAGTACTCACGGGAGTGCATTTAACAGTTAAACAAGATACTCTAGAATTTGCAGCTACCGACGGACATCGCCTAGCAGTGGTAGAAACTAGCAACGAGCGTCCTTTAGGTGGAACCAGTCAATTAGAAGTGACAGTACCAGCTAGAGCATTACGTGAACTACAACGAATGCTAGCTCATAGCGCCTCATCAGATGAACCTGTAGCTTTATATTTTGATCAAGGTCAAGTAGTGTTTGCATGGCAAAATCAACGCTTGACTAGTCGCACATTAGAAGGGCAATATCCTGCTTATCGACAACTAATTCCGCGCCAATTTGAGCGACAAGCAACAATTGAACGGCGACAATTCGTCAGCACTTTGGAACGAATTGCTGTACTAGCCGATCAAAAAAATAATATTGTCAAGCTCAGTATTGACAGCGAAGCCCAAGAAATTACTTTATCTTGTGAAGCTCAAGATGTGGGCAGTGGTAGAGAGTCAATGCCAGCACAAATTTCTGGAGAAAATATTGAGATTGCTTTTAACATTAAATATTTAATGGAAGGTTTGAAAGAGTTACCATCTTCGGAAATTCAAATGCATTTAAATCAAAGCTTAACTCCAGTGATTTTTACCCCATTAGGTAGTTTGAAAATGACCTATTTAGCTATGCCAGTGCAACTTAGAAGTTAAGTTATAGGGCTTTTCGGTTGAATGAGGTACAAAAAGCCCTTTGTCTCGCCTTCCCTGTCACCTTTCTCAATTCTGTCTTTTATAATTTCTACACCCTTTAAATTAAATTGCTAAATTATCTCCTCTACGGAAAATACTACTCTAAAGCCACAAACCCTTAGTCCACCGTCTGACTCATTCCAGCTACGACTAGCGCTGCGACACAGTTCTGCGTTGAAACTCCAAGAACCACCGCGTAGCACTCGGCGATTAATATCACCACCAACTTCCCAAGATGTTCCATCTGAAGGTGCGTCGCTGTAATTGTTGTGCCACGAATCAGCGCACCATTCCCAAACTAGCCCGTGCATATCGTACAATCCAAAGGCGTTGGCGACTTCAAAACTACCGACGTTTGTTGTTTCTTTACGAAATTTGCTTTTTGGTTCGATAGTGCAACTGACTAACTCAGAGGTAATAGTTTCGCCAAAGTGGAAGGATGTTGTAGTTTTAGCCCGACAAGCATATTCCCATTCAGCTTCACTTGGTAAACGATAGTCGCGTCCAGTTTTTTCTGATAGTCTGAGACAGAATTCTACAGCCTCATACCAAGATACATTTTCCACTGGTCTATCTAAACCTTTGAATTTCGACGGATTGGGATTTAAAGCTTGTTTGACTTTGGGTAAAGCTGCTACTACTCTCCACTGTGCTTGAGTTATGGGAAATTTTCCCATAAAAAATGGTTCAACGGTAACTTTATGTCGAGGACGTTCGTCAGCATCTCCTTCACACTCCGGTGAACCCATCATGTAAGTACCGCCAGGAATCGATACCATTTCTAATGTGACAGATTTACCCAATTCTTCAGCAAAGAAGTTTGCATTACAACTCATGCGGTTTACTTCTCTACCACCTGTGTCTACTGTCACTACATCAAATTCAAAAGTTTCTAAGGGGGGTAATGGTACTATTACTTTTTGTGGTGGCGGCGGTAATATGGGTTGAGGCATCGAAACAATTTTGAGGGCAACAGGTTCAATGTTCAATGTTGCAAATTTCAAATCGTTAAGAACTTCTGCTGCTGTTTGATACCTTTCACTTGGTAAATGTTTTAGTAAATTATCTAAAATTTTTCCTAAGTCGTCGCTGATTATAATACCTTTTTCTTGTAACCGTTCGCACCACAACCACTTAGCGTTCATGGCATCATAAATAGGATCATTAATCTGTCCAGAAGCATCTTGCAAAGGCAAACATCTAGTTAAAAGACGCACGCAAGTTACACCCAAAGCATACAAATCACTGCCGTGACAAGCAAATCCAGCCATTTGTTCGGTTGGGGCATAACCAAGGGTATAAATTACTGTTGCTTGTCTTCCTAAACTGGTTTGTGTTACTTGTTTAGCACCGCCAAAGTCAATTAATACAGGTTTTTCATCACTGGCACGGCGGATAATATTGTCTGGTTTGATATCCCGATGAATGACATTATGACTATGAATGAATTCTAGTACTGGCAATAAATCAGCTAAAAGTTTCCAAATTTGTGCTTCACCATAGATTTGTTGCTGAACTTCTTGTAAGAGAGTCTTTCCTTGAATAAATTCTTGTACGAGATACAAGCTAGCACCTTGTTCAAAGTAAGCTAGTAATCTGGGAATTTGGGTATGATTTTCTCCCAGTTCATACAACCGAAAAGCCTCTTCTTTAAAAAATTCTGCTGCTTTGGTGCGTTGTCCTGTTCCCTGAAATTGTGGGAAAAATTGCTTGATGACGCAAGGCGCGTTTAATCTGTCTACATCTTCTGTAGCATAGGTTCTGCTAAATCCACCTTCACCTAAAAGTCTCAAGACACGGTAACGGTTTCTTAGAAGTTTGCCAAAGTTGCTTTGTCCGCAACTCACGCAAAATCTATTGCTATCAGAGTTGAATGGATTTGAGCAATTGGGATTTTGGCAGATTTGCATAATGAGGGGGAAATAGCATCTTCTCCAAAGTTAGCCCCAATGTTATCTAATTGAAAACAGTTATGTAGAGAAGCGAACACGGAAGTTTATTTATGTGTTTAAACTTCCTTACGAATGAATATTATATATTTGTTAATATTGAGATATTTATAAATGTTAGTAAATATGAATACATAAATATAACGATTGTAGAGATGTTAAATTGCAACGTCTCTTTTAATATAGCTTTTATTCACCATTCAAAAAAGTTCATGGAGAACCAACTCATCCATAATTTTTATTGTCAATTGCCAGTCTAGTTTTTAGCTTTTATTCTCTCCAGAAATGCGAATTAATTCAGCTACAAGAGCAGCGATCGCAGATACTGTAATTAACATTACACTTAATGCGTTAATATCAGGCTTGACTCCGGTTCTAATTCGGCTAAAAATTTCCATTGGTAGGGTGTTATAACCGCTACCAGCAGTAAAACTGGCAATAAGAAAGTCATCTAAGCTGAGAACAAAAGCCAGAAGACAACCAGCTATAATACCAGGCATTAATTGAGGTAATAATACTTTGATAAAAGCTTGCGTTGGTGTAGCGCCTAAATCTAATGCTGCTTCTTCTAAGTGAGGATCTAAATTGGTAAGTCGTGAAGCAACCACAAGCCCGACGTAGGCGAGACAAAATACGATATGGGCTGCAACTATCGTCCACAAACTCAAAGGGATTGCAAAGGCTGCTAGACATACTAGGGTTGCCACTGCGATCGCAATATCGGGAATAATTAACGGTAGGTAAGCAACACCTTGATATAATTTTTTACCAGGAAATTCGTAACGCGCCAACCCAACCGCCATCAAGGTTCCCAGTACTGCTGAAATTCCCACTGCACAACCACCAACTATTAAACTATTTTGCAAAGCTGATAAGATGCGATCGTCACCGAACAACTTGCTATACCAATCGAGAGTGAATCCTTGCCAACCTGCACTGTAAGGTGACTGATTGAAACTATAAAAGCTAAGTACCAGTATGGGCAGGTACATGAACACAAACATCAGCAGTGAGAAAACCGCCTGCCATGAGACACGCGGTTTTTTGAAGGATGGAGAGATATTCACGTTTATATTTGATTTTTTTAGATAGCAATACAAATTATCATACTTAATGTAATAAGTCAATACTTTAATACGTCACGGTAACTGCTGTCCCCCACCATACATAAAAAGTTGGTGGGGGACAGGAGTTGCTTTATGCAGGTGAACCCCTCTGAGCAACTGCTACACTGAGACTGCTCTAGGACTGGGGACACTTCTCTTCTCTACGAGAGGCTGCGCCAACGAGACGCTTTGCGTAGCTTGCTTCCTCAAAGGGGTACGACAAGCGGTAGTTGAGCGCAGTCGAAACTCAGTGCATCGCTGGGTACTTGGTACTGGGAAAAAGTTTTTGAAAATTTGCTGGTGGGTAATGAGCAACCACCATAATTTTCGACTTGATACCCAATCCCTTCTTGTCTTCCTTCTGCCTCTGTTTAAAGCTTAGATAGAATTAATCATAGAAAACTCCACCCATTCAATGGAATTGAGTTTTTGGAAATGGGCAATGGGGCATGAGGAAGAAGTTACCAATGCCTGATGCCCAATTTCCAATACTTCGGTTTACCTAGGCTCCGGTTCCATCGAGCGAAGTCGAGATGCTCGGCACAAGTCGCGGTTCCTGAGCGTAGTCGTTGGCGCAGCCTCTCGTAGAGAAGGGCAGTACAAGTGCCCAATGCCCTAAGCGAATGTATCCTTTGGTGGCTACAGCTTATCCTTTAAAGTAAGGAAAGTTGCTCAAAAATTGATTATGCAGTTGATTCTTTAAATAACATTTTAAAATCAAGTACTTGAGAGGCAATAGCAGAGTATTTCCGCTTATTATCACTATTTAACTTAAATTTTGACGATTATAGAAAACCTATATTTAAAATTGCGCCAAATCACTAACAATGAATGATATTAAATATGTTTACCTCTTTAGTAGAGGTAAATTTATATACAAAGATAGACAAAAAATATAGAAGCAAGAGCATAAGATGCGATAGCAGAAGATTTTGAAATAAGTCTTAAGAAGCTTGTTATCTGATGCAAATCCAATCAATTACAAGCATTACAACAACAGAAAAGAAAGAAAACTTTTAATTTAAGTTTAATTTTTTAGGAGGTTTATTATGCGAATAGCTCAAGTAGCCCCACTGTGGGAGAGGGTTCCACCTCCAGCTTATGGTGGTATAGAGTTAGTAGTCGGGTTACTGACCGATGAATTAGTTCGACGCGGACACGAAGTAACTTTATTTGCATCAGGAGATTCTATCAGTCTGGCAAAACTAGTGTCAGTTCATCCCCGTGCCCTTAGACTTGATCACACAATTAAAGATTACAGCGTTTACGAAATGCTGAATCTAGCTTCAGTGTATGAACAAGCAGAAGAGTTTGATATTATTCACTCCCATATCGGGTATGGGGCGCTGTCCTTTGCGAATCTTGTCACAACCCCTACGGTTCATACGTTGCACGGTACTTTTTCCCCTGATAACGAAAAGATATTTAGTTTTGGTAAAAAACAACCCTATGTTAGTATTTCCGATTCACAACGAGAACCAAGGTTAGGGTTGAACTGTATAGCAACGGTTTACAACGGAATTGATGTCAGCAGTTATAATTTTCACGCCCAACCAGAAGATCCGCCCTACTTAGCGTTTTTGGGTCGCATGTCTCCTGAGAAGGGAGCGCACTTAGCAATAGAAATTGCAAAACTTGCTGGTTGGCACTTGAAAATGGCGGGTAAGGTAGATGTCGTTGATGTGGAATACTTTGAGAAGGAAATTAAACCACACATTGACGGGAAGCAAATTGAGTATTTAGGTGAAGCTAACCATACTCAAAAAAATGCCCTTATGGGAGGTGCAGTCGCAACTCTATTCCCCATCACTTGGCGAGAACCCTTTGGATTGGTGATGGTGGAGTCAATGGCTTCAGGTACACCAGTGATTGCGATGAAATTGGGTTCTACTGAGGAGGTAATTTCCCACGGCAAGACGGGTTTCCTCTGCAATGATATTCAAGAATGCATCAGTGCCATTAATCGGGTAATAGAATTAGACCGCTATGCCTGTCGCCAGTATGTCGAAGATCGTTTCAGCATGAAGCAGATGACTGATGGCTATGAGGCGGTTTATCAACAAATAATAGCAAAACGATTTTCTCAGAATGGGCGATCGCGCAGTTTAATTAGTTTAGCTAGCGATCGTACTTAAATATCGCATATTTTTAACTAATGTTTTTAACTAAGTAGGGAGGCGCAGGTGTGCGACCCTACCAAATTACGCGACCGCTCCATTTTTCTACAGTTCTAGCACTCAATCCTGGAACTCTTTCTAAGTCTTGTAAAGATGTAAATTTTTGCTGGTGACGGCTAATAATTATTCGTTGTGCTAACTTCTTACCCACACCAGGGAGAGTTGTTAATTCTTCTATACTTGCAGTGTTAATATTTATTTGTTTAACTGCTTGTAGTTCACTTGATGAAAAACTTTTTATCTGTGGACACCGTGTTTGTTCTACTTTAATCTTTTCTTGAATTCCTGGTGGTAAGCCGGGTTTAAGTTTGGCATAAAGACGAGCAAATTCTCGCACGTAATGGGCAGCAACTATAGGACTTTGAATCACTACAAGCGTCTCATCGTTACCATTATTGGCAGCATCTGACCAATTATGAGAACCTGTAATTACTGTTTGATTATCAATAACACCAAATTTGTGATGTAATAAATCGCCTTTGGGTAATACAGGTACGCCTACGGTTGTAATTGGATATTGCCAAGGATGGTTATCAAGTTCATATTTACATTTGTTACTAAGAGCAACCCCCATCATATCCAATGCTTCGCTATAGGGACGATAGGCAAATTGTGGTTCAATTAAAGCGCGAATTTGCACACTTTGTTGATGGCGTTTTTCTAAAATATTAGCAAGACGCTGATCGGAAAAGACAAATAATGCCATATCAACAGATTTGGTTGCGGAATCTAAAGTTTTGCCAATTAAACCATTACTACTGTTACTCCAGGATTGAGTTGGGGAAGTAGGCGAAAATTGCACAGTAATTTGGGTGTTACCTAAAGTTATTTGTTGAGGTAAACGCATCGGTTTTTGCAAACCAAATTTACTATCTGGTTTACCTCCTGGGCCATCTCCCCACATAATGTTAAACTCTTCTGTAAATAAAGATGCTAATTCTGGGCTGTCAATTTGCAATAAGTTATTGGCATTGCCTAAACTGCTAGAATTTGTAAAATCACCATAAGTATCACTTAAAGTAAAATTGGCTGAAGTTATAATTACAATGCGATTATCCACAATCACAAATTTATGATGCATCAAGCTGCTACCTGCTGAACCATCTGCTCGATCGTCTATCCAGGGAATTTTGGCATTTTGCAAAATTATTAAGGCATCTCTTTGATTGATTTCTGCTGGACTAAGTTGATTATCTTGGTTAATATCGATAAATTTGCGAAATTCGTTGTAACGTTCCTGCTCCCTTTTATCTAACTTACCTACTTCAGCAGATGTTAAGCTACTCCAAGGTCGGCTATAAATATTTTCTAAAATTATCCTGACTCTTACCCCAGCTTTTTGTCTATCAACCAATGCTTGGGCAACTTTGGGTAAACGTAATTCTTGCACCGCCACATCTACTGTAGATTTAGCTTGGGTAATGGCATTGACAATCTGTTTTTCTAAATCATCCCCAAGGCGAGTTTGCTGACGGTAAGGTTCTTTGTATTCTGAAGACTCAGAATGGTTAAAGTAAACTTTAACTAACGGATCTTGTGGTAAAGGTTGTAGACGCTGATTGAAAGACTGGACTCGTTGACAAGCCGCAAGGGTAAATATCAGTAAAAAGATATATAAAAAATATCTTCGTCTAGAGATAAGTTGCACTGTAATCTGTTAAAAGTGAATTGGAAATGGACATATTTATCATTCCCAAAATTTTGTCTTCTGAATTAGGTAGAAAAATAACTTTCCAAGTAAAGGGAAAAATCCACTGCTAGAAGTAGCATTACAGAGATTTTTCAGAATTTGTCCACTAAAACTGTATATGCTGACAAGATCAGCAGTCTTACTACTAACGTGTGTTCTCACCATTATCGGTTATATGCAAATTTATCTAGATTACAGCGCCACTACTCCCACTCGAAAAGAAGCGATCGCAGTTATGCAAACAGTCCTCACCCAAGAGTGGGGCAATCCTTCCAGCTTACATGAGTGGGGGCAAAGGGCAGCAACGGTTGTGGAACAAGCCAGAGTCCAAGTTGCTGGATTAATCAACGCTGTCGATCCAGCATCAATCATCTTTACATCTGGTGGTACCGAAGCAAATAATCTGGCGATTATGGGTGTGGCTCGGTTGTATGCTGTTCCTCAACATATAATTATCTCTAGCGTGGAGCATTCAGCAATTTCTGAAACAGTAAGATTGCTAGAAATCTGGGGTTGGGAAGTTACGCGCCTATCTGTAGATGTTAAAGGCAGAGTCAACCCCTTGGATTTAAAGGCGGCGTTGCGACATAATACAGTTTTGGTTTCTATAATTTTCGGTCAAAGTGAAGTTGGGACTGTGCAACCAATTGAGGAACTGGGTAAAATTGTCCGCTCGCATGGTGCTTTGTTCCATACAGATGCGGTGCAAGCTGCGGGACGCTTACCTATAGATGTGCAACAACTTTCCGTAGACTTACTTAGCCTTTCGAGTCATAAAATATATGGGCCGCAAGGTGTAGGGGCGCTATATCTGCGTCCTGGTGTAGAATTGATACCCTTACTGGGTGGTGGTGGACAAGAAATGGGACTGCGTTCTGGTACGCAAGCAGTACCGATAATAGCGGGATTTGGTGTAGCAGCAGAATTAGCAGCCGAAGAATTAGCTACAGAAACACCACGGTTAATTGAGTTACGCGATCGCGCCTTTGCCCAATTAATTGAGATTCCTGGTTTAATTGCTACAGGGGATGGCTGCGATCGTTTACCTCACCATATCAGTATGTGCTTAGAATACGCCGACGGGGAAAAACTTAGCGGTAAAACCTTGGTACGACAGCTAAACCTTGCTGGCATCGGCATCAGTGCTGGTGCTGCCTGTCATAGTGGTAAACTTAGCCCTAGTCCGATATTGTTAGCGATGGGTTATTCCGAAAAAGCTGCTTTGGGCGGAATTCGCATCACATTGGGGCGTGATACTACTGAAGCTGATATAGATTGGACGGTAATGGCATTGAAACAAGTTTTGCAAAGGCTGACACCGGATTTATCTTTAGTTTAGATACAGTTTTTATGTGCTTTCTATACTGATTGGGAGCCTTTTTGCTTTTTAAGCTTGAGCCACAATCCCATAAAACCAGCAATTAGTATTCCTCCCAGGTTGAAAGGTTCGGGAACAGTGGTAAAAGTGAAGTTGTCAAGAGCGAACTCATCATTGCTTCTGTCTCTATTCCCGTCAATAATTATAGATTGGATATCAAAAGCGTCACTTTGAAAACCGAAAAATTGTAACCTTTCAGAGTTACTAACTAAAAAATTCTGGACAAAATTTTCTCCAGATGAAAATTTAATTGTTAAGTTAAAATCATTTCCCATAAAGTTGTTTGTATCAAATCCAAATGCTGAAACATTCTTATCAAAATTAACGGTTAGTGTTCTGTTGAAATTGCTACTGGTAAAGCCATCAAGAAATCCGCCAGTATACCCACCACCAGCATCTATATTAAAGAATAAACCAGTTCCTTGTGGTGTTGAATATGTAGCCCCAGGCTTAATATCTCCAGGGTGGATAGGAGAGCCATTCTTGACGACAAGATTGGTTTGTGAATTGAGGATTCCAGTGATTATTGGATAGTGAATGTAATTAGTAAAATCTTCTATAATCAGAGGTGTAGCACCAATACTAGTGTTAAAATCATTTCGATTAGTAAATGGCGTAATTGAGGCAGATTCAGCTATCGATGCTGAACCACACACTGATAAGAGCGCTCCTACAAATGCTATGCATCTTGGATAGATATCAGTAATAGTCAAATTTTTACTTATTAAATTCATGTTCAATCTTATCGTTGTGAAGTGAAATTAAAAAAATAATCCAAAGTATTTTAACTTAATACTCATAAATAAATCAAGCAAATATTTATTCCCATTTTGAATCACTCTAATTGCACTACCGTACTATTGACAATGACCATCTTTACACTTTCGTAAACGTTACATTCCTTAGCAGAACCAGGCGATCGCAGCACTCTATGTCACTGCTGCCGCAAAGCATCATCCCAAATTTTGAGCGTGTCTGCGATGCGCTCGCGCAAATGGCAACCTTAAACTTTCCTGATAGCGGTATTTTAGATGCTCTGATTGCTTAAGTTGCTGTCACTACTGTTGAAAGGGTTAAATAAATCTTTTCCCAAAAAGTAATATTTTGAGTCATAAAGGAGTTCAAGCATGACTTATTTTGATTACTTTTGAGGGTTTTTTTGAATGAATAAATTCATCATTGGAATTGGGATGTTTATTGGCTCTACGATTGGTAGTTACATCCCTGCATTGTGGGGTGGAAGTGTGCTATCATTCACCTCGATTGTCTTCAGCGTCATTGGTGGTCTTGTAGGGATTTGGCTTGGATATCGCGTATCAAAATATCTAGGTTTTATTTGATTGGCGCGTCGCTAAAAGCCTTAAAGGAGTCTTTTATCAACAGGCAATATTTTAAGTGTGTCTTTTATGCGATCGCACTTCTTCAATAAATGGGCAACCAGTCTGGGAATCTTAACTGAGCCTTTATATTCTGAAGTTGATTGTCATCGTCTGCCTACTCAATAAGAGCTAATACTGGAACAATGGGAGTAATGCTAAACCCACATAACAAACTATGAGTGAACTTCCCAATACTCTTGAAGATGCGATCGCTCAATCTCGTGTAGCCGTCCAAGCTGCCCTTGCAGATGGCTGTACTCGCATACAAGTTGAGTTCCTGTTCCCAGAACTCAAGTTTATGCCGGTGGCGGAACAATTTCTGCCACTGTTTACAGAATATGATTCTCGTTTGAAGATTTTCTTTGCTGACGCTGGGGCTGCGGCTTTAGCCCGACGCGACTGGGCTGATGCACCATTTCAAATTTTGGATATTGGTACGGGAAGGGCTGCTTCTTTGCAAACAAAAATTCAGCCAGAGGATGAAATTTTCTTATTCATCGCCCCCACTTCTGTAGAAGTACCACAGTTGGAAAAGTTATGTGAAGTAATAGGCGATCGCCCTTTAGTCTTGTTAAATCCCCGTCTTGAAGATTCTGGAACTGTGGGTATTGGTTACACAGCTAGAAAAATCCGCGATCGCTTTCTCAGTACCATTGAATCTGCCTATTACCTCCGCCCTGTAGACAATGAAAGTGCCCTATGTCGCTGCTACCCAGGACAGTGGGAAGTTTGGCTGGAAATCGGCGGTGAATATCAAAGAATTGCCGAATTACCCACAAAACCATCGGGTGATGAGTTGGATCTCATCCTTTTAAAAGGACAACCGCAAACAACAACAGATACGACACCTGCAAGAAAGCCGAGTGTGTTTAAGAGTTTGCAACGGTTTTTAAAGGCGTTGAGTAGTTAGAAGAAAACAGGGGTAGCAGAGGTAGGTTTTATTATCTGCTGCCTCCTTTGCTCTACATCAGATAGACAAAGACTTTGTAAATCGAAGCAAGTACTAACTGTTCTTAATTCTAAAGTTATAAACGGATAGCGGTAACTTGAGCGGTATTTCTGGGGATTTATTCACTAGCTAATATCTTATCTAATTCTTTAGGTGACATCACTGGAATCAAAGCATCTACAAAACCAGACACATCACGAGTTATAACTGCATCTACTCCATGCGCTATTCCACAGGCATACTACACCGCATCCTCAAAATCTCGGAAATTTAATGTGATCGCCTGTTCTAAGATAGTGCGCTCAACGGGACAAATGTGTAAGTCTGTTAAAACTTGAATGATTGCGTCTTGAGCCACCTTCACGCCTGCGGTTCTGCGAACAATATAATATATATTGGTGATTGTTGTTGCTGCAATAAATCCTTGAACCTCACCAGCATCAATCTTCTGAAACTGTCTTGCTGCATCCTCCACAAAAGGCTCCCGCTCTTGCAAAAAATCAAGAACGACATTAGTATCTATTAAAACTCGCATTACTGGTACTTCTCAGCCAGATAGGTAATATATTCTGCTTCAATATCTTCATTACCTGATACATCTGAAGCTTTTGCAATTCCTCGCAATCGGGACAAATTTCTTTTATTTTGTAATGGGCGGGTTTCCTGCTGTAAAGATTCCAGCAAGGTTTGCACTAATTGCCAACGTCGCTAGTCGATAACTGTAGCACCTGTTTTTGCAAGTTTTGCAATGTCATTAGCTTTTTACTGCCTTTATCTATGCCACCTCAATTGTAAATTTAATAGCACTTAGGCAACAAGCCTTTATCCCACGGCATAATCTGTATACTGCCGGATGTAAGGTGGGTGAAATCCAACTACAATATCTTGTTTTGGTACTCCCATCGCCGCCAGTTGCTCACCTACATCCTCTTCTGTACTATTCCACTGAATCCAAATTTTACCATTTTTGATATCAAAATGCATCACAGGACCAAAAACCCTACGTCTATTTTGCCAACCAATATATATCAGTTGATAATGGTCTTGTTCTCCATCAAAAATTGTTTGAGCTTCAATTTCATTATTAGAGGAGGCACGTTGAGCATATTCTGTAAGTAATTAACGAATACACTCTCGATATTTATTTAAATCTACCATCGGATAATTTCCTCCGTTTCCACATCATAAACTATCAGATTGATTTGACTCCGTTGGATAATAGTTTTAATAAATGGTTTATTTAAAAAATCGTTATAAGTGTTTAAAGGCACTGCATACAAAACTCTCTCAGAACTTATTTCTTAAGAAAGCATATCGATAATTAATAAACTGTCCCACCACAATATGAAACTCAGAAATAGTTGAAGTGCCGATGAAACTTTTAACTTCAACGGCGATTATTTGTCCCTCTCTTTCTGCGGCAATAATTCTTTCTGCTCCCAAATCAATGTACATATCGGTAATATTTTCTATGCGAATTAGCAAAGGGTCATGAGTAATTCGCTACCCGTCCTTTTGTAATGCCGATTTCACAACATTGTGAAATTTATCTCTAGCTGACATAAACTGTTTTCTCAGCCTGTATGGGGATTCTAAATATATTTTGCCAAAGTGATGATGAAACAAGAGAAAGGAAAGGAGAAACAATTAAAAATTATTCTCCCCTCCATAGTACAGACGTGATTAATCGCGTCTTTTTCCACTTCCTTTTTAATTCGCTTGCAACGGCGCATTCAACACTTTCTCAATGCGATCGCGCGTTTCTAATAAGTGCGCTTTGGTATATTCATCCTCGGAATTAACCCCCTTGAGTTTCTCATCTAATTGCTTGAGTTTATACCACGCCAAAGTACGAGCATCTTCTGGGACATATTCTTTTCGCAACACCATACCAGTTAAAATATCCAGATATTGCCGTTGCAAGCCTCGCCGTAAACTGGCAATCTTCATTGATTTACCTTTTGGTTTGATTACTTCTGTCCAGATATCTGATTGCAAAGTGTCAAATAGTTCAGGAAGACTCAGTGCATTTCCTGACTGCGTTTTCAGTTCAATATCCTTGAGCCGAGAGAGGCGATCGCCTGAGAGTAAATCCCGCAACACAGAACCTTGCATGAATAGCACCAAGTCATGAATTGGAAAATCCAAACGACCAACTTGGGGAGAACTACCCCAATGTCGCCAACGGGAAGGTGCTAATTTATTCAGTAGTTCTGGTGAGAAGCTGAGGGCATCTTCTGCAAATACATACTTTTGCAGTGTTTCTAAAGCTTGTCGTTGTTCTTCAACTGGTACTGGTTCAAATGGTAATCGGTGTTGGCTTACTCCAGAGGGTATTTCACTGGGGTGGATGCGATAGAAAGACTGTCCCCCAATGTATTTTGTGGTGTAATATATTTGCTGAAAATAGTTACCCAATACTGTACTAAAACGTTCGCTCACATCGCTGTAACTATCACCAGCTATTGGGTAACGCTTATCGAGACGTTCCCACATCACCCGCGAATTATTTAATTGCCACTGAGAATAAAGCAGGACATTGCTACTGTTATCCCAAGCATCAGAAGTTGGGTCAAGGTCATACATATCTTCATCTGTGGAATAACTCAACTCTGGCTTATAGGATTGTGCAGCAATTTCTGACAAAATTGGCTTTTCTGCTATAGGAGTTGATGTTTGAATTGGCATGTAGCCATACTTAATCGCCCATTCATCATAAGGCCCCACCATACTGGGAAAATAATCTCCCTGTTTTGTCCCTTGAGGGGCAATATTTGGCGGAATATAATCCATCACTGAACTAGTCAAACCTTTAGTTTTGGTAATTTCCGTATTATTCATCTCATCTGGTGGTAGCAGTGTACTACCACGGAAGTTATGGCGTAAACCAAGAGTATGTCCAACTTCGTGAGCGATGATTAAACGTAAATATTGATTGATATATTCTTTCACCTGGTCTGGAGTGGCCATGGTATCTGGCAGCAGTGACATTGCCAGTGAACCAAAGGCAAACTGGTTAGCAGCTTCCATCCCATAGCATAAATCGTACTCGCCTGCCATTTTCGATAAACGATTTAACAATCCTTGTTGTGTTTGCGTCTGCTGGGGTTTATCATTGTTTTTTGCATCTAAACCATTAGCACCATTAGCGCAAAGTAGACGATTTTGCATCAAAGCTGATAGAGTAGTGCGATTTTCAGTTTGGCTAGGTTGGACGATTTTGCGATACTCACTCTTAAGTGCCCGCACAAAGCTAGCATCGACAAGAATATCTGCATCCAAAATTTCCCCAGTCAATGGGTTAACACGAGATGGACCCATTGCAAAATAACCATCGACTGTATTGATCCAGCGAATCGTGTTGTAACGAATATCTGCTGGATCCCATTTAGCATCATCCGGCATTTGGCGGACTTCAATTGCATCCTTGAATCCAGCTTTGAGAAAGGCTTTGTTCCACATTAAAATGCCTTCTTTGATAGGATCACGGTACTCTAAGGGCACAGCGTTATCAATCCAAAAGACAATCGGTTTTTTAGGTGGAGAAATTGCTGCTTTCGGGTCTTGTTTTTCCAAATCCCAGCGATTAATGTAACGGACAAAAGAATCGCCGCGATCGTCTTTGGATAAATCTTGGTAGGCGGTGATGAAATAGCCGATGCGATCATCAGCAATACGCGGGCGATAATCTTTATCAGGTAGTTGAGAGAGACTGTAGTGGACGCGCAAGGTATAACCACGGTTATCAGCTAGCGACGCAAAGCTTGCCACTTCACTGTTATGGTCACCGCTAGCGGAGAAATTTAAAACTGACTCAATTTCTAAGTTTTGTGGAAAAGCTTTAGCAGTACCAAAATAAGATTGGTCTGTAGTTGCTGGGACTCCTAAACTTGCAGATAATCCACCTAAATCTGTCAGTAGTAAATCTTCTAAGTCGATAAGAAGAGTTTTGCGTTGTGGATGAATACTTTTAAGGGGAATGCTGTAGAGAACCGAATCACTAAAAGACCGAGTTAGCGATCGCATCTGAGGATCTCCCTCACGAGTGCGAAAATTAACATTGCGGATAACAAAGTTTAATTTATCATCCACCCGTTGAAAATAAAACAAAAAATCTTGCAAAGGCATACCACTATAAATACCCCGTTCACCAATACCTGATTCCAGGGTTGCCGTAGCTAGGTAATTCTTATTGAGTTGCTCTGGCTTAATTTCTAAATAAATTTTATTCTTTTCTTTATTACGATATAAGGTAAACAATCCCCCTGACTTTTGAGTATCTTTGATGACTTCATCAAATGGCTCTAAATCATCCTTTGTTGTTGGTGTTTTACTAGGTTTAGGCTTTTCTGCTGGTTTTGCTACTTGCAAAAATGGTTGTTGCCCTGCTTTTTTCAAGTCTTTTACTACCCAAATAAACGGTTGAGGCTGTACATGTTTATTTTGATTAACCACCCAAACTTGCCCTGACGCTAGCCTATTTTCCTGAGTAATATTGAGATTATTTAGCGATAATGTTGAAGTTTTAGTTAAAGAAGTTTCTGTTGTTAACTGACTATTAAATTTCTCTCTACTTTTGGCTGTAACTACGGCTTCTACAACCCGACCAGCTTTCTGGTTGCCTAACAATCTATCAATGTTAACAGATGGTGACTTAGCACTAGCCGTTCCTATTCCTAAAAACAAACTATGTAACAAAATCATATAAAAAGTTAATCTATTCTTCATCCCCTTATCCCCGATAGTTATACCGTAGTTAATTTTTAACTTTTGCAAAGCTATGTAGCCTGCTTTTTGTCGATTCTCTCAGATGCTTTAGATCAAGCAACAAACTTAGACTTCAATTTAAGTTGCCATTTTTTCGCAATGTTCACGCTGTTATACAGTAGGATGTTTCCTAACAATTGCAACTCTCACAAACAGTAAGTATTATTTTTACATCAGACTAGTAAATATGTTAGGAAAAAAGTATAACAAATTAGCCAAAGGTGAAAAATTATTTAATTTTTGAAAGAATTTTTCCGATGAAACTTTATTTGCATCAAAAGAAGAAGCTTGAGGTTACTACGGGTTAGCGAAAAGCCACCCTCTAGGAACACCGTTGGTGTAACCCATCGGAGATATGGCCAACGCATGATATTTTTCGTGTAGTATTTATTGATACTATTAATTTTTGGCAATGACAAGCAAACTACCATAGAAAAATTTTTAATTCCAGATTATCAAAACAGTAATTTAAATGTAACAACGGACACAGAAATGTCAACATATTTGTCTCAAGTTTGGCAACTGCTGAGAAATTATGTGAGGGATATAAGGTTAGAAGAGATGCCAAAGACCACATCTGTTAAAACCGAAGCAGTTTTACCTCTAGGAAAAAGTATTAAAGAACCTTATAAAATTGTTAAATTTGCTCAAGATAATTTACAGGAAGATTTATGGTCTCAAAGACTGCAAGAAAGCTTAGAAAAATGGGCAATACCAAAAAGCAGTTTGACTTATAAGATTGGCGATACCACATCAGGCACACTACCTTCTGGATTATGCTTTAGAGTGTGCGATCGCCAGATGCATGAAGAGATTTATGATTTACTAGGCAATGGGCCGCTCAAACCAGAAATAGTCAACCGAGTAATGGCATTGGTTGTGAGTGATCAAAAAATTTGCCCACAACTCCTTTTTTGGCGGCTAGAAGATTTTTATCATCGCTGGTGTCAGGGAGAATTTATCGATGGGACACCAAATGATAACCTACCTCAGAAAACAATGTTAAGGCTAGCGGCGCAAAATATTGCGATCGGGCTGAGACAGGTTGATATATATACAGGGCTAAACGTACTAATTTTGCTGTTAGAGTTACACCGCTACGCCCAAGACCGAGATGAACTCAAACACAAAATCACCTTCTATGCATCTGCTCAACCAAACACAGACAGTTTTTTCACATCCCAACTGCTGCGGATGATTAACTATAGCGATGCCCTGGAAATTGGCAATTTTAGCAGTATAGTTGGGCAATTTCTTAGAGGCGGCAACTTTAAGGGTGCTTACCTGGGCGATGCCAACCTCACTGGGGCAGACTTTAGGGGTGCTGACCTAAGCCAAGCTTATCTTGGCGATGCCAACTTAACTGGCGTAAACTTTAGTGGTGCAAACTTAAGCGGTGCAAACCTCGGCGATGCTAACCTCAGTGGTGCAAACCTAAGCGGCGCAAACCTCACTGGTGCTGACCTCAGCAGCACCAACCTCAGTGGTGCAAACCTTAGCTGTGCCAACCTTAGCCACGCCGACCTCAACCGTGCCGACCTCACTAGCACCAATCTTAACCGCGCCGACCTCAACCGCGCCGACCTCAACCGCGCCGACCTCAGCAGCACTAACCTTAACCATGCCGACCTCAGTAACGCCATCCTTTTCGGTGCGAATTTGAGTGAAGCCAACCTTTGCAGCGCCAACCTTAACCATGCCGACCTTTGTCGTGCTGACCTCAGTGGTGCTGATTTGAGCCACGCCATCCTCAACGGTACTAACCTTAGTGACACAATTCTTTTCAGTACCAACCTTAGTGATGCCATCCTCATCGCTGCTGACCTCAGCTATGCCAAACTTAACGGTGCCAAGCTTAACGACTCCAGATTAAACGGTGCAATGTTCTTAGGCGCAGACCTCAGTGGTGTAGACCTGAGTCGAGTGATTCTCAACGAAGCTGACCTTAGTGGGGTAATTCTTAGCGAAGCCGACCTTAGTGGTGCCGACCTCACCGACGCTATCCTTTTCGGTACAGACTTCAGCTATGCCAACCTTAATAGTGCTAACCTCAGTGGCAGTAACCTCAGTGGTGCTATCCTCAATGGTGCGGATCTTAGCCACAGTAACCTAAGTTACGCCATTCTCGGTGGTGCTGACCTTAGTGATGCCAATATGGAAAAAATGACCTGGGGTAAAAAGCAGCAGTGGGAAGGTGTGCGGGGATTAGAGACAGCAGTTAATGTGCCGGAAGCGTTGAAGGAAGAACTGGGATTAAATTGAGGTAATATGAAAAACTCCACGCCACTTGCAGGCTGGAGTTTCAGGAAGCTGCTTCACAGAATAAGTTAGTGGTGCGCTAATTAGGTTTAGCGTGCTAGGATTTTATCTCGCAAATGTTGAATGCGATCGCTTCTCACAGAAAACTTTCCGGTCGTGCCTCAACAGATAACCTAAGTCCCGCTAACCAACAACCTTGATACAGTCTGGTGCATGGGCATTATTAGTTGGTGGCTCAAGGCAGTAGCTCAAAATAATCACAGTGGCTTGGACGAATAATAGAAAAATCTCGACGGTCAAGCGTGTAAATGCAAGTGACCTTATGCGGTGATCGCTTAGAACTGAATTGGCAGACAAGAAATTAGTAGCTCTTTGCTCGTTGATAACGAATGGTAAATAGTTGATTTTACCTGTCAAATACTGCTCTACTAAATTAGAGTCTTGTAAAACAGATGTATAGCCTGCTGATAAAATTTGACCTGTAAATTAAAGATTATGCCTTGTAATTGGATTGCTTAAATTAACAAAAATAAAATATTCAGTATTAGACATATATATTTTGTTTGCTGAAAGATAGCTCAGTAGACATTTGTCGGTGGCTTCAGTTTCAAACTGCGGTTGACGGTACAAATGGGCGTCTTCAATAATTATGCTGGATAGTTGTATACAGGAACTTCTGTGAAGCGATCCGGCTGTTGCCCACTGAGGATAATTTGCTGTAAATGCTCTACAGTTGATGCAGAAAAAAATTGTTCTCCTGTTTCTTCATTCACGCGAGCAGGTACGTTCTCAATCATCAAGACCTGTCCATTCATCTCTAACGTGTAAGTTACCTTTTTTTCAACTAGCGTTTCTTGCTCATGAGTCATCGCCACAGTTTCTCCTTTGTGTAAAGTCTTTATCCCATTTCTGTGGGTCAGGTTGATACAGAGTAATAATTCTGACTAATACACCAGAGGGATAGCTACATTGAACGTGAATAGGTCTTCGAGCTTGGGTCAAACCACTAATGAGACAGCTTGGGCCGTACTTATCATTTGGATAGTCTTCAATAACCTGTCCATTGGCAATTACCTCTCTGATTTCTTGAACCTGAACTTGCCGCAAAATGGATTGATCAACGGCGTGCTTGGAAAACTCAAATTGTTCATCAGCAACTTTCTGACGGATTTCTTCAATAAGTGAGGTCATATAACTATTTTTTCACATCCGTCTGGCTCAGGATATATGTTATTTATCCTCCATGTAGACTCTTATCTGTTACGCATCTGTTACTTCGGTTTCAAACTGCACTTGTCTTCGCAATGAACGAATAGTTAACCACATTACGGGATGAAGATTCGCCTTGCACCTCGATAACTATCAATATCAAGCACAATTTCAATCAGACTTTCAACACACTGACCTCGATATTCAGAGTCGTTTAGCAGTCGATCGGCATTGCCAATCGTAATTACGGGTAACGATGCTAAGTACAGCTTTGCGTAAAATTGTAGCGTTTTTAATGCAAGGAGACGCATTAGCATTGTCAGCCGATGCATTAGCATTGTCAACCGATGCATTGGCATTGTCAACTGATGCATTGGCATTGTCAGCCGATGCATTAGCATTGTTAGCCGATGCATTGGCATTGTCAACCGATGCATTAACATTGCAGGGTATTGCCAAATTTAATTTGCTACGAATTAATGAAATGCTGTACTAATACCATTTCTTTGTGAGGCTGCGCCAAATTTTCTTTCTTCCTTTGTGACGGCAGTCGCTCATGGGGGAAACTTACAGGCGGAGACGGTGCCGATAGATTTTACTTTAATTCCCCAGATGAAGGAATTGA
This sequence comes from Nostoc sp., assembly GCF_036916735.1. GTDB lineage: Bacteria > Cyanobacteriota > Cyanobacteriia > Cyanobacteriales > Nostocaceae > Nostoc. The sequence goes on from NZ_JBALFV010000052.1 coordinate 95,118, forward strand.
TACCATCACCGACTTCGATTTGTTCAATGATGAGATTTGGATTTCCGCCGAAGGTTTCGGAATAGATATAGACTCTCTTGATGCGGTTACGAGCAACTCAAGTACAGGCGCACTGTTCGTTGAAGACACTCAGATTGCAACAGTTTTCACTACTCTCGGCACAGGCACATTCTATATTTTGAGTGGTACCATCAACATTTTCTAGAAACCGTGTGTTAAGTCAACCACAACCGAGAGATTGAACATGTTGAGGCAAACTTCGTCGGATTGCCCCAACATACTGTGATGTACGCCTTCTATGAGCATAAGATTTACGTTAACCTCCCAGCATTTTATCCCGCAGATGTTTAATGCGATCGCGCCCTCAAGTCTAGCCCTTTGTATCTTAGTGAAAGCTTTGCTTGAACAACGGCGATCGTTGGATGCCACCGCACTACCCATCAAGCATTAAGGCTTAAGGTTACAACATTAAGGCTTAAGGTTACAACATCAAGGCTTAAGGTTACAACATCAAGGCTTAAGGTTACAACATCAAGGCTTAAGGTTACAACATCAAGGCTTAAGGTTACGACATTAAGGCTTAACATCAAAGCTATCATGAAGGAACTGAAGCTTTCATGAAGTTAAAATATATTAGACCTCTAACGTCCCAATAGTTTATCTGGCAAATGCTTTCTAGCGATCGCACAAGCGGTTTGTTATGCCGCCGCGATCGCCGCAATATGCCACAATAGCACGGTAAAACAGTAAGAGATATATTTACGCTAGCGTCCCAACATTTTATCCCGTAGATGTTTAATGTGATCAAGCTAACGGTTGGCTGCTGGCGCTACAACCTCTGAAGCAACTCGTCATACTCTGCATGTGCGCCAATCCAGAACCAGTAAATGTGATCATCCTGCAACAAACCAAGAAGGCGGTAATCTAAACTAACACGAGCCGAGTAGATTGGTTGGCGCTGGCTAACTCGTTTGAACTGAAGACTATTGTGAACGCCAAAGAGCATAGGCTTTGGCAGCTTGTTCTTGAACTGATGCAGGAAGTTCATCAAGTTTCTTGCGAAATACCTTCGTAACACTTGACTTCATTGCTCAGAGGCAAAAACGTCAGCTAAAGGAGTGATGTCGCCAGCAGCAATTTCCTGCCGTACCATATCAGCTAGACGATCCCACTGAGCATCTGTTGTAGATTCAAACTGAGCCTTCCATCTTTGCTCATCCTCTATCTTGGCAAGGAGACGAGCAGCGATGCCTGCGGCGGGCTACGCCTACGCATCTTGTTCGGCAACAGGTAGAGTTTTCAGTTGGGCGATGTCTACGACGGGCTACGCCTACGCACGCTCAAGTAACTCAGTCATGGCTACCACACTCTTAAAACGTAAATGGCATCTTATCCATTATCGCTTTTTGGCGGCAAGTTGAACACTTTGTCACCCAAGCGATAACCTTTCTGTGCGGGTAACTACTGTTTCGTGAGTATAAGATTCAGGTTAATTTCCTAGCATTTTATCCCGCAGATGTTTAATGCGATCGCACACTGTGTAAAAATCGGTTTTGTAGACGATTATGCTTATTAGAAGTAGTATCAACTGCGATCGCCACAATCGATTGACTAGCGAATATGGCGTACCTGTACAATCATCCGTTTCAGAGGACGTAAGATTGGATGCCAAATTGAAGGTTTGAGATCAATACCTACATAATTAGCAATTTCCTCTGCAACAGCCTCAATTGCTTTACCCTCCGTGTTGAGATGAACCGAAAACCTCTGATCAGATAAGGACTTTATGCAACGATCAAGTTGAGCCGCGCCCCAAGAACTGCTTCCATCACCACGCCGACGCAAACGACGCAAAATTGTGTTGCGAGAAGCAAGTAGGGTAAAATGATGCACCTGAAATCCCTCTTTACGCAATATTCCTACGGTTTGATCGTAGTAAAGCGGATTAACTACGGTCATTGGAACAATAATTTTTCCTGCAAAGTTTTCTGCAACATACCGTAAACCTTGGTAAGTAAACTCACGCCACATTGGATAATCCTGGAAGTCTCTATGCATTGATGGCGGTACAACTTTACGAAGCGCAAAACCAATTTGTTCAGGATCGAACACAAAACTACTAGGGACTCGACTGTGTATCTCAAAAGCAGTTTGGGTTTTGCCAACCCCAAAGGCTCCATTCAACCAAATGATCATGCATGACAGTGACTTTCTGACATCGACTACAACCTAGCATTGATTTGATATTGGCGATCGCCTCTTAGATTTTTCGCAATAATTCCCGAATAGCGATGTCTACGATGGTCACTGAGCTTGTCGAAGTGCGGGCTACGCCTACGCACATTCAGGATGAAAAATTCCCGTCTCCGCCATTTTGTGATATTCTTGAACACTAATTAGGCGAATATTGGTCAGCATAAGATTCACGTTAACGTCCTAGCATTTTATCCCGCAGATGTTTAATGCGATCGCGCAATTTTGCCGCCTCTTCAAATTCTAGTTTCTTTGCCGCCTCTTTCATCTGTGTTTCTAACAGAGTAATCAACCCTGGAATCTGTTCTAATGGCAATTCATCTATATGTTCATCTACAACTTTTAAGTCAGTTGCATTTAACCGCCGAGATACATCTAAAAATGCCAAAATCGCATTACTTGATTTTTTGACAATTGGTTGTGGTGTAATCCCATGCAGTTGATTATGTGCTGTTTGAATACCACGCCGTCTGTCTGTTTCATCAATGGCTTTAATCATGCTATCTGTCAGGTTATCCGCATATAAAATTGCTTGTCCTTGGATGTGACGCGCGGCTCTACCAATAGTTTGAATTAAGGAACGCTCGGTTCGTAAAAAACCTTCTTTATCTGCATCTAAAATTGCTACTAAGGAAACTTCGGGTAAATCCAAACCTTCCCGCAACAAATTTACACCAACCAAAACATCAAAATTTCCCTCGCGCAAGTTCTGCAAAATTTCAATGCGCTCAATAGAAGTAATCTCAGAATGTAAATACCTTACCCTGATACTGTGGTCTTGCAAATATTCGGTTAAATCTTCCGCCATCCGCTTAGTTAATGTGGTAATTAACACTCGCTCATGGCGATCGGCTCTATCTTTAATTTCTCCCAACAAATCATCAATTTGTCCTTCGGTGGGACGCACAGAGATTTCTGGATCAACCACCCCAGTTGGTCGAATTACTTGCTCAACTACATGATCTTCAGAAACTTCTAATTCCCAATTTCCGGGAGTTGCTGAAACAAAAATACACTGATTTACCTTTTCCCAGAATTCCTCGGCTTTTAAAGGACGGTTATCAGCAGCACTAGGAAGCCGAAATCCATGTTCAATTAAAACTTTTTTTCTAGCTTGGTCGCCGTTATACATGCCGCGAATTTGTGGCACTGTAACGTGAGATTCGTCTATAACTAGTAGCCAATCTTTGGGAAAATAATCAATTAAACATTCTGGCGCTTCTCCAGCTTGTCTTCCTGCTAAGTGACGAGAATAATTCTCAACGCCGTTGCAGTAACCCACTTCGCGCAGCATTTCTAGGTCATAGCGTGTACGTTGATCTATGCGTTGCGCTTCTAATAGTTTCCCAGCTTGTTCTAAGTCTAGTTTTTGTTGTTTTAACTCAGCTGCGATGTCATTACAAGCTACTTCTAATCGTTCTTCTGGGGTGACGAAGTGGCGTGCGGGATAAACATTCACCGCTTCCAAACTCTTGAGAATTTCACCTGTCACCGGGTCAATGTAGCGAATCGCGTCAATTTCATCACCAAAAAATTCCACACGAATAATTCGGTCTTCATAAGCTGGGCCAATTTCTAAGACATCACCACGGACGCGAAATTTTCCCCGACCCATTTCGATGTCGTTGCGGCTATATTGAACATTTGCCAAATCTCGTAAAATTTGGCGCTGATTTACTTCCATACCTATCTGAAGGGGGATGGCAGCTTTCAGATATTCTGCTGGCATTCCCAAACCGTAAATGCAACTGATGGAAGCAACGACAATGACATCACGGCGTTCAAAAAGCGATCGCGTTGCCGAATGCCGCAACATATCTATTTCATCATTAATCGCTGCCGTTTTTTCAATATAAGTATCGGTAACGGGAATATACGCTTCTGGCTGATAATAATCGTAGTAGCTGACAAAATACTCAACTGCGTTGTTGGGAAAAAAATCTCGCAACTCGTTACAAAGCTGGGCAGCGAGGGTTTTGTTATGCGCCAGAACTAAAGTAGGCTTGCCAATTTTCTCAATAACTGCTGCTATCGAAAATGTCTTACCAGTTCCAGTGGCTCCGAGTAAAGTTTGGTAACGATTACCAGCTTGGATACTAGCAGTCAGTTGTGCGATCGCTTGTGGTTGATCGCCTGTGGGACTAAAGGGAGCTTGAAGACAAAATTCTGTCATACAGTTTTGCTGAAAATACCCTATCTCATGGTGACGATTCCGCCCTGTATCCATTGTAGCTGGCTTATTAGAGCAAATAAATAGTAATAATTGTTTACAAAAATTATTAATTTAAATTTACTTAGATATCAGTTTTAAAGATTCTTATATCTATATGAGGTTTTTTAAGGTTAAACTCTAATGTATATGGGTGTATATCGGAAAAAATTTCATCTTTCCTTAATTATTGTAAAATTCAATTAATAAACCAGAGGTTTTCGTTTATGACTATTAGCAACACTGGCAAAGCAACCAGTTCTCGGCAAAAGTCTGCCAAGTCTCCAGGGGAAGCTATAGAGGAAGTTGACAATCAACAAGACCAGAGCTTGAGTGCTGATAAAATCGAGGAAGTTAATGAACTGCCAGTGGGAACTTCTGGAACACTCGCCATTTCTGGAATTCGTCCTATAGGCGCTAGCGACTTAGAAGTTGCTGAAAAACTTTCAATTGCTGGGGTGCGTCCTGTTAGCACCGGCAACTTAGAAGTAGTGGAAACCTATAACTCAATGGGTATTCGTCCAATTGGCGCTAATAGATTCCAAATTGTTGAAAATATTAATCTCTCTGGGATTCGTCCAGTTGGCTCAAGTTCATTGGTAGTTTCTGAAAGCTATTCAACATTCGGTAATCGTCCAATAGCATCAAACGAGATTGACAACCCTGAAAATCTAATGGGTTTTCTAGATTAAACAAATAAAATATCCCCATAACTTTATTAACCCAGTTTCTACACGAAGCTGGGTTTTTTTAGCTAAACAGTCAAAAGTAGAGATTACCATATTTACATTTGCTCTATGTCTTTGAGCATAGGTAACTAAACTGTTATTACTTTATTTTATATTCAACCAACAGCTAGAACGCTTACTACAACTAACTTTCTTAATTACGAATTACGAATTACGAATTACGAATTATTGAATCTGTCTTGTGGTGGAAGGCTTTAGCAAAAACTTTAAGCTAGTGTGTAAAAGTAATAACAAAAGATTTCAAAGCTCTAAACAAACTTTGAAATAATTTTTTGATTAAATCAGGAGTACAAAATGAGCATTGAAGATCGCGCAAAAGCAGCTGCTAAAAATGTTGAAGGTAAAGCCCAAGAAGCATTGGGAAATATTACTGGAGATCCAGAAGATAAAGCCGAAGGTAAAGCAAAACAAGCTGAGAGCGAAGTACGTCACGGTATCGAAGACGTGAAAGATAATGTAAAAAAGAATATTGATTAATAATTATTCATTTTTTTTGCATAAATAGGGATATAAAAAAAGTGGATTCCATTTTTGCAAAAAAGCATGAATAATTCAAGAATCAATGCTATACCTGTTTCTTCTCCTCTTAACAAGTTTGGAAAGTTAAACAAGTAGCTTGATTGCAGAACTATTGAATGTAGAGACGTAATCTATTATGTCTCTACATTTAAGAATATATATATTAAGAATTAGAGAAATAACCTCTATATCTATATATTTCAAGTTTATAAATGCAAGCAATTAGTTTAGATATATAACCTATTCTATCTGTTGTTTAAAGTATTTTTTTAGGAGGTAAAAAAATGATTCTGCTTCAGCAAAGTCGCAAAATATTAGCGACTTTCCTTTTAATTGGAGTACTGATGATAACTACCGCCTGTGGTAGTACAAGTACAATGTCACAAGTTAACCGCTCAACCACTCCCTCAACAATTGGTCGAGATGTAACTTATGCAGAGTTAGAGCGAGGCAATACCCCAGGAGGACAAACTTTTGGTAACTGGGTTGTGCAAGCATCTCAAGGTTTAGTTCAAGACGCTTTTGTTCGTGATAACAACAAACTAGGTGTTGTAATTTCTCCTAAAGTTCGTCCGAACGAAGTGCGACCATTAGCAAAATCTTTAGTTCAAGGTTTTCATAAAAACTTTCCAAAACAAGACTTAAAGGTTTTAATTTACGCACCTGATAAGCAATTGATTTTGACTACTGAATATGACACTCAAACTAATCAAGTGAAATATACCTAATTGCTGTATTTGCAATAGAAACTTGAAAAGAGCTTGATGAATTTGGAATTATGGCTGGCAAATACTAGCTATCCAAATAATTTGATAAAAAAGGAGATAAATACGGTGGCAACCAGCGAAGATTATAAGCGTCAAATAATGAAAGATTTGGCTAAAGGTGATGTTGAATCTCTGGATGAGACTACAGCCGAATCAACGACGGAATATCAAAACTTTGATGATTTCGCTCAACGCACAACACCTGATCAACGTCGGCACTTATTTGGTCAATCTTTACATCCCGATCGCATTCCAACCAGCCAAATGGAGCCAGAATTACAACAGGCGATCGCACAAATTAAACCCAATGAACGTGATGATGTAGCCAGAGCCTTTTTCAAACACTTGAAGGAAAGAAAACTAGACGAGAAGCATCTAGAGCAACAGTTGGGACTTTCTACACATCACGCCAGCCGCATGAGTGCTGATGATGTTAGCAAACTAGCGTCCTTTGTGTATCATAACCACCCCGACATTTTTCGGGAAGTGCTAGCAGAGCAACCAGGGATTATCAAGTTTCTTAGTAATCCCGTAGTAGCAGGGATTCTCGGAATTGCGGCGGCTAAGTGGTTGGGTAGCCGCAAGTAACTTCTGAATTTTGAGTTTAGAGGATGAGTAAGAGATTAGGTGGGTTGTTACCCACCTTTATTTTTTAGGCGTTGCTCATTCCACGTATGAAAATGATTTTGCATAATACCAAAATCCTTGTAGAGACCTAGCACTGCTACGTCTCTACATGCGGATTCATACTTCAATTCAGCAACGCCATTTTTTGCTTATTAAAATGGGCCAGATAAGCGATCGCTTAATGACGATATCTATCACCAGCCTAGTTGCTGCAAGTTTGCCCCCAAAATCATTCCAAATATCAAAAAACTGTAGTAATATACCACAGGCATTAACTATCTTCAGCTACATCTGATTGTTAAGGCTCTTAAATTTACAATCAATGAGAATATACCGTGAGCCTAACTCTTTATTTCCTCCGTCACGGACAAACTGAATGCAGCCGCAATAATTCCTTTTGCGGTTCCATAGACTCAGAACTTACCCCAGAAGGGTTGGATATGGCAAAGGCTTTTGGTGAAGCATATAGTTCTATGGATTGGACAGCAATATTTTGTAGTCCGATGCAGCGAACTGTATTGACAGCAAAACCTTTATGTGAAGCAATAAAGATAGAACCACAACTCAGAGATGGTTTGAAGGAAATCAACTATGGCTTGTGGGAAGGAAGAACGCCAGAAGTAATTAGCCGTGAATATCACGATGATTATATTCGCTGGTCAGCAGATCCGGCTTGGAATGCTCCAAATGGTGGAGAAATGGCAGTTACAATTGCTTCTCGCGCCTTGCAGGTGATTGAAGAAATTAAACAAAATTATACTAGTGGCAATGTTTTAGTTGTTTCACATAAGGCAACCATTAGAATTATGCTGTGTAGTTTATTGGGGATTGATGTGGGACGCTTCCGTTTTCGTTTGGGATGTCCTGTGGCTTCGGTGAGTATTGTAGAATTTAGCTCACATGGACCCCTGTTAAAAGTTTTGGCAGACCGTAGTCATTTAGATGAGCAATTGCGAAATTTGCCAGGAACGTGAGGAGAGTTAGGAGAGACGCGATTAATTGCGTCTGTACAGGATTTAATAGTTATTATTTTTACCTTGACCTATCTCAGTATATTTATTGAGAACATTTATCCCAATTATTAAAATATATAATATGACAATTGTGGCGATGTCTACGATGGTGACTGAGCTTGTCGTACTCCTACGGAGAAGCAAGCTACGCGCAGCGTCTCGTAGAGAAGTGCAGGCTACGCCTACGCACCATCAATAGATATTCCATATAATGCTGCAATGGTAACCAGTAAGCTAATGATACCGTTGAACAAAAAAGCACTACCAAAATTATTTGTGTATTCTTTGATTTTGCCCCGTAAATCATCACCACAGATTTCAGTAAGGATTTGGTCGAGGGTTACCTGTAAGATAGACTTGCCTTTGCCAAAATCTGTCCTGCTGAATATTCTCCTTCTAAAGTGCATTAAAACTAGCTTCTATAGAAGCTGGAAATAGTAATACACAACCCAACATTACATCACAACAAAGCGTTTAAGCTACTTGAGAAAATGTTTTCTCTCATTCAATAGTTCCTATATCTGTGAAATAGTTGCATTTTAAGAAAAACCCCAGCTAGACTTATCGGCTGGGGTTTTGTCGCTTAACTTTTAAAAAATAGATAAGCTAGTACCGCAAGGCAAAAGGCAAAAGTTAACACTGAGCGACTTGCCTTGAGCCTGTCCTGAGCTTGTCCTCTTGGTAGCCGTAAAGCCTGCGGCATAGCTACGCTTAGGGCGCAGCCTAAGAAGAGAAGGGCGTATTTGAAAGGAGTCGAAGTGTCAAAAATCAAAAGTTTTGTATATCAAGGCTTTTGCTATTTAAAATGGTGGCTTGATTTTTGCCGCGCTGTACTAATACAGCAGAATTCAGAAGTAAAACACGTTTTATACCTGGGTAACAGACGAATCGTTGTGTACCTCACCAACTTGAAATCTGCTGTATATTGCAAGAAATTCAGAAAGAGGGCGCTATTCCTCTTGAATATCAACCCAAATACTGCCTTCTTCCACACGAATAGGAAATACTGGTAATGCTTTTTGTGGCGAAACCATCGAGAGTACCTTACCTACACCAGGTGGCCAGGAACACCAGCCTTGTACTTCACCAGTCCGCAGGTCAAAAGCACTGCGATGGAAGCTACAAACTATTGCCCCATCTTCAGTGATTTTCCCACTTTTCAACGGTAATTTTAAGTGGGGACAATTGTTATCTACAGCATAAAGCTGATTTTCGTGGTTCAAAACCAGAATTTTCCGGTTGCCAACTTTTACCACTTGTCGTGTACCTGGGGAAAGTGCTTCGACTGCAAGAACTTTAGTCCAACTCATTAGGTTCTCCTCTCCTAATTAATCTGCTTTTAGTTTCTCGCAATTATGACCACTGCGATCGCCTTTGAGTACTAGGGAGTGGAAAAGGTTAACAATTCAAAATTCAAAAATAAATTAGACACATAGCTTTCATCCCCCCAGCTCTTAGCTCTCTTGTTCTTAGCATAGGATTGATAGATGCAAATATTAGCCTCATTTCTAAGAAAATCAATGCCTTAGTCTCAAATCTCTTTCCATAAGCATCTGAGGTTCGATATTCTCAACTTTAGGTATCACTTCTAACTGAGAAATCCGGGCGATCGCATCAGCAATATTACCTGATTGGGCACGCAACCAAGCGGTGTGAGGTGCATAGGGAAGGCTTTGCACTATTTCGTAACCGGCTCGATTAATTATCTCGCGCTGCGACTTCACATCAACGCCTTCAGCAAAGCGGATGAAAACCAGTCCAGTTGGTACTGCTAGGGAACCATTGGGTTGTAATGTGTAAATTGGAGTTAGTATTCCCTGTTCTGATTGATTGGGTTCGCCTAGAAAAACTGCGATCGCACCATCGTTAAGTTGTAAAATTGCTCCTGTTGCCACGATCTGGGGTTGATTGTAATGTATTGCATAGTACCCAGGCTTCCGAGTGTAGGATACAGTAGTGCGTAAATGTAACCCACCGTAGGCATCGCTGTTAACGCGAATTTGTTCAGGATACTCAGAAAAGTAATCTTTTTGAAATCTCACTTCAGGAATCAGGGGTAAAGAGTACACCTGTAGAAAATACTCAGCCGGGAAATAAAACATTTTTCTCAAGTTCTAATGATGTTATAACGTTTTTCAATCGTATGGAATACAAATCTTCCATCGGGATGCAAGCTATACGCCTTGATTGATATTGAAGATTCGTAAAACAGCCTGACCTTGAATCCCTCTTTTCTGGAAAGATGAATCGAAGGCTTGTATGAACTTAGATAGATTAAATTCTGTTTAATTTGTATCTTTTTAGACCGTATTACACATATAACACATGAAATCAGAAGCATCCATAAATTAAACGTAAATACCAAGCGCACGCTGCAAGAACACAATGTATGATGCAGTTTTTCCCATCCCAATGCCCCTCAAGAGTTCTGAGTTCCAAGTTCTGTTAGCAGATAGCTATGGTTGAGCCAATGCTGAGTGAACAGTGGGGCAGAGGGGAGAATAACTCCTAACTCCTAATTCCTAATACCATTTCTTTCTGAGGCTGCGCCAAACCCTTTTAACTTCTTTGTTTCTCTCTCCTCTTTCTCTGTGTCCTTTGCGTCCTTTGCGGTTCGTTTTTCTTCCTTGTACTTAAATATGATTTAGCGCATCTTCATACAGAATTAGTATAAATTAATACAAATTTGCGTAAAATGGTAGCGTTTTTAATCCAAAGGGACGCATTGGCATTGTCAGCCGATGCATTGGCATTGTCAGTTGATGCATTGGCATTGTCAGTTGATGCATTGGCATTGTCAGCCGATGCATTGGCATTGTCAGTCGATGCATTGGCATTGTCAGTTGATGCATTGGTATTGTCAGTCGATGCATTGGCATTGCAGGGTATTGCCAAATTTAATTCGCTACGAATTAATGAAATGCTGTACTTAGAATTGTTTTGCCCAATGCCCACTTGCCTTGAGCGATTTGTACTGAGCATCTCGACTTACTTCGACTACGCTCAGTACAAGTCGCTCGATGGAACCGTAGTCGAAGTAAGCCGAAGGGATGTCTAATTTTTAAGATAGTAATATCCCAAATATCTCAGGAGATAAAATTATGGTTCAAGTTCGCTATGGTGGGCAGAACGGTCAACAATATGAACTTGCTATTAGTGACGAACACGTTGTAGTGCGTACCGAAAGCCGCAGTGGTCTTGTTGGTGCAAGACCCTTTGAAGTTACACCAGTATCACCGACAGCTCGCAGCATCCTTAATGAATTTGAGTTAACAACACGGTTTCGGCAAGCGGGTGTAGAAATTTTGCGAGCGAAAGTTCCTACTGAAGGTGTCGCTTTACGCGATCGCGCCCGTGATATTCTCAACAATGAGTCTGAAGTCCAATTTGCCGGACGTGTTCTTATCGATCCAGCATCAAGTCAACCTATAATTTACACCGAAAACCTCTTCGTTAAATTCAATAGCGAAGAACAATTAACGGTCTGCCAAGAAGTCTTAAGACGTTACGGCTTAACAATTAAACGCCAATTGGAATACTCACAAAATGCTTATTTTGTCAATGCACCTACAAATACTGGTATAGCTATCTTTGACATCGCCGAGAGACTTTTGAATGAAGAATCAGTTGAACTCTGCCATCCTGAACTAGTGCGTGAATTACGCCAACGTCAGGTTTTTCCGCAGCAGTGGCACTTAAAGCAAACAACAATTAATGGTCAGGTAATTAACGCCCATGTCAACGTTGAGGCAGCTTGGAAGTTGAGCGATGGCACTGGGGCGATTATTGCAATTATTGACGACGGTGTGGATCTTGAGCATGAAGAGTTCCGTTCCTCTGGAAAAATTGTTGCCCCGCGTGATGTCACACGTAAAACTGACAATCCCAGACCGGGGAACGACAATAACCACGGGACAAGCTGTGCAGGAGTAGCTTGTGCAAACGGTAACTTTGGTGCATCTGGTGTAGCACCAGGTGCAAAGCTGATGCCGATTCGTTTAGCTTCGGCGCTGGGATCGCAGGATGAAGCAGATGCTTTTGTTTGGGCGGCTCAAAATGGTGCTGATGTAATTTCTTGTAGCTGGGGGCCCGCAGACGGAGTTTGGTATGAGCCAAACGATCCTGCACACAACCAGAAAGTACCTCTGCCTGATTCCACCCGCCTTGCTATGGAGTTTGCAATTAATCAGGGACGCAACGGCAAGGGCTGTGTAATTTTATTTGCGGCTGGCAATGGTAACGAAAGCGTCGATAATGATGGCTACGCCAGCTACCAAAAGGTGATTGCTGTAGCAGCTTGTAACGACTACGGCACGAGAAGCGCTTACAGTGACTTTGGTAAGGCGGTCTGGTGTGCCTTCCCCAGCAACAATGGCGATAGTTCTCAAACCCCTGGAATTTGGACAAGCGATCGCTCTGGTGTACTTGGTTATAATTCGGGTAATCGAAATCTGGGTGATGTCCCAGGCAATTACACCAACCAATTCGGCGGAACTTCTAGTGCTTGTCCGGGTGCGGCTGGTATAGCAGCTCTAATTATTGCTAGAAACTCAAATCTGCGTTGGGACGAAGTGCGAGATATTATTAAACGCTCTTGCGATCGCATCGATCAAGCTGGAGGTAAATATGATGCCAACGGTCGTAGCCCTTTCTACGGTTACGGTCGAATGAATGCTCTCAAAGCTGTGGAACTAGCCAAGCCACCTGAAACATCACCCATCAGCAAATTCCAAGCAGTGCAAGATATCCCAATTAACGATTTACAAACATCAACATTGTCAGTGGCGATCGCTAGTACTAGCCTGATAAAATCCATTAAAGTTAATGTAGACATTGAGCATACTTTTATTGGTGACCTTGTAGTTACTCTCTTTCCCCCCGTGCAAACAAGTGTATTTCCTGTAATTCTGCATGATCGCCAGGGTGGAGCTACAAATAATATTAAAACAACTTATGACGAGATAAATACCCTTAAACTTGCTGCCTTTAAAGGTAAAAGTCCCGAAGGAACCTGGACTCTTCAAGTTGCAGATAAGGCTGACGCAGATACAGGAAAAATTCGCAGCTTAATCATTGAAATTGGATTTTAGGCGTTGCATCAATGCGGGATGAATCAGTTAAACACAAGTATTTCTCTATACCGCCAGTTTAGACTTTATTTGGGCTTAATTTTTGTCTAAGTCCCGTTAACTACTCTAGTTATGCCTCTAATTCTTTGAATTCTTTGTACTCTCTATCTTTATGTTGCCAGTATTTATTTACTGTTTCTTTAGCTGCAACTGCACTTTCATATTCATCTCCACCCTGAAGAGTTAACCTTTCTCTTACTTTTTTCCGAAGGTCAGAGATGATTTTACCGTTAATTTTGCGGGTTTTAGCCCAATCTAAAATAGTTTGTGGGTAAGAACTAGTGCCAACATATTTACCTTGAATAATTTCTGGTAGACTGTACCCTTTTAGTTCGCTTATCCAATAGTAAATAAATTTGAGGTCTGGGTCTTTTTCTTGAATATTCTTATTTGGGTTATATATGCGAAAAGTATCACTTAAGGGATTAGTAACACCTGATTGCATCTGCCACTGCCAATTATCAATTGCTAAATCTCCATCTACTAAATAGTTCATATAATGTCTAGCCCCGTGATGCCAGGAAATACCACAGTTGATAGTTAAAAATGTGGCACACATTGCCCTCATGCGAAAGTTCATCCAACCCATAGTTTTTAGTTGTCGCATACTGGCATCTACGAGAGGAAAGCCTGTTAACCCTTCAAGCCATGCCTGAAACAGTTCTTGCTTTTGTGATGATAGCTCTAGGGGCGTATACCATTCATCAAATTCCGGGTAGCGGTTTTGATAAGCTATTTCTGGATAAAAATAAAGACGTTGTGTAAAACTATCATGCCAGCGTAAGCGGTCACAATATGCTTTTAAGGAAAATTCTGCCTTGGGCTGATTTGTAAGTTCTGCTGCCCTTACCTTAGTCTCTTGGTAAACAATGCGAGTTGAAATTGTACCAAAAGTCAGATGTGGTGATAAATGCGATGTTGCTCCTTGCTGTGCTAACATTGGGCGTGAAAGTTTCCAATGATAGCCATTAAATCTACTTTTAAGAAATGACTTTAATGTACTTTGTGCCTGTGTTTCTCCACCAATAAAATATACTTGTTCTGTTTGACAAAAGGCTGAATACTTTTGTTTTAATTCTGTAAATGTCAGATGGGGAATATTTAGAGAAAGTGACGGAGTATTAATACTAGTAGGTTTTGGGTAAATAGGTTGTCTTTGGTATGTGTAATACTCGTTAAACCACTGCTCACGTTTATCTTGTGATTGTAAAAAGTTATTCAGTCCCAAATGATATTCGAGATTTAATGCTTGATATAAATTAACTATACTTTTATCTCGGCTGATACCATACTCAACTTGGACATCACGATTAAAGTAGAGTTTTGGTCTATGTCCCTGCTGTATTAATTGTTTGGTTAATTCTTGTATAATCTCTACAGCATTACCTTCAAATAATATTAGTTTGCTGCCTAATTTTTGTAAATTGCTATCTAGATTCTCTAAAGACTCAAACAAAAACTGCACCCGTGCTTTACTTACATCAACCCATTGATAAAACCAAGGGTCGATGATAAAGAATGCTAAAACTATGGCATTATTAGCAGACGCTAAAGCAACAATTTCATTGTCAGTCAAACGTAAATCTCGACGAAACCACAGAAGGTGCATAAATTAATTTTCTATATCAATTAATAATACAATTGTACTAAATAATTTTAATGGTACAACTAAAACTATGACCTTATAAGTGAAAAAGAGCGAAATTAACTTGCAGGCTCATGTAGGCAGGTTGAAAGCAGAGGGGATAGGGGTAGTAGGAAACCTTAGCAAGGGGAAGGCTAGAATGGGGTATTTTTAATGCTCTGTTAAATAACCACATATTACTGAGCAAAAATCAAAATATTCTTCCCTGTAGCAGCTTCCGCCTTGACGTTTCGGTGTTACGCGCAGTCTGTAGGAACTTTCGTCTTGACGTTTCGGTGTTACGCGCAGTCTGTAGCAGCTTCCGCCTTGACGTTTCGGTGTTACGCGCAGTCTGTAGGAACTTTCGTCTTGACGTTTCGGTGTTACGCGCAGTCTGTAGCAGCT
>NZ_JBALFV010000053.1:0-101026 GCF_036916735.1 Nostoc sp.
TGTAGCGACTATTCTCAAGTCTGTAGCGACTATTCTCAAGTCTGTAGCGACTATTCTCAAGTCTGTAGCGACTATTCTCAAGTCTGTAGCGACTATTCTCAAGTCTGTAGCGACTACTCTCAAGTCTGTAGCGACTACTCTCAAGTCTGTAGCGACTACTCTCAAATCTGTAGCGACTACTCTCAAGTCTGTAGCGACTACTCTCAAATCTGTAGCGACTATTCCCAAGTCTGTAGCGACTATTCCCAAGTCTGTAGCCACTACTCTCGTGTTCCTACCTTTTGCCTTATTATATGAGTAATTATATACCGAAATATTACCGATATAAGCTAAAAATTTTATGATCAAAAATTGCGATTTATGCTGAACCGGAATCGGGTTGAATTGAGGCAAGCTAGCTCTAGAACTATCTTAAAAGAGCAAATTTATGTCTCGTAAAAAACGTATATCCCGCGTTTTAGAAAAAGTTGAGTTAAGAGCTTCCGGGATGAAATCGATTGTTCCAAGCATTAAATTTGAACAAGATTATACTTTAGAAAAACTGATTGATTCAATTGAACAGTTACGTAACAAACTTGATGTTCATAACAGCGCTCTGGCTATAGTTGACTCTTCTTTAACAGAAGTTGAAGAGATGGAAAAAAATTTGAGTCAGCTTTCTGAAAAAATGTTAATGGTAGTTGCTATCAAGTACGGCAAAGACAGCGCTGAATATGAAATGGCGGGTGGTGTTCGCAATAGCGATCGCATCCGCAAAATGAGAGCAAGCCGCTTAAAAAATCTTGCAGAACAAGCATCAGATAAGAATAAGAAAACTGCATAAAAAATGAGATAATACCATTTTGGATTTGAGATTTTGGATTGAACAATCTAAAATCTCAAAGGTGTTTCTACCTCTAGCGGACGGAATATGCCCTAGGGAAATATTAGAGTATTGGATTGTTGACCCACATATGCAACAAATTACAATTTGCCAGTGGGTGGAGGGACAGTATGAGGATAAGGTATTTACAGGTGCGACTTGCATAGAATCAGTGGTAATTGTTGATTTAGCGCTAACAGTAGAGCGGGTGTTTAACAGCGCAAACCGACCAGAATTACCCGGCGAATAGAAAGTGGAATCGAGTTTTTTATTCTTCTTGTTTTCCTAAATATACTTCAATCACCCGAGAGTCATTTTGAACTTCCTCAAAATTTCCTTCGCACAACACCGAACCTTCATGTAACACTGTTACTTTCTGAGCAATTTGACGCACAAATTCCATATCGTGTTCAATTACTAAAATTGAATGACTCTGCGCTAATGCTAAAAGTAGTTCGCCAATATTATAAGTTTCCTCATCTGTTAAACCAGCAACAGGTTCATCAACCAGTAATAAGTCTGGAGACTGTGCTACTAACATCCCAATTTCTAAACGCTGCTTTTCACCGTGGGAAAGTAAACCTGCTCTAATGTCAGCTTTTGGCGTCAAACCGATAGTTTCTAATAATCCTTTAATACTATTTTTTTCAGCAGTATTAGAATGTCCAAACAAAGTAGAAAAGACATTTTTATTGCGGTTGCTAGTAATTTCTAGATTTTCGCGGGGCGTTAAATTTAAGTAAATTCGCGGTGTTTGAAACTTGCGCCCAATTCCTAACCGTGCAATTTGATGTTCAGGTAAAGAACGCAGGTTTCTTCCTTTGAACATAACTCGCCCTACAGTTGGTTGCACTTTCCCCGTAATTACATCCAGAAATGTTGTCTTTCCCGCACCATTGGGGCCAATTACTACCCGCAATTCACCCACATCCATATTAAAGTTAAGCTTATTTAGAGCCTTAAAACCGTCAAAACTAACAGTTACGTTTTCAGTTTCCAATATTTTCGCGTTCATGTTGCACTTCAGGGTCTTCTTCCAAGGTGGGATATGTAGCAATTTGTTGACGGCGGTGGAAAAGAGAAATATTCTGACTACGCAACCATCCCACTATGCCGTCAGGAAGCACTGTAACAACTATCAAAAATAGTGCGCCTTGGAAAAATAGCCAGATTTCAGCAAATTGTTCACTTAAAAAAGTACGGGCAAAATTTACTAATAAAGTTCCAATAATTGCCCCAATTAAAGTAGCGCGTCCCCCTACAGCTACCCAAATCACCATTTCAATCGAAAAGGCAATATCCATTGCTCTGGGTGAGACAGAACCACTCTGAAGGGTGTAAAATGCTCCTGCTATGCCTGCGATCGCACCTGAAACTGCAAACACTAATACCTTATAATCTGTAGGGTCGTAGCCAGAAAATCTTACCCGACTTTCATCATCACGAATAGCTATCAACAACCTCCCAAAGCGTCCAGTTGTCAACCAGCGACAAATTCCGTAGGTGGCTGCGAGAAACACTACCGTCAGCGTATAGAAAACAAACTGCGTTTTGGCATCGCTGACCGTTGCTCCAAACAAGGTTGTAAAATCTATCAGTCCGTTCGTACCGTTGAAAAGCTGTTGTTGACCGTTAAAGAAATTGAAAAATACAATAGTTCCGGCTTGAGTCAAGATAGAAAAATAAACTCCCTTAAGCCGATTTCGGAAAACCAAATATCCCAACAATCCCGCCAATAACCCTGGAATTAGTACCACAAAAGCTATTGTCACAGGAAAAGAATAAAAAGGTTGCCAAAACGCGGGAAGTTCTGTAACCCCATAAAGTCCCATGAAATCAGGTAACTCACCAGTAGGGACTTGCAGCTTCAGGTACATTGCGATCGCATATCCACCCAAACCAAAGAAAATACCATGTCCCAAACTTAGTAAACCAGTATAACCCCAAATCAAATCAATACCTAAAGCTGCGATCGCCAGCGACAAAAATCGCCCCAATAAATTCAGACGAAACTCCGTCAGCAACAGTGGCAGAATCATAATGAGGAAAAGTGTGATCGCAACTACCACCCCAGCTTCGATTAATAATCTTCCTCCCTTTATTCTCATTCTCTGCGTCCTTGGCGTCTTGGCGGTTCGTTCAAACATCAACAGTACGTCCCTTCTGCGGAAAAATCCCCCCAGGCTTCCATTGTAAAAACACAATAATCAGCGCAAACACCATCACCTTAGCCATACTCGTTGTTGCAAAAAAAGTAAACAAATCAGCCAAAGGCTTCACAGGAGTCAACAACAAAGCCAGAGTCCCAGAACCAATTAAAAAATTAGCCGTACCAATACCCAACGCCGCCACAATCGTCCCAGCTAAATTCCCCACACCCCCGACCACAACAACCATAAAAGTATCAATAATATAATTTTGTCCCGTATTTGGTCCCACAGAACCAAGTAAACTAATTGCACATCCAGCCACACCAGCTAAACCAGAACCCAGTGCAAAAGTAATTGCATCAACCTTTTGAGTTGGTATACCTAAACAAGCACTCATACTGCGGTTTTGCGTCACAGCCCGAATTTTTAAACCCCAGCTAGAACGTTGTAAAAATAAATAGATTCCCACCACACAGACTATCGTTAAACCAATAATAAATAATCTGGCAAAGGGTATTTGTACACCACCTAAAGACATCCCTGCTTGTAACCAAGTAGGCGCTGTTACATCCACATTTTGAGCGCCAAACCAAGGTTGAGTTACAGCTAACTGATAACTTTGACTCAATAAATTACCCGTTGTGATTGTCACCCCCAGCGATAATAAAAATATCACCGCCACAATCCAGTTACGAACTCTTCCCAAATCAGTGCGAGAATTTAAAATCCATAAACCTCCAAAAAACAATAGAGAAAATAAGCCTATATCAATTATCAATACCCAATTTACACTACGAACAAACTGCTGAAAAATTAAACTTACTCCCCAAGTTGCCAAGAGAGTTTCTAGAGGTCGTCCATAGAGATAACGAATCACGCCTCTTTCTAGAATTAATCCCACAACAGCCGTGAATATAAAAGCAATAATCAAAGCCAAAAATATATAAATTTCAAACCACACTCCGCTTAATTGTTTGCAAATATTTTGTACAACATAAGTTGTATAAGCGCCGAACATCATCAATTCACCATGCGCCATATTGATAACGCCCATCAAACCAAAAATAATCGCCAATCCCAACGCAGCAATTAATAAGACAGCGCCAATACTAATACCATTAAATATAGCTTCTAAAAATCCTGCTAACACTTTTTTCCTCACATACTAATTCGTAATTATGTTTAGGGTGTGTTACAGCACAAGTAACTAAACATAGCTACAATAAATATTTTTACCGTAACGCACCGATATAAATGGTGTATCGCACTTCGCTATAATCCCTTACAAAGTTCAGATTGACTAATTCGTAATTGGTAATTAATTACGAATTAAGAATTATTTAGGCTTTTTTGTACTTACCACCCTTAGCCGGGTCACTCCAATCACAAGCAAATCCCTTAGTCTCTTTCACAAATTGATTCCAAGGAACTGGCTCAACGGCTGTCGGAGTAGCATAGACAATATCAAACAAACCATCTAGCCTTACTTGACCAATTCGCACGATTTTAGATATGTGATGATTGGTGTCCATTGTCACTTTACCTTCAGGTGCATCTATAGTTTGACCATACGCCGCAGCACTCACTTTCGCTATGTCTGTAGTACCAGCTTTTTCTACAGCTTGCTTCCACAAATAAACGGCGATATATGCTGCTTCCATTGGGTCATTTGTTACCCGATTTTCACCGTATTCTTTCTTGAAAGCTGCTACAAATTTTTTGTTAGCAGGTGTGTCTACTGTTTGGAAGTAATTCCAAGCAGCGTAGTGACCTTTAAGATACTCTACACCAATTGCTTTGACTTCTTCTTCGGCAATACTGACAGACATGGAAGGATATCTTTCTGGTGTCAATCCAGCACCTTTCAATTGTTTGAAGAAAGCAACGTTGCTATCACCATTGAGAGTATTGTAAATTACACCTCCATTAGGCAAAGCTTGCTTAATTTTAGTGATAATTGGTGTAACTTCTGTATTGCCAAGAGGTAAATAATCTTCGCCAACTGTTTTTCCGCCCAAAGCTTCTAATTGGGCTTTAATAATTGTGTTAGCAGTCCGAGGAAAAACGTAGTCAGAACCAACTAAGAAGAATTCTTTTCCTTTATTTTTTAACAGCCAATCAACAGATGGTTCAATTTGTTGATTTGGAGCAGCACCAGTGTAGAAAATATTTTTAGAACACTCTTGACCTTCATATTGCACAGGATACCAGAGCATGTGATTTTTGCTCTCGAATACTGGCTTAACATTCTTGCGGCTAGCAGATGTCCAACAGCCAAAAACTACAGCGACTTTATCTTGATCGATTAGCTTAGTTGCTTTTTCTCTAAAAGTATCCCAGTTAGAAGCACCATCTTCGGTAATTGCTTCAATTTGTTTACCTAAGATACCACCGGCTGCGTTAATTTCTTTTATAGCTAATTTTTCAGCATCAACAACGCTTTTTTCACTAATAGCCATCGTGCCACTAAGGGAGTGCAAAATACCTACTTTGATTGTGCCACCAGCAGTAGCAGCAGCTGGAGATGCAGCAGGAGGTGCGACTGGACTCTCTGTAGCAGTTGGGGAATTATTCGCGCAAGCTTTTAAAAAAAAGCTGCTTCCAAAAGTTAAAGAACCGTAAATTAAAAACTTGCGTCTGTTAAATTGTCTTCTCATGTTTTTATAAATTTTCCTCTTGACCAATCAGCCAACTTAATAGAAAGCTGACAATATTAAACTTTAAAGTGTGATGATAGTGCGATAGGTTACTAGTAAAAAGTTACTTATTATACAAAATAGATGATTTTGTCACAAAAAAATAACTTTCCAATATTAAACTTTGTTAAGTTTAGTCTGAGAAAATTCTTGTCAGTAATGAAGAGATAGCTGGATAATAATCTCATCTTTATTGCCAGATACAAAATTAGCAAAGTGCTTTGCCAAAGGTGGTATAATCACCAAAGGATTGCTAAATCCAGAGAATAGATAAATGCTTTCACAATCTGGAATAGTACCAGTCAAGGGCAGGCGATCGCTACTAAATGCCACCAAGCAATCATGCCAAGTTCCTGGTAAATTCTCCAAAGTTGGTAAAATTTCACCAACACTTTTTCGCAGCCATTTTTCACTTTCCTCTGAGTTTACATTGGCATAAGGATCTGTGAGAACACGGCTAATTTGACCGATGCGAAAACTACCATCTTGAAACTGAATCGCACTTGCATCTAAAATTGGCGGTACTGGCTCATTACCTGATTGATTCCACAATTCATCAACTTGAGTAGATTCAGCTTCTAGTTGAAATCGTTGCAGATTAGCTGGCATAACTAAGGTGCGTAACTGCACATCAACAGGTGAGGTTTCAATAATTTCTGCATGGGTAAAATACAGTTTGACGGGAATACCAGCAGATTTTAGTAGCTGGCGGCTGAGTCCACCCGCACAGATGACAACGTTCGCACTGAGGAAAGTTCCAGTAGTTGTTTTTACACTATTTTGCAATACTTGCAATACTTGGGTAATCTGCATTTCACCCCCAGCACGCAGAAAGGCTTGAATGTAGGCTTGTGCTGTTTTTTCTGGGTGAATATGACCGTGTTTAACAGTTAAAGCACCAGATATCGCTTCTCGATTTAGCAGTGGTTCCAACTCACAAGCTTCTTGGACACTCAGTAAACGAGGTGGAATGGCAAAATGATTATATGATGCAGCCGTTGCTTCTGGGTCATTCGCGGCTGAGATAGTAAGTAATAAATCTAATTCCCGAAACTGGATATCAGCGTCTAACTCTTGAGATAGGATATGGTAACGTGCGATCGCTTCTTCGCACAATAGATTAGTTAGTGGTGTAGTACCCGACCAATAAGCAAGTCCACCATAACTATAACGAGTTGCATTCTGTGGTGTGCCGTATTGCTCCAACAAAAGTACACAAAAGCCTTTCTTCGCTAGTTCGTAGGAGAGTGCAGCACCTGTAATTCCACCACCAACAACAATCCAGTCGTAGGTTTTCATATTTTGCAAATTATGAATAAGTCATACTTGCTTTATTCTGGAGTATTATCAAAGCAATTGTACGCTTGATTGAAATTAATTCTGCTACCGAAAGCCCTACAGCATCAGCTTGCTGCTGCAAAGTTGCATAGACATCATCACTTAATTTGAGTGTTAGCAGTTGGCTCATAAGAATAAACGATTTTGATTTCAACTCAAGCTAGGGCAATTATAGCTTTTCTTTTAATATGACCAGAATCAATCTCCTGAAACAATAATTTGTACTCGGTTATATAGATATTTAAGTAACTAATATTACTAAAATTATGCATAATTTATTTCTGTTAAAACTTGAGAATTATTAATAAAAATTTTTCAAATATTAATTAACAAGGTATAAAATTATACTTTAATATTAAAGTATGATCGAGGCGATCGCTAAATCCCGCAAAGAAGACAGCCATCGCCCCTATCTAAACCCCAAGATCGATAAAGGCGATCGCCAAATCCCGCAAAGAAGACAGCGATCGCCTTTATAAAAACCCCAATATCGGAGTATGAATATCATCATGTCACAATTACCAGAATCTGCCCAGTCCAAGTTAGAACAGTTTTTGCCTGGGGAAAATTTAGATACAACCACCAGCCATCAACCAACCGGACAACCATTACCTCGGCGAGAACCGATTAAACATACATTGATTGGTTCTCCCAAAGCCGTTACCAGCACCATTCACTATTTACAAGTAATTGGCTATTCGGCAGTTGGCGACTGGAGTTCACTAGTACCCACCGAAAATCCACATGAGGTGATGAGCATTTTAATCCGCCAGATTCTTATGCAATAACCCAGATGTAGAGACTAGCAATTGCTAGTCTCTTTTTCTATTTAATTTACGAATCAGTAGGTGCGGGTTCACCGAGAGCAGGAACCACGCTTTTACGCACATTAGGCTTGCGATCGCTTTTACGAATACCTCCAGCCATCTGATACTCATAGCTATTCTTACCAAATTTATAAGCAATACCACGCAAAATTTTCTCAGAATAATCTGCCAAATCTTGCTCATTTTCAAGGATCTGGGTTAGTAAGACATCAATAGTGGAGAGGGTAGTATTGTATGCTTCTAAAGATTGTCGCAGGCTTTGGATTTTTCCAGTATAATCTTTGACTGACAATCCCTCTCCGACATCTATACTTGAATTGATAGATTTAACGCTTGCTAGACGTGTTTCAGCTTTGCCGAGAATACGTAAATTACGTTTTGGTCTTGCCATAATTGTTACTTATTTTTCAAATCTACCATAACTCTATAGTGGACAATTGTTTCAAAAGTTGTCATACGTAAAATTATTGGTTTTTATTTAAAAACCTCAAATTTAAGTAATTTCCAGCTACTTCTGATAACGTCAGAGCGGAAGTTGATACAGAGTGCGCGAAACACTCAAACGTGAAGGCGGGATTTGATCCAGGGAAGACGGAATTTGATACAGACTGCGCGAAACACTCAAACGTAAAGGCGGAAGTTGATCCAGGGAAGGCGGAATTTGATACAGACTGCGCGAAACACCCAAACGTAAAGGCGGAAGTTGATACAGGGAAGGCGGAAGCAGTTATTTCCGCAAAATGTGAATTATGTGTAATTCCAAATTTTGCACCAATTGCGGAATCTATAAAAGAAGCACAAGTTTTTGTGGTGCAAATTTGACCGATGCTGATTTTACATTTGCAACACTCAAAAGTACAGATTTCCGAGATGCTCTTCTGACTCGTACCTGTTTCTATCAAGCAAAAATGCTCAACCGTGTTTGTGCTGAGAAAACTTACCTTCAAGAAGCACAAGTGCGCCATGTGTTAGTTACAGGACAGGGAGAGGATAAGAATTTTGACCGCCAAGACTTGTGCGGTGTCAACTTCAAAGGAGCGAATTTGGTGGATGCTAGTTTTATTGGTGCAGATTTAAGTGGAGCTAATTTACAAGATACCAATCTATCCAGGGCAAAGCTAGTCCAAGCACAACTTAATGGAACGGATTTCACAGGCGCTACTCTCACCGGGGCATACATTCAAGATTGGGGCATTACCACTGATACAAAGTTTGATGGGGTGCGGTGTGAATACGTTTATATGCGACTGCCCACTAAACAGAACCCTGATCCACTTCGCAAACCTGATAATAATAAAGAGGTTTTTGCTCCGGGGGAGTTTGGGGATTTTATTCAACCAATATTTGACACCCTTGATCTTTACCACAACCAAGAAGTTGACCCAAGAGCGATCGCAATTTCCTTTAAGCAGTTAGCAGAAAATCATCCAGATGCTGAATTAGAAATTGTGGCGATGGAAAAACGGGGACAGGATAAGTTTCTGCTTCGTGCCAAAACAGCGATCGCGGCTGATAAATCCTATCTGAGTGCAGAGTATTTCGATACTTACAATGAGATAAAAGGCTTGCCGGAGCGGGAGATTAAATTACTACTAGAAGAAAAAGATAGCAGAATTCGTAGTTTAGAAAATTTTGTTAATCAGGCGCTACAACGCCCTAGTTTTTATTCAAATGTAGAACAGGTAGGTACTATGACTAATAACCCTGGTGGATTTTCAATTGATGGTTTAGTTGGCGGCAACGTCAACAACGTTCAAGGTGAAGGCAACCGAGTATTTCAAAGAGATACAACAATGTCTGGCGATGCCTACGGCGGTAAACTACGCAATATCAACACAGGTGGCGGCAACTATAACGAACGTATTGAACACGATTATATCCAAGGTAATTACTATGCTGCTGGACAACCCCAAAGTCTTGCCCAAGCTGCTGCCGAGATTCAGCTATTGCTAAAACAATTAGAGCAAACTTACCCGACCACTACTACATCACAGCAAATGGTAGTAGCAGCAGAAGCCATAAATCGAATTGAAAGCAACCCAACCTTGAAAAAACGAGTAATAAATGCTGTTAAAGAAGGTGGTTTAGCTGCGTTTGAGAAAGCTATTGATAACCCAGCAGGTGCTTTTATTGTTGGCGCTATCAAAGGCTGGCAGGAAGTGGAGTTTCGCACCGCGAACTAGTCTAAAGTCCAGTAATTACGAATTACGAACTTGTATTGAGCTTGTCCTGAGCGGCGTCGAAGGGCGCAGTCGAAATATTACGAATTACCATAAGTTGCTTGTAAACGACTTAAAAGATATTCTCCTGCCAGAATAGGCGGATAAATAGGTTGTTGTTCTTTCTGGCAACTTTCCAGGCAAGCAATTTCTGTATCATCATTAGGATGACAGAAAAAAGCCATAGAATAACGGGACTGCTTCACCTTGTTATTGTCGGGAATTATCACCCGATGCTTGGTTGAGCAAAACATATCGTTTGTCCACCGTTGCATTAAATCGCCAGTATTAACTACCACAGTATCAGGAATCGCAGGTGCGGCAATCCACTCTCCAGATGCCGTCTGTACTTCCAACCCGCCAACGTCATCTTGGAAAAGTAAGGTAATACTACCATAATCGGAATGCTCACCAGCACGTACTTGTCCGGGTTGAGGTGGTGTCTGCAATGGGGGATAGTGGAGCGATCGCAAGGTATGATTTTGTTGATTGTGTCTTTTTATAAAAAAATCCTCTGGTAATTCCAATGCCAAAGCATAAGCTTGTAACACTGTGTTAGCAAGTTCTGTGCAATTATCATAAAAGGTGACAATAGAAGCATCTATTTCTATAGCCGCTTGTTTGTTTACATTAAACGCCTCTTTTAAGTCGCCTGGTTTGTTGGGGTCAAGACGTTCTCTCTCAAGACCAACGTATCCGGTATTATTAAACTCATCACTCCAAGCTTGCTTTTGCTTGACTTCTAAAGGTAAATTGAAGAAAGATTTACTGTAACTGAATACTTGCCTAATTATGTCTTTTGATATTCCTGAATTCTGCAAGTACATGAAGCCAATTTCATGGCAAGCTTGATAGATTTGTTTGATAATATTTTGCCGAGTTATTATGTCGCCATTGCTAAAGGCAGTTAAATCTATGATTGGAATTGTAACCATTTATTATATATATTTAGAAAATTTGTGTTTTTGTTTTGTTAATAGTAGTATACTCAATACTTAGGTACGAGATAAAATGACTCTTGCTCCTTGGCGAAGCGCGATCGCTCATGCACTCCATTGCAACCGCAGCCTTGTTTATGCCCGTTACCTCCAACTAGCAACAGTACAGGCAAACGGTCGCCCTGCTAATCGTACCTTAGTATTTCGCGGTTTTCTACAAGATACAAACCAGCTAAAATTTATCACTGATACTCGTAGCACTAAAGCCGACCAGATACAGCAACAACCTTGGGCAGAAGTTTGCTGGTACTTCCCCAACACACGCGAACAATTTCGCATCACTGGCTGTTTAACTTTGGTAGGTAATGATGATTCGCACCAAGATTTACAGCCAGCCCGTATTTCCATTTGGCAAGAACTGAGTGATGCTGCACGTTTACAGTTTGCTTGGCCCCATCCTGGTAAACCCAGAGTTGAAAATCCAGAAGCCTTTGCACCACCAGCACCCGACCCCGTGCAGCCATTGCCTAATTTTTGTCTACTGCTACTCGACCCAGTGCAAGTAGACCACTTAGAATTACGCGGCGAACCACAAAATAGAAAGTTTTATCGCCGTGATGAAAATCAGAAATGGTTTTATGAAGAAATTAATCCTTAATTTGGCGTTGCTGAATTGAGGTATGAAAATGATTTTGCGTGATTTAAAAACTTTTGTCTTGACGTTGCAATGCAACGTTTCTACACCCAGATTCATACATTTAATCAGCAATGCCCTTAATTTTGTCAGTTAGGAGTTATGAGTTGGAAGGTGCAAAGAGAATTTTTATTCTTCACTCCCCACTCTTAACTCCTAACTTGATTTAAATACCCGCACCATCTAGAAACTGCTGTATTGACTTATCTTTAAGCCTGCACATAGGAGCATGTTGTGAAAAATTAGCTTGGTTAGAAGCTACACAATCTACCAATACAGGAGTTTTTTCAGAAGAGTTGTTGCGCCCAAGAGTTTGTATTTGTTCTTCCAGCGCCTCAATCCTGTCTACTAAAGCACGAATTACTTCGGCTTCTGAATCTGGTAAATTACTGTGTTCAAGAGGTGCAACTCGGACTCCAGAACGATAGATAATACGCCCAGGTACGCCCACTACTGTACAATCTGAAGGCACATCCCTGAGAACAACAGACCCAGCGCCAATACGGACATTATTACCAATTTGGATATTACCCAGAACCTTTGCTCCAGCCCCAACTACGACATTTTCACCGACAGTGGGATGGCGTTTGCCACATTCTTTACCAGTACCTCCAAGAGTGACACCTTGATAAATTAGGGCATAGTCTCCTATGATCGCAGTTTCACCAATTACTACACCCATCCCGTGGTCAATAAACACACTTTTTCCAATTGCCGCACCAGGATGGATTTCAATTCCAGTCAAAAACCGAGCCAAGTGAGAAATCAAGCGGGGAATAAAGGGAAGACCAACAGTATATAACCAGTGAGCCAGCCTATGGAATAGCAGGGCTTGCAAACCAGGATAACAAAATAAAACTTCCAACCAGTTACGAGCAGCTGGGTCACGTTCAAATATGATACGAAAGTCAGCACGCAGTATAGATAGCACGAGATAGCACCCTCGGAAAGCACAAAAAGCTACTCTCCCATATTATCGTCTCAGAGGTTACAACTCAAAATTGGGGATGGGGAATGGGGAATGGGGAATGGGGCATTGGGCACAAATTCTTTCTAATACACAATACCTAATCGTTAACTCCCAACTCCTAACTCCTAACTCCCCACTCTTCACTCTTCACTACCGCTCCACTTTCAGAGTGTAATCGCGCTTGACCCCAGGATTAAATGTACCTACCCAAATCCGATAAGTGCCACTTTTCCAGTTGCGATCGCTAACGCTAGCATCTTTACTTTTACCAGTGTCATCGCCGCAACGAATCGTAGTTTTATCTGGACCTTGGATCAGTAAAGTGGTATCATTGCCGTTGCTATCGACTTGTATTGTCATTTGGGGAAAGTTCTTTTCCAAAACCATAATATGATCTGGATTAGGATCAGCAAAACCGATACAGGCTTTTTGGTCGCGATCGCGGTTACTTATGGCAGACAATGAGTAAGAACCACCTGTAAACCCTTGCACTGTTCCTTGTGCTGGATTAAAATTTGTTGACAGGGTGAAAGTACCAAAATTCGCTGTCTGTGCTATTACAGGCGTAGCTGTGATGGCGGTAAGTATAGCCAACAACCAGCCGCCGCTAAAGTGAAGTCGGGGGCGACAGTATTTCATAGTAGCCCTCCAACAGGCTATTAAATTAGTAATGACATATACATATTTTAATGAAAAATTTCTAGTGAAATTTCAATTGGTTGTGCCACATTCAAATGTGCCACAATTGAGTATTTTTCAAGCAAGGAGATAATTGCTAGGCTGTTTCTTCATATACAGCAGATTTCAAGTCGGTGAGGTACACAACGATTTGTCTGTTACCCAGGTATAAAACATATTTTACTGCTGAATTCTGCTGTAAACAGCAGTTACAATTCCCCAACTGATGTTTTAGATGTGATTACCTCTGTTGGACGCAGGGTTTTTTATCCTAGAGAAAACCCTCGACCGACGATTTTAGTAATTGTTTGGTCTGCCATATCATTTCTGACTTCACGAGCAATAACACAGCATAAATTAAAATCTGGCTGTGTACTTTGCAGTTCTATTTCTATAGGTAAGACTTGGCACTTTCCTAGTACACTCAGAAACTTACGATTAACTGCTGCTACAAACTTGGGTAAACGCTAGATAAATTCTGGACTGGGGTTGTGGTTCTGTTCAAGATAAGCCAGTAAGGCTTCTAATGCATCACCAATTTCTAGCAATTCTAAAAATAAATCTTCAGTATTTGCTGCGGTTTAGGTTTGCTGTTCTTGTAAAGACTGTTGTAATACAACTTTGTCTTTTTTGAGGTTGTTTATTTCTTGTATGGTCAAGTCTCGCTGTTCTTGACTGATGATAAAATCAGACATGAGAAACCTCTTTTGATAACATCGCTAAAGTTTTAGTTGCCCAAGTTTGCACTTGCGGATGGGTATGATTATTCAAAAGCTGACAAAGTGCGATCGCTCTTTCTAACTGTCCAACTATTTTATACACTTTAATCAGCCACATTTGGGCTTGAATATAATCTTTACTATTCCGATCTGTATAGCCTTGGCAATAGTATTCGAGGTATTTTATCGCTTTGGGGTAACGTTCCTCTTTACAAGCTATAATGCCCTTGGTAAATAACTCTGATAAAGTCACTGGTAAAGGCTCTGGCTCTAGGCGTTCTTCTTCGGCAGATTGAGCGATCGCCTCAGTTTCCTGTCTGGAGGCGTATTATCGTTAGCTGTCAACACTTCCACTTCAGCTAACTTAAAAGCGGCAACAGAATTAGTCGTCCCTAAATCAATGCCAATTGCTTTGCCCATTACTGATCGCTACCTGGGTATTGTGTAATTTATTTATGATATATTTGATACTCACTGCCATATTGAACCTGGATTTCTAGGTCAGCAGCCAGTACCTATGCAAAAATTATAAATACAAATAGTAAATGCTACAAATAATCAACGTAAATATCCTGAAACAAGAAAATGCAGAAGATCAAAGAATATTTAACCTTCTGCACTTGAGTTTTTTTGAAAATCTCACAAGTTATTGAATTGGAAGAAAACGCCACCTTTGAGCGCTCCTGTATCATTTCCATAACTGCTGACTGTGAGCGATCGCAGATTATCAAAAAATGGTTTCCCTAAAACTTCCACTAACTTGAGAATCGGTACTTGACGCTCTAACAAATTCTGGCTTTTTGTCCAGTCAAGATATATATAGCCTTGATTTGGTTGGTGAATCGCAGCAATACTATCTTGGAATTTGGGATTGTCAATTAAGGAATTATCCTTGGCTGTGAGAATTTCATCCATCGTTTCTAAGTCAGAGGTGAAAATTTCGTAATTTCCTAAAGTTGTATGTAATCCTCGCACTTTTGTTTCAATACTGAAGGATGTTCCCTCTTTAACATCGCTTTTTTTGGTAGCCGTAGTTAACTCTGTCCAAGCAGAGATTTTTTGCTGGGGCAGAGTTAAGAGATTAATGCTGAGTCCATTTGATGAGGCGATCGCATCTAATCGAGCAACGCCTTTTTCGACACTCTGAGATTTTTCTACTACAAAAATCCAATCAGGGATTGTTTGCTCTTTTGCAGGTAACAATGCTATAGCATATTCTCCTTGTACCCAACTGAAAATATCCTCTGGTAAGTTTATACCCCACTTCTTTTGAACATCCGCCAAAGGTTTTGCAAACCGAGAAACCACATCTTCCTCAGAACCATATATAGTTGCTGTTGCTTGTCTCCAGAGTCTGGCTAAATCACTGTTACCCAAATTACTTAAATTTGAGCCAGAAATTGCCAAACCTGCGGACGCTGGAACATACTTCAATGCTCCTACAGGTTTAGATAGTGGTGCAGATGGGGAAACAATTTCCGATGAAGTTAAAAAGCTGGTTTCTGCTAGCAACCCTTTGGGGTTCGACGCCAGGGAAATAATTTCGCTATCATAACTTTGTGGCAATTCTAAACCTTGCCATTTAGCCACGATGGGAAGATTCAAGAAAGCTACAGCTAAACTCCCTTTAGAAAGTTGTTTTGTCGCTTTTTGGTATTCGAGGGAGCTAGTCAAATTTAGATCGGGCGCTTGAACGTTATTGATGGCATCTCGCAACACTTTCGGATCGTTGGCAAACAACACAAAGCCTTCACCAACAGCAGCACCAGCTAGATAATTTTGGATTTTGAATTTTGTACTTTCCTGCGGAACGCTACGCGTAGCTTGCTTCCACGAAGTGGTACGACTACGCTCAATCGAACGATTTGAGATTTTCTCTTCTGTACTTACTTCTTGATTGTCGTAAATCAGTTTTACGCCTTTGTATTGTTCAACAGCTAAGTTTGCTCCAGCTAAGGCTCGTTTAGAAAACAACAACTCAACAAACTCGCGGCTTTTTTCCGGTTGCTTGGTTGCTAGTGCTAACAAATACCCTGGCTGCTGGCCGTTTTCTTGATCGCGATCAATATCTAGGGTGGTAATAGCTAAGGTAATTTCGTCTCCTAACCAGGGTTGAACGTCTTCTTTGTAATCTATGCCACTCTTGGCGAATAAACTGGTTTTGAGTTTAGATAGTTCTCCTTCGCCCTCCAACGCCTGTAACCGATCAGGATTCGTCAGCAATGAAACCATTACAGGGGAGAGTTTCGACACAAATATGGTTGCACTAGGCTGTCCGGTAGAAGCAGTGAGGTTAGCCGGACTTTTAGCGAAAAACCAGTAAAAGCCAGCGATCGCAATTACTAGCAGTGCGATCGCACCAGCTACGATAAAACCAATAAATGAACGTTGCCTATTCACATTAAACCTTTAAAAAGACGGTTTACAGCCATTTAAGCAGAAAGCCTGCTAGAATCTATCAGCCTTCTTGAGAATGGATACTCATGCAAAGGCAGAGATTTTCTGTCACCATAAGTAGGATTAGGACTGTTTATAAGGAATTCTTTTAGTTAACCCATGAACCAGATTAGTGTACAAGAACTGGCACAACGTCTTTCTTCTGGTGATACAAGTATTCAGCTAGTAGATGTACGCGAACCACAAGAATTGGAGATTGCTAGTATTGAGGGCTTTGTCAATCTACCCTTAAGTCAATTTGCCGAATGGGGAGATCAAGTTCCTACCCTCTTCAATCCCCAAGCTGAAACCCTTGTACTATGCCACCACGGCATCCGCTCTGCCCAGATGTGCCAGTGGTTGATTGCTCAAGGTTTTACAAATGTGCAAAATATTTCGGGTGGTATTGATGCTTATTCCGTCTTAGTAGACCATTCAATTCCTCAGTATTAGCTTGTGTCTAGGTGGATTACTTAGATGGAAGAATAACTTCCATCTAGCTTTTGCTATGCTAAAAATAACAGTAAACAAACTCAGCGGCCCGCCAGAAAAGCTTGTAACTTTCTCCACTGGCTACATATTTGCGGAACTTTTTGTCCGTCCCCAATCCCAGCCGCGATCGCCGCAAAAATACGTATACAATAATACTTTTATTAATGTATAATTATGCAAAAATAAGGCAGAAAAGGATGTTGTAAATTCAAATTCTCAGCTTTTACTGCAAAGATTTGTTAAAAGAATGGTATACGTGAACCTTAAGATTAATTGTCACAATTTAATTGTATAATTTGTTATCTTAATAAATTATTAATATTCTTAGTTTTCAATCAAATCCAGAAATTTTTCGATTAAAATTTGCCTCTAGCAAAACATACTCTATGGAAGTCCAGTTAACAAATCGACAACAGCATATACTTTGGGCAACGGTACGTCACTACATTGCTACAGCAGAGCCTGTTGGTTCAAAAGCTTTAATCGAGGAGTACAACCTGGGTGTAAGTTCAGCCACAATTCGCAATGTGATGGGCGTTTTAGAAAAATCCGGCTTACTCTACCAACCACACGCCTCTGCTGGACGTGTCCCTTCAGATTCAGGATATCGCATTTATGTTGACCAGCTAATTACACCGTCGGAAACTTTAGGACGAGAAGTAGAAGTAGCATTACAAAAGCGCCTCCAGTGGGAAGATTGGAGTTTAGAAACCCTACTGCAAGGAGCCGCACAAATTTTAGCAACCTTAAGTGGTTGCATTAGCTTGATTACTATGCCGCAAACTACCACAGCACTATTGCGACATCTGCAATTAGTGCAAATTGAAGCGGGGCGGATTATGTTAATTGTTGTTACCGATAGTTATGAGACACATTCCAAGTTGATGGATTTGTCACCAATACCAGACGAAACACAACGGGATTCAGAGGTAATTGATCGCGAGTTACAAATTGTTTCTAACTTTTTAAATACCCACTTGCGGGGGCGAAGTCTGTTGGAATTAAGTAACCTAAACTGGAGCGAATTAGATCAAGAATTCCAACGCTACGGGGAATTCTTAAAACATTCAGTTGCTGAATTGACTCGTCGCACTCATGCGCCGACTGCAACCCAAATTATGGTTCGGGGTGTGTCAGAAGTTTTGCGCCAGCCCGAATTTTCCCAGTTACAGCAGGTACAAACAATTATCCACCTGCTAGAAGAAGAACAAGACCAACTATGGCGATTAATATTTGAGGAACCAGAGCTTGAGGATGTGGGTAAGTCAAAGGTAACAGTTCGCATCGGTGCAGAAAATCTTTTAGAACCGATACGCACCTGCACGTTAATTTCTTCCACCTATCGCCGAGGTTCAATACCAGTAGGAAGTGTGGGAGTTTTGGGACCAACGCGTCTAGATTATGAAAGTGCGATCGCAGTAGTAGCATCTGCTGCTGATTATCTCTCAGAAGCTTTCAGTTATTTCAATCCCTAATAGAGACAACCTGTACAGGTTTAGACAAAAGAACAATAGACACGAAACGAGTGCGTCTCGTAGAGAAGTGGCTTCCCGAATGCGAATGCATCTTTGAAGGAGAAGGGTAAGATGCAAAGAGAAGAAAGAAATGCTTAACTCAACTATATAGGAATATAGGTAAGCGCGTTTCGTAGGAACGCTATGTCAAGCGCATTAGATAAATCCAAAAGCCGCACTTTTAAATGTCAGTGCGGCTTGCAGAAATAAATATTTGTACAAAGGATCTGAGATGTTTCGATGTCCCAGTACTTAGAATAATGGCATCCCTCAATGGTTTAAGGTTCCATCCTCATCTCCAGTGTAGCTCTGTGCAAACATGAGTGGATGCACATCGAAAAAATCCCCTTGCTATCTTCAGTGGGGATAATCTCAATGTTCTTTCCATAGAAGCTACAGTGTTGCCTTCAGCTTTTTTCGTTCCTTACAAGCTGTTACAAATATATCCTTTAGCGATCGCCAGATTAACTAGGCAGGAATGACTTGAATAACTAGTGCACGTTTATCTAGCGACTGGATTTTACCTACTTGACTGAGATCATTTGCAATTCGGTCTAGCAGTTCTCCTGCTTTGTCACGATATTGATGTTCTCGGCCTCGTAAACGGATGGCAAACTTGACTGAATCGCCTTTACGCAACCACTGTCCTGCTTGTTCGATGCGTAAATTGTAATCAGCTATGCCGACATTTAGACCAAATCGAACTTCCTTTACTGTGGGTCTAGCACTCTGGCTCTGACGTTTTTTCTTTTGATACTGAAGCTTGCCATAGTTGAGAATCTTGGCGATTGGAGCCTCCTTACCTTGGGAGACTACAACTAAGTCAAGCTCTAAGCTCTCGGCTAGCTGTAGCGCCTCATTTGTGTCGATTAGACCACGATTGTTATTCTCATGGTCAATCAAGAAGACGCTAGGTGACTTGATTTGTGAATTAATCAGTTGCTTTTGGATTGCGATAACGAATTTCTCCTAATTGTTCAACATTTTACATTCCAAGTAATGCTAATTTAACACAACACTGAATCAGAGCAACTTTAACCACACAATGGGCTGCAATCTGCTACAATGTGGAACTGCGGCACTCGCTCTCAGTCTTTGCGCTACTGTCTATCCAGCTTTTTAATAATTTTTTAATCAGTTCGCCTAAGACTGACGCCGCCATTGGCAACAGGCCGATGTTATTTATGGAGTTTTATGTCTTTTTCTACTCTCGGCTTGTCCAATGAAATTATCCGTGCGGTTACCGAACGCGGGTACACTGAACCCACGCCAATTCAGAAACAGGCGATTCCTGCCATCTTGTCGGGTAGCGATTTGCTAGCTGGGGCACAAACTGGTACTGGAAAGACCGCTAGTTTTACCCTACCGCTTCTGCATCAGTTGTCGTCTGACAAGAGCATCAAAGGTACATCTAATGGATATCGGCCAATCCGGGCGCTGATTCTCACCCCGACTCGTGAACTGGCTGCACAGGTGGAAGAAAGCGTGCGCGAATACGGCAAGTACTTGCAGCTAAACTCGATGGTGATTTTCGGCGGAGTCGGTATTAGTCTGCAAAAACAGCGTCTGAAGAACCGAGTGGATATTCTAGTCGCTACTCCAGGGCGACTGTTAGACCATGTACAGCAGGGCACGCTGAACCTGTCACATATTGAGGTTTTGGTGCTAGATGAAGCAGATCGGATGCTGGATATGGGCTTTATTCATGATATCCGTCGCATCCTCTTACTATTGCCTAAAAAACGACAAAATTTACTATTCTTCGCTACTTTCTCGGACAAAATTAAGGCACTCGCCGTCGGTCTGCTTAATAACCCGACGATGATTGAGGTAGCACGCCGCAACGTTACCGCCGAGACGATCGCACAGAAAATTTACCAAGTAGACCGTGACAAGAAACGCCAATTGCTTGCTCACCTGATTCACCGAGATAATTGGTATCAAGTACTAGTGTTTACGCGTACTAAATATGGCGCTGATCGTTTGGTTAAGCAGTTGGGCGAAGACCGCATTCAAGCACTGGCAATCCACGGGAATAAAAGCCAGCCAGTGCGTACTAATGCTCTGGCAAAGTTCAAAAATGGTACCTTACAGGTATTGGTGGCGACAGACATTGCTGCTAGGGGTCTTGATATCAGCGAACTGCCTCATGTAGTTAACTTCGATCTGCCCAATGTACCGGAGGATTATGTTCATCGCATTGGGCGCACTGGGCGCGCTGGCGCGTCAGGTGAAGCCGTATCGCTGGTGTGTGTCGATGAATATCCTCTATTGAAAGATATTGAAAAACTGATCGAACAGCGCTTGCCAAGGGAAGTAGTGGCTGGTTTTGCCTCTAACTCCGATACCAACCCTGAACCAATCACAAATGGACGGCAACACAGAGCAAAACCCGGAGATGATAAGCGTCCGGCTTGTACTCCTAAACCGTTACCACAGACATCGGCTAAACGTAAAGCAGCGCCACCCGCCACCAATGGCGATAAGCCTAGTGCGCGTTCGTCTACATCGCGCCGTTCTGCTAAACGCGATCGCTAAACTATATTCTAAGTACAAGAAAGAAAAACGTAGACGCTGCATCGGCTTGCTGCGGACTACTGCAAAGGACGCAAAAGACATAAAGAAAGAAGTTAAAAGAGTTTGGCGTAGCCTCAATACGGTTCGGTTAAGCCCAAAAAATAAAAATGTATAGGTTGGGTTGAGGAACGTAGCAAGATCCCGCAGGGTAACCAAACTGTATTGGGCGTAGCCTCACAAATAAATGGTATAACAGCATTCGTGTAGCGTCTTGTAGAGAAAGAAGAAATGCTTAACTGATAATGTATTGAGGTCTGATCAAGAGTTAGACTATAACAACTCTGTAATCGAAAATAACCTTTGTCGGTCTATTTTCTTAAGCTTGATTTTTTCGGCGTAGAAAGCCTGATAATAAGATTGATACCGCTCTGGTTCAGCTTCTGGATCGGTTTGTTGCCATAGTTCCAAAAAGTGGCGATAGCGTTTTTCAAGCATTACTAAATCCATGCAAGCGATCGCAGCTTGAACTACTTGCAAAGTCCGCAGTATTTCTTTTTGGGTTTTCTCATCGATATGAAATAAATGGGAAATTAACCCTATCTCGCTACCAAATTCTAAGAACTGGTCTTGCAGGCGGGAAATTAAATCTGGTGGAGACGCAAAATTTCTCGTCTCTCCATCACCGGATGAAATTTCTAAAATTTGTTGCCATAAAAATCGGTGATGTGAAAGGCTAAATTGCAAATCTCGCTCCTCTAATTCGTCAATAATCACTTGACGCTGTTCGGGACAATGCAAGTAAATTTGCAATAATAACGCCTCTGCGTGTTCTAAAAGACCGCGATCTGTGGGGGGTGGGGAGTGGGGAGAGATGCCATTAATCGCCTCTGTACTAGAAAGTGAGGATTTGCTACTTCCCCATGCTTTTCTGACTGACACAGGCTTAGAATATGTAGCCGCAGGGGGAGCAATTTGAGTTAGCAGATTTTCGACTCGTAGGGGTATAAGTCTAGTATCTCCTAAGCTGAGTATTTCTGCACAGTAGGAAACGTAATAGTTTCGTGTATCGCTGTTAGCTATATTTTTAAGTAATTTGACTATTTGCTGAGTTACTTGCCCAAAATCAGTAGCCTGTCTCAAATCACGGTCTTGAATAATTTGCTGAATCTGCCAGTCTAGCCAAAGTGGCGCATTTTTTAGTAGTTCTCCATAATCTTCTGGGGAACGCTTGTGCAAGTATTCATCGGCATCTTTACCATCGGGTAAATTGAGAACCTTTAGCTGAACTTCGCCTTTGTATGCTAATTCGGCAATTTCACCAATCGCCCGTTCTGCGGCATTGGTTCCAGCTTTATCAGCATCAAAGTTGAGTACTAATTGTTTCGATTCGGTGTAGCGTAATATTAGCCGGACTTGTTCTAAGCTTAAGGCTGTACCGAGTGAGGCAACGGCGTTATTAATACCAGCAGCGTGGAGAGCGATCGCATCAAAATATCCCTCTACCACCACGGCTTGATCGAGTTGAGAAATTCCACCTTTGGCTTGATCGAGGGCAAATAATGTTTTACCTTTACTAAAAAGTTCGGTTTCTGGTGAATTCAGATATTTAGGCTGCTCATCAGTCAAGGTTCTACCACCAAAGGCAATCACCCGCCCTTGGACATCACGGATGGGAATCATCAAGCGATCACGGAATACATCATAATAACCGCCCCCTAAAGAGCGTGGCTTTATCAATCCCGCTTTTTCTAGTATTTGCGCTGGGTAATGTTTATCTTCCACTAAATAACGATAGAGAGTTTCCCAACCTGCGGGGGCATAACCTAAACCAAATTGCTGTATAGTTTCTTCTTTGAGTTGGCGGTTAGATTGCAAATATTGAAGTGCCTTTTGCCCTTGTGATTGTCTAAGGGCGTGTTGATAAAATTGGGCGGACGTTGCCAGAACTTCATATAACTGCTCACGCAAAGATAGCTGACGCTGTAATTCTTGGCGTTGTTCGGGTTCAAGAGTTTGCACAGGTACTTGGTAACGCCGTGCTAAATCCAGCACCACATCAGCAAAAGAACGCTTCCCCAACTCCATGACAAACTTAATGGCATTTCCTCCAGCTTGACAGCCGAAGCAATAGTACATTTGCTTTGTCTGGCTAACGGTGAAACTGGGAGATTTTTCATCGTGGAAGGGACACAAACCGACGAAATCTTTTCCACGTTTGCGTAAAACTACGTATTCGGAGACTACATCTACAATATCAGCCCGTAGTTTAACTTCCTCAATTGTATCTGGGTGCAAGCGGGGGATTTGCATATTTAGTCATTAGTCATTGGTCATTGGTCATTGGTCATTGGTCATTGGTCATTGGTCATTGGTCATTGGTCATTGGGAAGAGGACAAGGAGAATTGGGGACAAGGGCAAGGAAAAGATTTGTTGCAAGTTCTAACTTTTGTCACCTTATCCCCTCATCTTCCTCATCCCCCACTCCCCACTTCCTACTCCCTGGACATTAACTTTAGAAAAATACCAAAGGATAAATGACAAAAGACTTCTGATGGCTATTATATTCTTGTTGCTAGACCAAGAATGATCTATACAATTGCTTACACTTAATTTTATCAGAGGAAATACTTAAGATGGGGCGTATTTTTATTTCGGCAGCTCACGGTGGCAAAGAAGCCAGAGGTGTCGATCCAGGTGCGATCGCAGGTGGTACAACTGAAGCTAAAGAAATGATTTTGCTGCGGGATTTGATTGTCACGGAACTGAGGGCGCGGAATGTGGAAATTTTGGCAGTCCCTGATGACTTGAGTGCCGCCCAAACTATCACCTGGATTAATTCCCGTGGCCGCCGGGGTGATGTCGCTCTAGAAATTGAATCTGATGCGGCTAATAGTCCTTCTGTGCGTGGGGCTAGCGTTTTCTATATTTCTAATAATAGCGATCGCAGGAGTAATGCTGAACAATTGCTAGTGGCGTTGTTGCGCCGCGTACCCCAATTACCGAATCGGGGAGTCAAAGCAGATACAAATAGTGGATTGGGTAGTTTAGCATTCTGTCGCCAGACAACGCTTCCAGCCTTGGTGATGCAAGTAGGGTTTCTCAGCAATCCAGAGGATCGGGCTTTGCTGCAAA
Organism: Nostoc sp.; assembly: GCF_036916735.1. Lineage (GTDB taxonomy): Bacteria > Cyanobacteriota > Cyanobacteriia > Cyanobacteriales > Nostocaceae > Nostoc. The sequence goes on from NZ_JBALFV010000053.1 coordinate 24,184, forward strand.
GTCGTCGCCGCGATTTTGCTTTGGGAATTGCCGATGGATTGGTGACTTGGAGTCGTGTAATTGACCCCACTCCTGGAACGCCGGCAGAACAAAATTATCCGCCAATTAATATTAATATTAATGGACAAAGTTATACAGAGCAAGGGGTTTTAGTTAATGGTAATGCTTACATCCCCATTGATTTAGTAGACCTGCTCCGAATTGACCTTTCAAAAGCAGCTAATGTCAATCGGATTACCTATCATAAAATAGTTTATGTTAAAGCCATTGAACTGCGAGATTTTAATATTGCAGTTAGTTGGGATGCTGCAACACGTACTGTTAGCTTGCGCTCGAATTTGGTGGTTTGCCCTGGTCAATTTTCGCGGGTGATGTCGAACGGTAATACTTCCGAAGTACAGTTACAATTATTTCTGAGAAACAATAATGAAAATGCTTTAGTAAGCTTTCCTGACATCCCAAAACTTTATCGGGAAGAAGCAGGGATAGAGGGAGTTAACTATGATATTGCCTTTTGCCAAATGTGTGTAGAAACTGGATTTTTACGGTTTGGTGGTGATATTAAACCTGAGCAAAATAACTTTGCAGGCTTAGGTGCGATCGGTGGTGGTTCAGAGGCTGCATCTTTTCCGAGTGCCAGAATTGGAGTGAGGGCACACATCCAACATTTGAAAGCTTACGCTAGTTTAGAACCTTTGGTACAAGAAGTAGTAGATCCAAGGTTTCGCTTTGTGACGCGGGGAATTGCACCATTAATTGATCAGCTTTCAGGGCGATGGTCAGCAGATTTAGATTATGGTACGAAGATTTCAGCAATGCTTAAACGATTATATGAATCAGCAGGACTTCTTTAAGTGATGAGTAAATAAATTTGCATTCATTAGTTGATCTCTCTCTTCCTTCGCGTACTTAGCGGTTCGTTTAATAAATATTAAGTGCATCCTTAAAGACTTCCAAATAAAAAATAATCAATCGTTTTGGATGGTGTACTCAATCACACGTAACAGAATTATGCTAAAACCTTATTCAAACCACGCCCACAAGGAACGTGGTTTTTATTGGACTAATGACTAATGACTCTCGCGTTGCGGTTTAATAATGTTTTTGGTACGTTAGCCATTCCCTACTGCCAATTTCTTAAAACGTAAAAGTAGTCCTAAGTACACCTACAGTCGTAGTCTCATTGTTGCTGTTACCTTCTGGGTTAAAGAGAACAAACGCACCAGGGGTAATGCTGATATTATCACTAACTTGAATGCGGTAATAGGCTTCTAAATGGTAAGGAGTCGCCCGATTGTCGCCTGTGGGCGTAAGTTGAGCAGCACCACCACTATCACTACGAAAAAGCGGCTGACCAAAAAGAATCCCGGCAGTGTTTCCTGACTTGAATAAATCTCTGAAATGAACTCCTGCCATCCAACTTGTAAAGGTGGTGGAAGCATCCACGCTATTGGAAGCAGCATCAACAAATATTGCTGCACCGTAGCCAGATAAGGCTATGTTGGGAGACAACCGCCATGTTAGTGTACCGCCAACAGAGTTGAGTGTGAGCGGTGTTCCAGCCGCAACCCCTGCTAAAGCACCGATATCACTACTAACTAATCCTGTAGCCAAAATATTGATTTCGTGATAACTGTGGGCATAGTTTAAACCAATATCCAGAGCAGAACTTGGCTTAAAGGTTAACTGTGTGGCAATAATACTACTACCACTAAATAAACCTGCTCCCAAAGGTGTAGTAGAAACTCCTGGTACTGCTTCATTAGCAGATTTTTCGGGTAAATTGGCATTTACACTGCCGTATAAAGCTCTTAAATCAAAATTTGGCGAAATGTTAAAAATAAATCCCGCCGCCGATGCTAAACCAGTACCCGAAGTTCCACCAGAAACCCGTAGTACAGGATTCAAGTTGCCAAAACGAGAAATTGACTCTTGTCCTTCACCATAAAAAGGCGTAATTGCTGGGAAAGCATCTGATGTTTCTGCCGCAGTTCCCGCAAACAAGGTTAATTTATTAGCGACGGGAAAGACATACAGCAATTTGTAAACCTGAATACTGTTTGCACCAACACCTGACAAAGTATTGACATTCAACCCTGGAAATTGCGGCTCAAAACTGGTACGAGCGCTACTTGCACTCAAAAGTGGCGAAGCTAATCCTAAACTTTGTTGCAGGCTACCTTGTCCATCGGCTCCACCCAAAAAGTTATAGGCTTGCAATCCAGTAATTAATGAATCTTTACCAGTAAAGCTAGTGGTAAGATTTAACCGCACTCTATTGACTAGAATGATGTTCGGGTCTCTCTGATTAGGAGCGCCACCGCTAGCACCAACACCAGCAATAATTGCCTCTCCATTAAGTTTGGTCGTAGTAGAAAACCGATTTGCTTCTAGTTCTGCTGTGCGAGCTTCTACAGCATCTACTCGACCCCGCAATGTTGCCAATTCCGCCGCAAATTGTTCTTGCAGTTTCTGCAACGTGGCTAAATCTCCTTTGTTGACCAAATCACCAGTTGCAGTCGCAATTAATTCGTTGATTCGGTCTAAACAAGCATTTAAGCCAGCAGCAAATTCGTAGCGAGTCATCGCCCGATTACCGCGATAGGTTTGATTGGGATAACCTGCGATACAACCATAGCGCTCTACTAAAGATTGGAGTGCCTGAAAAGCCCAATCATTCGGCTGTACATCAGACAATTGTGATACGGATGTTACTTGTGCAAGTTTGTCTGAGGTTGGAGATGAACTTACAGGTTGTGGTGTAATTGGCTGCAACAAGTTAACAGCAGAATCTACTCCTATATCTTGAATTTTTTGCTGTTGATTGACTGAGGGTAAGTTTTTTTGAGTTTCATTAGCTATCAGCAACTTACTGGAGATATTGTTTGCTAAATCGCTTTGATGAGAATAATTCTTTTCATAGCTGCCGTCATTTTGATTAACAGCTACGTTTTTATCTGCAATTTCTAAACTAGGAAGGGCTTGCACAGGTGATAACCCGACAATTAAACATAAAAATCCCATCCCACTAGCAGAAGCTAGTAGATATTTTGCCATCATAACTCCCAACACCTACAAAATAGTGAAAAAATTAGTTGCGATTTTAAAATTGATTGATAAGTAAATTTAAAGTAGATTTCTAAAAAAATCTTGTTGACTTTAAATTTTGGATATCAGGATTTTTTCTGAATTAACTTACCAAAACATCAGCTTATATCGCAAGTATTAAATTCTAGTAAATACTATTTTTGGAAAGAATTAACAATACATCATATTGAGAGTTTTTATAATTACGATAGTAATCCTAAATGGTTTTTGAACAATAGATTACGTAAAATGCTTGATTCATAAGCCTTCCAAATTTTCTCTGTTCAAATATAAAATAAGATTGGTATATTGACAAAATAATAATTTACATAAGTCTGATTTTGTGATAATGGATATAGATATTGAGCCGAGGATTTCGGCTCAATACCTAACAAAGAATAATTTACTCAAAAAAAATTAAGAGACTGCGATCGCTGTTCAATTTGGGTGCAGGTAAGATCAGGAGGAAAACAGTGGAAATAACTTTCAAATATTCAATCCCACCAATAACAAACAATTACCGCATCACAATCCTGGTGTATATCTTCACCCCATAGCCCCCCTGACAATCTAGTTCTCAGTCGGCGCTTCAGGCGCAAACCATAATCTTCATTCGTGCCATCACTTACTTCTACTGAGTCAGCTCGCCATTTTTTGCCCAAGTCTAAAAGCTCTGACACTTTTGTGTCTTGGTTCTCTGCAAGGATGTATAGTGTATCGGCAGGATAGGCAATGAAATGGATGATGCTGGTTTCAGACATGGGACGATAGTTTGCCATTGCAAGTAGGGTATCGACCATACCACCAAAGCTTAAACCGTTTTCATCTGGTGCAAAGATTGGTTTTGTGAACAGAAAGCTTGCCCATAGATTTCTGTGGTTGGAAAGGTCAGTAATCACTTCTTCGCCATCAAACTCATTGAACCGACGCTGCCAAACCAAGGCAGCGAAGAGTTCTTGGGGAGAATAGGATTGAGCAATCGATTGGATTTTGCCTAAATCAAGCATCATGTTGACGGTAAGTAATATTTTTAACAAAACATTTGTAACTACCCTTGCAGTTTATTTACCCAGTGCCTGCTATTCTTATAGTTACTTCGGTCTGTCATAGCAGATAGATTATCCTCGATAATGTTTTATTTGTAAGCGCTCATATACCATCGTGGTAGTGTGGGTGCTTTTACTTTATCAACAAAGGCAGAAGGCAAAAGGAATATTGCCCGGTTGTTGAGCGTAGTCGAAATACTGCCTCCTGCCTTTTTCACACGATGTCTGGTGTTTGGTACACTAAGCTGATAATGAAGCTTTGAGTTGACCAAAACGGCGATCGCGATTTTGGTAGCTCAACAAAGCTTGATGAAATGCTTCTCGATTAAAATCTGGCCAAAGAATATCGGTGAAATACATCTCTGTATATGCCATTTGCCACAAGAGAAAATTACTCAATCGCATCTCACCACTAGTACGAATCAGTAAATCGGGTTCTGGAGTATCTGCTGTGTAGAGATGTTGTTCTATAAGACTTTCATTTACTTCTTGGGCGCTGAGTTCGCCTTGTTTTACGAGTTGAGCTACTTGACGGCAAACTCTGGTAATTTCGTTGCGGCTACCGTAATTGACTGCAACAGTAAAGTGGATTGCTTGATTGTTCAACGTCTCTATCATTGAACGTTCCATTTCTGTCTGTAGAGACTTGGGTAAAGCCGATAAATCTCCAATAAACGAGATGCGTACTCTTTCTTGATGCATCTGAGCTAACTCGCGGCGTAGTAATCGCTCAAACAAATGCATCAGAAAATCCACTTCTTCAATGGGACGCTGCCAATTTTCTGTTGAGAAAGCATAGGCTGTTAACGCTTTGATTCCCCAATCTTTGCAGCAACGCAATAGTTCTTTGAGTGTCTTTGCTCCTTGGCGATGTCCAGCAATGCGTGGTAATCCTCGACTGTTTGCCCATCGTCCGTTACCATCCATGATAACGGCGATATGTTGGGGGATTTTTTGGGGGTTTAAATCAATAGGTAATTTTGATTTGTCATTTGTCATTTGTCATTTGTCCTTTGTTTTGACTTATTAGTTTCAAATAAATTTTGCAGATAGTCTGGTGTGAGGCTATTGTTCCAACTCCACAACCGATGCATTGTGTAGGTGAAGGTGAAGAGGAGAGTTATTTTGTTGGTTAATGACCAACCATTCCAATTGAGGGTACCCATCATGCGACGGAGGGTACGCATGAGGTTGTTACGCTGATAGTTTGGCAATCGCGTTTTGATTAGCGTGCGTCCAATTCGCATCAACCCAGTATCAGGGAAAGCCCAGACCCCAAACCCCCAGAATTTGGTCGTATGATTAATTTCATCCTGTGCTATTTCTTCTAAAACATCCTGGAGTGCACCAGTGGTATGAGCCATGAGCCAAATATAAAGACAGGTAGCACCGTATTCTGTGGCAATGCGGTGTAAGCCGTGGCGATATAAGTCTTCTTTGGCGTCATCTGTGGGGAGATAGCTTCTAACTGCCCGAAGTTTTGGGGTAATTTTCTCGCCTGTTAATTGGGTGTAGATTTTGATTAATGCAGGTGTATGCTGACGTTCTTCCTTTTCCCATAAACCAAGTTCCAGCAATTTGCCATCTTTACCGACAGTTCCACCAACAAACCGAGACATCTGAGGATGCAATTTTTCCAAATACTGCCGACTGGTTTGGGTATAACCGCGAATGGGAGCTTCTGTATCCATCACACCGATCAATATAGATACAAATACCTCTGCGTCTAAGCCGATAATTTGATTACGGTTAATTGTTTGCCAGTCGATGAGTTTCCAGGGACGCGGTTGGGGATTGGTAAACTGTAACGGTAAATCTTGCAGACGCTCGTGTAGTTTTTCGACTGCAATATATTTGTCTATGAGGGAACGAATGCGGCGCTGTGTTTGCAAGTAATCAGGACTAGGATAGCTTTGACCTGCTAAGTCTTCTGTGATTGGTCTGAGGGTATTAAGCATCTTTTTATACTTAATTTTTTGTCTCTATGCCTAATAGCCTAAGCGATCGCACTTGCTTTTGTCAGTCGGTGAAAGTAGGCAGTTTTATGTGATAGGGTTGCAAAAGTTGGAAAAAAGTCGGATATAAGAAGTTAACATCATATCAGTCCAGTTTTTCATGAAATTCTTTGCTGTATTCTGCTGTTTACCAATTTTTGGCAGATTTAAGGAACAGATAATGGCATATTGCTTTTGATTTCAGTAGGCGATAGCCGCGTATAAATTGAGACTGTTTACGGAGTAGAAGCGATTTTGCCCGATGCTAAAGTAGGCAACATTATTAGTACCCAAATCATCCCGCGATTGAAAAAAGGAGACTTTGAAGGTGGTACACTGGCGGGAACCAAAGCAGTAGTATTTATCTTAGACTCTGATAGTGAGTCATCTGTAAATTAGGTAAAAACTGCAAACCCAATAACAACTCCAAACCAGGTAGATTCCCCGAATCTGGAAACAACTAAAAATAACCGGATGTTGTGGAGTTTTATAACTGCGAGTAGAATATTGGTACTAGTTATCGGAGGTGGTATTTATCAGGCACGTCGTCGGAAACTTTTCATTGAACCGGAAGAATATACGCGCACAAGTAAGGGAAATTACATTTTTTTGTGTGCTGATTGTTAACAGCCGAGGCAAAAAGGTGCTAGAGTTAGCCGTTTGATTTGGCAAGCAGCACGCTCTTGAGTATGTGGCAATTCGATTTCTTGTTCAAAACTTATAGGTTGTGCTGCTAACTTCGACCAAAGACGCTCGCTCTGGGAATCTAAATTGCGGTTATAGACTGCCCGAACAATGACTCCTGTGTGCTGAAGTTGGCGAATTTTATTAAAAACGTTACCGCCCTTACCAATTAGACCATAACCTTCTTTTTTAGCCTCAATACTGCCATAATCAAGAAAACTTGTGTCTCCAACAGCACTATATCTCGTTCTTCAACAGTTTGCGCCGTCATCTGACAGTGCGGTTCAATCATGCTTGAAAATTGCACTTTTGGATTGGCAAAAACTCATAGGCTCTTTTGAGTACGGTTCCACTGCTGAAAATGGATGACACTGCTTTGCCAAATCCAAGACTTAGAGCATAGCCTATCGACATTGCACGTTCATTTAATCGGCGGTAAGCGTAGCCATGCCGTCAGGCTTATCGCCCAGTTCTAAGGTTGCAAAATTCTTCTCCCATCAGTCCAGCATTGCTTGTCACATGACAGCACCCGATTTCAATTACTGTACCGTATTTGCTGTACTGTTTCTTAAATCCTTTGCCAGCAAGCTTTTCCAGACTTAATGGAAAAATTCAGATCGCGAATAAACTGGGGGCTATACATCAACAGCGTAATTCGAGAGAATTAATGATGGAAAAAAAACGTTCAAGAAGCCAATGACACCAGAAAATAAAAAACTTTTAGATACTTACGTAAAAGAAATTGCGTCTATTTTGTATAAAAACACGCCTGCTGAAAAAATCGAAACTTTTGAAGGTATAGAAACAGCCGTTTGTTACCAAATTCTGGAACACCTCAGTCCGAAAATCGCCTTTTTTTGTCGGAGAAAAGACTGGAACAACCACAGGACCTACCCGAACTATAAGGAGTTGTATTGGTAAAATTTTTATCACTAGAAAACAAGCTTTGCGTCTTGGAATTGAACGGTATAACCGATTTAACCCCTGATTAGAAAAGTGCTGTTTGTTACTAGCAGCCAACGAGTCATTCCAACATTAAGAAAAGATTGAGAAGATTGTCAAAAACTTATGAGCAACCAAAGACCGATCACAGAAACTGTAGCGATCGCCAAGTTACCTAGTGAATTTGGTACATTTAAAATACATGGCTATCGTAATACTCTAGATAATTCAGAGAATATCGCCATCATTAAGGGAGAAGTAGAAAACTTCCATAAGCCGATCATGGTAAGAATACACTCTGAATGCTTAACTGGTGATGCTTTGGGTTCTCTACGTTGTGATTGTGGAAGCCAGTTGCAAACAGCACTGAGGATGATTGAAAACGCAGGTCAAGGAGTGATAATTTATTTAGCACAAGAAGGGAGAGGTATTGGCTTGTTGAATAAGGTCAGAGCCTACTCCTTGCAAGATTTGGGATTGGATACAGTAGAAGCAAATGAACACCTTGGATTCTCTGCTGATCTCCGAGACTACAGCATAGTAGCACATATACTCAAGGATTTAGGAGTGAAGCAAATTCGCTTAATTACTAATAATCCTCGTAAAATTGCTGGTTTAGAGAGCTATGGTATTGAAGTAGCTGATCGAATTCCATTAGTAATCGAACCCAATAACTACAATTTCAACTACTTGAGTACTAAAGCAAACAAATTAGGGCATTTACTCAAATTACAACACGTACAACCTTTAGCACTAAATGAGCTTGTAATTGACCAGCATTTAGAAGATATTTGGCCAGCACTGCTAGAATGCAAGGAGGCAATCAAAATCGCCTCTCCTCAAAAAAATGAGTATTGGGCTTTTTTTGGTAATACTAAAAGTCCTTGGAGCTTCCAAAAACTTTCTCCTGAAAATATTCCCTTTTTCTTAAAAAGCGATTTTTTGATTATCGTTGATTTATCAAATAATTTTTTGCAAGACTTGAATTTTGTCAATCAGATATTTTCTCAAGTACAGTATGCCGTTGTATTTAGAAACAGTTCCCTTTTTCCGAGCGATCTCGTGCAAGATCCTAAATATTTTAAAGGAATTTGGAGTAACAGTGGATGGAAAACTTTTTCCATATATTTGGGAATTCTACTTGCTCAACGAGCAGCTTACTTGGAAAAGCGTCCATTTTTGATGGCTCACTTAGCACAATCTCTAGACGGTAGAATTGCAGCAATCAATGGAAACTCTCAATGGCTTAGTAATGAAGCTAACTTGAAACACGCCCATCGTCTGCGCGCGCTTCATGATGCTGTTATGGTAGGCTCAGTAACAGCAACACTAGACAACCCTAAACTAACGGTTCGTTTAGTAACTGGCAAACATCCAATTCCTGTGATTATTGAAGGACAAAGCAATTTGAAGTTGGATGATTTGCAGATGGTAGCGCTTCATGAAAAAATTATAGTTTTATATCCTCAAGGAAAGCAGCATCAAGACATACCACAAGCAATAAAACAAAAAATTCTCAAGCTTCCTATCTCTGCTGTAAAAGGTTCTCAAAAAAATTCCCTTTTGGCTCCTTCAGAAATTTTAAAAGTTTTACATGAAAATTCTATTTTTAGTATATTTTTAGAAGGTGGAGGAAAAACTGTATCCAATTTATTGGAAGCTAATTGCATCGATCTACTGCATCTGCATATTGCTCCTCTAATTTTGGGTTCTGGACGGTCGAGTTTTATCCTTCCAGTCATAAATTACATCGATCAAGGATTACGCTTTAAAATGAAACACTTCGATTTTGAGGGAGAAATTCTGATGGAACTTTTGCTTCTGAAATAAGCACTCACGCATTTAATTTGCTCGTTAAAACCAATTGAAAGGTGATACTAAGTTGCGTTCAGAAATAGCAACTATAAATAGGGCATTGGGCATCCATAAGTGCTGAGTCAAGAGTCAAGTACAGACAAGGGTTAACCCTTGTCTGTACAAGAGTCAAGAGTAGTATTTCTTCTCCTTATCCCCCTTGTCCCCTTGTCTCCCTCATCCCCCCTCATTCCTCCGAGTTTCTGTTCGTCGTACCCCTACGGGGAAGCAAGCTACGCGTAGCGTCTCGTAGAGAAGACGTTGGCGTTCGCGCAGCGTCTTGTAGAGAAGCCAGACGCTCGAAGACTCGCTAACGCTACGCTATCGCCAAAAGTCGGCGCTCAGACTTCTCTCCTCATCTCCCCCATCTCTAATTTGAGCGCAACTCGGTATGAGGAGAGAGATTAACCGTTTTTGCTCTTATCTCAGACTACACAATTTAAGATGTCTACAAATTCTTCAGCTTATGCCTACTGGTTAGTCTCTCCTAACCAAGGTGAAATTAGAGAAACCTCAGTAGTATCTTTCCTTAAAGAACCTCTCTTTTTAGAAACACTTTACAGTGGTATCAGTCCTGGTACAGAGCGGCTAGTAGGTTTGGCAAAAGTCCCCAAAGAGTGCTGGGAAACGATGCGCTGTTGGTATATGGAAGGCAGTTTTGCCTTGCCTTTAAAGTACGGTTACAGTCTTGTTGGTCAAGCTGATGAAGGTTCCCATCAGGGGAAACGATTTTTTGTCATGCATCCCCACCAATCGAGAGTTGTCGTCGAGAGTTCTGATGCTTTAGAATTGCCAGATTGGTTACCTAGCAAGCGAGCGACTTTAATTCCAAACACGGAAACAGCCCTGAATGCAGTCTGGGATGCCCAAGTTAGTCAGGGCGATCGCATCTTAATTGTTGGTGCAGGTATTGTCGGTATTCTCATTAGCTTTGTCCTCAACAAAGAGTATGGTATTGGGGCAGATTTTTTAGAACAGGATCAGCAGCGAATTCAATATCTAAAACAACTACCCTGGCTGCAAAATTCCTATTTGGCAACCGACTTTAAGGAAGACAATTACAATATCGTTTTTCATACTAGCGCTTCTTCTTCTGGACTTCAAAGTGCAATTAATGCCTTGACTTTTGAAGGTCGTTGTATAGAAATAAGTTGGTATGGAACGGAATTAGTATCCTTGCAATTAGGAGCTTCCTTTCATTACCAACGCAAACAAATTATCGCTTCTCAAGTTTCCGCGATCGCCAAACCGATGCGAAAGCTGATTGACTATCGCCAGCGCAAAGAACAGGTTTTGAGCTTGCTTGCAGATGCAGTCATAGATAGTCTCCTGGAACCTGTGATTTATTTTAAAGACTTGCCCCAATTTATGTCACTCTTATATCAGCGTCAAGTGCAGCCAGTTTCGCCGTTAGTTGAGTATTAAAAATCATGTTTTCTGTTGCAGTAAAAGACCACATCATGATTGCCCACAGCTTCCAAGGGGAAATTTTTGGCCCCGCTCAAAAGCTGCATGGAGCTACCTATATAGTCACAGCTGAATTCAAAGTCGCTCAGTTAGATAAAGATGGCCTAGTGATTGATATCGGTCAGGCGATCGTAATTCTCAAAGAAGTTTTAGAACCGTTAAATTACCAAAATCTAGATACTCTTGAACAATTTAAGGGTATAAATACAACCACGGAATACATGGGTTATTACATTCACCAGCAAATTAGCAAACGCGTAAGCTCTTTTTTCAAAGGCTCTCTCAAAATCACGTTAGAGGAAAGCCATATAGCTTGGGGAAGCTATGAAGCCGAGGTATAAACCAAACATGATCTATTTTATTCAGCCGCAACTAAATTTCATATCAGGAGGCTCGCTCTACAATTTAGAAATTGTCAAGCGCTTGGAGCAGGAAGGCAAAGGAGAGAACTTTTTTTATCCCTTAAATAAATCTGTTTTTGGGCTTCTTGAACAATTGAGTGCTTTGCCCTCTAATTGCATTCTTGTGATTGACGCACTTTACTTGACAATTCCTGAGTTCAATGCTTCCTTAAAAGAATTTCTTCCCTATGCTCAACGAATTTATCTCATGCTCCACCATCTGGAGTCATTGAATACCTACTACTCAACTAAGGAAAAAAAAGCCCTTTGGAGTGATGAAGCACGGTGGTTAAAAGCTATGAAAGGTATTATCGTTCCTAGTTTCCAACTGCGGAATTATATCTTAAGTGGTGGCATCGAAACAGATAAAATCGTGGTAGCATCACCAGGTATCGATCCGGCGCTTTACCTGCCTAATATCAAAGAGCGATCGCATGAGCAGATAACTCTAATTAGTATAGGAACCTTCTATCGACGCAAAGGCCAACTTGAATTAGTAGAAATGTTAGCCCAGATGGAAACAAAGAATTTTAAGCTGCATTTGATTGGTGATTGCGAAGAAGAAGCTTACAAAGACAAAACTCTCGCCTTAATCAAGCGTGCAGGAATACAAGATGCCGTCATTGTTCATGGCCGCGTTCCTCAAAAAACTATGCTGGAGTTGTTGTCCCAGTCCGATCTGTATATTTCCGCATCTACCTATGAAAGTTATTCTATGTCCACTGCAGAAGCAGTTGCTCACGGGCTACCAGTATTAGCTTATGTAACTGGAGCAATTGCTGACTGGATTGAGGATGGAGTTAATGGGATACTGATTGAGCTAGGCAAGCAGGAACAATTTTTTATGGCACTGAAAAAATTGCTTACAGATCCTAATCAACTGAATCAGTTACGCAAAGAAGCTTTCAATCGTACTGCAAATCTATCCTTTAATACTTGGGAGCAAACTTATCGAGATTTTTTACAAGTATTTACATACTAGTTAGTAATCTTAATATTTTTTCAATCACTAAAACTACTGAATCATCAGCAGGAAACAATTAACATGTCATCTTTATCGCAGCAGGTGGGGATTCTTCGCTCATTAATAATGTACTACGGTATTCCCTTTCGCATCCGTCAGTTGTCACACTTTTATTCACTGTTTGTCCAATCAGGCGACCTTTGTTTTGACATTGGTTCTCATGTTGGCAATCATCTTCTTGCCTTGTCTCGTCTTGGTGCCCACGTTATTGGCATCGAGCCTCAACCTCAGTGTATGCAACTGTTAAAACGCTGGTACGGCAATAATTCCCAGATAACCCTTGTTGAACAAGCTGTTGGCTTAGTTCCTGGGACGCAAGACTTATTGGTGAGCCAACGTACCCCAACTGTAACCACCCTCTCCCGTGATTGGATGCAAGCTGTGCAACAGGTTGACTCTTTTGCTCATGTGCGCTGGGATACAACCGTATCTGTTTCGGTAACAACCCTTGATAGCCTCATCGCCCAGTATGGTAAGCCCGCTTTTTGCAAGATTGATGTTGAGGGTCACGAACTCGAAGTTTTACGTGGCTTGTCGCAACCTATTCGTGCCCTTTCGTTTGAATACACTCCGAGTGCAATAAACATTGCTCTGGCTTGCATTGAACAATTGAATTCTTTGGGACCTTATGAATTCAACTGGAAACCGGCAAAGTTCGGCGAATCGTATCAATTGCAGTCACCTAACTGGTTTAATTCTCAAGAAATGGCCGCTCAACTTAAAAGCTTGCCTGTTGATGCAAACTCTGGTGATGTATATGCACGTTCTCTGCTTACTCTCGATACCGTGTAAACTACCCGTTACTCTATCCTGAAGAGTGTTGGTAATGGGTAGTTTACCCAATGTAATTTTATTTCAATAAATAATTCTAAATCTTGATTTAATGATTGTTAAAATTCAGCAAGCATTTTATCTGCTTTTGTGGGAATTTTTCTTTAAAAACCAAAATTCTTTTCTTTGCAAGAAGTCTAATGAATAAAAATGAGAAATTTGCCAAATGGCTAGAATTGCGTATCCCCTATGATGCCAAGGGGCGTAACTTAACTGTGGAAGCAAGCTGTCAACAATACCTGAAAAAGCGCAAAAGCCTTAAAATCGTTGATTTAGGAGCTGGTACGGGTGCTAACTGTCGCTACTACCTGAGTAAGATTTCCCAGGATCAGGAGTGGTTTTTGGTCGAACAAAATCAAGAACATTTAGAAATTGCCTTTGAGCGGCTAATCGTCTGGGCACAGGAAAATGGATATGAGTCACAAATGCAAGACTCAATATTAGTCTTAAAAAATGAAGTCGATAAAATTACTATTCAAAGAATTGTCGGCTCTATTTTGGATCTGGAGAATCTCATAGACTTAAAGACTTTCGACTTAGCTGTCGCCAATGCGGTGTTCGATTTATTTAGCGAAAAGCAGTTTCAAACACTACTGGAATGTTTAAAAAAATACCAATTGCCACTGCTAGCTACTGTTAACTATACTGGCACAAATTTTATTCCTCAAACTGAAGGTGATTCTTCCTTTATAGGATACTACAATCAGCATATGCAGCGCCCTCAAGATTTCGGCAGGGGGATGGGGCCTGACTGCGGTGACTCTATGGGGGAAGTAATGAAACGTATCGATATGAAGGTAATCCAAGGAGAAAGTCCCTGGGAAATTAGTAGCAGCGATCCTGTCTTTCTTCAGTTCATGTTAAGGTTTATGGAAGAATCAATTCCAGAAATTCTGGAAGAAGCAACTTTACAGCATGAGCTAAACACCTGGTTGCAAAAAAAACAACAGATGATTGCTCAAAACCAACTTAGTTGTAACGTCACACATCAAGATTTTTGGGGTTACTGGGAGTAGCTATAATTTCACTCACATTCATATTTTTGACGTAACATCGGATATCTATCAAGCCTGCAAAGAAAGTACTACTCAAAAACATACTTAAGAACGATTAACTATTAAAATTTACTCAAAAATAATTGACAAAAATTTATTTTTCATTGACATTCAGCAATCATTTTTATTCCAAGAGGATTAAAAAAGAGAAAATCGCGCTCGTCAATTTATTTTATAAGAGCGATCGCCTACAACGCACTCTCCGGCAATGGCATTTTGCCCACCATAGGCGATGCCTGCGGCGGGCGGAGCCATCGCATTTTTGATTGCTTTGCTTAACTTTTTAGTTCTAATGTACTATATATTGACTGCTCAAGGTTTGGGTGGATGCGCTTGTATTTGATTTACATCAGTTACTATAAAGGTTTGGAGTTTTGCACTCCTGACTAGTCTAAACTCCAGAATATTACTTACCCCAGAATTGTCAACTGGTTGCAAAAGTTTTAATAACAGCAATTTTTTCTAGAACTTGCTGCTGAATTTTGAATTAAGTTTGCAAAAGTCGGGAAAAAAGTCGGATTTACAGAATCTTATTCGAAAACTTCAGCAACATAACTGTAGATTGATTTATAGTTCTCCTTAAAATCTGACCTACCCTCGTCGTTACACAATGGACGCCCAAGCAGCATTAGCATGGTTAGACGCCATAATTCCCCCTCAGACTGGGGAACGGTTGAGCGATTTGCAAAAAGTGATTCTTGTGCAAGTTTGGTTGGGTAGAAAATACTTGGATATCGCTCATTCTTACGGTTGTACGGAAGGACACGCCAAGGATGCTGGTTCTCAGTTATGGAAGCTGCTTTCTAAAGTATTGCGCCAAAAGATTACTAAAAGTAATTGTCGTGCTACTTTGGAGCGAGTTCTGAGAAAAACTACTGCGATATCATCAAGTTTGATTGATTACTCGCGATCACCACATTCCACCCTAAAATTAGAGGATACCAATTTTATTGGACGAACAGAAGCGATCGCTCACCTGAATACTTTGATAAATCAGGGATCGAAAGTGATTGTTATCCAAGGTGAAGGCGGTTTAGGTAAAACCACTCTAGCGCAGCAATATCTCCATCAGGAGTTTGAGTTGGTTTTAGAACTATTGATGGCGAAGGAAACACAGAATATTACCCCCGCCGAACGAGTAGTAGAAGAATGGCTCAAACAAGATTTTGATCAAGAACCTGGGGTAGAATTTGGGGTGACATTGGGACGACTCAAGCGCCAACTTCACAATCGGCGAATTGGGGTGTTAATTGACAATCTCGAACCTGCATTAGATCAACAAGGTGGGTTGATTGCTTCTCACCGCAACTATGTAGAACTATTGCGGGTTTTGGCTGATGCTAGGGTGCAGTCTGTTACCTTGATTACTAGTCGCGATCGCCTTTGTGAACCTGAGTTGAATGTGAATCACTATCGGCTTCCTGGCTTAGATGAAAGCGCATGGCAAAAGTTTTTTAGCAACCGGGGATTAGCTATCAACTCACCAACTTTGCAAATTATGCATCGCACTTATGGCGGTAATGCTAAAGCAATGGGAATTCTCTGTGGTTCGATTCTGGAAGATTTCGACGGTGACATGGTTCTTTATTGGCAAGAAAATCATGCCGATCCTTTAGCAGCAACCGCCTTAAAAAATTTAGCAGTTAGTCAAATCAATCGTCTGCAAGCCCTCGATCCCCAAGCATATCGCCTGCTTTGTCGTTTGGGATGTTATCGTTACCAAGATATACCCACCATTCCATCTCAAGGATTGTTTTGTTTACTTTGGGATGTCCCATCTGAGCAGCATCGTCAAATTATCGCCTCGTTGAGAAATCGGTCTTTAGTGGAGTGTGATAAAGGTGAATATTGGCTACATCCGGTGATTCGGAAAGAAGCGATCACACGTTTACGCCCCAGCAATGAATGGGAAATTGCCAACGATAAAGCCGCAGAATTTTGGACAACTAGTGTTAAACAAATTGAGACCTTTAAGAATGCTTTGCAAGCTTTAGAAGCATATTATCACTACATAGATATTAATGAATTTGAGTTAGCAGGTAAAGTCATTTTAAAAAGCCGAAATAATCAATGGCAGCAGTTTCTACCTCTTGGGAGTACGTTGTATCGAATGGGTTTAATTCAACCGATACTTGCAGCAATTGAGCGAGTTGTTAATAATCTGCAAAATGACCAACATCTCAGCGAACTTTATAATATATTAGGCGATTTATATTGGATAATAGGTAAAATTAGTCAAGCGATTGCCTGTCAAGAAAAGACTATTACTCTGGCAACCCAAGCACTCAAATCACTTATACCTCAGCCAGAAAATAAACATACAGTTTACTATCTAAGAATGCTAGAAGTAGATTCTTTATTAAGTATTGGTCTTTACAAAATAGATTTGTGGGAACTAGAGACAGCTGCAAAATTATTTCAGCAAGTAATTTACCTAGCTCAAAATACCGAGCATCATCGTTGGGCAGAAAAAGCTTCAGTCTGTTTAGCTTTAGTATATTCTTATTTAGGTTTGCGTGATGCCTCTTCTGCATTAGCAGATGTAGCTTATCAAAATATGACGAACGAAAAACTGGTAGAACAAACTGGAAGATTTGTTTATTTCATGCAAATTTTAGGTCAAACCTATGTAAATTTAGTAGATTTTTCTAAGGCAAATAAAATACTCCACCAAGCTTTGACCTTTGCTGAAGAAAGCCACTATATGCAAGTAAAAGCAAAAACACTTAATGGTTTAGCAGAAATCTATCGACAACAAACAGATTTTGTATTAGCCCTTACTCATCATACAGAAGCAATCGAGCTTTTGGATAAAATAGGTGCTAAGTGTGACCTAGCTGAAGCTTATTTTCAATTAGGTTTAACTTATCAAAAGATGACAAAGCCTGATGAGAGTCAAATGAATTTTAATCGAGCGACTGAGCTATTCACTGAAATAAAAGCTCCGAAGCAAGTTGAAAAAATTTCCAACTGCACTGCTCAAGGTTGTGTCAACTATTCCTAACATTGTTGATTGGATATCCCTGCTTTCTGGTGCTGAACTATGGGTAAACGCTTAACTAAGGCATATTGCTAACACACATCATACAATTTGCTTCATTGCGTTTCCGTAGCGTGCCGTAGGCGATCACTATTGACTTAAGTAGAAATTATTTTGTTAAGCGATCATCGCACATCCTCGATAAAAAGCAATATCTGACGACAAATTGAGGAAATGTCTACAGTTTTGCAATTTTTTAGATAAATACGATTGCTCACCTCACCTTTTGATATCAACTAATTATAGGGTTATCTGATTGCCAAAAGTTTCTATAGACTAAATCCTAAATTTGTCAATATCTACTGTCTACAGCTAAAATTTAATCTTAGAATCAAGTCCTCAGCTAAACTAGATACTAACGAGGTTGGCGTAAATCATTATCGTTGAGATAAAACAGGGGGCAGTGTTTCGACTACGCGGCAATCGAGTTTCGGCTACGCTCAACTGCCGCGAAGTCGAGATTCAACAACCGGGCAGGGAGCAGGGGGAAAAAGGGTTTGAGCCTTGTTTACTTTTCTTTACACAGTTTGCTTTTATTGTGCCGACTTACTTACATTGTGGCGGAAGTTTGCCTACCTTTAACAAGGGGCAAAATCCCCCTGTTAGTCTGGTTAATTGAGATGGTAGCTGGATTTACGCCGTGCTTTACTAGTTGCTATGTCTTTCGCTCTCGAAGGAAATCTGGTCAAATGGTAGAGATAATTTGTCAGTTAGCGCGTCTGTCAAGTCAACTAATACTACGAAAATGGCTTAATAGTTTAGGGATTGTGACAGTTAGTTTGTCTGATTGCTCATAATAATAAAAGTAACCCTTCAGCAATTTACTGTTGTACTCTATTAGTAATTCATAACTATATTTTTAACTATGACTACGCAAACACTACCTCCACCAGAAGTTTATCAAGGTCAGTTTGGGGAATTTACAATTACTCAGAGTGATCGCACTGGCGTAATTATCTACCGCGCTGGGTTAATGGTAGCAGCACTGAGCTTTGCCATAGGCAGTGCTTTGGTTTTGCTCAACAATAACCCGACTATTTTTTCCGCACTCACACCTCTATATACTTGTTTTAGTGTCGCTCTTGGTGTAAGTTTATTTACCATTCACATCTATATGGCATCACTGCACCGAATATTACAAATTTTTTGGGCGATCGGTAGTATAGCATCAGTGATTCTGGCAATCTCTAGTGGTGAACCTTTGGCTCTTACTATTTACAATCACCCTCTTACTTTATTTGGAGTTGGATTTATCTTCGTTGCTTTGACAGGTATTTATTTTAAAGAAGCTTTTTGCTTTAATCGCCTGGAAACCAAAATATTAACTTTAATAGTACCGCTAGTATTGTTAGGACATTTGGTGAGAATTTTACCAACTCAGGGGGAAAGTGTTTTATTAGGAATTTGGGCAACATTGTTTTTGGTATTTGCCCTGCGAAAAACAGTGCAAGCAATTCCTGCTGATATCGGAGACAAGTCCGTATTTACTTACTTGAAAGAACAACGTTTAGCTAAGGTTTAGTGCAGACAAAAAATCGTCGGTGTCGAAAATTTCCAAAAATCAAACTAATAAAACGCCAAGAAATGTGGACACTTACGGCTCAGGGGTGGGCGATTGCAATCGCTTCGATTGCTTATTTAATATTTTTCACTATTACTCATGTACACTCATTTCTCGCCGTGACTTCCCCGATAAAATCAGCAGAAGTATTGGTTGTTGAAGGATGGCTACCAGATTATGCCATACAACAAGCTTTGACTGAATTTAAAAACGGTTCTTATAGTCTAGTAATTACTACCGGAGGCTCAATAGAAAAAGGAATTTATCTTAGTGAATACAAGAACTTTGCAGAAGTATCAGCCGCCACCTTCAAGAAACTCGGTTTAGAATCAGAGAAGGTGGTAGCTGTGCCGACACCTGTGGTAATCAAGGATCGTAGTTATGCATCTGCTGCCGAATTTAATCGTTGGCTATCCGATTCCAATTTAAAGCTACAATCAATTAATGTTTTTTCTTTGGACGTTCACACCCGTAGGAGTTGGTTGCTGTTCAAAAAACTACTTAGCCCTAATAACATCAAAGTTGGTGCGATCGCTGCCAAAACACAAGATTATGATCCAAATAAATGGTGGGATTATAGCCAAGGTGTACGGACAATTATTGATGAAGGCATAGCTTATATTTATGCGCGATTTTTGAATTGGAAATCCTAAAAGTAATAATTCGTAATTCGTAATTTTGAGTTACGAACTACGAATTATTGCAGATTTTTTCTTAAGTTGACACCGATGGGTTTAGTACTTAGTCAGTTAAGAACCGCTATCTAAAACGTAACTTTGGTGGGGTGCTTTTACTATAGGCAATTAGACAGACATCATATTACTTTTCTAGAATTTGTAATAATGCTTGTCGGTAAATTTTAAGGCCCTCTGCGTTCAGATGATCGCCATCGCTCGACAAATTATCTTTAAGAACATTGTTCTCATACAATGGTGCTACTCCTGCTGCTGCAACTGGCACTTTTTCTATTTCAGCAACTTTATTAATCAAAGCATTAATTTGTTCAACTCTAGAATTTGGGGCTGATATAGTTGGATCTGAGCTTGCTGCAACTGTTGAATAAAAAGCTGGAATCAGAAAAATCTCTTTATTTCCCATTGGGCGGACAAGTGCGATCGCTTCTTGCAGATTTTTGCTAAACAACTCATCACTAATTCCATACCAAGCATCATTTCCACCCACGGCAATAATAGCTTTTTCGCATGTAACCTTGGTAGGAATTAAACTTTTCAGTTGTTCTAGTAATGAAATTGTACTCAAGCCATTTAACCCAAAATTAAAAGTATCATTTCCAAGAGTATTACCAAGTCCAGCCGAAATAGAATCGCCAAATAAGCAACCTGAGAATTGTTTATTTTGGGCGGCAAGTATTTGATATTGCAGTGCAATTTTTCCTAAAGGTGAAGAACTTACATTGTCCTTGGGAGGTGCATCAGCAGAACCAGAAGAGGAATTTGCCATGCTAACTAGCTTAGAAATTTTTGACGCATCAACAACTAGTTGATTACTAGGATAGGCTGCTAGAAAGCTGACTAATCCTAAACCTTCTGGTGATTTTGCTCCTATGATAATGGCAGCTCGTAGGGCTTGTATACTGGCTTGATCGCGACGGGCGATCGCTTGGGATGCAAAAGATAAAATTTGCTTGCCCATTCCTGTATTTATCAGCTTATCTAAAGCCACAATATCAAGAGACATTTTTACCTGAAGGGCATCTTGGAACTTCTGTTTCTCCTTAGGACTGAGGTAATGTAAGAAAGATTGCAGATCGGCAGAAACCTTTTGGTTGTCGGCATAGTTGCGTATATCTGCCACAGGAATCGATTGCTCAAACAATCCGTATCTGATAGTAACTTTCTCAGCCGCCAAACTAGGCAACGAACCAAGTCCACCGTGCAACAGTAAAAATATTAAACACCCAGATAGGCTTATTAAAAGACGATAGAAATATTTCATGACACAAAATAAGAAGATAGTCAATAGTTAATAGTCAAGAGTCAAGAGTCAAAAGTCAAGGGATTGGGCATTGGGAATTGAGTAATAATCATTCTTCTTCCTCTTGTCCCCTTGTCCCTCTACTCCCCACTCCCTACCCCCTTAATATCAACATCCAACCACAATTTGGGAATACTCAATCCAGTAGTGAGGATGAAACCGTGGTAGAAGAAGGCGCATATTGGCTAGCTTGGGCGCAAATTTCGGGAGTAGGCCCAGTGTTACTGCGGCGACTAGAACAGCATTTTGGCACGTTAGCAACAGCTTGGAACGCTACTAAAGTACAGTTGGGGGAAGTAGAAGGTTTTGGTTTTCAAACACTAGAAAAAGTGGTACAACAGCGATCGCGTTTGCACCCAGAACAACTATTTACCAAGCACCAGCAGGAAAATTCTCATTTCTGGACACCAGCAGATGCAGATTATCCCCGCTTACTGCTGGAAACTCCGAGTCCACCGCCGATTTTATACTATCGCGGTGAAGTCGAACTTCAAGAAAATCTCGGACAAAAACCGATGGTTGGAATTGTCGGAACCCGCCAACCCTCAGAATACGGTATCCGTTGGACTCGCCAAATTAGTACAGCTTTGGCTAAAAATGGCTTTACAGTTGTTTCTGGGATGGCAGAGGGAATTGACACAGAAAGCCACATCGCCGCCATGAAAGCAGGTGGACGGACGATCGCAGTTTTAGGAACTGGTGTAGATGTCATCTATCCACATAAAAATCGGGATTTGTACAAGCAAATTTTGACGACTGGCTTAGTCGTGAGTGAGTACCCCACGAAAACCCCACCTGATCGCACCCACTTTCCCCGCCGTAATCGAATTATTGCAGGCTTAAGCCGCGCTATCCTCGTAATGGAAGCGCCGATAAAATCTGGTGCTTTAATAACAGCTACCTATGCGAATGAATTTGGTAGAGATGTCTATGCATTACCTGGAAGGCTGGATGATTATCCATCCCAAGGGTGCTTAAAGTTACTGAATCAGGGAGCAAGTTTTATTCTTAAGGAACTAGATGAACTGTTAACAATGCTAGGAGCAATACCGCAAATTGATGGAGTCGAGGCTTCCACACCAACAGAACAGTTAATGCCTACTTTGTCGCCAGAATTGCAAACAGTAATGGATGTGTTGGCAAGTGAAGTTTTACCCTTCGATTTTATTGTCCAACAAACCGACATGGCTTCTGGTTCAGTTTCCGGTGCGTTGTTACAGTTGGAACTTATGGGTTTTGTTTCGCAATTACCAGGAATGCGGTATCAAAAAAGTTAAGAGTTAAAAGATAATAGTATAGTTGAGCTTTTTAACTTTGTTTTTAGCGATTTGACTAACAGATTTATGGGAATGTAAAAACTGTATTTTTATATAAAAACCAACTACTGAAAATCATGAATCAATGGACTTTTGAATACAAAGTAAAAAATATAGGTAAATCTGTTATTTTGTACGCAGACTGTTTTGAATGGCTGAGTAGAATACCAGAAAATAGCATTCATGCAGTAGTTACAGATCCCCCTTACGGGGTGAAAGAATATGATTTTGACCAGTTGCTAAAAAGAGCAAATGGAAACGGAGGTATTTGGAGAATTCCACCATCATTTGATGGACATCAACGCGCACCTCTACCACGATTTACCGCACTTAGTACCAAAGAACGTTTAATTTTAAAAAATTTCTTTGTAGAATGGGCAAAACTAGTAGTACGTGTACTTCGTCCTGGTGGTCATGTTTTTATAGCAAGTAATGCATTTCTTTCCCAGTTAGTTTTTTCTGCTTTAGTTGAGGGCGGTTTAGAGTTTCGTGGAGAATTGATTCGCCTGGTGAGAACACTTCGTGGTGGCGATCGCCCAAAAAATGCCGAAGATGAATTTCCTCATGTGTCTTCCATGCTCAGAGGATGTTATGAGCCGTGGGGTATTTTACGAAAACCAATACCAGTAGGAATGAAACTCAGCGAATGTTTACGAGAATTTCAAACTGGAGGGTTAAGACGCAACAAAGATGGTACACCTTTGGGTGATGTTATTGCCAGTGAGAGGACACCTCAGAAGGAACGAGCTATTGCAAATCACCCAAGTCTGAAACCACAGTCTTTTTTACGTCAGGTCGTTTATGCTGCACTGCCTTTAGGCGAAGGTATAATTGCTGATACTTTTATGGGTTCTGGTTCGACAGTTGCAGCAGCGGAAGCTGTTGGTGTTCGCTGCATTGGTATTGAGCGTAATTTAGATTATTACGAGATGAGTTGCACCGCTATTCCTAAGTTGGTAACTTTAGAAACACCTTCCCAGAACATCACAGACTTGCAACTAACGTTATGGTAGATTAGGAATTTGATAAATCCAGTTGGACATCATTTTTTGATATCCAGATTTAGTAACACTGGCAGTTATTGTTCTGCGACTAATTTCCGAACGTCCAGAGAATGACCAATCATTTTTTGTAAGGCTAGCACCAACAACCTTGAGAAAACGAAAGGGCTTTGGCTGAATACCTTGAACAGCGTCATTAGGACGGTTGCTATCAAAAACAAATACCATCAGCCAAGTATCTTCGGGATTATGACCCTGCCATCCACTCTGATAGGAGAAGCTTTTACTTCAATACCAACATGAGAATGCTGTACAGAGTTTTTAGGAAACATCCCAGCAGGAATTAAGTCAGGATGTCCGTTATGATATTGATTTTTAACCAGGCTAGAGCAGTATTTTGGAATATTTGAAATCATGAATTCTCCAACCATACTGCTAAAGTTGGCTGGCATCAGCATTACCTCAAGACGTTCCATTTCTTTACTGTAAAGCTGTTGATTGAGAAAGCCTAAAAACTCTACAAAATTATTCATTGCCAAAACGATGTGTTCAATTTTACAGTCGTATGGCAGAGTTGCATTAAGATTAAAACCGTTACTCTCAATGGGGTGAGGTTGACAAGCAATCAACTCTAGTTCGCCGCTCATTTATGAGGGGGTGATGGATGTCATAAACAATACAAAATTCCAAAATCTCAAATTAATTATCTTGAGGGATAATACTGCGGATTCATAACTGGAGATTGATAACCATTTGTCGGCACAGTACTTCCTATGCCATTGGGTACAGGGCTGACAACAGGAGGCTGATAAATGCTCATGGGCGCAGTGCCTGTCGTACCGTTGAGTAAAGCAGGATTCACAACAGGGGGTTGATAACCATTTACAGGTACAGTGTTTGTAATGGTGTTAGGTGCGACAGGATTTTGGCTAAATTCTTGGTAGGCAGCACGAGAAATTGAGCTAATCAGTTTTTCGGCACGAGGATCGTTTTCGGGGCGTTGTATCATAACAGCGGCTACGTAGCGCTTGCCAGTTGGAACAGCAATTAAACCTGCATCTGCCAACATTGTGCCAATATCACCCGTTTTGTGATATATTCTTGCACCTGTTCCCAAACCCGATGGTAGCAAAGTGTCTTTTTGAGTGCGACGCAAGATATCGAGCATGAGATCGCGTGATGGCATACTGACTAAATTTCCCTGACTGACAATCGCCATTAAATTCCCTAGTTCCTTGGGACTAATGGTATTTGTCCCTTGCAAATCTGGGAGTTGATTACGAATTGTTGTGGTTGTTAATCCCCAAGTGCGGAAACGCTGGTTTAACGCCTCTATTCCTCCCAGTCGCGCAATCAGCATATTTGTTGCGGTATTGTCGCTGATTGTAATCATTTTAGTGACGACATCTAAAGCGGCATACTGCGTTCCGGCTGGTTGGCGTTGCAGAGTTCCCGAACCACCAGCAATCATATCCTGTTGCATAGTTAGCATTTCATCCAGGCGAATTTTACCCGCGTCCACATCCTGGAAAAAAGCAATCAGAATCGGTACTTTAATTGTGCTAGCCGCCGGAAAACTGCTAGAGCCATTGATATCTACATAATTACCAGTATCTAAATCTACTAAGAAAACTCCGGGTGTAAGATTTGGATTAGTCGCCGCCAAAGTTTGCACGGAATTTTTTAAAGAGATCATTTCCTGAGACAGGTATAAGCTCGAAGGTGCAACTAGGGGAGTTTGGGTAGGTTGTGGCTGCGATCGCGCCACATTACTATCAGATTGCGGCACAGAAGTTGTGCTGATCCGATTAGCAGGGTCTAATACTGACAATGCTGTGCCAACAATTGCACCCATGCCAACACCCACAATCAACAACCGCACAATATACAACAAGGTTTTGGCCATTGGCTTTAACCGCGTCTTTTGCGATGAACGCCTGCCGATTCTTGGCTTTTCCATCCGCACTGTTTTCACCATCACAGCATTTGGTCGAAAGGGAGGAATTTTGCCTTTCACACTTGGTATTGGTTTTACTGCCGTTGGCATGACTAACCCCGATTTTACCCTACGTGTAGCACCAGGGATTGGGGGAGGACTGCTCGGATTTTTTGGGCGTGTTAGCGCCGCTTCTCGCCCATTTGCAGCTTGCTGCTGACTGTTAGCTTTAACTTTCTTCTTGACCACTTTTTGAACTTTTTGTGGTGGCTGGCGGCGATTTAAGGGTTGACGCCGCGAAAAAGCTGTTAGTTCGTCACTTGACTCTGACACAGTTACTCCTTGTGACCCACTTGGCTGTTTTCTTGCAGACTCCTAACCCAAAACTTAATTTTTAAGCAAATATTAATACTTAAATTTCACTTTGCCACTAAGTAGCATTTTTGTGTTTAGTTTAAGCCATATTAAATATTTTGGGGGATGATTGCGTATATATTAAACAAATAATTACAAGTTTTCACCATCCCTCTGGTTTTTAAGGGCCCATTCTACCTGCTGCAAAATCCCTCGCAGCATATATACTTCCCCTGTTTTCAGGTGAGAACGATTATATAGTTGACGAAATTTTTCCATCCGACTAGCTGCTGTATGGGGATATATATAACCAATTTTTAATAATAATGATTCTAAGTGCTGATAGTATCCTTCCACAACATCTAAGGGAGCAAGTTCAGTTTTGGTTAAGGTTTTAGTGTCAGGTTGCTGGGTAGATTGTGACAATTCATAACAGCAGATTGCTACGGCGGTAGCCAAGTTTAGGGCTACATAATCTGGACTCGTGGGAATGCCAACAAATCTCTGTGCATAATTTAATTCTTCATTGCTTAATCCCCGGTCTTCTCTGCCAAAAATTAGTGCTGCGGGTTTTTCTGGTTCCTCCAGTAACCAGGGTAGTGCAGTGCGAGGGTTTTCTAAGGGCGTTTCCCAACTGCGAACGCGACCCGTAGTAGCGATCGCCCGTACACATCCATGCAATGCTTCTGGTAAAGTCGGCACTAATACCGCAGATTCGATAATTTCTCGAGCATGAACAGCCATCATCAAAGCTTCCGTCGATAGCGGATCGCATTGGGGGTTCACTAATACTAAATTATATAGCCCGAAATTTTTCATTACCCTGGCGATCGCTCCGATATTTATCGGCCCAGCTGGCTCTACCAACACAATTCTTAATCCAGCCAAGCTCATTTTTTGCCTCCTGGGATCGCACAAAATGATATTTTTAGGCTAATTCTCAGCATTGTTATGTTCTGCTAAAAAGTTTCCTTGACATCATTCTAAACTTTGTAGGTAAATGCCTACGGCAGATGTGATGAACAATTACCTCTTTTACCTGATAACTGATAACTGTTGACTGTTTACTGATTTAATGCTTCCAAGCTCTACAAGCGTCTAATCCACTCGGTCAAACTCAGACTAGAATTAGAATGGACGTGACGTTTTCTAGTAGCTAAAGTGCCAGACTCTTTGCCATTGCGCGATCGCTATCTTGGATTAATTGATGAAATTGTCGAAACCACCCTCAAGGGCAAAATTAGCTCTGTTGAGATGGTGTATCAAATGCTGCTTAAAAGAATTACTTCCGGTACAGGAGAAGTCTTTGAGTTAGCTTTGAGCGATCGCTTGAATACTCTCCAAAATCAAGTCGATAGTGAAAAAGACGAACTCAAAAAAGCTAAGGCTACTCGGAGTTTGAGAGCCATTAAAACCATTCAAAGTCAATGGCAACGGTGGGAAGAGCAAAACAAAGTCACAGAAGTGATCGCCTCCGCAGTTACAGAAATTACCACATCTCCTGCTGGTGAGCGTCTAGCAGTATTTTTACGGGTTACTGATCCCAATCAGAAGTATCCGCTAAATTTGCAACAGCTACAGCAATTATCAAAAGCATTACAGCAATTTGCCCAGGCAGATGCTGATTTACAACAATTTTCTGAAGGGATTACCCGTGGTTTAGCTTCTTGGCAGCGATTGCAAGACAACTTATTCAGTTGGATGTACGAGCAAAAAGAATCTTTGGGATTTGGTGGCGTACCCGGAGAACGTGGGCCTTGGGCAAGTTGGGCCAAACAACTCAACAGTGAGTTACCCCAAGCACTGCTTCGCGCCTTAGCTATGGAAGAATCTGCAATAGAGTTTGCTGAGCAACAACGGGGAATCACCCTTAGAGATTGGGTGGAAATGGCATTGATTTTACAGTACTTGCAACGGGGACTAATTAACTGGTTTGATCAACAAGCTTACGATATTAAGTCCGGGCCAAAGTTGTCCATTTCCACTTTTTTGACCTTTGCTGTCATTTGGAGTCAGTTAGCAAGTGGTTTTAGGAGCATTGGGACAGTATACAGCGATGCCTGTTCTCAAATCATGCTCCAGATTTTGCGAACCTTTGCCCAGCGTCCGTATTTTCCCTTTTACGGCGGAATTTTTGCCTCTTTTACTGGCACTTATTTGCGAGATGCCCTAGATTATTTGGATGAACCGCTACGACAAGGCGAGGGAACTCAAGAAAAGGCGCGGATTTTGACACTTTTAGGTTATTCTCAACGTGCTTTAGGACAATACCAGCGCTCTATTGATTTTCATCAGCAGGCATTAGAGATCGCCAGAAATGCAGGCGATCGCGTCTGTGAAATTGCCAATCTCAACCACCTCAGCCGTACCTATGTGCAACAGCAAAATTATACTGAGGCAATTAACTACAGTCAAAGAGCATTGATACTGAGTCGGCAAGCAGGCGATAGTACAGGCGAAGCAAACGCGCTGGTAAATTTAGGTTACAGCGAAGTTATGCAGGCTCAGGAACTGGAAAACTTAGAACCAGAAACATACCAAGCCGCAATTAACTATTTGGAACAAGGTTTAAAATTATCAGAAAAATTAGGCGATATTCAAAGTAAAGCTTTATGTGTCAGCAGCTTAGGAATCGCCTATCTAGTAATTGGACAATACCAAACTGCAATTACATATCTTGAAGATGGCTTTAAAACAGCACAAATTTCTGGTGATTTGTATCTCCAAGGGCGTAACTTAGCTTATCTAGCAGAAGCTTATTATCATCTACAAAATTCGGAAAAAACTGTTTATACTGGCTGTTTGGGAATGTATCTTTTGGAACAAATTGCTTCTCGTGAATGGCGTCAACCAGCTGGGTTGCTAACAATTTTGCAAGGACAAATAGGAGCAGAAACTTTCCAAAAACTATTACAACAACATCGCCCTAAAATTATTGCGGTTATTGGTGTAGATGGGTACGATCACATTCCGCAATTGTTACAAGAATATAAACAAGATATATAAAAAAGTAATTTGATTCAGGTTTAACTGCTTCCAAGTACCGTAGCTTTTGTGTTGAGCGACTTCAAGAGCAAAAGTAGTGAATTAAACCTCCCTTTTTAAGCTATGCTTTACCCACATTTTTCTTTACAATCCTGAAACCCATGTTTTATAACCGTCTTAGACACTGAGTAGTTAGGCATACATGAGAAATTCGCTTTTAAGATTCTTGCTAATACTGCGTTTTTATTGAGAATGAATCACGAAGGAATCAGGGTTATAAAAACGTAAGTCAATACTCTCACAATCGTCCTACAGATAACCTAATTATTTCTTTTACTTGTTTTACTAGTTTGATTTAAAATTTGGTGCTTTTGTATAACCCGTTCAATTTGGTAAGTCACCGCATCTATTCTATATTTAATCTTATCAAAATCAATATTCACCCAAATATAGGATTTGTCAGGTCTTTGCTGTTTATAATTCATATATAGCTTTACTTGTCAAGATATTTTGTTATATCTATAAAATATAGCTATCTTAATTTTTAAACTACTTTCTCTAGACGTATAAGTAGAAATGCTTAATATTTACTTAATATTTTACCTGGTGATTTGTAGGGCTACAAGCTGTACTATCCCACTAAAAAAGACGCGATATTCCGCGCCTGTGGCAGCTAAAATCCAAATTTTAAGTGTTAGCTTAAACCTTTGTTTGTAAATATTGCACTAACTGCGGTGCTTGCATCACTCCCTCTATCCGATCTACAGGCTGACCCTGCTTAAATAGTACTAAGGTTGGTAGAGCGGCAATTTGATACTGAGTAGCCAGATCTGTATATTTCTCTGTGTCGATTTTGACAATTCGCAGGCGATCCTTAAGTTGGGCATTGACTTGCTCTAAAATTGGCACCATCATTTGGCATGGGCCACACCAGTCAGCGTAAAAATCTACTAATACAGGTACATCAGAAGCAGAGAGCATCTCTTCAAAGCTGTTAAATTGCTTTTTAGTTGCCATGTGATACACACCGATTTTCAATTGCTTGTTTCAATAGTAATTCTTAGAAAATAAAAACGGTATAAATTTATGGGTTTTTGTTGGGAAAAGATTAAATTAATCAATATAGAATGATTTGCCAGCAAAAATCTTAAATAATTATAATAAAATCTGTTCCCTAAATCACCATAAGATAATTAGCGCGGTATTTCTAAGATTGAGGAACATATAATGGCATTATTACAAGATAAAGTCGCAATTGTCACAGGTGCATCACGAGGAATTGGACGAGCGATCGCAATTGAATTAGCCTCACAAAGAGCGATCGCAGTTGTTAATTATGCCAGTTCTAGTGCCGCAGCTGAAACAGTTGTTACAGAAATTATAAATGCGGGAGGTCAGGCGATCGCAATCCAAGCTGACGTTTCTAAAAGCGATCAAGTAGACGCACTAGTTAACGCCGTCATGGAAAAGTTCAGCCGTGTGGATATTTTGGTCAACAACGCAGGTATTACCCGCGACACCCTGCTTTTGCGTTTGAAGCCAGAAGATTGGCAAGCAGTGATAGACCTAAATCTAACTGGTGTTTTCTTATGTACACGCGCCATCAGTAAAATCATGCTCAAGCAGCGATCGGGGCGGATTATCAACATTACTTCCGTTGCTGCACAAATGGGCAACCCAGGTCAGTCAAACTATAGCGCCGCCAAAGCAGGTGTAATCGGCTTTACCAAAAGCGTTGCCAAAGAACTTGCTTCTCGTGGGATCACTGTTAATGCCGTCGCTCCTGGATTCATCACCACCGACATGACCAGCAATCTTAACAACCTCGAAGCTATTCTCAAATACATCCCACTTGGTCGCTTCGGTCAGCCTGAAGAAATCGCTGGAATGGTGCGCTTCCTGGCTGCCGACCCCGCCGCCGCCTACGTTACTGGACAAGTTTTTAATGTCGATGGCGGTATGGTCATGGCCTAAATAGTGCTGAGTTAGGAGTTTATGATTTTTGTAGGGTGCGTTACGTGTAGGCTAACGCACCGATTTGATCTGTGCCTGACTTCAGCGAATTTTGATATCATATCATGTCCGGCTAAATACTTGTCATTACGAACGCAGCGATAGCGAAGTGAAATAATCGCATCCGAAGTGATTGCTTCTTTCCACTCTATTCCACTCGCAATTACATATCGTAATTGATTAAGCGGACATGATATCAAACATCTCTAAAACGCCCTTCTAACAGTCACTTTGTCGTTGTTAACCAGAATGGCATCAGCCCAGCCATGCCATCCCTGGTTACATCAGCGAAGAATGTTCCCGGCTTCCGTAGTAAGGGTAGGGATTCTGCATGAAGGACTCTTCCACAGAATAAATTATTCCAGAAAAAACAAGAGGCAGTAGCTATTAAAAAATGATAATCATTATGATTTGGTGAGAAAATCGGTTGTCACCGGAAATTTACTATGCTTTATAATTTAACAAATCCTTTTTTAAAATCAAATCCTATCTTTTGCCACAATAGAGAATAAATCTAGTAGGGCTAGCACTGCAATGCTCACCCTACAAGCAACTAAGGCTGTTGACGTATCCTTTGCCAGATAGTAAAGCCTAAAAGAATAATAATGCTACTGGCAGTAGTCAGCATCACAGCCAAACTCATGCCTTGTATTCTCATAGCCAGCAAGTTGAAAACTAACGTAATTGACCAAAGTGTGAACGCAGCATGGCGCTGAGAGAGTCCCCAAGCAAGTAAGCGGTGATGCAGGTGATCTTTTCCAGGAGTACTGAGGGGGTTATTTCCTGCTAATAGCCGTCGTACAAATACTTGAGTAGTATCTAGTACTGGCAATAACAGAAATAAAACTGTAGGAATTAACGCATAAACTGTGTTTTGTTGCAGCCTACCTAAAATACTAGTTGCGGCCAATACATAGCCGAAAAAGTATGCTCCGGCATCACCCATAATGATCCGCGAGGGGTGAAAGTTGTGACGTAAAAAGCCTAGTGCAGCACCTGCCAAGGCTGCTAATACCAAGATTGCTGCTGCACGATTGTTAAATTGGGCTGCAACGGCCAACAAACTCATGGCGGTAATAAAGCTGATTCCTCCCGCTAAACCATCCATACCATCCATCAAGTTGATGGCGTTGGTAATTCCTACTACCCAAATTACTGTTAACGACATAGACAGGAGCGAGTCTATGGGAGTGCCAAACATGACATGAATACTGATGCCATTAGCTACGAGCAACAGCGCCGTGACAATTTGTGCCCACAATCGCACAGAGGGCGGTAAGCCGAACTGATCGTCAATAAAACCCACAAGGACTAATATCGAACCCCCCAACAGAATAGTGAGTACCTGAGCCAGTACGTTTTGGAGTTCGATAGGTCGTAAAAGGCTAGCTAATACCAGTGCGGCAATCACACCCGCGTAGATAGCTAGTCCCCCTGCATTGGGTAAAGGTTCTCGGTTGAGCCGCCGTGCGTTGGGTTGGTCAGCCCAACCTACCCGCAAGGCGAATTTGCGTACTATCGGAATTAAACGCCACGTTACAAGCCAAGCTAAGAGAAACGTAAATACTACCGCCAACCAGCCGGTGCCGCTAGGGTCGGCAATACCGAGGGACTTAAGGGAGTTGTCTAGATTCATCTCCCAATTCAAGCATTACTGCCTGTATGTAATATGAGCATCACCTGTATATTAATCAATTTTTTTATTTCCATTTGTAACTTGAGCCGCTAGGGAGATTAGCACTCTGGCGCTGCGAGTGCTAAATTGTCTAATGGAAGCGCTAGAGAAATAAAACATGGCGAAAATTATTGCATTTGACGAGGAATCGCGGCGATCTCTAGAAAGGGGTGTTAACGCCCTTGCCGATGCCGTAAAAATCACCTTAGGGCCCAAAGGTCGCAATGTCCTTTTAGAGAAAAAATTTGGCGCACCTCAAATTGTCAACGATGGTATCACTGTTGCCAAGGAAATTGAATTAGAAGATCCTTTGGAAAATACTGGTGCAAGACTCATCCAGGAAGTGGCCTCAAAAACTAAAGATGTCGCTGGGGATGGTACAACCACCGCCACAGTTTTGGCACAGGCCTTGATTCGGGAAGGTTTGAAGAACGTTGCGGCGGGTAGTAACCCAGTTAGCTTGAAGCGCGGGATCGACAAGACTATCGAAGCGTTGGTAGAAGAAATTGCCAAGATAGCCAAGCCAGTAGAAGGAAGTGCGATCACTCAAGTTGCTACTGTCTCTGCTGGTAACGATGAAGAAGTTGGCAATATGCTAGCCCAAGCAATGGAAAAAGTCACCAAAGATGGTGTAATTACCGTTGAAGAATCTAAATCCCTGACAACTGAACTAGAAGTAGTTGAGGGGATGCAGATTGACAGGGGTTATATTTCTCCCTACTTCGTCACCAACAACGAGCGGCAAATAGTCGAATTTGAAAACGCTCGGATCTTGGTTACTGATAAAAAAATCAGCAGCATCCAGGATTTAGTGCCAGTGTTGGAAAAAGTCGCTCGTTCTGGTCAACCTTTGCTGATTATCGCTGAAGATGTCGAAGGTGATGCTTTGGCAACTTTGGTAGTGAACAAAGCGCGGGGTGTACTAACGGTGGCTGCGATTAAAGCGCCTGGGTTTGGCGATCGCCGCAAAGCTTTGTTAGAAGATATTGCTATTCTCACCGATGGACAGTTGATTTCTGAAGAAATCGGCTTAAGTCTAGATACCGCTTCTCTAGAAGCACTGGGAACTGCCCGCAAAATCACCATTGACAAAGAAAGCACCACCATTGTTGCTGGCAGTGTGACTAAGCCAGAAGTACAAAAGCGGATTGGTCAAATTCGCAGACAGTTGGAAGAAACCGATTCTGACTACGATAAAGAAAAACTGCAAGAACGCATCGCCAAGCTCGCTGGCGGTGTGGCAGTGATTAAAGTGGGTGCGGCAACCGAAACCGAACTCAAAGACCGCAAGCTGCGGATTGAAGACGCGTTGAACGCAACTAAAGCCGCCGTGGAAGAAGGTATTGTTCCTGGTGGTGGAACTACTCTAATTCACTTAGCTAAAAGGGTAGAAGCAATTATAAACAGCTTTGAAGACGAGGAAGAAAAAATTGGGGCTGATATTGTTGGACGAGCGCTAGAAGCTCCCTTGCGCCAAATAGCAGAGAACGCTGGTGCTGAAGGTTCTGTGATCGTTTCTAGAGTCCGGGATACCGACTTCAACATTGGCTACAACGCCGCTACTGGCGAATTTGAAGACTTGATCGCTGCGGGTATTATCGACCCTGCCAAAGTCGTGCGTTCAGCTTTGCAAAACGCTGGCTCTATTGCTGGTTTGGTTTTAACCACTGAGGCGATCGTTGTTGAAAAGCCGGAGAAGAAATCCGCAGCTGCTGCCCCTGATATGGGCGGTATGGGCGGTATGGGCGGCATGGGCGGCATGGGCGGCATGGGTGGCATGGGTGGCATGGGCGGCATGGGCGGCATGGGCATGTTCTAACTTCTGCTCACCCAAATAAATATTTTTTAAGCAGTTTGTCTTGTCAAGGCAAACTGTTTTTTTATATGATTGCTGATTCAGAGACGATATGCTATATCAATTCGTAATTCGTAATTGAGATTCTTCAGACTAAATCTTCTTAATAAGCAAACTAGCTGCCTAAATAATTATGTAATTTAGAAATTACTCTGTTTATATTAAATTTTGTAAAATTATATATAAACGGTTATTAGTAACTAGTCAATTATTTTTACTAATGACAAATGACAAATGACTATTAGGTAATATTGTATGGCACGAAAACTGCATCGCCTTCCCAAAACAGAGCTATACGAAGACGAGTTCTATCACCAACCGGGTACTCTACCTGGAACTATTTTTATTAATGCAGATGCTCCACCGCCGATAATTTTTTTGATTGACTATAACCAAACCAATTTCACCCGTGAACAAATAGCAACTCCAGAAGAATGTATCCCATATCTGGAGAAGGAATCGATTTCTTGGATAGACGTACAAGGTTTAGGCAGTCAAGATATATTACAACGATTGGGTAAAGTTTTTAAGTTACATCCTTTAGTTTTAGAAGATGTAGTAAATGTACCAGAACGCCCTAAAATAGAGGATTATGAAGACCAATTGTTATTCATTGCCCGCATGGTAGTACCAAAGGAAAGAACATGTGGTTTTTACAGCGAACAAGTGAGTTTGATATTAGGGAAAAACTATTTGCTGACAGTCCAAGAAGAACCAGATCATGATTGCTTTGAACAGGTGCGATCGCGGATTGAAAAAAGCAAAGGTACCATTCGCAAACAGGGAGCCGATTATTTAGCTTATGCTCTATTAGATGCGATTATTGATGGGTTTTTCCCAGTACTGGAGCTTTATGGGGAGCGAATCGAGGAGTTAGAAGAGGAGGTAATAGTTAAACCTACCCCACAAACACTACAAAATATTTATCAAATTAGGCGAGAATTACTGCAACTACGTCGTGCTATCTGGCCCCAGCGAGATGCAATTAATTCCTTAATTCGAGATGCTTCAGATTTGATTAGTGAAGAAGTACGAATTTACCTACGAGATTGTTATGACCATACGGTGCAAGTGATGGACATGGTGGAAACTTACCGAGAACTAGCATCTGGATTAATGGATGTGTACCTTTCAGCAGTGAGTAATAAAATGAATGAAATCATGAAGGTATTAACGATAGTTTCAACAATTTTTATTCCACTGACTTTTATTGCTGGAGTATATGGGATGAATTTCAGTACTGAAAAATCGCCATATAATATGCCTGAATTGAATTGGTATTGGGGCTATCCACTTTGCTGGGCAGTGATGTTAGCGATCGCATTTGGTTTGTTATTCTTTTTTTGGCAACGAGGCTGGCTACAAAATTCTGTAACAATTAAGCGTAATTAAAAATTGTAGATGGAGCATGACTCAAGTATACATTAGCACCGGGAGTTAATATTTTAAGTTATGAGGAGTAGCGACCAGAATTTAGTAGTTTTAACGATTTATATTATCGGTGTTTCCTATGTTTTTAACCGCATGGTTGAATCCATTGATGATCAAATTAAATTTGAGTTTAAAAAAGGAATCGTTGATGAGCAACTCAAAGAACAAAATCTCGATGATAAAATTGGGATTTCCTTTAAACTCAAATCTTCATACCCAATTGACGATTTGAAAGATTTAGGAATTAGCATTGAAAATAAATCTGATAATGTTGCTGTATACGTTGACTGGGACAACAGTTCTTTAGTAGTTGAACATAGCAAGCAATCGCGCCGTGTAATTCGGAAATCACCAGACTTAACCCGCGACTTAGCAGTACCCCAAAGTCCTAGCCTGATTGCCCCTAAGAAAACACTTTCTGAAACCGTGACAGCAGAAGATGTTTTCCAGCGCGATCAAGTAACTGGAACTTATTCAGCAAAAAAACCACTAATTGATATCAAGGGGCTGCAAAAAAAATTGTACAACGACTTTATTAACAGAAGAAAGGAGTTGGACTTTTCCCTGCAACTAGTGATCAGGATATCTGAGGTGCGTTTAGGTCTAGCTCCAGGTCGTGATTTTCCTCCCATTAGCATTATCAATTGTCCTTTCACAGTCAGGAAACTACCTTGGACTTACGCTTTACCTTGGAATAAAAAAAAGTAATGCCATGTCAACCCCTTCCCCACGGGACGCACTCGCGTTCGGGGAAGTCACGCATTCACGCATTCACGCATTCAAAAATTTTGAACCTTATAAATAAATTTACTTGCTCTGTAACAATGAGCTTCGGCAAAGACACTCCGCCTTTGCGCTGTATTTCTTGCGCTGTGCCACTTGTTATACATTTTTTATTTTTCTATAAATAAATTTACCTGCTCTGTACCTTTTTCTTTCTGGTCAACATACTACGTCAACCAAAGATTACACTGGATCTAAGGAAAGAGTAGGCGCAGGCGGTTGCAGATCAGTCATAGTTACTGATTTGAGGAAAGTCCGGACTCCCGAAAGACCAAACTTGCTGGATAACGTCCAGTGCGAGCGATCGTGAGGATAGTGCCACAGAAAGATACCGCCAAAACAGTTAGGAGTTAAGAGTTAGGAGTTAGGAATTATTAATTCTTAACTCTTAACTCATCACTCATAACTCCTAACTAAATTTGGTAAGGGTGCAAAGGTGCGGTAAGAGCGCACCAGCAGTATCGAGAGGTGCTGGCTCGGTAAACCCCGGTTGGGAGCAAGGCGATAGGAACTATGGTTGGTCTTTTACCAGTTCCGCTCAATGAGAGCCGCTAGAGGCGTTTGGTAACAAGCGTCCCAGATAGATAACTGCCCTCGCAAGAGAACAGAACCCGGCTTATGTCCTGCTCTCTCCTTTCAAATGGAGTATTAAACTTTTTAGGTTTGTACTCCATTATTTTTTGTTTTTCAGTTTGCCCTGAGCATGAAACCTGCACCAAAAGCACCAGAAGCTAATATGCTTGAGACTGAAGAAGGTTCTGAGACTGGGACAAGTGTTGCAATGTAGATTCCTTCGGAACCGTCTGTAAAGTTGGCAGTAAAGGCTATTTGATTGCCGCTTAGACCCTCTCTTCCAATACGTAAATCCTTGATCTGCTTACTATCCAAAAGTTCGTCCGAAGCAATGACTTTCGCCAGCTCGCCGCTAATAGTTGTGTAGATGCCGAACTGCTCAAAATTACCACCTCTAAACGCTACATTCCCATTGTTCAGTGAAGGGCTATCCAGGGCGAAAAAAACTTCTTCAAAGTTTCCTGTTATCTAAAGAGATGTGAGTTGCACGGGTTGAAAAAAATGGCACAAAAAAGGTGTTCGTCTGTAATAAAAATTTTGAGTAAACTGATTAATAGCATACTTATACCAAAGATATGCTACACATATTACTGGTAACATTAATTAATAGCCCAACATTACGATTAATTTACACAAAATTTGTAAGTTTTGAAAAATAGTAAGCCCAAATGTGTGTAATATCGTTAATCTGTAAGTCACCCGGCTTACTAGCAACTCTCTCTTTAATTGTGAATAACCAATAACTAATTAATTATTAATCACTTTTGACTAATAACTGATGACCCTAGCTTATCCACGCCGTCAGCGACAACTCGAAAGCCTAGTCAAAAAATTTGGTTTGCCAACAGAAGCACCAATAAAATGGCAACTATTAGACTTAGCACTAACTCATCCCACTGTTTCTGAGTCAGCAAATTATGAACAGTTGGAGTTTGTCGGCGATGCAGTGGTACGCTTGGTGTCGGCTGTTGTGTTATGGGAAAATTATCCCGATTGTCCAGTAGGGGATTTTGCGGCAATTCGTTCGGTATTGGTGAGCGATCGCATCCTCGCCCAATTGGCCAGAGTTTATGGTTTAGAGTTATACTTACTAGTCGCAGGTAGTGCTACTGCCGATAAAGTTGGTCAAGAGTCACGACTAGCAGATGCTTTTGAAGCAGTTCTGGGTGCGCTTTACTTAAGCACTCAAAATCTGGAACTGATCCGCTCTTGGCTAGATCCCCACTTCCAACAACTAACAACAGAAATTCGCCTCGATCCTGCCAGACTTAATTACAAAGCTGCTCTCCAAGAATGGACTCAGGCACAATTTAAAGTTTTACCAGAGTATCGGGTTGTGGAAGTCACCCAATCGTACCGAAATCAAGAACGTTTCGTAGCTGAAGTATGGCTGCACGGAAACAAGCTTGGAGTTGGTAAAGGACGCTCAATCAAAACTGCTGAACAAGCCGCAGCTAAGGTAGCCTTTTTAGCAATTCCTCAACCGGAAATACCCTGAACCAAAAATACTGCTGATAAACTGATAATTCAGTTGATTGTCAGTGGTCATTTGTCCCAAGTCCCTTGCATACTAATGACAAATGACTAATACTTCGGCTTCTTTCGACTTACCTTAGCAACGCTTGGCACAAGCCGCTCAGTACAAGTCGCTCAGTACAAGTGACAAATAACAAATGACAAACCAAATTAAAATTGCTGTCATCGGAGTTGGGCGTTGGGGAGTACATCTGCTGCGGAATTTCTTAGCACATCCCCAAGTAGATGTAGTTGCTGTAGTAGACCCCCATCCAGAACGATTAGCGGCGATAAAACAGCAGTTTAAGTTAGACGATACTGTAGTATTAACAACGCAGTGGCAGGATTTAAAGAAAGTTGCAGGGTTGACAGGGGTGGCGATCGCAACTCCAGCTACTACCCACTATGCTTTAATTAAAGATGCTCTCCACCAGGGATACCATGTTTTAGCTGAAAAACCCCTAACTCTCAACCCAGCAGAATGTCGGGAACTTTGCCATTTGGCAGAGCAGCATCATTTAATACTAATGGTTGACCATACTTACTTGTTTCACCCAGCAGTTGAGCGAGGAAAAACTGTAGTACAAGCGGGTAAATTAGGTAATTTACGCTATGGCTATGCGACGCGCACCCATTTGGGGCCTGTTCGGCAAGATGTTGATGCACTGTGGGACTTAGCTATTCACGATATAGCTATCTTTAACGCTTGGCTAGGTCAGACTCCTGTGAAAGTACAGGCAACGGGTACGGTGTGGCTACAGGGAGCAGGGGAGCAGGGGAGCATACTTCGACTGCGCTCAGTAACCGGGGGAGCAGAGGAGCGGGGGAGCAGGGGAGCAGAGGGGAAAAAAGATACAAATTCTCCTCTGCCTCAAGGTTTGGCTGACCTAGTGTGGCTGACACTTACATATCCAGATGGCTTTCAAGCTTATATTCACTTGTGTTGGCTAAATCCTGATAAGCAGCGACGGGTGGGGATTGTGGGGAGCCTTGGTAGTTTGATTTTTGATGAGATGTCGCAATCATCACCTCTCACCCTATTACATGGAGAGTTTCAACAGCAGGGCAATCAATTCCTTCCTGTAAATCAAAAGCAGGTGGTGCTGGAATTAGAGCCAGGTGAACCATTGGGGCGGGTTTGCTCCTGCTTTATTGTCTCTGTTCTCAACAATACTCTCTCAGAGATTTCGTCTGGCTGGGTAGGTACTGAGTTAGTAGAAATTCTTGCTGCTTTAACAGAATCTCTTCAGCAAGGTGGTCAACCTGTTTTTCTGAATGATAATCAAGGAGTAAAAGTCACAAATTACAGATGACCCGACCATTGTTCACGATACATTCAAACAGTTTTAGCGTGACAGATTTTCTCTTGTGGCCCAAAAATATGATGAAGCGATCGCTGCTATAACTTCTCAGGTGAATGAAGCCATATTGGATGCCGTAGGAGCAAAGTGTGATTTGAGATTGCTGGATGTAGCTTGCAAGACTGGCTGGCTTAGTGCCGCAGCATTAAAGCGGGAGGCTATAGTAACAGGATTAGACTATACAGAGAATATGGTGGCTATTGCCAGAGTGCGATGCCCTCAAGCATCATTTTATAACGGGGATGCTGAGAATCTTTCTTTTGAGTCGGGCCAGTTTGACGCGATTGTTTGTAGCTTGGGCATCCTCCATTTCCCTAACCCAGAACGAGCGATCGCCGAATCCTTTCGCGTACTAAAATCGGGAGGACGCTATGCCTTTACCTGTTGGACACCACCAACGTGCAATCCGTTTATGGCTCTAATACTGGGTTCGATTCAAACTTATGGCAGCATGGATGTGGATCTACCTCCGGGACCACCCTTGTTCCGCTTCGGCGAAAGAGGCGAATGTGAAAGGGTTTTGCTCGCTAAGGGATTCACTGAGGTGTTTGTCACTGAGTTGCCTGTGAAGTGGACTTTTTCTACACCTGAAGATGTGATGGCAAAGGTTGTTGTAAGTACCGCACGTCTTGGCCCAATGTTGGCAATGCAAACCCTTGAGCAACGGCGCAATATCGAGAATGCTATTATCGACGGAGCATCAAAGTATGCCACGGACAGTGGTGTAGAAATTCCCGCTTCTATGATGCTAGCTGTAGGTTACAAACCATGAGGTAGAACAACTCTAGTTAAATTACTTAAAGTAGTTGAGAAAATTACCTCTTTAAAGTGAGGCTTGCACAAACTCCCCCTTTTGGAAGGCTTACTAAGAGAGTTTGCTGCGGCGAAAGACTAATTTCGTAAGTCTCGTTCCCCAGTAACACCTGGAACTTTGAGGACTTCTCTTTGTCTACATCTGCTTTTACAGATTTGTTAATACTCAAGGAAGGACTTATCTCAGACTCCTGTAGGCTAAGGTAGTGACTTGCTTTTGCCGCATCATTCACAGAGGAAAATCCAAGATCCCCTATATTTTCTTCTTTCTTGGGAACAGGTAACAGCGAGATATCAATCAAAGGTAAGGTAATCTTTAGTGTCGTACCTTGATGAAGTCCCGTACTCTCAAGAGTAATGCTACCTCCCATCAGTTCAATTAAGTTTCGTGAAATTGCTAGTCCTAGTCCAGTCCCTTCAAACTGGCGGCTGGTTGTACCATTCACCATTACAAAGGGGCGAAATAGTTTGTGCTGTTGAGTGGGATCAATTCCTATACCTGTATCTTTAACTATTACCACCACTTGAGATTTACCATTACTATGTTGAATTTCTGTAGCAATAGTGATGCTTCCTACGTCAGTGAACTTAGTGGCGTTGCCGATAACATTAATCAGCACTTGCTTCAGTTTTGCTGCGTCTGCCTTAATTGGTATTGCTTGAGAATCTAACTCGCATTTCAATTGCAAGCCCTTTTGCTGAACATTAACTGATTGTAAATTAATCACCTCTAACAATATTTGTCGGAGGTCAACAGGTGTAGTGACTACAGAAAGCTTACCTGCTTCGATTTTAGAAATGTCGAGTAAATCATTAATAATATTTAGCAAATGAAGTGTTGTTTCATCGGCACGTTTGAGAAACTCCATTTCTTCTTCCCGGCTATCACATAAGCCATCTTCAACCAGGCGAATACAGTTAATAATAGTATGTAATGGGTTTCTCAATTCATGGGAAGTTGTAGCCAAAAACTGGCTTTTAATCTGGTTAGCATTCTTTGCTTCTTTCCAAGCTATTTCCAATTCTTCTGACCCAGCTTTGAGCCGTTCTACCATTTGGTCTAATGCTTGGGCCAGTTGATTGAATTCCCGGATTTGAAAATTGTGTGGAACTGGTTGTGCAGCGTGGTGAGAGTGAATATTTAGAGCGTAGTCTCGCAACTCTTCTACAGGACGCGCCAAGTAAGGAGCTAGATATAAAGATGCTAACAAACTTGCACCAATCAAACCAACCGTCAAAACGATGAGAATTAGTTTGATTTCCTCTAAACCAAAAAGTGCATTATCGACACTAGTAACAGCTAAGACTATCCATTTTTGGTGCTGCTGTTGGGTAAGTGGATTTGCAATAGCCGTATAACCAGCTACTAATTCGTTTCCCTGTATAAAAGACAAATTTATCGAATTGTTTTGCCCCACAATTGCATTTTTAATTATGCTCTTGAGTTGGGAAACATTTGGGTGCTGATTAATATTAGTTCCCACCCAGTCTGTGAATGGGTGTGCCAAAATTGTGCCATCTTCAGCAATCACTACCATAGCGCCTGTGAGCGATCCCGGCGGATTTTTGATTTGTTGGTACAATGCAGACTGAATACTTAACCTGTAAACCAAATTTTTTCGGCTATCGGAGACTGGTGCAGATAACACTACTTGCAATTGATTTTGTGTGTTTCTTTTTCCAGTGATTCCTGCCTTTGGCGGAAAGATTGCTTTGACATCAACTCCGTCGCTAGGCAAAGGTAACGTCAATTCTCCAATTGCTTGCTCCCCACAGCTACTAGCAATTATTTTCTGGCTTAACAGATTTGTTAATTGGATGCATTCAATACTAGCTGGAAGTTGTTGCCTTAACTGCGTGAGAATTTCTTGCTCTTGTATAGGCGAATCTGACGGAATAACCGTTGTTTTACTTACACTCAGCAAATTAGCTTTTAAGATAGCGATCGCATCTCCAATTCTCTCTCCTTTACTGATAGCACTTTCTGTTAAATTTTGCCGTGCATTTCCCAATATACTAGAACGTGCCTTATTTAAGGCAACAATCTCGCCTATAAGTAAAACTGGAACGAACAGAAGCAGTATTCTCGTTACTAAAATTCGACGAAAGGAAGATTGATGGTAATTAGTCATCGAGTGTCTCACTTTGCATCTGCAAACCACAACAGCAAAGATATGTAATTAGATAAGCTAGATGAGACATTTTATTAAATAATCAGAATTTTATTTTCAATGTTTAAAATTAACAAATTGCTATGATTTAAAAAGAAACGTGGTATACCAAAATTAAGATATGCTAGATTTAAAAGCGTTTTGTATTGCATAGAAATAGAGTGGTAAGTTGTAAAACAGTAGGTTGCAGGCATGGATTTTTTTTGAGAATCTACACACTAGCAAAGAAAATATTTAAATCAAATCAATTTAATGTTGCAACATCGTCCTCACACTACAGTTGTTTTAGCAATGAGTGCAGATGGTAAAATAGCAGATTTTAGGCGATCGCCTGCTCGGTTTGGCTCAAAGGTTGATAAAGCACATTTAGAAAAACAAATCGCTGCTTCTGATGCGGTTTTATTCGGTGCTGGTACTCTGGCCGCCTACGGAACAACACTTACTATATCAAATCCAACTCTAGTCAAACTTCGGGCGCAAGGAGGGAAGCCTCCGCAGCCAGTTCATATAGTGACTACACACTCTGCAAACCTCAATCCGGAAATTAAATTTTTTAAGCAATCGGTTAGACGCTGGCTACTCACGACAACAGCAGGATCGCTTTCATGGAAAGAACGTTTAAGGACGCTTCCCTCAACTCTGGAAATCAAAGCACAGGAATGCTTTCCAGAATTTGAGCAAATTCTGGTTTTTGAAACACCAACGCGAGAAATTGACATTTCCGCAGCTTTAAAGCATCTA
This sequence comes from Nostoc sp., assembly GCF_036916735.1. Taxonomy (GTDB): domain Bacteria; phylum Cyanobacteriota; class Cyanobacteriia; order Cyanobacteriales; family Nostocaceae; genus Nostoc. Next base: position 67,688 of record NZ_JBALFV010000053.1, read on the forward strand.
GCCACTCTACATATAACACGCTTGGCGGTTTTGGGTGGAGGTGAATTAGTCGCTTCCTTGCTGGGATTAAATTTAATTGATGAATTATGGCTGACTGTCTGTCCGTTGATTTTAGGTGGTAATAACGCACCCACACCCGTAGATGGGAAAGGATTTTTAGCCGATTTAGCTCCCAAGCTACAACTTCTAGAAGTTCATGCAGTCGAGCAAGAAGTGTTTTTGCACTATCGCCTGCAACGACCAGCAGATTAGATTACGCTAAATAAGGGATTGGGGACTGGGGATTGGGGATTGGGTATTCTCCTTATTCTCCTACTCCTAGTCCCCAGTCCCCAGTCCCCCAATCCCTAGTCCCCAATCCCTAGTCCCCAGTCCCTAAAAAGTGGAACAACTTAAACCTCGTTATTCAGTCGTTTGGACGAACAAAATTGCTGAAGTACCCCAAAATGCCTGGAATGCTTTGGCAATGCCACTCAAAACACCGTTTTTAGAATGGGAGTGGCTAAACAATATCGAAACCTCCCATAGTGCTACTGCTAAAACTGGTTGGTTGCCTAATCACTTAACATTGTGGCGAGATAGAACGCTGATTGCTGCTGCGCCACTTTATCTCAAAGGACATAGTTCTGGTGAATTTATTTTCGATCATCAATGGGCAGAGTTAGCCGATCGCATCGGAATCCAATATTACCCAAAATTGCTGGGAATGACACCATTTACCCCAGCTGAAGGTTATCGGTTCTTAATTGCCACAGGAGAAGATGAGGACGAAATCACCGCGATTATAGTGCATGAAATTGACACTTTTTGCTCCAAAAATCGAATTTCTGGGTGCCATTTTCTCTATGTCGATCCCCAATGGCGTCCAATGCTGGAACGACATGGTTTTACAACATGGCTGCACCACAGCTACGTCTGGGAAAATGCTGGCTTTAAAACTTTTGATGACTACTTGAAAGTTTTCAACGCCAATCAGCGCCGCAATATCAAGCGGGAACGCAAAGCTGTGGAAAAAGCTGGTTTACGATTGCAACCTCTAACTGGTGATGAAATTCCTCAGTCTTTATTTCCCTTGATGTATCGGTTCTATGTTGACACCTGTGATAAGTTTGGCTGGTGGGGTAGCAAGTATCTCACACGGCGGTTTTTTGAGCAGTTACACGCCGATTATCGCCATCGAGTCTTGTTTTTTGCTGCATATAGCGAACAAGATAACTCTCATCCTTTAGGGATGTCTTTTTGTTTGTTTAAAGGTGACAAACTTTATGGACGCTATTGGGGAAGTTTTCAAGAAATAGATTGCTTACATTTTGATGCTTGCTATTATGCGCCGATTGAATGGGCGATCGCTAACAATATCCAACTTTTTGATCCTGGCGCGGGTGGGCGTCACAAAAAACGCCGTGGTTTCCCTGCTATGCCCAATCATAGTTTGCACCGCTTTTACAATAATCGTTTAAGACAAATTTTACGTCCCTATATTAAAGAAGTGAATCAACTCGAACAGCAGGAGATTGAGGCAATTAATGCACAGTTGCCATTTAGTAACCGAGATTCTTAAAAGTTTGCCAAGGCAGAGGGTGAACGACGAATTACACTTGATATAGAGTGAAAAAACCCTCAATAAAGAAATTTTCTTTTTATAGTGCTTATGGATTTGATGGTTGAAAATTTAGCTGCAATTGATGATAAACTTTCCCAGCGTCATATTGACCTTGATCCAGGTGGATATTTCATTATTTACTTGGATCGAGATGCAGGATTAATTTATGCCAAACATTTTACAAATGTGATTGACGATCGCGGTTTAGCTGTAAATCCAGAAACGGGAAAGGTAATTCCTGCAAGAGAAAAGGTAGAACGAACCCATACAACCGTTTTTAGTGCGAGGACGGCAAAAGAACTTTGCGTGAAGATTTTTGAGGAAACTCAGCCCTCTCCTGTAACTCAATTAAATCATGCAGCTTATTTGGGTCGAGAATTTGTTCGGGCTGAGGTAGCTTTAGTTACAGGGCAAGAGTATGTTCAAGATTAAAGTTAGGAGTGAGGAGTTAAAAGTTAAGAGTTAGAAACTTTTAACTCCTAACTCCTAACTCTTTCATTACCCACCAGATGAAGGCTGATTTATCTGATAGATATAGTAAGTCGCCATTGGGATAACGGTGGCGGCAATTAACAATCCTACTACCCAAGCAGTAGCGTTACCTTGGTCAGTTTCTTCTGCTTTCTTGAACGTGCCTTCTACCTGCACATTGTCAGCGATTTGAGGTGGCCCTGGATCGGCTTTGCCAGAGAGGACAGCCACAAGGCGATCGCTTGCATCTAGAAATGCCTGATTGTATTTATTACCATCGCGTAACGGCACACTTACTGTTTCAGTAGCTACACTCTCGGCAATAGAGTCAGTGAGCAAAGGCTTAACTTGATCCCCAGTAATAATGGCAGTACCATTAGTAACCGTATCAATAACCAATAAGGTTTCATTAGCTTGGGCTTGTTTTGTCGGAAACCATTTTTCAAACAGTTCTTTGGCGAAGCTTTCTGGTGTTTCACCGTAGTCAAGGCGGCGAACAGTAATAATTCTAACTTCCTTACCTGTTTGTTTTGCCAAATCCTCGAAAGCGCTGTTAATCTTACCTTCATTCAGACGGCTGATAACTTCACCTTGATCCACAACCCAGGTGTTATTCCCTGCTGTGAGGTTGGGTATTTGATTCACACCTGTGGCAAAAGCAGGTGTAGCAAACAGCGAAGCTGCTAAAATAACCGTCACCAAAGGGAGAATTAGCCAAATGAGGTGTTTTTGACTGCTAAATACTTGTTTGAGGAGCTGTTTCATCGTATGAACCCTAAGACAGACTTGCACCAAAAATACTACAGAACTACTGCCAAAATCTTCTCATTCCCGGTTTTTTCCAGTATCAAATTTCTGCTATTGCCAGCAGATATATATTTTACGGGATTTTTTGATTGCACAAACTTGTTCTGAGGGCGATTGCAAGCATTAAATTGACAAGAAATACCGCCCATTTTGGAGATTAACCCAAAAACTTAGGGCGGAATTTGCAAACCATCTAGAAATGATATCGTATAATCAATATTTTTAGCAGAATTAAGTATATTTTTTCATATCTGCAAGTAGCTTTTCCTACTATATCCATTGATGGGTTGATATCTGCATTTTTCAGAAATTTTAGCTAAATTTATATCAATAATATGACCATAATTTTAACTAACGACGACGGTATTGATGCCCCCGGCATCCGAGCGCTGCTCAAAGCTGTAAACGGCAAAAATGCGATTATCGCTGCTCCTGTCGCTCATCAGTCTGGCTGTGGACATCAAGTTACTACCACTCGTGCCATCAACCTCCAGCGACGTTCTGAGACTGAGTATGCGATCGCAGGCACTCCCGCCGATTGTGTGAGAATCGCGATAACACAAATTCCCACAGATGTCAAATTTGTGGTTTCAGGTATCAACGCTGGGGGCAATTTGGGAGTAGATGTATACATTTCTGGCACAGTGGCTGCGGTGCGGGAAGCCGCAATGCACGGTATTCCTGGAATTGCCATTTCTCAATATCGCAAAGCCAAGCAGAATTTTGATTGGGATCTGGCCGCCAAATTCACGGTTGAAGTTTTAGCGGACTTACTCCAGCGTCCCCTAGAACCGGGAAGCTTTTGGAATGTAAACTTGCCGCATCTGCAACCAGGAGAACCAGATCCAAATATGGTGTTTTGCCAACCTTGTAACAGACCTCTGCCTGTAAACTATCGAATTGAAGGCGATAATTTTTATTATGTAGGCGAATATGGCAAACGCGATCGCACTGCTGGTAGCGATGTGGATGTATGTTTTTCCGGCAATATTGCAATAACTCAGTTAAGGGTTTGACGATAAATCCAGAATCCAAAATTGGTATGGGACTTCCAAATAAAAAATACTCAAAAAACTCTCTCCTCCTTATGCCTCTGTGTCTCTGTAGTTCGTTTATTTAGATAATTTATTTTTTGGAAGTCCCCATTAGTCATCTAACGTTTCAATTTAGGATATATTTCAAGGTTTTGAAATCTGGTAAAGTTTCAGTAGCACTGAACACTAATTTCAAAAAAAAGAAAAATGCAGTTTCTCAAAATTGTTCTTGTCGCTCTCGTGTTGATAGTAAACCTGTTAATTGCTCAACCCTCTTGGGCGGGCAAGGATTTTACTAAAGGGGCTGACTATGCTGAGGTAACTCAGGCGCTCAATCAACTTCTAACCGTAAAAGATACACCTGAGCAAGCGGGTTATACACCTGAGCAATTCCAAAAGCGACTGGCACAATTACAGCTTCAGAAAAATGTCATTGAAACAGCTAGAAAACGGGCGCAGTGCCGCAATGAAACAGGAAAGACGTTGGCTGTCTATGCCAATAAACCAAAAAATCTCCAACCCAAATCTACTTCTTGGGCGCAGGAACAATCACAGATGATGACTGGGATTGCGATGGCATTTACTTACCCGCAGGTTCTCAAGTGGTTCTAGGCCCGAACGCTCAACCACAAGAACTAGCCCAACCAATCGCTGTCAAGTTTGTGGATGTTACACAGTCTATTGCAAGAACTAATCCAGTCACTAGTGCAATTGAATTAAATGTTGAACCTGCCAAAGTATTTAAGGCGAGTGAGAGCAGCTGGTTACTTCCCAATTTCTCTCAAGCAAATATTGATACGCAAATTCCCACCCCACAACTCATTGACTAATCTCATTTAGATAATTCAACTTTGATGCAAGAATTGTATAAAATTTGAATTAAACCAATAGAATATTAAAGGAAAATATACAGCCCTTGAACAATCAACTTTTAATTAAGGAAAAATTGCAAGCCACGCTTGAAAAGATTCAAACCAAGATTGATGGCTCTCCCATTACTGATTTACAGTTAGACAAAACCCTAGCCGAAGAAATTGCACAATTGACGACACAACTAGAGAGTGTCAATCCCAATCTCAATCCTCTTCTCTATGCTACTTCTTTGCTAGAGGGAACTTGGCAACTGCAATACTCCACTGCGAGAGAAATCCGTACTTTAGTTTCTCTCCCATTAGGATTAAAGCTGGGTAAAGTTTATCAAGTAATTGATGTTGCAAATAAATTATTTTTCAATCTAGCTAAAGTTAAACATTCTCTAGGGCTAGTATCGGGATATGTCAAAGTGACAGCTAGCTTTGAACCAGCCAAAGAAGATTTAGAACCTTTAGCGAATAAACGTATCAACGTTTATTTTGACAAACGCTACTTATCGATTGAGAAGATTGTTAATATTAATACTCCTCAACTCAACCCATTTAAGGTTGTTCCAGCGAATAATCCTACTAACAGAACTGCAACACTGGACATTACTTACTTAGATGAAACCTTGAGAATTGGACGTGGAGGAGATGGAAGTTTATTTATTCTTAGTAAATCTGATGATTTACCTGACTTCAACTCCTAAATTTTAAATGGATTGCGCTACAGAATAAATATGGCTCTCTCAATAACTCATCTTTTTACTAAGATAAAACCAGGTTCTGCGATGGTAGAGCTTAAAACATTAAATTTAAAAGTAGGTTATGGTATAGAAGGAGATATTAATGCCGATTATATAAGTCCAAGACAAGTTTTAATTGTTAGGTATGAAGATATTTTAGACTTATCAATTGAACCAGGAGAATTACGAGAAAATATTGTAGTTACAGGTATAGAATTTGATAATTTTATTCCTGGTTCTCTGCTAACCTTTGAAAGTGGTGCGGCAATTCGTCTAACTTTTCACTGCGAACCCTGTAAGCGAATAGCCCACTTGGTAGAATCATTAAAGAGCATTCAAGGAAAAAGAGGAATTTTAGGCGTAGTTATTAAATCAGGTAAAATCCAGGTTGGTGGTAGTTTTCAAGTTCAAGCTAATAAATTTCCAGCATTATCTGAAAATCCATATCAACGATTTCTAAATTTTATCATCAAAATCCCTAGTGGCAAAGTTGTTACATATAAACAAATAATTAAAGGCATGGGAGTAGATAATAGTTATTTAAGAGCTATTCCTACATATCTGAAAAAAACCTCGGCTGCTGATTATCCAGTACATAGAATATTAGACTCTAAAGGTCATTTGATAAATTATGTTAACCAACAAAAAAATAAGTTGGAACATGAAGGAGTTATAATTTTTTCAAAGACAAATTTAATAACAAATTTAAACAAAAACTTTGTATATATTAAAGATTATTTATGGGAAGATGACACTATTTATTTAGAATAGAGATTACTTACTTGAATTGTAATAATTTATGAGTCAAAAATAGTTAAAAAGTCAGAATAATATTTCATACATGAATTTACCAATCGGACTGCATTCCTTTTAAATACTGACTCTTGGGTGCTGAATCCTTGCCTTTTCTTTTCATAGTAATTACAATATTTAGTATAAAAATGCTTCGCTTTATTAAGTTTAATTAAGATGAACCCTGATTTTTTATTTGTTTAGATGTGGCTTCCATAAAGTCGATAAAAACTTTTATAATCTTATGAATTCCCTCACTACCTCCTGCAATTAAACCTCCTGTCAGCAATGCATCTAAACAACGAAAAATAACTACTTGTATTGGATTATCTAAATCAATAACTACCAGTGGCTCGATTGATCGAATACCTATTGCACTCATTAAAAGACCAAATAAAAGGGATGTCCATAGAGCAATTATTCGTGTATCAGATTTATATGCTGTTTTTTGCTGCTCCTTTTCATTTATATCATCAATTTGTGGCTTGAATATTTTTAATGGTTCTTGTTGGTTTTGTGTAAAATTTTGGATGATTTGCTGTTCTAAACTCATTCCTTCAGGTGGAAGTTCACTGATTTGATTAGATTCTAAAGAAGGATATTGGTTTTGTTGTCCTTCCATAAGTCTTATCTTTTCCGAGAGTAGAGCCTTTTTTTGCTGAAGACTAATATCTAATTGTTCAACAAATGGACCGCGCCAAGTAGTTATAAAAACTTCCAAAGAACGTTCGAGCAATAAAGAAATAAATAATTGTAACGTAAGTAGCTGGATAATATCATTAAGCCCAAATGGTTTTAAAACGAATGGTTTAGATGAGAGCCAAGTTGAAAAAGTTACTACTAGAAAACTAATAATAATTAATACAATAAATAGAGGAGATTCTGGAGAAAGCTTTAGCAACGTATCTATACTCCCGTTTCGCGTCGCAATATCTAACACAGCTTGGAGGTGAGAAGTACACCTGCTGAGTAATTTAACAACGTTAATTTGATAGAACAGTAAATAATTTATTACCCGACCATTTTTTTATCTATGTGATATGGTATGCGACTGTAGAAGCGATATCTTTGATGGTCACTTAGCTTGTCTACCACTTGCCTACGGCACGCTTTGCGAACGTGGAAGCAAGCTAGCAAGAGCGTCTCGTAGAGAAGTGCGGGCTGCGCCTACGCACCTTGTCAGAGGAAAAAGTCTTGCTATACAAGCATTACAAAAGTAAACGCTAGGCTTGAACACACTGCATGAAGCACAGCAAGGGGTGATCGCGTTAAATATGAAAAGGTGCGTTGGGGAAAGGGAGCAATGCTAGAGCAAGCGTAGCACCAATTAAAAACCCCTCCAAGGTTGAAGGGGTTAAAGTAATTTTTGTTAATGGGATGGTGATTAAGGGAAGACAGTAGCTTTTCCTGCTTTGTGAAGCATTTTCTTATCAAAGCAACGAGATGATAGTACAGCATTTTATAAATCCTTTACGAACCTCTGCAACGCTGTACTTAGTAAGATAAATTATTAGTGTTGGTGAATGATGTCAGCTGTGACTCAACGGCATTTAGGTAACCTGTATCATTCAAAGTTTGTGGTGGTAACTTTTTAGCATTGACAGCAGCTTTGACGACATCTAGTGCAGTCAGGCTTCCTATTTGGTATTGAGAAACCAAAGCACTACCACTAGGAATACCCTGTGCTTTCAAGTTACCTTGATAAGCTAGAAATGCAGCATCAAAGGGTTTGAGGTAGCTAACGTTCGTAAAATGAGTGAATAAATTGTTAGAGTTTATAGCTATAGATTCGCCATTATTGTTACTACCTATTTGAGCGCCACCGATTCCAGGTAATAAAGCAATTGAACCAACAATAAGTATAGAATCAATCAGGTTGGAGAATTTCATAAGACTATTCTTAGTTAGAGTAAAGTGCAATTGGTGTTATTGAGTAATAGAGTCTTATTTTTTATCAGTCTCAACTTCCTGCGCTCAGGTCACCTGAGTGGTTGGTTTATTCCTCACCCATTTGGGTGAGCTAATTGAGCGGAAGAACTGAAAAAATCAATCGAGAGCAAAGTTCAGGACAAACTTGAACAGATATATATTTAACTGAGGCAATCTAAAAATTTATGCAACACTGTTACTCAGTTGTAGGGGTAGCAGGAGAAGTAGGAGAAGCAGGGCAGGTAGGGGAGGCTCTTGAAGAAAGAGGGTTATTTTGTTGATACTATTTCTTCGCGAGGCTGCGCCAAACCTTTTTAATTTCTTTCTTTGTGTTCTTTGCATCCTTCTCTAACGAGACGTTGCGCGTAGCTTGCTTCTTTGTAGGAGTATGCAGTTCGTTTTTCTTCCTTACTTCAACCAAGAAATTCCTTAAGCGAACGGTATCGGGGATAGTGCAAGCCAAACATCGCATTTCTGTACTATAGAACTAATATTTGATTTCTGAAAAAGCTCGATATAACTTCAAAAGCCTAATTCCCTATTCCCTACTGCCCACTCCCTACTTCGACTACGCTCAGTACAAGTCACGGCAAGCCTGCTCCCTGCCCCTCTACCTACACACCGATAAAATATTTTTTAGTTGCAAGTCCCTTAATTCTGGCAGCGCATTTTTAATTGAGTATGCGGTAGTTTAAAAACAACTGACTTCCAACCTGACGAGTTTCAACGAGTTGGAGATGAGGAGCAGCTTGGGGAAGAAAACCCTCTCCCTCCACTGGGCTAGGGGCGTTTTTTCCTCCATAAATGATAGGCCAAATTGTCAACCACCAATCGTCAATTCGCCCTGCCTTTATTAAAGCAGCTGTTAAAGAGCCGCCTCCCAAAACAATCACTTTGTGAATACCCCGCTCTGCCATCAAGCTGTAGGCCCGATCCCAGTCTATATCTGTCTCTCCCAAATCGATTAATTCAGCCTGCTTTTGCAAGCTTGTTGCATCAGAATTACGCTTTAAACCAGTCCGTGTTGTAAATATCCATCGCTCAATGTCCTGGCTTAAAAAAGGCAAGTCCAGCGATAGGTCTAGGGAACCTGAGACAACGCAGGTAACAGGCTGGGAAGACTGACCCCGAACCTGACGTGCTGCCAAAAGTTCGGGATTGCGAATTGTATAGGTTACCCCCTCAGCCCGAATCGTCCCTGCTCCTACCAAGACTAAATCGGCAATGGAAGCTTGATACTCTAAATGTGCTTGATCTACTGGATCGGAATCACGAGGGGCTTGAGGATCTACGGCGCTAATTTTTCCATCAGCCGTCATCGCAAGAACCACAGTTGTTTGGATAGCTGACATGATTACATTCTGACGGTTCTTTATAATTTTACCTTTTTGAATTCTTTATTATGAATACTTATTACATTGTGCTTTAGATCACCTTAAAGACTAAGGGTTTAGGTGTTAAAAGAGTTGTGGTTGGATGATTGTGTTTATATAAGAGTCTAACAAAAGTCAATTTTTTTACAATTAAGAGACGGTCATGCTCAAATACATATCTATATCTACAATTGTATTTGTCTTAATTTTAATTTTGGGGTTTATATCTCCAACTCAAGCTGCAACTGTCTGTTCAACTTGGGCGGAGAATGAAATTTATCAATATAAGGGAACTCCAAAAAATAAATTATCCAATTTCTGGACTTGACTACGACTTTCCCTCCCAATGAATCACTAATTCATGTGCGATCAGCAGCTCACATGGGAGAGTCGGATCTTGGTGTTAATCACAGGCGTTTGGAGCAAATTCGTCTAGCTCTACGCGATCTAAATATTTGATTTCAGCTAATTTCCTTTCTCAATAATTCTGGAATCTGAGAAGGACGTTCAGCTACTGGAACTTCCGCTTCTTTTAAAGCAGCTAATTTACTTTGGGCTGTGCCAAAGTTAGGATCGCGTCCGATAACCGTTGCTAAAGTCCCAGTTTGACGCCAAGTTTTTCCTGGTGGTGCAAGTCTACCTGCAATGTAGGCAATTACTGGTTTATCAATTGCCTCGGTAATGTACCGTGCTGCTGCTTCTTCACTACCACCGCCAGGTTGACCAACTAAAACGATCGCCTCTGTAGTTTCATCCTCATCGAGAATTTGCAGCCATTGAAGAAAGGAGGAACCGACGATCGCATCACTACCAATACTCACACTAATCGACTGTCCCAAACCTGCTTTTGTTAATTCGTAGGCGATTTCGTAGGTAAGGGTGCTGCTACGACTAACGATCCCCACTCTCCCAGGAGTATAAAATTCGCTAGGTTGAGTACCTAAAAGAATTTTTCCCGGTACAATAATCCCCGGACTATTTGGCCCGATTACCAAAGTTTCACAGGCTTCGGCTTTGCGGAGTAATTGCACCATATCCAAAGGCGGCACGCCAGCAGTGATAATAATGATTTGGCGAATATTAGATGCGATCGCTTCTAATGCCGCATCTAGCACATCATAAGGATCGACACAGATAATTGTCGTGTCAATTACCCCAAATTGTTCTATTACCTCCTCAACTAAATCAAATACTGGCAGCCCATGCAGTTCCTGTCCACCACACCCAGGATTGACACCGGCTGTCAAGTTCGTACCATAAGCTTTCATTTGAGCAACATGAGTGCCTGATATAAATTCACAAAAGCCTTGAATTAATACTTTACTGTCTGGCGTTAAGTTCATAAAAAATTACCGTAAGTTTGGCAACCCAGTGGTCTAAGGCACTGGGTGTAAAAACGACATATTTACAGTGTCGTATTAATTCAATTTTTTTTAATTTTGAATTTGAACGAAGTGACACTCATTACCTTTTATTAGCCGTTGGTTTAGCCAGACGAACTGCTGCCGCTACTGCCTCATCTAAATTTTCTACAACCAGAAGTGCATTGCTGTAGGTTTTTAGTGTTGCTAAATACTTTTTAGCAGCATCAAATTCTGATCCGGCAAGACGAACAACTAAGGGTGAAAAATTCTGCTCTCGCCGACTTTTACTACCATTAGAATGCACAACCTGGGAGTTAAGTTCGTTGTTGTCTTGCTGCACAAACCTGGCTATAATTTCAACTACTTCCTCTGTTTGAGGAATGCTACCTAGAAAGTTAATTAATATTACTTGAATGCTGTTATCAGCCTCGAGAATTTTTAGACCTGTCTCTAGGCGATCACAAAAAGTAGTTGGTTTAGTATCTGTGAGGTAAGCATGACGTAAATTCAAACAAACACCTGGATTGCCACTGGCATTAGCAACTAAATCTAAAGTTGCCATTACTGAACCAGTACCATTACCTAAAATACCGATTTTACCGTGCATTTTCACACCATCCCAGTCGCCCAATATACCATTTATTTCAGTACTGCTATGACGGCTAATGATTTTTGCCGCCATTTGGGCCAGGTCGGGATGACGCTTGATCGACCGTTCGTTGACCCTGACTTTACCATTAAGAGCCATAACTTGACCAGTAGCACTGACTGCCAAGGGATTGATTTCGACTAAATCCAAGTCTTTTTGCACAAATAAGTGGTACATCTTCTGGAGAACGCTGCTTACGGACTCCATCAGCGTGCCTTGCAAACCCATTTTCAAAGCCAGTCGTCGGGCATAAAATGGTGAGAATTCCTGTTCCACGACAACATGGTGCATTTTTTCGCCAGCCGATTCCCAATCGATGTCTGCTTCTTTGCAACCTAAAAGTACTGGTCGGCAAACAGCAGTGTCTAAAACCACTGCAAGATAAAATTCCTGATTGGCGTCGTATTGAGATTCTGCCAGCACAACTTCTGGCAATTCGCCCCATATTGGTAAACTAAAGATATTTTGAGCAGCTGCGATCGCATCAATTGTAGTCTCCGCAAACCTGACTCCACCTGCTTTTGCCCGTTCCGCTCCATGTACTTGAGATTTTAGTACAATTGGAAAGCGAATTTTTAAACGTTTCAAATCTGTGGGATGGTCAATTCGTTGGGAAGGCAATACAGGAATGCCTATCTTGCCAAACCACTCTTTAACTTGGTACTCTAATAAATCCATTGATACACCTTGTATTCACACTTTCCCAGCCTTTGCTTAGTGCTGTCTTAATATCTTGCAGCACTTTTATTTTAGAATTAAGCTTTTGGCGGCTATAAAAATTTATTTTTCACGAATCAATTTTATCGATTTCAGCCAATGAGGGACATTAATTTTGCTCGCCAACCTGTTGGTGCTAGAGTCACAACATGTAATTTATCTCTTCAGTAAGTTTCCTAGCATAGAAGATAAGTACTATTTCTGTCAAAACCCTCTGACTTCGCATCATTTCCTTAACCTTTAGATAAATTTGTCACAACTGTGCAACTAGAATCTTGCAGAGCATTAACTCCTGTGTATTTTGTTGTCCCGACATAATGCAGGTAAAATACTCAAAAATTCTATTATTCCCATTTTTTATTTGTAATTTACATCTAAAGACAGATAATTTAACTTTGCATCTAGCAGTGTAAAAATGTAGCGACGCGAACAATAATTGCTTTTTTTATTTTTGGTGAAAAGTCCGAATGTATGTTAGAACGTTGGTCGTTCAGATTTTTAGGCTGTAGTTGGTTAAACTGTGCATTTGCACTCAACAAACCTAAAAAGTTCATTTCGTCCTCTTAAAGATAATCAAAACAATATAGAAATTAAGCGGGAAAGCTCTATGAAAGTAGCAGTCCAGCAGGAAGATTTACAGCTTTTAGCCAAAACTTTGCAGAAACAATTGCTTGCAGAAGTCTCAACAGCTCAAGTCTTCGAGGTTAAGTGTGCTGTCAATAAAGACGGGCTAATGATTTTAACGCAACACGAATCAGATATAATAGTTGATAGTCAGATAATCTTTACAGTAATAGAGGAAGTACTTCAATCTCTAGCACCCCATAGAGAGCAGCGAGTGCAATGTTTCCTTAGAGTTTTTGGTGAACAACTCCCCTATGCGAAATGTCTCTTGGCTCTGAAGCAGAGGGTGGGATGGGGAGATGGGGGAGTAGGGGAGGTAGCGAGAGCAGGGGAGGTAGGAGGAGTAGAAGGGCAATACTTTTCTACCCTTTCTTCATCAGCTATTACTTATTCTCGATCAATCGATAAGACTGATGAGGAGGAACTGTTTTACCCGTTTGCAGATGCGCCGAATTTGCCGACTTCAAAGCCAGCATCTCAAATCAAATCTATCTTACTGAGTGCAGCTTTGGTGGGAGTTGTAGTTTTAGGCGGGGGTGCTTACTTATTGACTCGCCCTTGTGTGATGTCTGAGTGTAAAGAAATACAAAATGCCGAACAATTAAAAATAAAATCCCCGCAACTGATGCGCCGGGCCAAGTCTGAAAAAGAATTAGTAGCTGTACAACAACAACTTGCAGCAGCCAGTGCAGCCTTGAATGCAATTCCTAGTTGGTCGCCTCGTTACCAAGTGTCAGAAGAACTAAAAGCAAGTTTGTCTGAACAGTCAGAAAAAATCAGCCAGGTGGTCAAGGCTCTGGAGATGGGATCTTTGGCGACACAAAAAGTTCAAACTCCTGCATATAGCCTAGAAGAATTACAAGCTACGCAACACTTATGGCGACAGGCTATAGCGCCACTAGAAACAATAAGTTCCACTAGTGAACTCTATAAACTGGTGCAAGGAAAATTACTTAATTATCGTGTCCGTTTGCACGCTGTAAATCAGCAGATAGTTACGGAGGAAAGATGGCTAAAAAAACTAACGGCAGCAAAAGCTGTAGCTAATGCAGCCCAGAATCAAGAAGCTACTGCTAAATCTTTGAATGACTGGCAAAAAGCGCAGTCTACTTGGCTAGTGGCCATTAATGCCTTGAATAGCATTCCCCTAACTAGCTCTGGATACCAAGAAGCCAAAAAGCTGTTGGTAGATTATAAACCTAAGTTAGTAGCGGCAAGCGATCGCACTACTAAAGAACGATTAGCTGTTAAAGCCTACCAACAAGCTGTTAGTACTGCCAAGCAAGCCAAAGTATATGAGCAACAAAACCAATGGCAAGCAGCAACAACATACTGGGATCAAGCTTTGCAAACTGCAAAAAAGATTTCTCAAGATAGCTTGTACTATACTCAAGCTCAATCTCTTATCGAACCTTACTCAACAGCCCTCAAACAAGCACAAGAAAAACTACAAGTTGTTAGTACTTTGCAGCAAACTCGCACTGACTTGTATAAAACGTGTATTAACAGAATTCGGATTTGCACCTTTAGCATAGATAATGCAGGAATTATTGTCCGGCTAACTCCTGAGTATGACCAAATAAGACAAAATAACTTGGCTAATCCTTATTCCAAGAACTCGAATACTGCTGTTGATATTACCAATCACTTGCAAATCTTACGGGAAGCCTTAGCTGTAATTAGTGACAATGCTAGCCTATCCCTTTTTCTCTATGATTTCCAAGGTCAGGTAATTTATACGCGGACTTTAGGCGGGTAAGTAGAAAGGTTATGAGTGAGGAGTTAAAAGTTAAAAATATAGTCTTTTGTAACTAGCTTAGGCATAGCCCAACCTAGACATCGCTTGTTTTTTCGTATCCTTTATCGACACATATTGTATTCTTTGTCAATGACAAATTCTAATTATTTATTAGAAAATTTTTCTATTTCTTGAGCTATAGAGACTTTTTCTCTCAATAGTAGGAGGCAAGAGCTATAACCATTCTCTAAATTAAAGTCACAGCTATCAACAACATAGTTGTCACAATAAATCTTTGATTGGTAATAATATGACTCAGTTTTGGCTGTGGGTTGGCTTTATTGGCATGGTCATTGGCAGTGTCTATTTTGGCTTGAAGGCAACTACCATGCGGCGTAAAGAAGGAATGGAATTTCCCCTCGAAAGCCTCTTCATTACGCTTTGGGCAGCTGCAATGTACCTGACAATGATTTTGGGTGAAACTGTTCTCAGGGATTTTAATGGTCAAAGTGAAGTATTCGTGGGACGCTACTTAGACTGGGTAGTAACTACGCCGCTGCTGTTACTCGAATTGGGTGTGATAGCTGGGTTGCGTCCCAAATTAATTGTAGGCGTAATAGGTGCAGATATATTTATGATTTTAACAGGCTTAATTGCAACTCTTGCAAGAACGCCTAACAATTACCTGTGGTACATCATTAGTTCTGGTGCTTTCCTAGCCATATTAGCATCATTATTAACTGAGTTCTCGGTTAGTGCGAAAAGACGGAATGGCAAGGTGAACAAGCTATTCCAGACGCTGAGAAATGTACTTATCGTGTTGTGGATTTGTTATCCAATTGTATGGATTTTCGGGCCGGAAGGGTTCCGCGCGATCAATGTTGGTGTTGAGACTGGACTCTACGCAATTTTAGACCTGTGTGCCAAGGTGGGCTTTGGTTTTATTCTCACATCAGCTAGCAATGAAACTCTAGCACAAGCCAGCAACAGCGATCGCATCATGGAAGCGGTTCACTCGTATATGCATGAGCAAACAGAACAGAGTCCTTATCGATAACAGCACAACAGATGTGGGGCTGTTAGGAGAAAAACAGATATTTACTTTAGTAGGTAGACTTCTATTTTCTAAGCTTTAAATTAAAGCCCTGCACGCCGAGATTTAAACACTGTCCCGTTGAAACAAACAACCGCGATTCTGAATAAAGCAATCTAACTCAAGGACAATTGGTATATGAGACGAAGCAGGGAACCACGGCGGGAGGAAGAATTACTTGAATCCCGTTCCCGCGATCTTGACTTGAGCGATTCTGAGCAGAAGGAGATTAAAGAACGCGGTCGTGCTAAGGCTGTTGTCATTCATGAGGTAATTCGCTTAGAAGGTGAGCAGGAATTGCGCCGTCCGATGTGGGCACTAGCTTGGTCTGGGTTAGCAGCCGGACTTTCTATGGGATTCTCGTTAGTTGCTGAAGGTTTAATACACGCAAGTTTACCCGATCAACCGTGGCGGTCACTCATCTCAAATCTTGGCTATACCGTTGGCTTCTTGATTGTGGTTTTGGGTAGGCAGCAGTTGTTCACAGAAAACACCTTAACTGTCATCTTACCTTTACTAAATCAACGCAATGGTAAAACTCTAATGCGAGTCCTCCGGCTGTGGACAATAGTCTTAGTTACTAATCTGATTGGGGCGCTAATATTTGCTTGGGTTATAAGTAATACTGAAATTTTTACCTTTGAAGTCCGACAAGCATTTACCGAAATTAGCTTACAGGCAATAGAAGCCAAATCCTGGGTGATTCTAGAACGAGGCATCTTTGCTGGGTGGTTAATTGCTTTAATGGTGTGGTTGCTTCCTAGTGCTGAGTCCTCACAGATAGCAATTATTATCATCCTTACCTACCTAGTAGGAATCGGCGGATTGGCACACATCATTGCTGGCTCGGTTGAGGTGTTGTACATTGTGACAACCAAAGCGATAACTTGGGGAGAGTATTTCGGTAGATTCATGATCCCAGCGCTGTTAGGCAACATTATCGGTGGAGTGTCTTTAGTCGCTGCACTCAATTACGGTCAGGTTGCACCTCAAATTAACCGGAAGTAATAACTGAACATATTGTAAGGATGATATTTGATGAATCAACAGTTGTGGGACAGCATCAACTGGACATTAGGATTAGGTGCAGAGCCAAAGACGCTAACTTTTTTACAGATGGGACTACGTGCCATCATCATATATATAGCAGGGCTAATGATGGTGCGTTTATCAGGCGATCGCCGCTTTAGTGGTAGGTTTACTGATTTCGATGTCATTCTTAGTATCACCTTCGGCTCGTTGTTAAGCCGTGCAATTAATGGCTCGGCACCATTTTGGGGAACCATAGGTGTAGGTTTTGTGCTGGTGGGCATGAATCGGCTGTTCGCTTTGATTAGCGATCGCTCCCCCAGTTTCCGCCAAATCATCACTGGTAACTCGCTAATCCTAATTCAAGATGGGGAAATTCAATCAAATAATTTGAAAAAAGCCCATGTCAGCCAAACCGATTTGATCGCATCTTTACGCAGCAATGCTCATTTATCAGATCCAAGCCAGGTAAAAATAGCACGCCTTGAACGCAGTGGACAAATCAGTGTCATTCCTACAGTGTGCGAACCACATGTGATTGAGACGACGGTTGAAGAGGGCGTGCAAACAGTGCGGGTGAAGCTAGATTACCCAGTTCAAAGAAAAAAGTACTGAGAAACTTCAAGCGACATATATAGCAATCCGATTTGATTCCTTAATCACTCGTAGAGGTAGGGAACTCTTAAGAAGGAATAAACTGTTTGCTTCGATTAGCGATCGCTCTCAGATACAAAACAGTTTTTTCCTATTCCCTGTTCCCTTCTTCGATAAATTCGTAGCGTTGTTGGGGTTTGAAATTGCGATCAAATCGTTAAATGTATAATTCACAACATTACTGTCCAAAATAATTATATAAGTAAGTGGGCGCAATAAAACCAAACTGTGTGAAAAAAAGTAAACAAGTTGTACATGAACATATCTAGAACTTACGCATTGACAGAGTGATAAAATAATATTCTAAAGAAACAGATGTCGTCTAAAAGTAGGTATTGGATAATTAAATAAATCAGCAAACCCTTGCTACACAACGCTAACGCAAACGACAGCACAATGCAATCTAGAACACTACACCCTGTTTCTGCTAGTGGATTAATTTCTTCACCTTACCAACTGCGCGGCGGAATTGAAAAATTGACGAGACAATCCCTTCGTGACTAAAAGTGTTGTCAACAAGTTAGCAAAAATAACCATGAACATAATCAAAATTTCATAGGATACAGCATCCAAAGGTTTCACACCAGCTAGTAACTGTCCGGTAGTAATTCCTGGTATTGCCACCATACCGATGAGGATCATTTGATTGAGAGTCGGAATCAATCCGGCTCTGATGGCATCTTTGCGATACTGGCTAACTGCTTGCTGGGGCGTTGCGCCTAAGCTCAAATGGGTTTCTATTTCGAGATGGCTAGAATTAATGGTGCTGACAAGACGTTCGCCTGCGATCGCAGCTGCATTGGTAGCATTACCTAAAACTATCCCAGCTAGGGGACTTTTTGTGTTTTTAATTCACATTGTTGAAAAATATAATTAACCGCCGCAAATAATTTATCTAAATCTTGAATTACATACAAATTTCTATTCCGAGTAAACACATCAGCAATCAACTTTCCGAATTGCCATATTTTCCCGTTAGAAACAATCCCAAAAATATCAGTGGCAAAATCATCATTAATTCGCTGGACTGCGATCATTTCAGCTAAACACTGACCCCAGCCTTCTTCAAATTTGTCTTGTTTAGCTTCAACCGTCAAAAAATAAGGTTTATCAAAAACAATCGTACCCAAAGGATTTCGCTGTGTTACCGTATAATCTGGAACGCCTGATAAATCTTCATCGTAAACTAATGTTTCATGACTCCAAAGTGTTAATTTACTTCGATAATTTTTCCATACTTCTTTCAATACTGGATAGATGAGATTTTCACAAATAGCATCTTCAGAATTATCAATAACTCCATCGGTAAATAACAAATCTAATTCTTCTTTGAAAGCCTGTTTAAGTGGAAACTCCACTTCTAGTATAAAATTACACTGTACATATTTGATTTGAAATTTTTTAATTACTGCGCTAATACTTTTGTAATTACTAAATGCCATTCTAATTTACCTTTTATTAAAAATGTCATTACCTGACTAACTGCGCGGCGGAATTGAAAAATTGACGACACAACCCCTTCGTGACTAAAACTGTTGTCAACAAGTTAGCAAAAGCCACCATAAACATAATCAAAATTTCGTAGGATACAGCATCTAGAGGTTTCACACCAGTTAATAGCTGTCCGGTGGTAATTCCTGGTATTGCCACCATACCGATGAGGATCATTTGATTGATAGTCGGAATCAATCCGGCTCTGATGGCATCTTTGCGATATTGGCTAACTGCTTGCTGAGGTGTTGCGCCTAAGCTCAAATGGGTTTCGATTTCGAGATGGCTAGAATTAATGGTGCTGACAAGACGTTCGCCTGCGATCGCAGCTGCATTGGTAGCATTACCTAAGACTATCCCTGCTAGGGGAATTACATACTGTGGTTCATACCATCTTTCTGGTTGAATGATCAAGAAGTTAGTGTAAAGCACTGTCAGGGCGGTACTAATTAAAATTGCACCCCACACCAAAGGCAATACATAAGGAATTTTTAGAGTAATGCGATTTCGTGCGACAATCGCCGTAATTGTCAGCATTATTGTTAATATCGCCAAAACTGCCCAAGCATTGTCCAAAGCCAAGATGAAATCTAAAATGTATCCCAATACAAGTAGTTGTAAAATGGTTCTCCCAGTAGCAAGGGCTAAGTTTAACTCTAGTCCTAATTTTTCCCAGGCAGATAAACCAATGGCGATCGCCATCAATGCCACAGCAATAGCTAAATCCACGAAATCCAGCTTAATCAACTCTTGCATGGGTTTTCTATCTCCTGGTATCTTCTTCTCAAAGCAGCCCACACAAGAGGAACTTTGATCCGATGTGTTGGATCTTGGTTGATATATATCACTTTTATCAATTCAAAATTCAAAAATGGTACAACCTTAACATGGCAAACACCTAGTATGCTTATTATCTGTAAATTAAATTTGCGGTAGTTCCTGGGGCCACAATTTAAGTAAAAACCCTAATAGATGCGTATCTTGAACGATAGTCTTTTAGTAGCTCCTTTTTGATTAACAATTCAATTAGCAAAAATTGACTCTCGAAGTGCATCCTTTGTATCTCCCAATAAAATAAGAACTCATGATCCAAAGTGTAAATCCTATCCCTGCCTTTGATATCAAGCAGCAATACACCACCATCGAAGCAGAAGTAAGTGCAACTGTCTTAGAGGTTTTGGCTTCTGGCCGCTATATTGGGGGTCCCTTAGTCGAAGGCTTTGAACAACAGTTTGCTGCTTATAATACTGTTACTGAATGTGTAGCTTGTAATTCTGGTACTGATGCGCTCTACTTAGCGTTACGAGTCTTGGAAATTGGTGCAGGCGATGAAGTGATTACAACGCCTTTCACCTTTATTGCTACGTCTGAAGTAATTAGTGCTGTGGGGGCAAAGCCTGTTTTCGTTGATATTGACGCTACTACGTTTAATTTGGATGTCGAGCAAGTAGCGGCGGCGATTAGACCGAAAACTAAAGCGATTATCCCGGTTCACCTATTTGGACAACCTGTGGATATGACATCATTGATGGCGATCGCTCAGTCTCGCAATTTATCAATAATTGAAGATTGCGCTCAGTCTACAGGCGCAATGTGGGCTAATCAAAAAGTAGGAAGCATTGGACATATTGGTTGCTTTAGTTTCTACCCTACCAAAAATCTTGGTGGTTGCGGCGATGGCGGGGCAATAACGACTAATAACCCAGCGATCGCCACTAAACTGCGAATACTACGAGATCATGGCAGTAGAATTAGATATTTACATGAAGAAATTGGTGTAAATAGCCGTTTGGATGCTCTCCAAGCAGCTATTTTGCAGATTAAGCTACGTTATTTAGATATTTGGAATGATCGCCGACGAGATATCGCCAATTATTACTATCAGTTCCTTAGTCAAGTTCCGGGAATTGTCCCACCCCAAGAATTACCCGAGGGTATTGGGGTATGGAATCAATACACTATTCGTATATCCGGCGAAGGGCGAAATGGTTCTAGTGCCAAATATCGAGATTGGGTACGTAGTCAATTGCAAGAACAGGGCGTGAGTTCGATGATTTACTATCCCCACCCTTTACATTTGCAGCCAGTTTATCAAAGCCTGGGCTATCAAATTGGGGACTTACCAGTAGCAGAGCAAGCTTGCCATGAAGTTATATCCTTGCCTATGTACCCAGAACTGACACAACAACAGCAAGACCAGGTGATTTATGCAGTGAAAGAAATTATGAATTAAAAGTTAGGAGTTAGGAGTTAGGAATGAATAAGTTCTTTCAACTCATAACTCATAACTCATAACTCATTTCATTACTGCGCTTGCTGTCGCTAAGGCTTCTACTAAGCCACGCACAGCAGCAATCATGGCTATTTCGCTATTGAGTTGGTTGATGGCTGAACCAACACCAACGCCAGCAGCACCAGCTGCGATCGCTAATGGTGCAGTAACGTTAGAAATACCTGAAGCACACAACACTGGTACTGACACCACACGGGAAATCTCAAAAGCTGCTGCCAAGGTGGGAGCAGCTTTTTCAATTAATCCTAGTGTTCCAGCGTGAACTGGGTTACTGCTAGTACCGCCTTCAGTTTGGATAATATCTGCTCCAGCTTTCACCAGTTCTTCTGCTAACTGTACCTGTTGATTTAGTTCCAAAATATGGGGAACGGTAACAGATAGAATAATTTCCGGGAGGAGAGCGCGGGTTTGCTGAGTCAGTGCTAGCACTTCTGGAGCCTCAAAGCGGCGTCCTTGAGCATAGAAGGAATCGAAATTCCCGATTTCAATTAAATCAGCACCAGCTGCGGCAGCTTGCGCAAATTTCTCTGGTTCTACTGCTGATACACAAACTGGTAAATTTGTCAAACTTTTAGCTAGTTGAACTAAGGCTACATCGGCGGCAATATCGACAAAAGTAGCACCACCAAATTCAGCAGCTTTAACAGTAGCAGCGACGCTAGCGGCGTCGAAGTTATTCAAGCCGCTAATCACTTTTAGAACGCGGCGGTTAGTAAATGCACTTTGGAGTGTGGAATGCATCGTCATAGTTTGGCTTTTGAAGCTACGAAAATTAGGTATATTCTACCGTCCCTTAGTGAATCCGGGACTAAATCACTATGGCAGTTGCCAAATTTTGATAGTTTTATCCTTTTTTTCGGATTAGCCATCGCTACTCCTATTTTTAAATATGGGTTCCCTTTCCCTGTGGTTTTCATCACTATCCTAGTCAAACTCTGGAGGCCACAAATCTGCAATTGGTACTTCCCATCCTGGGAGCAGTTCGGGAACTTTTAAAATATCGCCATCACGAAGTATTATTGCCTCTTGCCCAAAGTTATAAAGTTCAACAATCCGCTCATCTGGATTGAGCAAAATTCCTATCTTAGTTCCCAAACTCAGAAATTCTTGAATTTTGGCTCTAAGATCGTCTAAATTATCGCTAAGGGACTTCACCTCTACAGTCAAATCGGGAGCCAATTGAGCAAAAGACTTTGGACTACGACGCAAGCGTTGGGCTAAAACAAATGAGGCATCGGGTGCGCGTAAATTTGAATTCGGCAATCTGAAACCAGCACTAGAAGCTGCTGTTCGTCCCAGTTTGCGTGGTCTAACCCAGTTATCTAACTGGGCAATCATCGCGGCTGCAACTTCATCTGATTCGTATCCTGATGGACTCATAACAATAATATTACCCTTGACTAGTTCCATGCGATAGTCGGGATGCTGTTGCTGCATTTGTTCCAAGTCTTCAAGGGTCAAGGACATAAAACCTCTTTAGAAGCGATCGCTTTATTTTGCCTAGAATTACTATACTGTAATACTTATAGACCTCTCTTGGAGCGATGCCCCATGAATTCTCCAGTCATCGCCAAACCTGTTACTTCCTAGACTAGTAAAAAACAGGAATAAGCATTAAACTCGCATACTATTGCTTATTTCTCAAAACACTCCATTGCTGTTTGAACCTTCTCAACTTGTTTGGGTGCTTGCATTTCGTTAAAAAGTGCGATCGCTTGCATAAAATTTTCCCTACTATTGTCAATTTCACCCATTTTCTGATAAGTTAATGCCAATTGATAGTAAGCCTCTGCTAAATTAGATTTAGCACCTATTTTATTCAAAATTTCTATCGCTTCTGCATGATGGAAAACTGCCTTAGCAAATTCTCGTTCTTCTCTATATAATCCAGCTAAACAAGTTATAGCTTTAGCCTTAAGCTGAGTAAAGTTGTTTTCTTGGGAAGAAAATATAGCTCTTTGGCATAAATCAAAAGATTTTTTAATATTACCTAAATTTTTGTAGGTTAAACATAGGTTTATTAAGCTATGCCCCATTCCCCATAAAGTCACTTTTGTTGATGAAGATATTGCAGATAAGGCATCTTCAGCAATATAAAAAGCTTCTTCTTTAGAATTAGAACATGATTTAACAAAAGCCAAGCAGCACTGAGCATAAGCCATGTAATTATCAAGATTGCTATCTTGTTCAGCTAAGTTACAAACAGATTTGAAACAATCTTCGGCTGCTTCTAGTTCCAATAAATCAAGTTTGCAGAGTCCTGTATTGAACATCATAGATATTTTTATTAGCTTAATGTCTAAATTGTCTAATATCTCTTCTGATTTTTTATAGCAATCTATAGCTTCTCTAATACATCCGATAATTCGATATGTATAGCCTAGTATATTGTAAAGTTTAATTAGTCTTTCTTGCGATTTTACCTCGTCTATTATCCGTTTAATGACAGAAAAATTTTTTTGGAGCAGTCCCAGTTGGTAAAACGAGCAACCCAAAGGCAAACCTATACTCCACTGTTCGCCTCGTCCTTGTAAAATTACATCACCAGCTTGCTCAAAATCATTAATTTCTACATAGTGATAATAAGCTTCTAAAGCAGTTAATGCATCCGTGATATCTTTGATGGCTGTAACTCGTTTCGTCCAATATTCCGCAGCTTTTTGGTTTACTAATTCCCATTCTTCAGTGACTAATCTTAATCTACTTATTGCTTCATCACGAATTACCGAATGCAGCCAATATTGTCCTTTTTTAGCTTCTATTAAAGACAAATCTTGCAGAGCTTTAATTACACCTCTACGTTTTTTTTCTGGTACATCCCAAAGCAAATATAAAATTCCCTCAATAGGTAATGAAGGAATATCTTGATAACGATAGCATCCTAAACGACACAAGAGGCGATAGGCTTCTAAGTCATTTTCTTGGAGACGGGTAAATTGACTAGCGACTAAATCTTTTAACTCTCTTTCTATTAATAAATCTGTACAGTTTTCTCGCCAATAGGCATGGATGTCACTAGAAAAATCTGTCAATATTGCTCCTCGGAGAATTTGCATTGCTTTGGCGTTACCTCCATAAGCTCTGCACATTTCACTGAGAATAGTACAATCACAATTGATGTGGCAACTGCTGAAAAACTTTCGCCATGCTTGATCGTCTAAACCTTCGAGTGGATAGAGATGAACCTCTACACTAGACTCGCGCAAACGTTCACGACTTGTTACTAAAGTAACTGAATGCACATCCGAATCTGCTAATACTCTCAATAGCTCAACATAAGGACGACGAGATTCTAGAAACTTGCCATTTTTATCGAGAGCAGTTTCTAGATTATCGATAAATACCCCAATTTTAGATGTTTGTTTTCGGAGTTTGCGCCGTAGTCGTTCTAAGCTGATACCAAAGTCTCCTCCCGGTTCTTCGTTAAAGTATCGCCGTAGCCATTCTTCAACCACACTCTCTACAGGACTAAGGTTTTGGATTTCTGTGGCCATCCATAGCTCTAGGACAAAATTAAATTTTTGACTTTTAAAATATTTGCGTGCTAATCTGGTTTTGCCAACACCACCTTCACCCTGGATGAGGATGACTTTTTCTCCCTGACTGAATAAGGTGTGGAGTTCGGCTATTTGGCGATCGCGCCCCACAAAGTTAGTATCTAAATCTTGGGGTTTAGTGCCATTGCCCACTAGATTTGGAATATCGGTGATTTTTTGCGACTGTTGAGTTGTTCTAAACCTCTGAACCACTCCTTGGAAGGTTGATTTTGAGACTTTCTCTCCTAGCACTTTTGATAGGAAATGCCAAAGTTCCGCACCAACTGCTTTTAAATGCGCTTCTGTATAACGAACGCTGTTGGCAATATCCTGGTAAGTCCGCTTTTCATCCTCCCACAAATGACTCAAGATAATCCTTTGAGTTCTATCTAAATGTTTTCCTGTTTTGAGAAAAACCAAGTTATCTACAAACTCTAAGGCTTCTTCTACACCCATTTGCTAACTTGATGTATTATTTGTAATTCATTATAACGATATTTTTACTACTTATTCCTACCTTCCATACTACAAAATACTTTTCCATACTCGGTAAGGAAGTTACTTTATCCGACTGCAAAGCTTTTTAGAGTGTATTACTCTTGTAATTAATCCAGGCGAAGTTAAGTTAAGCGCTAATAAAACGTGGTTGAGGAGAGATTTAGAGAGCGTTACTACTGCAAGCTTAGTAAATCACAGATATTACTTGTCACTGTTCCATATTAATGACTGAAGAGGTAAGGGAGCAGGGGGCAAGGGGAAAATTTAGGATTCCCCCTGCAAAAACGGTAAAACTAATCTTTAGGCTAGGTAGGATTTCCCATAGCCTTCTTTTTTAAACTGGAAATCAAAAAGAATATTCACTGTTAACAAATCAGCTACTTTCGTGAGTAAAATTATGAATTCAAATCAAGATACGCTTCTATTTCGCTTTGCTTCTAAATCTTTGAAATATTTCTTGCTAGTGCTAGTTGGTATTGCGATCGCCTATGTTTTATCCAGTGGCTTAGGTTTTTTACAAATCATACCCATACTACTGTACTTTTTACAGCAGTTTTTGCTTCCACTGGGAATCATCCTGTTGTGTTTAATTACAACAGCAGTAATTATTGAATCCCTGCGTTAATAATCTAGGGAGTCGGGAGTGATTCAATTTTAGATTTTAGATTTTGCACTTCGACTTACCTCGGCTACTTCGACTCCTTTCGACTTCTCTACGAGACGCTACGCGTAGCTTGCTTCCCCGTAGGGGTACGCTCAAGGCAAGTCGCTCAGTACAAGTCTGCTCGGCACAAGTCACTTAGTCGAGCGATTTTGGATTGAAGGAAAAATTTAAATTAAATCAGTGAACAGTTATTAGTTAAAAATTGATAACTGATAACTGTTGAATGGCTCCTAACTTCTTCACTTTCCGTAGTAAACTCTGGCATTTTTGTATCCTATATTTCGCAGATATTTATTCCATTCCCCAGCTTGGAATCTATCAAAGAAAGGTCCGACTGCTACATGTGGCCCTCGTGGTTGCGTCCTTTCAAGAACTCCGCCAGATTGTCCTAAACCTTGGCTAAATTGGGCTAGATTTTGCCTAATTTGTTCTGCGATCGCAGGTAACTGTTCTCGAGTAGTTGGAATAACCACATAATATCTAGAGGCTTGCTTAGGAGGATTTATATTATTGCGATCGCCTCTAAAGCTTCCATTACCTGCATCTATTTCCTGTCCGTTAGTGAAGCTGATAATTCGGACGTTAAATATGCCTCGTGACTGTAACTCATTTACCCGTTGTTGGGCGTTAGATACTCTGTTAAAAACACCTGATTGAATTATACTCCGGCCTTGGTATTCTCGAATGTAAGCACTGGGTTCAATCTGACGGATTGCTTGTAGCGTTTGGAAATCACTACCATCTACGTAAACTAAGTAGCGCTCATTCTGGTTATATTGACTAAACTGTGCAGGTTGAGAGGGCTGAAAGTTCGGCGTAAATCGATTGTTTTGTATTGGTTGGGAAGGCTGAAAATCTTGCCCAGACTGATTGTTTTGCAATGATTGGGAGGGCTGAAAATCCTGCTCAATTTGACTATCCTGTACTGGTTGTAACTGCGGTGATGGCTGTTGACCAAAGGGAATTGGCGGTGGCGGTAAAATTTCACCGACTCCTTGAGCTAGTAGCACGTTGTTATTGGGAATCAGCAGTAACCATCCTCCGATTAACAAAGGGAGAAGTTTTATAGTGGGCTTCCAACTCTTAGAACTTCGACGGAGCATCTGAAACGGAATAAATTGACTTGGTAATCCTCTCGACATAGTACTTTAGAAAGTAGTCAAAGTATTTTTAAGTAATTTCATCAGGAACTAATTAGTTTACCGTTGTAGCAACTATATAGCGTTAACGTAAAATTAGCTCATCCGCGTGGTTAAAAATATATCTGTAATTAATCTTAGATAAAGGTGATGATGGAGTAAACAGCGATGTTTACGAAGGGCTATGACGCTCACGGACTCGCTTTGCGCGTCGCTATCGGCATCGCTCTTTCAGGAGCTTTAAAACTGAAGTGCTTTGGTAGCAAGGCTTTGAAAGAGTGTGTGCTACAATTGGACAACCACGCAGCTATATTGTCGTGCTTTGTATGAAAAAAGTCGTCGTTGGTCTTTCTGGTGGCGTTGACAGTTCCACCGCCGCAGCTATCCTGCACCATCAGGGCTATGAAGTGATTGGTTTGACTCTTTGGCTAATGAAAGGCAAAGGTCAATGTTGCTCTGAAGGTATGATCGACGCGGCTGAACTTTGTGAACAACTGGGCGTTCCCCATCAAGTTGTGGATATTCGGGATGTCTTTCAGACGCATATTGTCGATTATCTGGTAACTGGTTACAGTGCTGGAATCACACCTTTGCCTTGTTCTCAGTGCAATAAAACGGTGAAGTTTGGGTCAATGGTGCAGTATGCTCGTGAAGAATTGGGATGTGATCGCATTGCCACTGGTCATTATGCCCAAATTAGCTATAACGAAGCAACTGGACGTTACCAGTTATTAAGGGCTGTTGACCGCAACAAAGACCAGTCATACTTTCTCTATGATTTGGCTCAAGATTTACTTGCAGCAACTATATTTCCTCTGGGCGAACTAGAAAAAACTGACACGCGCCGCATTGCAACTGAATACGGACTGAAAACTGCTAATAAACCAGAAAGTCAAGACTTATGCTTAGTGGAAAGTAACGGTTCCATGCGGGCATTTTTGGATAAATATTTAGCCCCCAAAACAGGCGATATTATCGATGTCACGGGCAAAATTTTGGGACAGCATGATGGTGTCCATCACTACACCATTGGGCAGCGCAAAGGCTTGGGAATTGCTGCTGCCCAAGCGTTGTATGTGATTGAATTAGATGCGGAAAATAATAAAGTAGTAGTAGGCGATCGCACTAAAGTAACTCAGCCAGAATGCACTGTAGAGCGGGTAAATTGGGTTTCTATTGCTGAACCATCCACCCCAATTCATGCCGAAGTGCTAATTCGCTATCGTTCCAACCCTACACCAGTGACAGTGATTCCGTTGGAAAACTCCCGTGTGCGTTTGGTGTTTGATGAACCCCAATTTAGCATTACTCCCGGACAAGCGGCGGTGTGGTACGACGGGGAAAAAGTGTTAGGTGGCGGAATTATTGAACAATTTAGTTGAATCTCACCCCGGTTTTGGTAGAAGTCAAAACTGCCTCTCCTGTGAACTTAAGATAGGCAAAATTCGCCTTGAGTCTTGGAGGGGTATTTTTGTATTTAAATTGGAGAATTTAATAGATAGGTATAAATGAACATAAATAGGATTTACGCAAAAAGTGCTAAAAAGCTTAATTTATCGAACCGCCTTCTCTACCAGAGGCTTTTGCCAACGTGCAGCGTCTCGTTAGAGAAGAACGCCAAGAATCGTAAAGTTTGCGTAAGTCCTAAAACAGTACTACTGTTCTACAATAAACCGATTAAAGATAGTATTATTAAGGACTGTTTCATAAGAAACTCCTTCTTCGCCGCCCAATATGTCAGACCAACAGCTAGCAGCATCCTTGAATGGACATCTTCCCTACCCCAGCCACAACAGCCAGAATACGATTCGGATTCGGGGTGCTAGGCAGCATAATCTGAAAAATATTGACTTAGAATTGCCACGCGATCGCCTAATCGTATTCACTGGCGTTTCTGGTTCTGGTAAGTCTTCTCTAGCCTTTGATACCATTTTCGCTGAAGGGCAACGCCGCTATGTAGAATCCCTCAGCGCCTACGCACGGCAATTTCTCGGACAACTGGATAAGCCGGATGTAGAGGCGATTGAAGGCTTAAGTCCAGCAATTTCTATTGACCAAAAGTCAACATCTCATAATCCCCGTTCCACTGTTGGTACGGTGACGGAGATTTATGACTATTTGCGACTGTTGTTTGGTCGAGCTGGCGAACCCCATTGTCCGATATGCGATCGCTGTATTGCACCCCAGACAATCGATGAGATGTGCGATCGCATTATGGAATTACCAGACCGCACCCGCTTCCAAATCCTGGCACCTGTTGTCCGAGGCAAAAAAGGCACACAGCGTAAGCTTTTGTCAAGTCTGGCATCCCAAGGTTTTGTCCGCGTGCGGATCGATGGCGAGATCCGCGACCTGTCAGATTCGATTGAATTGGATAAAAATTTTACCCACACCATCGAAGTGGTAATTGACCGCTTAGTGAAAAAGGCCGGTATGCAGGAGCGTTTGGTTGATTCCCTGTCTACGTGTCTCAAGCAATCAGGTGGGATTGCAGCGATTCTTGTGAGTCAGCTTGGTGACGATGGACAAGAAAAAGAAGAAGAATTAGTATTTTCGGAAAACTTTGCTTGTCCAGAACATGGCGCAGTAATGGAGGAATTGTCGCCGCGCTTGTTCTCCTTTAACTCACCTTATGGTGCTTGTCCGCACTGTCACGGTATCGGGACTTTAAGAAGATTTTCGCCAGATTTGGTAGTTCCTGACCCAGAAGCGCCAGTTTATGCTGCGATCGCGCCTTGGTCAGAAAAAGATAATTCTTATTATTTAGAATTGCTCTACAGTGTTGGGCAAGCTTATGGATTTGAATTACAAACAAATTGGAGCAAGCTAACAGAAGAACAGCAGCAAACTATTTTGTATGGAGAAAAAGAAGAAACTACAAAAATAGATAAAAAACAAAGTTTTAAAGGTACTATTCCAATTTTACAACGGCAGTATGAGGGTGGCTCGGAATTAGTTAAGCAAAAATTAGAGCAGTATTTGGTCGATCAACCGTGTGAAGTTTGTCAGGGAAAACGGTTAAAACCGGAAGCCTTGGCGGTGAAGTTGGGACAATATGGAATTTTAGAATTGACTGGGGTATCGATTCGAGATTGTCGGGAGAGAATCGATCGATTGCAGTTGAGCGATCGCCAGTTGCAAATTGCTGATTTAGTCCTGAGAGAAATCAAAGCTAGATTGCAATTTTTGTTAGATGTAGGTTTAGATTACCTTACCCTTGACCGTCCCGCCATGACCCTTTCCGGTGGCGAAGCCCAACGAATTCGTTTAGCAACGCAAATTGGTTCTGGTTTAACAGGAGTTCTCTACGTTTTAGATGAACCAAGTATTGGTTTGCATCAACGAGATAATGGCAGGTTGCTGAAAACCTTAACAAAATTACGCGATTTGGGTAATACATTAATTGTCGTTGAACACGATGAAGAAACAATTCGTGCAGCCAACTACATTGTTGATATTGGGCCTGGTGCAGGAATTCACGGCGGAAATATTATCGCCCAAGGAGATTTTCAGACATTATTAGCAGCAGAAGATTCTTTGACGGGTGCATATTTATCAGGAAGACGGGTAATTACCACACCAGCAGAACGACGAGAAGGAAATGGGCGCAGTTTGATTATCAAAAATGCCCATCGCAATAATTTAAGAAATATCGATGTAGAAATTCCATTAGGTAAACTCGTCTCCATTACAGGTGTGTCTGGTTCTGGTAAATCTACCCTAATTAACGAATTACTGTACCCATCTCTGCAACACCATTTAACTAAGAAAGTTCCTTTACCTAGACATTTGGATAAAATTCAGGGATTGAATGCGATTGATAAAGCGATCGTTATCGATCAATCCCCAATTGGACGCACACCACGTTCTAACCCTGCAACTTACACAGGCATTTTCGATGCGATTCGGGATGTATTTTCCCAAACAGTAGAAGCCAAAGCTAGGGGTTACAAACCCGGACAATTTTCTTTCAACGTTAAAGGTGGACGTTGCGAAGCTTGTAGCGGACAGGGTGTGAATGTTATTGAAATGAACTTTCTCCCGGATGTTTACGTGCAATGCGAAATTTGTAAAGGTGCAAGATACAACCGTGAGACTTTACAGGTGAAGTACAAAGATAAGTCTATTTCTGATGTTTTGAGAATGACAGTTGAGGAAAGTTTAGACTTTTTCCAGAATATTCCCAAAGCGATCGCTCGTTTGCAAACTTTATTTGATGTTGGGTTGGGTTATGTCCAACTAGGACAACCTGCGACTACATTATCTGGTGGTGAAGCGCAACGGGTAAAATTGGCAACAGAACTATCTCGACGCGCCACAGGAAAGACACTCTATTTAATCGATGAACCAACAACAGGGTTATCTTTTTACGATGTCCACAAATTGTTAGATGTATTGCAACGATTGGTAGATAAAGGTAATTCAATATTAGTAATTGAACATAACTTAGATGTAATTCGTTGTTCTGATTGGGTGATAGATTTGGGGCCAGAAGGTGGCGACAAAGGCGGAGAATTGATTGCTGTAGGTACACCGGAGGAAGTTGCAAAAAATCCCAGGTCTTATACTGGGCAATATTTGCAGCAGGTGTTGAAGCAGTATCCGGCGATGAAATCTTAGTCTTTTCCAAGTAGGGTGTATTACATACAGGTCATATCCAGGTTAAAAAAGCGGAGAAGGTTGTAGCAAACGTATTATGAAACTTCCTAACCGTGAATGCGCTATCGTTGAAATAGATAAAATCGTGGGTTACTGTCTCAACCCAGAACATCCAGAGGGAAAACACAAAGCCCGTGTATTTAAATCTGCACTAGACTTAAATTTAGATGATGCAGAAGAATTACAAGCGATCCTTTTACAAGCAGTAGCAAATTATGATGCTATCCCTAGTAAAAGGAATCCATACGGTCAAAAATATATCATTGATTTTCCCCTGAATCGTTCAGATAAACAAGCAATTATTCAAAGCGTTTGGATAGTGCGTAATAATGAAGGCTTCCCCCGCCTAGTCACCTGTTATGTAATCTAAGCAATGAGGTAATACCAATGAAATTATTAGATATGGTTGCCCTAACCGAAGACTTACTAGAATTGGGATTGCATCGCGGTCAAGTAGGAACGATTGTAGAAGCTTATGAACCTGGAATTTTTGAAGTAGAATTCAGCGACTTAACAGGAAAAGCTTATGCTGTAGAAACTTTAAATGCTAACCAGCTAATGACTTTATATTATCAACCAATTGGTGGGAAAACATTATTGGTTTAACTGCCCTCCCTACGGTAGTTTTAAGGTCGGCTCAACACCCACACCACATCTGGTTCAGAGAGGCGGGATTATAGCGATATAGCTAATTCTCTACAGTAAAACCCTCATAGTGCTTATATACTAAAGGTTTTGTTAGTTTACACAAAAAAATCTTCAGTACAGTAAGAATACTATTGGATAAAAAAGCTACTCTTATAGAGAATAGATACAGAAAACATTGAGGTGTTAATAATGAGTACAAAAAATGATGACAATAATTTTGGAGAAGCAGCAGGATTTGCAGCAGGTGGTGCTGTGCTAGGAGGTAGTGCTGCGGCTACATTAGGGGGTATTGGTGTACTCGCTCCTGCCGCTGGTGTTACGATTGGTATTGGAGCCGCTCCAGTTGTAGCAGCGGGTGCTGTTATAGGGTTGGCAGCTTATGGCATCAAAAAAGCTTTTAACTGGTAACTTTTAGATCAGTATTTTTCACATAACAAAACCCTCAAAGACTAAGCACTCTGAGGGTTTTGTCGAGATTTGGCGGTATAGGGAAAAGAAAATCAACAAATAAACAAACTTGCATCAACGTGCAAAAACTTTCCCAAAGCCTCAGCTTGTTCTTTGGTGATTTCTAATTCACCATTAATGATTTTAGTAAACATCTCGCTCGAACCAAGAATTTCTACTAAATGAGCTTGTTCCAAACTCCTAGCTTCCATCAAATGCTTAAGTCTTGACCGAGGTGTTGAAACATTAAGCTGATAGTGTTTTTCTTCAAAATCCTCAATCAGTTTTACCAATAATTCCAACAAAGCATCTTCTTCAGGAGTCAGATGGGAACGATAAAGCAGTTCTTCAACAGTTTCTAAAAACTTCTCGTTCTCCTCTTCTGTCTTGATCAGGACTTACGCAACTGTCACAAGCAATGGCGCGGTTACACCGCGCCGCGCGCCAAACAATTAAGCGACAAACATAGGAACATCCGGACGTTTTA